>JAGCGO010000067.1 GCA_017649565.1 Fibrobacter sp. | reverse complement strand
CTAGAGACTAGAGACGAGAGACGAGAGACGAGAGAAAAGTTACTAGAATGTTTTTTCAAAGCGTTACTAGTAACTAGCAACTAGTAACAAACACAGTCTATGAAAAACAAACTTTTCGTGATGAGTGCCGCGAGCGGCGCTGGCAAGACTACCCTCAAGGACAAGGTCATCGGGGAATTCCCCGATATCGTGTATTCCATTTCGGCCACAACGCGCAAGCCGCGCGAAGGTGAAGTGGACGGCGTCCACTACTTCTTTAAAACAAAGGAAGAGTTCGAGAAGCTGATCAAGGAAGACGGCCTGATCGAATGGAACGAAGTCCACGGCAACTACTACGGTACGCCCAAATTCTTTGTCGAGGACATGCTCCGTCAGGGCAAGCGCGTCATCTTCGACCTCGATGTGTTCGGCAAGGTGAACTTCGACAAGGTCTACCCCGACGCAACAGGCATCCTCATCCTCCCGCCGAGCGAAGAGGAACTGGAGCGCCGCCTACGCGGGCGCGGCACCGATTCCGAAGACGTCATCCGGCTGCGTCTCGAAAACGCCAAGAAGGAAATGGAATTCGCGAAGACAAAAGGCAAGTACGAATACACCATCATCAACGACGACCTCGAAAGGGCCGCCGACGAGTTGAGAGCGATTCTTAAGAACCGATAACTCTGGCTATTCTATTTCCACCTTGATCTCTACGCCCGGAATCCACGGTTTCGCGACGTTCACGACGGGCCAAAGAATTCGACGAACGGGCGTAAGCTCGTTCGTTTTCAAATACAGTTTTGCCCAGCGCACGTTCTGCACGACCGGGACAAACGCATCCACCGGGCCCATCACCGTCATCGACTTTTCCGCACGGCACAGGGATTCCACGCGAGACACCGCTTCGCGCAGGAGCTTTTCGTCCTTGCTGCCGAACGACACCTCCACCAGTTTGCAGAACGGCGGATAGCACGCCTCACGACGGTTGCGCATTTCCCAGTCAGCAAAGCCGACAAAGTCGTGCTGCAGGGCAAACCGCATCACGGGCTCGTCGGGATTGAGCGTCTGCACAAGCACGTTGCCACCATGCGCACGACCAGCACGACCGGCAGTCTGACTCAGCAACTGGAACAGACGTTCCGTGTTGCGGAAGTCCGGCAAACCAAGACCGCTGTCGGCACCTACGATACCTACCAGGCTTACACCCGGGAAATCGTGACCCTTTGCGACCATCTGCGTTCCGAGCAAGATGTTGTACTCGCGGTTGCGGAACGCATCCAGAATTTTTTCAACGGAGCCCACGTTCTGCGTCGTGTCGCGGTCCATACGAATGACCTTCGCACCGGGCACCCACTCGGCGATTTCCTCTTCCAGTTTCTCGATGGCACCACCGACAAATTCGAACGTTCCAGCACCGCAGGAATGGCACGGAGAATTCACCGGGTAGAGCAGTCCGCAGTAATGGCACATCAGGGAACCGTACTGTTTGTGATAAACTAGCGGGACATGGCAGTGCTTGCAGTAGAGTGTCTCGCCACACTCACTGCACACGCGGATCTTCGAGTAACCTCGGCGGTTCATGAGCACTATGGACTGTTCCCCGGCAGTAACGCATTCGACCAAGGCGTCGCGAAGGGTGGGCGACAACATGAGGCCTTTCTGCTGGCACACCTTGCCCATGTTTATGATACGCACGTCGGGAAGCGGCGCCGATGTCGCACGGTTTTTCAACTTCAAAAGCTTTAAGTTATTCGAAACAGCGTTACGGTAGGTTTCCAGGCTCGGCGTGGCACTGCCGAGAACGACCAAGGCTCCGTACTTATGCGCCACGTGGTAAGCCAGTTCGCGGGTATGGTAACGCGGAGCCGGATCCTGCTGTTTGAAGGACGTATCGTGTTCCTCGTCCAAAATGACGACGTCAAAATCGAAGGGAGCCAAGATAGCGCTGCGCGTCCCGAGCACGACACGGGCATCCCCGCGCAACACGGAGACATAGGCCGCACGCTTCTTGGGAGCGGAAAGTGCGGAATGCAGCACTTGCACGGGCACATGCAAAAAGTCCTCGAAACGCTGCGAAGTCTGCGGCGTAAGCCCGATTTCCGGAACGAGAATCAAGACTTTCAACCCACGGGACAAAGCCTCCCAAGCCAGTTCCTGATACACGCGCGTCTTGCCCGAACCGGTCACGCCATGCAACAGCGTCCCGCGAAAGCCCTTCCCCGAAAGGTCGGCCGTCAAGGAATCAACAGCCACCTTCTGTTCCTCGGTCAAGGGCGGCACATCGGGTCGCTCCGGAGCCGGATTATCGGCAACAGCTTCATCGGGAGAATCCACGGGAGCATCCCCCGCATCCATGGCAAGCGCATCCAAATATTTCTCGAAATCGGCGGGCCAGAAAACGTCCAGGGCCTTCATCGGCGAGCTGACGTAATAGCGCGAAGTCCATTCCAGCATTTCCATGTAGCGTTCACTGAAGACGTACCCGGAAGCATGGGGATAGGCGCAGCGCACGTCGAATTCCGGGCGCACCGAAGTCACCTTCGACACGAGCGCGAGCACCGGTTTCTTGCGGTTGGCCAACTGGACCCAGACCACGCTCCCGCGTCTCAACTGGGCACCCTCGGGAACCCCGTAAGTGAACACAGACGGGGCCTGCGGGATGTACACCTCGCAGAACTCCGCCAGGGAAGAAGCCTGCACCTTCGTCCTGACCGCCTCGGGGGCTTGTGTTTTGGGGATCCGTTTCGACATTGGGCTAAAAAATAGCATCAAACCCTACAAAATAAAAGTTTTTTAAAATTTTTTAATATTCTTTTAATTAGATTATGATTCACAGGTTCACATAGGGCCTGATCTTCCCTGGAGTTTACTATGAGCTTATTGGACGCATTTAAACCGAAATGGCAGAATTCCAACCCCGAAAAGCGCATTGAGGCGATTGACGAGTTGAATTCTCAGCATCAAGACATCCTTGAAAACATCGCCCTGCGCGACGAGGACAAGGACGTAAGATTGGCTGCCATCAAGAAACTAACCATTGCCTCTACTCTTCTGAAAATTTCAAAGAACGACACCGAAGCAATGGTTCGCCGCCTGGCCGAGACACGCTATTTCGAAGAAATCACCAAGACGCTTAAAGACTTCCGCGAAGCCGCAACCCCCGATATGATTGCGCAGCTTGACGAACTGAAGGACACACGCTACGCCGAAGAACTGCTCAAGTCCATGAAGTCTTCTGAACTCAGGCTCGAACTCGTAAAGAAGTGCACCAAGCAGTCTCTTCTCTCCTATGCCGCCAACCGCGATCCCAAGGAAAGCGTGGCCAAGGCTGCATTCGAGCGCATCGAATCTGAAAACGCACTCCAGGACATCATCAAGAACTCCAAGCACACATCCATCCGCAAGATGGCCGCCGAAAAGCTCCGCGCGGCCAAGGAAGCCAAGGACGGTGGTCAGAAGGCCGCCGCACTCCTGTTCAGCAAGCGCGAAGCCCTCATCCAGCAAGCTCATCACTTCGCCGCCCAGAAAGATCCCCTGGCCATCCGCTCGCAATTCGAAGCCCTGATGGAAGAAGCTCAGACCTTGGGTATGGGTCCAGCCCAAGCGACGCTCGACAAGATTCACGAAAGTTTTATCAAGTTCTGCAACGAAGCAAACGAGGCAAAAATTGCAGCGCTCAAGGCCGAACAGGAACTGCAGGCCAAGAAGCAGCACCTCACCGAAATTCTCGAGGAACTTGAGTCCTTGCTCAACGAAGAAGGCGCCAAGGAAAAGGGCGATCGCATCGAAGCCATTATCGAAGAATGGAATGCGAACAAGTCCATCATGGACGCCGCCAGCATCAAGCGTTTCAACCAGGCATTCTTCAAGGCCCAGGACCTGAAGAGGGAACTGGTCGAAAACCAGCTGAACAGCGAAGAAAACGCCGACAAGGAATCGTCCCGTCCGGAACTGCTGGAACGCCTCCAGGCGCTGGCCGACACCGACACGAGCGAGAACACATCCAAGTATCTCCACGCCATCGTGCGCGAATGGGAAAAGCTCCCGCTCCTCGAAGGCGCTGACCCGATTCTCCAGAGCTATAACGCACTCCGCAACAAGCTCAGCGAAAAGATTGCCACGTTCAACGAGAACGCCGAAAAGACCATCGCCGAAAACAAGGTGAAGCTCACTGCACTGATCGAGAAGGTCAAGGCAATCAACGAGAACGAAAACTTCAAGGAAATCAACAAGAAACTCCGCGAGACGTTCCAGGAATGGAAATCTATCGTCGGCGAACAGAAGTTCAAGTACCACGACCTGTGGCAGGAATACAAGAGCGCAACCGCACGCTTCCAGGAAATGCAGCAATGGGAATCCTGGCATAACGAAAAGGACCGCGACGAAATTCTTGCCGAGATGGAAACGCTCAGCAACGAAACTCCGAGCCAGGCCGTGCTTTCCAAGCTCCGCGACCTCAGCAGCAAGTGGCGCGAGATCGGTCCTATCTCACCGGCCAAGCTTAACGAGTACCGCGAAAAGTTCCAGGGCCTGTGCGACAAGATTAGAGAAAACTGCGCACCGTTCATCGAGGAACAGCAGGCTGAACGCCAGAAGAATCTGGCAGCCAAGGAAGAACTCTGCCAGAAGGCCGAAGAACTCGTCGCCAACACGGAAATGTTCTGGAAGGACAAGTTCAAGGCCATGCAGGAAATCCAGGAAAACTGGAAGTCCATCGGCATGGTGCCCAAGGAAGCGATGGCCGCACTGTTCGACCGTTTCAAGGCCGTGACAAACGCCTTCTACGCCCAGCACAAGGAAAATCTGAAGCAAGAAGACCAGGCCCGCGAAGCGAACTACGAGAAGAAGGTCAAGCTTTGCGAAGAAGCCGAAGCCATCAAGGAATCCAGCGACTGGAACGCAACTTCAAACAAACTAAAACATCTCCAGGAAGCATGGAAGGCAATTGGTCCTGTGCCCAAGAGCAAGTCCGACGAAATTTGGACCCGCTTCCGCACCGCATGCGATTCCTTCTTCGAGAAGAAGCGCGCCCACTTTGAAGAGATGGACGCATCGAAGCAGAAGAACCTCGAAGCCAAGCAGGCCCTCTGCGAAAAGCTCGAAGCGCTCGACATGAACAACATTACGTCCGAGCTCATCGAGACAGTCAAGTCTATCGAAGCCGAATGGAAGACCATCGGCATGGTGCCCAAGGAATCCGTAGAAAGCATCAGCGACCGCTTCAACGAGACCATCAACCAGTTCCTCGGACGCTGCGCAGAAAAGGACGATGTCCTCCGTAAGCAGCTCGACGAGATCAAGGTCAAGAAGCAGGACATGATCGAGAAGGTTCGCCAGTTCGCCGAAAGCGCCGGCAGCAACCAGCTCGCCGAAGCTGTGCGCGACATCCAGAAAGAATGGCGCACCCTGGGCAGCTGCGGTATCGACGACCTGCTCATCCACAAGACGTTCCGCGAAGCCTGCGACGATTTCTTCACGCGCCGCCGCGACCAGCTGGACATTCAGGAACAGGCCCGCCAGAACAACCTGCAGAAGAAGGTTTTGCTCTGCGAACAGGCCGAAGACCTGCTCACCGACCTGAACGAACAGACCGTGGGTGTTTCCATGAACAAGGTCAAGCACTTGCGCCATCTGTGGAAGGAAGTCGGTGCGGTTCCTCGCGACCAGTCCGACAAGATCTGGAAACGCTTCAACGCGGCATGCGACCAGGTATTCGCCTTCGGGCGCAAGGACCAGGCAGAAGCCCCGGCCGAAGCCACTGAAGCATAAGCGCAGGGCGCACATCGCAATTCAAGGGATGGCAGCAACGCCATCCTTTTTTATTTTTGTGCCATAATGAAATTTCCTCCATGGACAAGTGTCAGCGAAGCCGCCCGCCTGCTCAAGGCCGGCGAGGTTGTCGCCATCCCGACAGAGACCGTGTATGGTCTTGCCGGCAATGCTTTCGAGCCCAAGGCGCTCGCGAAAATTTTTGCAGCCAAGGAACGTCCGACGTTCGATCCGCTCATCGTACACATTGCAGACATTGCGCAACTCACCGACATCGCGCGGGAGATTCCCGATAGCGCCTACAGACTAGCCGAAGCTTACTGGCCCGGCCCCATGACCATGATCCTGCCCAAGAAGGAATGCATTCCCGACCTCTGCACGAGCGGGCTCGACACCGTAGCGGTGCGTTTCCCGAACCATCCTGTGGCCCAGCAGGTCATCAAGGAATCGGGACTGCCGCTTGCCGCCCCGAGCGCGAACCTGTTCAAGCACGTGAGTCCGACAACCGCAGAGCATGTCGCAGCACAGCTTGCAGACCGCATCGCGGGCATCGTCGACGGCGGCCCGTGTTCGGTGGGCGTCGAGAGTTCCATCATCTCGCTTGCCGGGAGCCCGACGGTGCTCCGGCCTGGCGCCATCACGCCGGAGATGTTCGCGAAGGTGCTCGGCAGCGTAGACGTGAAGGAATCCACGAGCAAGCCCGGCCAGCCTATGGCGGCGCCAGGCCAATGCGATACGCACTACCGCCCGCAAGTCCCGCTTTACTTCGGCGAAATCCCCGCCGGCTACAAACTCCCCGCAAACACCGTGCGCATCGCATTCGGCATGCAACCCGGCCCCATTCCGGCAACGGTTAACTTGTCCGAAACCGGTGACATGGCCGAGGCGACAGCCAACCTGTACGCCTTCATGCACGACCTCGACAAGCCCGAGAATGCGTTGATTCTTGTGGACCCCATCCCCAACGTCGGCGTGGGCATGGCCCTGAACGACAGGCTCAAAAGAGCGAGTGTGAAGGGGTTTGGGCTTAGTGGTTAGTAAATAGTAGAAAGTAGGAAGCAGGAAGTAGGAAGTGGTTAGGGGAATGTCATGCCCGCGCAGGCGGGCATCTCCTTTTGTTCTAATAAGAAGGAGGTCCCCGACCAAGTCGGGGAAGACATTTAATTTAATCATCTTAAGTTTCGTGCCTCGTACCTGGAGCCTCGAGCCTCTCTCCTCACATCGGAAACAGCGGATAGTGTTCCTGGGTGTACGTGCGCGTATACGCGTTGAAGTGCCACCATTCGCTGCCTAGCGGTACCCAGCCCGCGCGCTTCATGATGTTGCGAAGCTTGTTCCGGTTGTCGACCTGCTGTTGCGTAAGGCGTCCCGACTTCAATGCATCGGCCTCGCCCACCTCGCCGGCACAGCGTTCGAAGGAATCGAAGTCCGCCCCCATGTCGAGCAATGCGCCCGCGCTATCGGCAACGCCGATGTCAAGCGCGAGCCCGTAATTGTGCAACCCGCCCGTCTTTCCCGAAGACACGTAGTTCGAGTAGGGCGTCCCCGCCACCGAGCGCTTGAGTGCGCCCTGCGCATAGAGCGGGCGCGCCGCATCAAAGACAACGATGCTGTATCCGGGCATTTCCTTTTTCAGCAGTGCAATGGCGCGTTTCAGCTTGGGCAGGGCATCCCTGTGGATAAAGGCGCGGCGAATCCCGCAGTAAAGATCGTGTCCGGTGACGTTGTCGAATGTCGCATAGCGCAAGTCCATGCGCAGCCCCTTCATGTACGTGATCTCGACCAGGTTGGAATCGGCCTTGGCATATTCCACCCACTGCTTTGCCGCCTTGCAAAAGCGCACCGGCTTCGCGGGCTTCTTCGGCACGAATAAACTATCCGTCTCATGCGACCACACAACCACACACAAGCATAAGAGCAATAAAACGAATCTCATACCACAAGGCTCTCAGCCTCTAGTCTCTAAATTCTAGCCCCTAAATTCCCAACTGCACTTCCACGCCGAACTGGAAATACATGCCCATGCCCTTCGCCATGAACGGCACCAGATCGTAGCCATCCGAAGTTTTATCATTGTTGTCCTGCGTCACCCAGGAGCGTTCGCGAGCATTCTGCGAGCCAAGGAATTCAAGAGCATCCACATCGAGTTTCGCGAAGATGTTGTCAAGTTCCAGGTAGAATCGGGCATTCTTGAAGAAATACTTGCTCGTCGTGATATCGAGGTTGATTCGCACGTCGGTGCGGTAGAGGTCCGTAAACTCGTTCAGGTCACGCAGGCGGCGTGTCCCGTTCGTGCGGCTCGTCTTCCCGTTCTCTCCATCCAAGGAGGACGGCATAACGGAGTAATAATATAGCGGACGATGGTACAACGCATGGTGAGTCAGAATGACGGACACTACGGAGTCCTTGCGCGGGTAGTAGCGGAAATGAGAAAGCATGTCGAGGCGGGCGTTCGCTTCCCAGGGGATCGAGGTACCATCCTCCAGTTCGTATTCGCCGTACACGGAATTCACGTTCGTCGAGAGCGAGAAGTGGTGGGAAGTCTTCCATTCCACCTTCACGCCGCCGCCCATCGACCATGCGTAATCCACCGGGGTCACGTCCCTGTAATAGGCGAACGCTTTCGGCATCGGCAGCAACGGGTCGGCATAGTAGCGCCCGTAACCGGCCACCTGGCCATCGAAATACTTGGACCGGTAACCAAAGCCCAGCTTCGCGGACGTTCCCGTCTCGAGGCGTCCCGTCAGGTCACCGTTGTCATAATAGGGTTTCCAGTCGCTACGGTAGGCAGTGTTGCCGAACACGTGCCAGTAGGCGGAATCCGCACGGGAAAGGTTCACGTCTGCGTCCAAGGAGCCCGTCGGCTGCGCATTGTGGTCAACGGCGTCAGCCACGGCACCGGCAGAAAGAATGTAACGGCTATAGTCGGTGTTCCAGTCGAACCGGCCCGAACCAGAGAGCACGCCCGTCTGGTAGTCATCCGATACCGTCCCGCCGAACTCGGGATAGCTGCGCTCGATAATCTGCTGCTCGTAAAGAACCGCACCACTCAGACCGGCACCCAGGATGCTCCCGTTGAAGCCCTTACTCAGGCCGCCGCTGATCGTAGAATGAACCTGTTCGTATCCGTCGATGAACGAAGTCTGTCCCAGGTCCCTGTTCGTGAGGTTGCGGAACCCCGTCGTATCGCGGAGCGTATCGCTCAGGTATTCCCGGACAAAACCCGCATGCACGCTAGTACCGAAGCGCGAATTGTACTCGGCGCCGAGCACCAGGTATTCCTGCTCGCCCGAGATGATGTTCACGGAATTCACCTCGTCCATCTTGGTCGCCGTATCCTGCCGGATGGCGTACTCATCGGAACTGTACAGCGTGCGCAACGCCCAGGTGTCACCCAGGGAATCGGAGCCGTTCAACTGCGCATACACGTCAAAGGCGGAAAGGTCGAACGGGTCGGAGGACTTGACGCGGCAATCGTCATCGTTATCGCAACCCGCGTCGCGCTTGCGGAACTCGGTAAAGAACTTTTCGCCCAGGTTCTTGAGCATGTCGGGATCCAGGCGGCGGAACGAGATCCTGAAGGAATCCCAGAAGAACCACGGCATGTCGAGCACGACTTCCTGGACGGTAAGGCCCACGGCCCCCTTGACTCCCCAATCTCCCGGAGTCTGTTCGGGAATGTACTGCACCGACGTCGCAAGTCCCTGCCCCAGCGGACCGGAACCGTAGTGGTCGTGAATCTCGATCCCGCTGAGGATATGCGGGTTCACCACGGAAAGGTTGCCCGGGAAGCCGACATCCAGGTGTCGCATGTTCGGGATGCGGAGCTGTCCCAAATGGTAGGCCACGTCACCCGCACGGGAACCTTCGTAATACAGGGCGCTGGAGAAATCCTTCTGGCCCGAAATGCCGGGCATCTGACTCAAATGTTCCGTCAAGTCGAAGCGCATGCCGGCAGCATCTTCCAGCGACTCGACCTTCACCGTGCGTTCCGGTTCCCACTTCACGGGCTCGCCACCGCCAATCACGGTACTCGACCCGAGGTCGCGCACGTTGGGGACAAGCGAGACCACCATGTCCAGCAGGTCAGCAAAATCCTGCAGGTCCACAAAAACACTGTCGTACCCGTCCTTGCTGAACACGAGCGAAGCGTTCTTGGAATCCACGTCGTACTCGAACCGGCCATCGGAATTCGTCTCGCCCACGACCTTGCCGCTACGGTAAGTAATTTTCACACCCTTGATGGGCAAGTCCGATTCGGATTCTAGGACAACACCAATGATGGTGGTCGGGGTCGCCGCAAATACACAAACTGCAGAAAAAGCTAAAATCCAAAGAACGGAGCGGAATTTCATAGAGTATAAAATAGAAAAATTGGGTTTTCGGGCACAACGTTATTAAATTTTGGCAATGCTGAAAGTTTATTTAATCCAGATGGAGTCCATTCCGGGCAAAAAAACACGCAACCTGAAGCACGCTGCGTCTCTTGTCCGCAAGGCAGCCGTAAAGAAAGGCGGCATCATCCTGTTCCCCGAGATGTTCGCCACGGGATACCTCCCCCATGACACCCTCGGTTCCGCCGAAGTATTCAAGGACGCCTCCGGAGAGACCGCCAAGTTTCTCTCTGACCTCGCCAACAAGACCGGCTGCACCGTCATCGGCGCAGGTATTGCCAAGAAGGGCCGCTCGTTGACCAATCACAGCAGCGTCTACATTCCGGGGCGGGCGACTGAATTCGCCGGGTACGACAAGATGCACCCGTTCCTCCGCGAACAGAGCTCCATCAGTGCCGGCAAAAAGGTTACTTTATTCAAAGCGGAAGGCTGGCGCATTACCCCCACCATCTGCTACGACCTCCGTTTCCCGGAAACCTACCGTGCGGCAGTCTGCCGCGGCATCGACCTGATTACAGTGCAGGCCGCATGGCCCAAGAGCCGCGTAACACACTTCGAAGCCCTCCTCCGCGCACGAGCCATAGAGAACCAATGCTACGTCGTCGCAGTAAACGCCTGCGGTCTGGACGCCGGCGGGAACGCCTATGCGGGCAACTCCCTCGTCATCGACCCCGAGGGGAACACCGTTGCATGTGCCGGCGAAGCCGAAACCGTCCTCAAGGCAGAACTCGACATCAAGAAGGTGCAGACGTTCAGGAGAAGGATTCCCGCACTGAAGGACGCCGGATTTGCCGTTTAGAATGATTTTTATCACACGGTCTTCATTTTATTTCGTTTGTAAACAAAAATATTCATTACGTTAACTTGTTAAGCATCAAAAGATTAAAGCAAGCAACCTTTCCAAAGGGGCTTTTTACTGCACATTTTTTCACCTAAAACCCCTCGCATTTTCCTTAAAAATATCTTATTATTATTGTTAACAGAAACTAACCAGCGAGGTTAAAACAATGACGTCTCCAGATATAGACAAGCTCAGTTACGTGCGGGCATTGATCAAAGCTGGTCTCGCCCGTGACTTGATAATCAAGATAACGTCCATATCCATGTACCAGTACGCCCAGATCCAGCGCGACCTCATGGCCGCCTAGCACGGGTTCAAAAATTGGACATTATCGTTAAAATTCCGGCGCAGCCCGCCACCTCCAACGAGGAACGGTTGGCTGCGCTTTCTTGTTGCTTCCGCGACGGTTCGCTCCTGCTTACCGGGCGCGACGCAAAGAAACCGGCCCAATTTACACTCAAGACAGCCGACGACTTCCCCTGGGGAGACTTCCTAGACAAGCTCCTAGTCGCCTGGCAGCTGGGCGACTATGCCGACATCCCGCTCGCCTTCCGGCCCCAAAAACGCATTCCCCAGTTCGTCATCGACGCCTTCCCCGACGAGACCGTCCCCAACCGCCTGAAGGCGCTCGCCACCCTCCGCAGCCAGGGCTACTTCCTCCCGCTACCCAACCCGGGTCGCTAGGCACAGCACAATGCAGGGTTCAACCGACATCGAGACAATCCGCAGCAGGCGTTGGTTCATGGGCAGGAACCGGCCCGTCTCGGCCGTCCGCGTGGCGGATTCCGCAGAAATCGGCGGCATTGAACTTGCCCTGCTAGAAGTCTCATTCGCAGACGGCGAGACCGACAAGTACGCCACCGTCAAGGACGAGGCCCGCATGGGGGCAATCCTCGAGGCCGGATTCGCCGGAAATTCCGACAGCCGCGAATTCCACGGGGAAAGGGGAAAGTTCGTCTTCCTGGGCGCCCGCACCCGCAAAGACGGCCAAGCCGAAGAATGCGCAGGGCAAGGGACCCTGCTCGGCGCAAAAACGTTCCCGGGGGAACAGAGCAACTCGTCGTTCTTCGTCCCCGGCCACAGCATCTTCAAACTGTACCGTCGGCTACAGGCGGGAATCCACCCCGAAGCCGAAATCCTGCGCCACCTGAACAGCTTCGGCGCATGCACCTCCCCGAAACTCTACGGGGAATGCCTCTACAAAGCAAATTCCGGCGAGGAATACGCGATCGGCGTCCTGGAAGAAATGGTCGACAACGCGCACGACGCCTGGAAACGTTTCTGCGAGAAGATGGACGCCGGCGAGGCAGCGGCGCTCGGCAAGGCGACCGCCCGCATGCACGCCGCCCTCAAGGACCTCCCCGGCACTGACGTCGGGAACGAGCCCCCGCCCTTCGACAAGCTCGAACGCCTGCTCAAAGCAAGCGAAGACCCGCTGGCAAACCAGCTCCTAGCATCGATGGATTCCCTGCGCGGGACATTCGCCCGCATGGGAACCGAAGCGCGGGGCCTCGAGACCGGGAATCTCGCCCCGCAGCGCATCCACGGGGACTACCACCTGGGCCAGGTCCTTATCCGCGAACGCCTCCCCGAAAGCGCCCCCGGCGATGACGACTCCAAATTCAAGATTCTCGACTTCGAGGGGGAACCCTCCCGTACCCTCGCCTACCGGCGCAGGCTGCGCTCCCCCGCCGTCGACATCGCCGGAATGCTCCGCAGCTTCCGCTACGCCGCAGCCACCGGCGGCCGCGACTGCGCCACCGCAGAAAAGGCATTCATGGAAGGCTACGCCGCCGAACGCGGAATCGACCCGAAACACCTGCAGGCCGCCGCCCAGCCCCATATTCTCGCCAAGGCCGTCTACGAAGCATGCTACGAACTGGAATTCAGGCCCGACTGGTTCCACATCCCGGCGAAAGCGCTCCTCGCACAGTAATTCATTAAACCCAAAAAGAGCCTATCTTAAAGATTTGCGGCATTGCTGAACCCACCCTTCTGAGAATGTAGTAAACTAGTCAAACCAAGGCGAAATCCCTTTTTTGGAGTGGCATCCAACTTTTTGTCACCTCAGACTTGTCAGAAGTCATCTTTTGACAGCGGAATAATCTATATTTCAAGGCAAATAGAGTTTTTGCTCTTGTTCTCCATCTGGAAACTAGACACTTTCATGAATGCGGAGAACAGGCGAACGCTCACGTCTGCGACAGGCTCAGCTTGCCGCATCGTTTTGGCTCGTAGACAAATTGTATTTGTTTTATGTTGCCTTGCGGCCTTTTGGGGCGTGAGTTGTTTGTGCTTATTGTATTCGGGCAGTCTAGGCCTCCAGATGGTAAGTGCATTCAACTCCACGCCTTTTTTGTTTCCAGAAAAAGCATGATGTTGATGTTGGAACGGGAGCGAACACTCGCTGAGTTTTGCTCTTGTCCCTCATTTGGAAACTAGACACTTTCAGAATACAAGGAATAAGACAATTACTCGCAAGCCGCCCGTGAAGGCCACGGGTGTATTGTGTCCTGGGCGTACTGAACCCGCTCGGGATGGTGGCGCCTTTGTAAGCCCCTGAAGTCGGTATAAGTTCCCTGAGCTTGTCGAAGGGACGAACCGCCGAAGGGCCGTACCGACAAGGCGTTAATGCGGGTTGTTGTATTCTTTTTTGAAAATGTCGCGCTTTCGGGCGAGGAGTAGCAATGCTCCCCGCCTTTTCTTTTGTCCGCTAAGCGGCTCCTGAAACCAGGCCCGGCGCATCGCTCCCGCGAGAGTGAACTCGTTCACTTTCAACACGGAGCGAATGATGGCCCAGAAAAAAGTCGCGACTAACGACGAAGCTAAAATACAGGAATTCCACCTCTTTGCGGGGATTGGTGGTGGAATTTATGGTGGTGAACTTTTAGGGCACCAATGTTGTGCGGGCGTTGAAATCAGTGAATTTTGCCAAAAAGTTTTGAAGCAACGTCAGAAAGACGGTTGGATGAATCCCTTTGAAATATATGGCGATCTCCGTGAGCTGAATGGAAAAGACTTTAAAGGGAAATTTGATGTTTTGTGCGGCGGTTTTCCATGCCAGGCGTTTAGCACCGCTGCTCATGGGAAAAACATTGCCGAAAAAAATCTATGGGAGGAGATGCTTCGTTTTGTGAAGGAATCTAACGCTCCTGTTGTTTTTGGTGAAAACGTTGTATTGAGAGCCATATCTAAAGCAAGGCACGATTTGGAAAAGGCTGGATACAAGGTTCAATTCTGCCGATTAAGCTGTTCTAATCTTGGAGCGGACCATCAAAGAAATCGTTTTTGGTTGTTGGCCGTAAAAGATCAAACGGTGTTTTCAAAAATTAAGAATCATGTGATAAGTCTTCCGAAATTCAAGGGCGTATTCTGGAGCAAGAATCCAGATGAATTAGGAGCAGATGTGCCTGTTGCTGACCGTAGAGAACAATTGAAGGGCGTTGGCAATGCTCAATCTCCTTTTGTTGCAGCGTCTGCATTCAGAATTTTGGTGAATCGTCATATTGAAAACGGTACATATACAGAAGATGTATCTGAAAACGAAATATCTCAAGTTTTTGAAAAAGAAAAAACGTGGATAAAGAAGACTTATGGAGAAGAAATGGGACTCGTCCATACGCCAACAACAATGGCGAATTATTCTGCCCCATCAATGATGAAACACCAGGGTTGTCGAAATTTCAAAAAAGTATTTGGCCGCCCAGCTCCTAAAAATGCGGAATACTTAATGGGCTTCCCGTTGGGAGCTAGTTCTCCTGAAGCACAAAAGAAAGAGAATCTGAAAAAGTGGGGTGTGTGATGAATGCTTATGAAATTGCTCAATTGTTAAAAAAACTTGGAGTTAGGGAAACAAAAGCTGAAACATATCCTAATACATATAGTCTTGTGAATAGCGATAGCTTTTTAGCTCAGCAAGTGAGTAATCGCGATTCTGCTTCATGGAAAAAAGCTGAGTATATAATTCTAACAGACATGCAGGTATCACAGGGAATCTTAAATGGATGGAGAAAATTAACAGAACGAGATCCTCTTCCAAGTGCAATTCAAAAGCTTTGCGTTCCAACTTCGGAAAATCAATTTAAAGTTTATGATTCTAAAGGAGAGTTGATTGATACAAATTCGCTAGAAAAAATCATAAAGCATACTCCTGATATAGTGGATTTTCTGAATGACAAAAATCCATTAACAAGTGTAAAATCTAATCAAAATAGTAATTCTTTCACCCCCACTCAAATCATCTACTACGGTGTTCCCGGTTGCGGCAAGAGCTACGAAGTCAACAAGGTCATCAACGCCGAGTTGGATAAGTACGGAATTACGGACAAGGAATACCACAAGGTACGTTGCGTGTTCCATCCGGAATACTGCAATGCGGATTTTGTTGGGCAGATTTATCCGTATGTAAAACCGGATAACGGGGGTGTTGAATACCGCTTTAAGCCGGGGCCTTTTGCGGAAATTGTACGCAGGGCTTATCGCAATCCGACGGAGCCTTTTTTCCTAATTATTGAGGAAATTAACCGTGGCAATGCGGCAGCCATTTTCGGCGAGATGTTCCAGCTGCTGGACCGCATCCGTCCGGAAGACGGCCCTGAAGAGCTTTCAGGAAATATCTACAACACGGGTTGGAGCTCTTACGGTGTCACCAATATTGACGTAAATGCGTATGTCCGCCAGAAGAGTACGGATAATCCCGAAAAAATTGAATACGATGATTGCGTTCCCTATGGCGATGAAATAAAGTTCATCAACAATACTGCCGTGCGTCTGCCGCCGAATCTTTCTATCTACGCGACGATGAATACGAATGATCAGAACGTATTCACAATGGACAATGCGTTCCAACGTCGCTTTAAGTCAAAGATGATTCGGAATGTATTGGACGAGAATTCAGCGCAATACAAGACGGAAATTGACGATACTGGCGTTTGCTGGGGCAATTTCCGTGAATGGATAAATGAAAAGATTCTCCTGCCGCAGACGGCTGTTTTGAAGGCCGATGACAAGTGCTTAGGTGGTTGGTTCATCACCGGTGAAAAGGTCGGAGATGTTGACAAAATCAAGAAAGAAGACTTTGCGGAAAAGGTTCTCAAATACCTGTGGGACGATGTTTTCAAGCGCAACAAATCTGGCGAGATTTTCATCAAAGATGATAAAATCAATTCCCTTTCGGATTTGATAGAAGCCTTTGAAACGGCTGTCGGATTTGAATCGTTTGAAAAGATTTTTAAGTTGAACGACGTGGATAAAGCCAAATTGCAAAAATAGACGAATTTCTAAATGACCGCGCTTGCACAACATATCGCAGAGTCTGCACAAAAGACAATTCCATCTTTTGCGGATTTTTGCGTGTATGATGCGTGGAAATCGGGTGAAGAGAAAAAAGACAAGTCCTTTGTTGGGATAAAGATTGAGGACAATCAGCCTAGAATCTATTTCCCGATGGGTTATCGCTCGGCAAAGCCGTCTGAGGATATTTGCAAGCAGGATTTCTACAGGCTTATTGCAGTGCTGAGCGATAAATCCCTGCAAAGCTATTTCACCGAAGAAGATTTGGAAAAATCCCAATTAGATTTTCCGTTCTATGCGTATCTTTCGGTATTGCAATACTATCTTGATTTCGGCTATTATGTGGAATCAGAAACGATTTACAAGAAGGGGTTCTCTGGCAAAATCAGTTGGCCGCGTACAATCAGGAGGATTAAGCCGCAGGTTGTTAAGGACGAAGAAGGGCGCCATCAAGTTGTGTATCTGAACCTGATTACGCGCAAGACGAGCTATCGCGAAGACAATCTGATTACGCTGGTACACAAGTATTGCGTCAAGGAAGCCGCTAGGCTGATTGGCCCTCTTTACGGAATTTCGGAAGATGAAGTCGATGATTCGGAACTCCTGTTTGAATACGAATTATTTGCGGAAGTAATCCAAGATAAAATTGCAGCGACATTCAAAGACAAGCATCTGGAACTTTTCCGGGCGATGTTGAAAATGGTCCGTTATTTGGGAGATAAGGAAAACCACGGTGAGGACGGCAAAGAACCGGAAGCGTTCTTTGGCGTAGACAAGTTCGCTCCCCTTTGGGAAGGAATGGTGGACAAGATTTTCGGAAAATTGCCGCAAGGAGTTACCAAGGACAAATTCAATCCGCACTGTGAATGGGATCTGAGTTCGGGAGTCCGCGGATACGAAAATCCCAATTATGCCATGCGCCCTGATACGATTATGTGGGATGGGGACGACAAACATCTTTATGTTCTGGACGCCAAGTACTATAAGTTTGGCATGACAGGTTCTGCAACGGACTTGCCGTCATCCGGTTCAATCTGCAAGCAAATCGCTTATGCGGAGTATGTGGAAACACATTGGAAAGAAATTTTAGGCCTAGATTCTTCGACTTCGCCTGACGGCTCCGCTCAGAATGACGCTCCGCCAAAGCCTATTTATAACGCATTCGTTCTGCCGTATTGTTTTGATGCCGATAATTCAAAATTGCCGCCGGACGACGGCTTTGAAAAGCGTCCTTGCAAAATGCGCTTTATAGGCCATTGCCATGGAGACTGGAAAAACATTAAAGCAAAGCCGGGCGAAGTCGATTCCCGTCCTTACCACCGAATCGCGGGAATCTTGCTGGATGTAAAGTCTGTTATGCAGAACTATAGTGTGTCTGGCGAGGTTCAAAAGACGTTGGCTGAGCTAGTAGAAAAAAAATAGGTTTTGTCCCTTTCCCCTATTGACAATCCCGTTTTTATAATGTATATTCAAAATGTTCGCAATTCTGCGAACATGCGAAATTCGGAGAAGAGATGAGCAAACTTGGCGATTTTATCGAGACTGTGCGCAAAAATAAGCGGATTACCATCCGGAAACTTGCCGAAAAGATGGGCAAGTCTGCCGCCTATATTTGCGATATCGAAAAAGGAAACCGCAAACCGAATGATAGCAATTTCTTCGCCGAAATGGCCGACGCTCTTGAAATTGAGGGCGATGAAAGGGCCCAATTCTTTGATTTGGTGGCGGACCCCGAAAAGAGCGAAGCTCCCAAGGATATCGCCGACTATGTCAATAAAGTTCCCGAAGCCAGGGCCGCTCTACGCGTGGCAAAGGAAAAAGCTACCGCAAAGGACTGGGAAGAATTTCGGCGAATGTTGGAAAGGAAACGGCGATGAATAAAACGGCGCAATTGAAATTCCTTCCAAATATTTGTGTTCCTGTCAAAAAAGACAGGACTTTGGTGTTGTCTTGTGACGATATCGAATTTCATGTGCAGGAGTTCTTGAAAAGTCATGGGCTAGATTATGACTATGATTTAGCTATTCCGCAGGCGACCCCGATAGATGAAATCATCGAAGGTATGGGGCTGACTGTTCAATTCGCATATTTTGCAGATCCACAAATATTGGGGATGAATCTTTTTGGGCAAGGGCGCGTAAAAGTTCGTATCCAGGGACAAGTCAAAGAAGTTGTATATGATGCAGGAACGATCATCATTTCTGGGGAACTTGAAAACAATTCGCCTGTCGGAAGGCTGAATTTTACACTTGCGCATGAATTTGGGCATTCTTTTTATCACGAGGAATATTTCAACCCGCATTCAGAGAATTACGAACTGGATTTCGGCGAAAGTTTTAGCTGTGATTTAAAGGCTTCTTCGTGTAAGAGAAGTATTGTTGGCGAATATTTTGGAAGGCCCTTGAATTCGGAACTTGATTGGATTGAATGGCAGGCCGATTACTTCGCCTCGTGTCTGCTTATGCCGAAAGATTCAGTAAGAGTCTTTATGCAAAAATTCTTCCCTGATACAAAGGTTTTGTTTGGGCAGGTTGCAAGAGAGTTCCCCTTGAACCATTGTGCAGAAATGCAGAAGCAAAAGATTTTTGATGAATTTGAAAAGACGTATCGGGTTTCGCATCAGGCTGCAGTGATTCGTTTGCGAAAACTGAGCTATTTGAAATAGGAGGTTGTATGTAATATGGTTCGTAAAAGAAATGGTCATCAAAAAAGCCCCGAAACTATTTACGGTAGCTTCGAGGCTCGCCTTGATATCACTATCAGAAGGCTAGGGTCTTCATAAAATAGCTTTTTCTTGGCGTTTTGACCACCCTTATTATGGCGAAATAGTCAGTAACGCATTCGCAACCGCGAATGCGCTGGTCAAAACTTTAACTTAAGGAAAACATTATGAAGAAAATGACTGATCAACTCAAGAAAAAACGCTTATTGCTCAATTATCTGGATTATACCAACAAGACTCGTAAATGCGGAAAACTGGAACTTCCCAGTGTCCAATGTAATACGGAGATCGTTCCCGATTACATCGCTCTCTACTCGCAAGTGGGCGATTATCATCATACGGCAATGACTGCCGTTGCTCATTTTCAGTTCGATGACGTGTTTGATGGCCAGCACGGCCTTTACAACGCCATCTATTACAAGAATAGCAAGGACTTGCGGATGTTCAAGAAACGATTCAAGGGCGTCCGTTTCGTTGTCGCTCCGGATTGCTCGGAATGCGGCGATGTTGACTTGTTGGAAAATCTGTACCGATTGAAGCGGGCACGCGTGATATCGCTTTGGCTTACGATTGAATTGGGGATATGCGTTATCCCTTTGATAACGTTCCCCAACATAGACTTCTTGCCATTTGTGTTAGAAGGGTTGCGGGAATGCAGTGTGGTCGCTTTCAGCACCAAAGGCTACATCAACAATGTCGAAGAGCGTGAAATCCTCAAAAAAGCAATCAGGATGACCGTTGACACCCTGCGTCTCAAGAAAATCATTGTTTATGATGTTTGCAAGACAGATGAGAAGGCTCTGGCAATCTTCGAATATGCCGTCCAAAAAGGTATTGAAGTCATTATTCCTGACAACATCCTGAAAAATAGAAACAAGGTAAAATTGAAAACTAAAGGGGGTGGTCATGCGGAATAGCAATACGGGCTTAAGCCATGGGACTGCGGGCTCACCTCAAGAAAGCATTGAATCGCTGGAATACGCCGCTAAGGTTCAGGAAATTGAAAACAAATTGCGAGAAGAATTCGAATCACCTGAACCGCGTATTTTTTCCATGGAGTCTGTTTCTAATTTAGATCATACGGAGAACTTTACAGAAAGTGGAATAAAACATATATTTGAGGGAGAGATAAACCATAAAGGTGAAGCCAAAGGATATCATTACGAAGGAATCGCGAATACGGCAGGACAGATTATTCCAGGAACTCGGACAATTCCAAACGCCCAAGGGGTATATCGAGGAAATGTGGTGACAAACGGAGTGCCCAAACGAGGATTCAGTACATTCTTCCCGCAAAGTTGGAGCCCGCAACAGGTAGTCAATTCAATTAATCAAGCTTATGTAAATCGTAGACATGTGTCTGGCAATCGCTATTACGGCTACGCCAATGGTGTAAAGATTGAAATGTTCCTTAACCCTAACGGCAAAATCACTTCGGCCTTCCCAAAGGAGTAAAACATGAACTACACAATCAAATACATTGAACACGAAGGTGTTGTTGAAGACATGGTATTTCTTTTTGAAGGCGAATATCATATTCTAAGTGAATTTCTGGACGACGTTGATTCGTTCTCTCAGGATTACTTGGAGATATTTGATAATGTTTTGTCGGGTAAAGCGGAAAAAGACTCTGCTAGTGGCAATGCTTGTTCTTTTGTGGTTGACAAAGACAAAACCGTCATAGAGTTTCTTTATCCCGAGAATGAAGATAAGCCGGAAACCTGCTCTGTCAAAACAAAAGAGCTAAGAGCTTTGATGGACGAATGGCTACAGAAGCATGCAGAATTTCTGAATAGGAGGAAGTAGCATCTTCGCGTTAGGGCTAGCCACGCCTTTGGCCCTCTTGCTTTTCAATTCGTACTTATGTATATTTATCAACGGAACCAAATTGACGGTTGCCGCTTGGCCTTTCGGCCTGATTGATATATGGACTCATAACAAAAGAGGAAACATGGCTCGCGATATTCGAGAGACCCCGATTTTGTTCGGCGAGGACGCTCGCCGGTTTTTAGCCCGTATGGAAGAGCGGCACCCGGAACCTCCGGAAGTTCGCGCCCGCATCCAGCGGAATTACGAAATCTTCAAGAAGGCTTATGAACGTGGCATGGCGAGAATGCGTGCCCGCGAAGCGGCCAACGGAGGTATTGACCCGTGGTTCAGGCAAGTGTAGATAAGAATCATCTTGATTTTATTCGTTTGGACTCGTCTAAGGCAATAAGAGAATTTGACTGTGGCGACAAAGACCTGAATGATTTCATTCTCAATCGCGCTCACGAATTCCAGAAATACTTGCTAGCAGTAAGTTACGCCTGTGTTGATTATCAAACGGGTAAAGTCCATGCTTATTGCAGCCTTGCCAATGACAAGGTTTCCACGAGCGACTTCAAAGACAAGACAGAATTCAACCGTTTTCGCAAGAAACGCGGTTTTCCAAACGAAAAACGTTTGAAAAGCTATCCTGCGGTCAAGTTGTGCCGCCTTGGTGTCGACACCTCAGCAAAGGGCAATCAGATTGGATCGGGAATGCTTGATTACATCAAATGGATGTTCACGAGAATCAACAAGACTGGCTGCCGGTTCTTGACGGTGGACGCCTATCTTGATGCGGTTCCGTTCTACGTGAAGAACGGCTTCCGGTTCATGAACGCCGAAGACGACGATCCGCACACGCGCCTGATGTACTACGACCTGATGGACATTGCTGCAGAGTAGCATAATGCGCGAGATTTAGAAAAAATTCCCAAACAGGGCGTTTTTACGGCAATTTTCCCGCAGTCGCGCTTGTTGATTTCTATATTTGTACGCGCTATGAAAATCGACGAAATGGAAACGCGCCTCCGCGAAGAGGCCCAGGAACTGGTCAAGAACGAGCCCTTCTCCAAACGGATGCTCGAGGAACAAGTTCTAAACCGCAAGGACTTTGCGGACATGCTTTCCGTTACCCTCGCCTGTCAATTGGCCGGCGAAGTCGTCGACCGCGCGGAGCTGGAAGCCATTTTCAGCTCGATGTACGTCAAGTACCCCGAACTCCTCGTTTCCGCCTGCAAGGACCTGAACGCGACCGTTCTCCGCGACCCCGCGTGCACCAGCTACCTCGAGCCGCTCCTGCTGTTCAAGGGTTTCCAGGGATTGCAGGCCTACCGAGCCGCGCATGCGCTCTGGCTCGAAGACAGGCGTTTCCCGGCCAAGATGCTCCAGAACATCATCAGCCGCAAGTTCGGCATGGACTTCCACCCTGCCGCCAAGATCGGGCACGGGCTCCTGATTGACCATGCCACGAACATCGTCATCGGCGAGACCGCAGTCGTTGGGAACAACGTAAGCTTCCTGCACGGCGTCACGCTGGGCGGTACAGGCAACGAAGTCGGCGACCGTCACCCGAAAATCGGCAACGGTGTCATGCTCGGCGCACACGCACAGCTCCTGGGGAACATCAAGATTGGCGACGGCGCGAAGATTGGCGCCGGTGCCGTGGTCCTCTGCGATGTGCCGGCACATACAACGTTCGCCGGAGTCCCCGCCGTCGAAGTCGGCCACCCGCACGACGAGATGCCCAGCTTCAACATGCAGCAGGACTTCACCCGCGACGCATAACGGCACATGTTTTTACAAAACATGTCGTTCAAGAAAATTCTCTTCCAAGAAATGTAAAACCGAATTCGGTCGGTAAAAAATACTTCCGACTCCACTGCGGAATTTGGGATTCGTTTAGTTATATTTCTTCGTGTATGATTACTCTGAACGACTATCTCTTTTCCGGAAACACGGTGTTGAAGATTCTGCACCAGTATTCGAACGATCTCAGGAACAGCGCCAAGGAGACGCGCAACAACGTCGACCTTGTCCATTCGAATTTTCTTCTGCAGATTATCGACCTGCTCGAGCACAACGACTTCTTGACTTCGCAGTCGCAGAGGATAAAGGAATTCTACAAGTTTATGACCAGGGAGTACCCCTTCCTCGCCTTCACCTTCAAGGGCCGCATAAAGTCGCTGATCCGCGCCGAAGAGAAGTTCAACGGATACATCCTTGAATACATCTACGACTATTACACGAAAAACGGGAAGTTCCCGACCGAGGCGGAGATAAAGAGCAAGCTGAACTTCCGCGACCTCATCGCCTACCGCATCGTCATCTCGATGCCGGTATGCCATATCAAGAAGGGCGAAGAGCGGAGCGAAGTGGAACGGAAATACCTGTACGAAATCGCGAACGTCATGCCCGAATTCCTCGAGGAGCGCGGCTTTACCGCAGAGATTTCCAGGCACGGGGACGGCGGGCACAGCGACCTGCTCAAGGATTCCGTCCGGCCGTACTATCACGACTCGGTGGAAACCCCGAGAAGTTCGGGATATCAGTCGTTGCATATAACATTTTACGACAACCTTGCCCGCTGCTATACGGAACTGCAGCTGCGTACCAAGGACATGGACGACTTCGCCGAGATTGGCGAGGCGAACCACTTTGGCTACGAGAAGTTGCAGGAAACGAGGCGCACCAAGCGCGACCAGATTCCCAGCGGCGAGTGCATCTACTTCGACGAGGCCTACGAACGCCTCACGAAGCTACAGGAACTCGAGCTCGCGAATATTGACGTGAACATGTTCAAGGCGATAAACAACCACCTCATCAACGACGGCTGCGGGCTGTTCAGAGGCCGGCAAATCTTGCCGTTCGAACACCTGTCCCGTTTCCAGAACGACCTAATCGATTAGCCCTGCATTTTCGAGAGGATTACGGATGCCTGGACTGCGGCGTTCAGGAGCCCTGCGACCACGGCGGATGCGACAAAGGCGTTTTTCCACTTTTCGGAATCGAGCGCCATGTACATCCGCACGATGACGAACAGGAACAGGATGCTTGTCAGGTAGTACACGCGTTCGCCCGACGCGTACATCGTCGGCGAGAAATGCATCACGAATTCGCACGCGACCGCACCCGCGAAGACAAGCAGCGGCAGGAGCGACTTGCAGACTTTCCACAGGAAGGGCACTGTGAAGGCGACCGCGGCGGTCCACCAAAAGAGCGCCACCTTGTTCATGACGGTCATTGTCTCCCACGAGGGCAGCTTTGTTAGCGGCACGGCGGGGTCGATGCCGTACAGACCGACATCCGAAAAGACGTTCACATGCGCAAACGGCAACAGCGCCGTCACGCCGAAAACGGCGGCGGGAACAATCCAGCGGAAATCCTTGTCGCCACGGCGCAGCAAGAGCATCACGCCGAGCGCCCAGATGCCGAGGAAGAACAGGCGGCCTTCATTCGCGAACGAAGAGACGAGCCACTGGAACGTGAGGAACATGTGTCCGCCCGCACCCAGGTTCCTGAATTCGGGAGGGAGCCAGTCCACGTATTCCGCCTCCGCACGCAAGGCGTTGCCCGGAGCTACAAAAAGAACGGCAAAGGCGGCCATCACGATTGCGGCCTGCGCAATAAGCCCCGTATCGATGCGGCGCTGCCGCAACCATACGGTCACAAGGGATATCAGGACAAAGGCGACAAGGGAGGCGCCGATCTGCTCGATGGACATCGCGGCGACGACACCGAGCGGGATGGCATACGCGAGTTCCCACTTGCGGTATCCGCCGGCATAGACACTCTTGACGGCAGGTGTCGCCGCCAGAAGCCCGCAGACAATGCTCCACGTGTAAAAGATGGAACCGTTCACCCACACCGCCGCGTGGCCGAAGGTCATGACATCCATCAGCAGGTAGCCGGACAGGGCCAAAACAAACAGACGGATTTTTTCCCACGGGCTGGCCAGACTGCACCCGGCACTGATAAAGCACAGGTTCAAGAGGCAGAGCGGCAGGGCCGCGACCATCAGGGCGTTCACGACGCGCCAGAACCAGATGCCGCCATAGCGGAACACGACGTACACCATCGACTCGCCACCCATGCGACCGGTCCACGTCTCGTAACGGAACTTGAGATACTCGAAGAAACCGCGCGTGGAAACCATCTCGTCGAAGATGGCGTCGTCCCCGTCGGAATAGCGGATAAGGCAGAACACGCCGAAGAAACAGACAACGAATAACGCGAGGACGGCGCAGGGAATCCATTTCCTTTCGTTCGCAAAATCGACGATCCGCTGCACGGTTCCCTCCCGGGTTATTCGGCCCAATGGTTCCCGTTATAGTTTTTCGCGGTATCGGCGTCCATGCCGATCTGCCGTACAAGATCCTCGAGGCTTGCGAACTTCTGTTCCGGGCGCAAGTAGGCAAGCAGGTCCAGCGCAAGGTGCTGGCCGTAGATATCCTCGTCAAAGTCGAGCAGGTACGCCTCGATGGCAAGATGATGGTTGCCCGGAGCCGAGGGCTGCGTACCGATATTCACCACCGCGCGGAAGATGCGTTCTTCGCCCTGGCAACCGCCGAGACGCGCCGACGCGACGTACACGCCGCCCTTGGGCAAAAACTTGTACGGTTCCACCTGGAGGTTCGCCGTCGGGAAGCCGATAGTATGGCCCAGCCGCTTGCCGACAACCACGGTGCCCGACAGGCGGTAGGGTCGGCCGAGATAGGTCTGGGCACGCGAAACATCGCCGTTCAGGAGCGCGTTGCGCACCGCCGAGGAACTCACGCGCTCGCCCTTGTGCAGCACGATGGAAAGCATCGCCGTCGAAAGCTCGGGAAACGCCTGCGTGATGGTCTCGTAGTTGCCCTTGCCGCCAGCGCCAAAGCAGTGGTCGTGCCCGAAGAACATGGAACACACTCCGCGCTTCTCGATGAGTTCACGGCGCACAAAAACGTCGAACGGGAGCTTCGCGACTTCGGAGGTAAAAGGCAGCACCAAAAAGTCGAGGCCGAGACTCTCGATAAACTCACGCTTCTCCTCGGTCGTCGTCAGCAGCAGCGGATCGCCGGGACCGTAGAGCACGTAGTTGGAATGCGGCTCGAAGGTAATGACCGTCGGGACAAGGCCGTTCACCTCGGCAACCGCCTTCAGGGTACGGAAGAGCGCCTGGTGGCCCATGTGGCAACCGTCGAAATTCCCCATCGTCACCGCGCGGCGTACCGCAGGGCGCTCGACGTTATCCTTCAAATTCTTTTCTTCCGCACTCATTCAGATAACCTAAAACTAGCCGTCTTCGGCCAGATACACGTCCGCCAGGATTCTCCCCGGCTCGTACTTACACAAACTTAGCACTTCGCCGTCACGGTTGGCAGCGAACACGCGGCCTTCCGGGCCGACATTTTCGACCGGAGCCTTCCACGGGATCCAATTCCCGTTGCGGATGGAAGCCAGTTCGGCATCGCCCATGCGCACCACGGGGAATTCCAGCACCTGGTCGACCGGCACCAGGTCGGCGGCAGTCAGGTCGGCACCCTTCACGGCGCGGTCGAGCGTCACGTGCCCAATGCGCAGTCGGCGGATACGGGAAACGCAACCGAACGTCCCCAGGGCACGGCCGATGTCGCGGCCCAAAGCGCGGATGTAGGTGCCCTTGGAGCAGACGCACACGAGGTCGAAGGCGGCCATGCACTTCCCCGTGCATGTCGGGTCTGCACCGTCGGCCTCGCCAAGCAGTTCCAGCGACTCGATATGGATCTTGCGGGGCTTGAGTTCCACGTTCCTCCCCCGCTCCATGAGGTCGCTCGCGCGCACGCCGTTGATCTTCACGGCGCAATACTTCGGCGGGATTTGCTCGATGTCGCCCACGAACTGTGACAGCACCCGTTCAACATCCTCGCGGTCAAGCACTCTCTCGTCTCTCGTCTCTCGTCTCTCGTCTTGTTCTAAGACATCGCCATCCCATTCAAGCGTATCCGTCTCGTAACCCAAATGCAGGCGGAAGCTGTAGCACTTCTCCTTCGCCTCCACATAGGGCAGCAGGCGCGTCGCACGGCCCGTCGCGGCGATAATCAGACCGGACGCCCGAAGGTCAAGCGTTCCCGCGTGGCCGACGCGCTTAGTACAAAAGACCCTTTTCAACGGGAAAAGGGCCTTGAATGATGTTTCCCCGGCTTCCTTGTCCAGCAGGACAAAACCGGGAATGGTCGATTTAGGGGCCAACTACAGTTCCCCTTTCTGCTTCAGTTCGGCGAGGATGCTTTCGATGCGCATCGCATGCTCGAGGTTCTCGTCCAGCACGAAGGAAAGTTCGGGAATCTTGCGGATCTTGATGCCCTTGCCCAGGAACTGGCGGATGAACCCCGACGAATTCTTGAGGCCGATGAGCGTGTCGCGCTTTTCCTTTTCGCTACCCATCACGGAGACGAGGACCTTCGCATAGCTCAGGTCTTCGGTGATGTCCACGCGGCTGATGGTGGCAAAACCCACGCGAGGGTCCTTCAAGCCCTTCTGCAGGAGCTTGGAGATTTCCTCGCGAAAGAGTTCGCCCAACCTGTCGGTACGACGGCTCATTATTCAGCACCCTTCGCAGCGGCGGCAGCGGCTTCGGCCTTCTTCTTCTCTTCGGCTTCTTCGCGGGCCACGTCTTCGAGAGTACGTGCCACCTTGATTTCCTTGAAGAAGATGAGGCTGTCGCCTTCCTTGATATCGTCGTAACCCTTGAGGCCGATACCGCACTCGAAGCCACGAGCGACGGACTTGACGTCGTCCTTCATGCGCTTCAGAGACTGCACCGCGGTAGAACCGAGTTCCACGCCGTTGCGGTAGACGCGCACGAGGCTCGTGCGGTCCACTTCGCCGTCTGTAACCATACAGCCGGCGATAAGGCCGACCTTCGGCACCTTGAACACCTGGCGGATCTCGGCTTCGCCCACGAGTTCTTCGCGGAGCGTCGGCTTGAGGAGGCCTTCAACGGCGTTCTTGATGTCTTCGATACAGTCGTAAATCACGCGGTAGTTGCGGATTTCGATGCCTTCCTTCTGGGCCATTTCGCGCACGGAGAGCGACGGCATCAGGTGGAACGAAATGATGATAGCCTGGGCGGTCGTCGCGAACAAGATATCGGACTCGGTAATGGTGCCGACACCCTTGCGGATGATGTTCACGCGGACTTCCCTGTTGGTAAGCTTTTCGAGGGACGCGGCCAGAGCTTCGGCAGAACCACCCACGTCGGCCTTGACGATGAGGTTGAGTTCGGAGAGCTTGCCGTCCTTCTTCTCGTTAAACTTGTTCTCGAGCGTGATGGTGTTACGAGCGCGGAGGTCGCGTTCACGGGCGGCCATGCGGCGCTTGCTCGCGATTTCGCGTGCCGTCTTTTCGTCGTCCACCACGATGAGGTCGTCACCGGCCTGCGGAGTACCGTCGAAACCCAGCACCTGGCAGGGAGAAGACGGGGGCACGACCTTCATCTGCTCGCCACGTTCGTTGAACATGGCACGCACACGGCCGGCGTAGATACCGCAAACGAACGGGTCGCCCACATGGAGCGTACCGTTCTGCACGAGGATGGTCGCCATGGAACCCTTGCCCACGTCGAGCTTGGATTCCACCACGGCGCCACGGGCGTGCGCGTCCGGGTTCGCCTTGAGTTCCAGAACTTCGGCTTCGAGGGCAAGCGTTTCGAGCAGGTCGTCCATGCCCTGGCCAGTACGAGCGGAAACTTCGATACAGCTGGTCGAACCGCCCCACTGTTCCACTTCCACGCCGCGTTCGGCAAGCTGCGTACGGATCTTGTCCGGGTTCGCCGTCGGAAGGTCGATCTTCGTGATGGCGACCACCATGGGAACCTTTTCGCGCTTGGCGAGTTCAATACATTCAACAGTCTGCGGCATCACCATGGAGTCGGCCGCGACCACGAGCACGATAACGTCGGTCACCTGGGAACCGCGAGCACGCATGGCGCTGAACGCCTCGTGACCCGGAGTATCGAGGAAGGTAACCTTGCCCTGGCTGGTCGTGACTTCGTAAGCACCGATGTGCTGCGTGATACCGCCGGATTCGCCGGACACCACGTGGGTCTTGCGGATCCAGTCGAGGAGAGAAGTCTTACCGTGGTCGACGTGGCCCATGACGGTAACCACGGGATGACGCGGCTTGAGGTTCTCCTTGGATTCCTCTTCGACGCCGAGGACTTCTTCTTCGTATTCTTCCATCATCTGGGCTTCGTAGCCAAACTCGTCGGCCAGAAGCTGGATGGTTTCAAAATCAAGGCGGGCGTTGATGGTCACCATCATGCCCATTTCCATGCACTTCGCAATGACGCGGGCCGGCATCTGGTCCATGAGGCCAGCGAGCTCGCCCACGGTGATGAAGTCGGAAGTCTTGAGAATCTTCTTCTCTTCGCCCGTGGAGTTGTCGGAGTGATCCTTGTGATAAACTTTCTTGACAGGCTTCTTGGAAAGGTCAGCCATCACGCGCGAAACATTCTGACGGACAGCATCTTGCTGCTGCTCCCTCTGCTGTTCCATGCGGTCCTTGTTGTTGCCGCGACGGTTCTTGTCGTTACCGTGACGACCGTTCTGTCCCTTGCCGCCCTTGTTGTTCTGCATGGACGAGCCCATGTTCCCTGCGGAAGAGGCGTTGAAGGCCTCCTGCATGGAGCCACTGGAGAAGCCGCTGTTGCGGTTGTTGCCGCCGTACGGACGGTTTCCACCCTGACCACCCTGATTCGGGCGGCGGTTGCCGTGGTCACCACGGTTGTCGGCACCGGAATTCTGGAGACGGCCGAACGTGCCCGTGTAACCCTGGGCATTGCCATTGCCGCGAGGACCGTTCGGACGGTGGCCTCCGCGGGTAGCCTGCGCCTGCTGGCGGGACTTTTCGATACGCGCGAGGATCGCGGCATCGGGCTTGAACACCTGCGCCTTCATCGGAGGCTGCTTGAGTTCGGTGTTCGAAGTCATCATCGTGGGAGCTGCTGCCGGTGCGGCGGGCTTCGCAGCGGGGGCTGCGGGAGCCGGAGCGACAGGAGCGGCCTGGGGCTTGGGAGCCGGGGCCGCAGGCTTTGCTGCAGGAGCAGCGGAAGCGGCGGGGGCCGGAGCGGCAGGAGCCACCTTCTCGACCACCTGAGGCTTTTCGGCAGGAGCTGCAGGAGCGGCTGCGGGAGCAGCGGGAGCGGCAGGAGCCGCCTTCTCGACCACTTGGGGCTTCTCGGCCGGGGCTGCAGGAGCCGCTGCGGGAGCAGCAGGAGCGGCAGGAGCCGGAGCAGCGGGGGCCGCGGCAGGTTTAGCGGCAGGCTTGGCCGGCTTTTCGGCAGCGGCAGCAGCCTTCTTCGCAGGAGCCTTCTTCACAATTGCCGTAAGGCCGAGCTTCGTCTTGGTCGTAACCGTAGAAGAATCCTTCTTCTTCGGAGCGGCAGGAGACGCTTCCGCAGTTTCGGAAGATGCAGGTTTCTTCAGGTTCTTGTTTCGGGCATCTTGCTTCTGCTTTTCGGCAGCGGCGGCCTCCTCGATCTTTGCGTATTCGGCGACGTCCACCTTCGACATGTGTGTACGCACAGCTACGCCGGCATCGCGGAGCAACTTCATCACGACGTCTACTTTGACGCCATGCGATTCAGCCCAGTCCTTTGGTTTAATCTGATCTTCGCTCATGTATTAGCCTGTTCCAATTTCCTTTTCGTCTTATTCTTCTGTATTGGCCTGTTCGTTTTCAGCGGATTCCACAGCCGGGCTTTCGACAGCTTCGGCGGCCGGGGCCTCTTCGGGTTCGGCAGCGGCTTCGTCCTTTGCAAACAAATTATCAGCCTTCATCTGGGCATAGCGGTTCACCTCGTTGGGACGCGGCTTCATGACCAGGGCCTTGGCCTCTTCGTCCTTCTCGGACCATTCCTTCTCGCCGAACACGTCAAGGTCGCGTTCCACAAGCTGGGAAGCGAGCTTCACATTCTGTCCGTTCTTGCCGATAGCCTGGGCAAGGTTTTCGTCGTTGATGACAACCACCACGCGGCGCGTGCCCGGGACTTCGCTCATCTTCACGATGTTGGCCGGAGCGAGGGAGCGCTGGATGAACACGTCGAGGTCCGGATTCCAGTGGACGATATCGATGCGTTCGTTGCCGAGTTCGCGGACAATCGTCTGCACGCGAGCACCCTTCATGCCGACGCAGGCGCCGACCGGGTCCACATGTTCGTCGCGGGAGTAAACGGCAATCTTCGCGCGGAGACCCGGTTCGCGAGCGACACCCTTGATCTCGACGGTGCCTTCGTAAATTTCCGGAACTTCCTGGCGGAAGAGTTCCTTGAGGAAGTCTCCACTGGCGCGGGAAAGAACAACCTGTGCGCCGTTCTTGCTGGATTCTTCGACGCGGGCGATGACCGCCTTGATGGAAGCACCCTGGGCGAGACGTTCGCGACTGATCTGTTCACGCGGCGGCAGCACGGCTTCGGTCTGCTTGCCAAGAGAAACGATAACGTTGCGGCCTTCGAGACGCAGCACTTCGCCGCTCACCATCGTGCCGATACGGCCACGGTAGGTGTCCATGATCTTCTGGCGCTCCGCGTCGCGGATGTGCTGGGTCAAAAGCTGCTTTGCGGTCTGGATGGCCTGGCGACCGAAAGCCGTCACCGGAATTTCGATTTCCAGCAAGTCGCCGGCCTGAGCGGCCTCGTTAAATTCCTGGGCTTCCGGAACGAGCATGTAGCCTTCGTCCATAGCCTCGACTTCTTCGGCGGTCATGTTCGGATCGTAGTCCGGGAAGTCATCCACGACTTCGACGCGGAGCATCACGTGAACTTCGTTCGACTCGGTGTCGATGTCCACTTCGATCTTCTTCTCGATGTGAAGGTACTTCCTGGCAGCCTGGATCAGGGCCTGCTTCAAAGCGCCGATAACGACGGTATCATCCATGTTCTTCGCATCGACAACGCCCTTCAAGACTTCGAGTAAATTGACTTTCGGTTCGTTTTTCATAAAATGACCTTCCTATTATATTTGTACATCCACTTTCGCGACGAGCACTTCGGCAAGCGGCACTTCAATCTCGCCCGCGTTGCCCTTGAGCGAGAGCTTCAGGCTCTGCTCGTCCGCGTCCACCAGTTTGCCCGTCAGGGGCTTCCCGGTGCTCCTGGTCACTCGAATAAAGCGACCCTTGTTACGGAGAAAATCTGCGACCGACTTCAAGGGGCGGTCCAATCCCGGCGAAGACACCTCAAGCGTGTAGGCACCCTCAATCAAATCCGGATTTTGGTCAAGCGCATCGGAAAGATGCCTGCTCACACCAGAACAATCGTCAATGCTCACGCCCTCGGGTTTGTCGATATACAGGCGAAGCGTCTTGCGCTTGCCAGCCCGGAACATGTCGGCTTCTACCAACGTGACATGCTGGGCCTCGCAGACCTCGGCAATAAGAGCATTCAGCTTTTCTTGGCTTACCAAATAAACCTCGTATATTAAAATTGCCGTCCGTATAACGGAGGATGTCTTGCTCTGAATCACGGTTCAAAGCGGGACGTCCTCCACGGACAGTCAAAAAACCGCGTACAAATAGAGAAAATTTAAGGGGATTGTTCAACCCCCCGTATACGGGAGTGCCCCCATTTAAAGCCATTTGGAGCCATTTCGCGGCAATCGTGGCCACCCCGAGGACCTTTTTCGACTTTTCCAGAACAAAAACGGGCAAATAGCGCAAAAAAAAAGTTATCTTCTACCCCGCTATGGCATACGTACTATTGATTATCGCAAGTCTTATCGGGCTCGGCATCAGCCTGTTCTTCCTGAAAAAAAACGTTATTCGTATTCGTGAAAAGAACAAGAACGAACCCAAGGCGTACAAGCGCAAGCTGAACTACGTTTTGACCGGACTCTGGTACGGCTACCTTATCGTGTTCTTCGTCGGCCTGACGATCAACAATACGATTTTTTAGGCTCGCGCCTCGGGCCTCGTGCCTCGAGCCTCATTCCACCGTTCGTATAGGAACAGGGCTATCAAGTTTTTCCCGTCGACAAACTGGTGTGCGGCCTCCTCGTAAGGCAGTACTTCCGTGCGGATCCACTCGTTTTCGTCCGTGTAGGTCTGGTCCTTGCCGTCCATGGCGCGGAGCTGTTCCGGAGTCACGGTTCTCTCAATTGCGTACAAGCGAATACGTTCGTCCAGCAAGCCACAGCTGCATGCAAAACCGTCTACGGAATCGCCCCACCAGAAACGGGTCAAGTCAATGAGTTCGGAATCCTCGGCAACAATCTGCGCCTCTTCGGCTAGTTCAGAAAGCGCCACCTTGCGGTAGTCGCCCGTCCAGTCGAGAATGCCCGCCGGAATTTCCAGGGATGCCCTCTCGGAAATGGGGAACCTGGGTTGCCGCACCAGCAGCAAGTACTTCTTGCCCTCGCAGTTCAAGACCACCAGCACACCGACAGCATTCCCGCGCACAAGGACAATGCCATGCACGGGTTTCCCGTCGGGAAGCGTCGCCGTCGCCGTAAGCTTGATGAACAGCGGCTCATGTGTCTTGGTCAGGAAGTCTACCGACGAGAAATGTATCTTCGATACGATAAATTTTTCCTGGGAGCGATTAAGCCACTCCGTAAAAATCCGGCTATTCAAGATAACCGGCTTGTCGGCCTCGGCGATTTCCGCCGCAAAGGTATATTCGATCATTTTTTAGCCTTGCTTGGAGCGACCTTCGCCTTCTTCCAGGCCTTGTACAAGCTTTCTGCCATCACAAGAGAATCGTTGTCAAGGACCATCTTGCCATTCGAAACGCGAATGGCCATCCAACTGTCCCTAGTCAACGGGCCGCACGAAGTTTCCGATTCATTGGGAGAAAAGAGTTCGCGGGTGAACGTTCCCGTGTAGCCAACCTGCATCAACCTATATTCGTAACGATCATACGTAGCGCAGGCCGGCACTTTTTCCACGATAAACATACTCGTATTCCATACCGTATCGCGGTGAACATGCACGTCTCCCAGCGCAGAGGAATCGTTCTCCCAGTAAGACGACATGCAGTAGATCTCATCGGAATCGGCACAAGCCTGGCGCACCGGGACAAGCAAGGTATCGTTGAGTTTCCATGTTTGCGGAAAGAGCGTGTCAGAAACCAACGTGTCGCATTCGGAAATTTTCATCCGGCATTTCGATTTCATCGGCCTCCAATAGAATTCCTGGGGGGTGATGGAATCCAGCACCTTCAAAAGCGACGGGGAACCCTTCGTACGCAAGGGCAGGCTGTCCTTGAAGTTAAACATGCTGTCGACGTATATCTTGAATGTATCCAGCGAAATGTCCCCACGGAGAACACGAACCGTATCGAAAATGGAATCATACGTATCCGAAGCGATAATGCGGGTTATCCCCTCGAGATCTTCCTCGGATAAGACAATCTTGGTCGTGACGCTGGGCCTATAGTAAGGGGACGCGCAATCCTCGGACGACGGTTCCAGATGGAGAACCGTCTTGATGCGATAAATGGAATCTTCCCTCCGGTTATCATAGGAAATGCTCTTGAGGGCGCAATTCGAGTACGTCCACATGCTGTCCATCTTGAAGTACAGCGTATCCTGCACCAAATGGATGGACTTTCCGGAATCCAGTTGCGGACGCAGATAGTAACCCGTACGGACAAAATCAAACTTTTCCAGGGAAACGTCCAGGGGGCCGTCCTCGCTCTGCGTACAAGCCGACACGACAACCAATGCCGCAAGCAGGGCTAGTCGAATACAGGCAGAGAACATCTTCAGGAACACGGCAACCTCGAATCAAAAACCGTTTCTTTTCTTGAATATAGCAATTGAGGCAGAATCCACCGGATGTGTATATCCGTAGAAATCGTTCCACCGCACAAATAAACCGTTCCGGCGAACCGTCAGGAAAAACATGGCGCTGTCCTGCGGCATGAGCCTACCCACGGGGGCATCGGCATAGACAGAGTCCCCCACCGAAAGCGGAGTAGACCAGAAGCCCATCCCGGACGTTCTTGTCGTCACGTTGTCGCCATGATCGATTTCAACAAAGTAACCGAATGAATCCTTCCCTACGTCAAGCACTACGCCCGACAGCACAGGATAAACAGGGGATTCGCTTTCACCGCAGAACACGTCCTTTGTGAGTAGAGAATCCTGACCCTCGAAGTCGAAATTGACCGATATAGGAACAGCAGCCCAGCCCAGCGGACGTCGCGGACAGAGCCCCGGAAACAGGCAGCCCGTTTCCTCGTCAATCCAATAGCGGACCGAATCGTTCTTGACCACATGCAAAAAATTATGTGACATGGAATCGCCCTCGAGACGCACCAGCATGCCACCCGTAAAATCGTCGGCAGCGGCAACCCAGCGGATCCGGGACGCCCCGGTATTCCTCATCGAGGCAATGTAGCGCAACATCGGCGTCGGATAGTCGGCAGCCGAGTCACCAATATTCCACGAACACTCCCTGAAACCTTTCGCCAATTCAGCGTATGTCCCGCCCGCACTATCGCACATAGTTTCCCAAGTCAGCACGACCGGGGCAGGTTTGTTCAAACACATAACGACAGCATCAGCAATCTTGCGGAAAAGGCCCAGCGCAAAGGCAACGGACACCAGTGCGACCAGGAACAAAATTCTCAGGAGCGGAATCCTACGCTTGTGGAAAGAACGCTTCCTCTTCCCCCGGTATTCCGAAAACTCGACTGCCATTTTGAGTTAGATGAGCAAATAGGCCAGCAAGCCGCCAATCAGGACAACCAGCAAAATGATGGTCAGCACCGTGCGCGCCGGAGACTTTTCCTCGTCGAAGGGCATGTTCATCCCCTTCTTCGCCAGCTTTTCCTCGTCCTTGGAGATGGCGTTGAAACTCTTGGTAAACTTGCGATGAGAACCCGTACGACGGTCCAGGGAACCGCTCGGTGCAGGGGCTGCATTTCCAGAATAGGTATTCTGCGAAGCCACCTGGGGTTGCTCTGCGACAGGCTCCACCGGATCGATGGTGATCATCGACGGTTCCTGCGGGGCCTGGTTATGCAGCGAGAACGCCATCATCTCCGCCTCGAAGGCAAAAACCTTGAGTTTCTTGTCGAGTCCGGCCTTCTTGAGTCCGTCGATAATCGTCGTGTTGTTCGTGAGCATGGCCATCATGCCACCACGAGCGGACAGCTCCGTCTGGAAAAGGAGCAAGGCGTTATAGGCATCGCTGTAAAGGAAATCTAGGCCAGCCAAGTCGACGGCGACGAACTTGTCCTCGGAGCGCTCGTCCAACAATGCGCGAACATCTTTCTTGAATTGTTCAGCGTCAAAAGCGCCAATGGGGTTCAGTGGCGCCGACAACAAGTCAAAAATTCCTACTTCACGATAGTTCTTCAACTGGTCCATATACAATCAAATTTATAAAAAAATTTTAAGAAAGTGAGAAAAATCACCAAAAATGGCAATTATTCCTCCCCTATTACTCTTCCCAGAAGGTTCCTCCGGACGGAGCGAGAGGTTCAACTTCCTCTGGCGACTTGACCGGTTCGGCAGCAGGGGCACTTTGATTGGCAGCAGCGGGAGCATTCTGCGAGGCCGAAGGTGCGGCACTTTCCTGTGGTGCCGAGGGGTCCTCGATCGGGGCATCGTCGTCACTGTCGTTTTCCTGGAGCGGGCCACGAGCGGCCTCCGACGGCGACAGACGCGGGCGGGCACGCTCTTCGTTGTGGCTGAACAGATACGGGCTCACGCTCACGCTAACCCTGTGCACGGCAGAGAGTTCCGGGTGGGATTCAAAGGCATAGTCGATTTTCAAGAACTTGGCTACGACAAGGCCTGCACCGGCAGTCACGCTCCCGAAGGTAGTGAAACTGGCCAAGCCCAATCGGACAGACAGACCGAAATCAAACAGGAATTCCATGCCCCCACGGCCACCCGAAAGCCAATCCAACGGGTCCTTCCAGATAGGCTTGCCGCGGTCCTCGTCCGTTTCGAGCTCCAAGTCGCGGGCCTCGGAATGGAAGAGTCCGGCTCCCTGCCAGTAAAGGCCCAGAGAACCATACAGGTAAGGGACATTCAAGAAGTAGCTTGCGGCAGCGTACAGTTCCGGGGAGGAATACTCCGTCGTACCGGATTCCCAGGTAACGGCCGAAGAGGTCCAGCCCTTGAGGAATGCCGCGAGGTATAGCTGATCGATTGCACGATAACGAAGGCCGGCATCGCCACGGAAGCCCCAGCCCGTCTGGTCCATTTCGCGATAAAGGACATTAAACGCAGCACCCACCGACAATCTTTCGGTAATGCTCCGGCCCCACGAAATACCAAGGACCCAGTCCGCGATAGAAAGCGTCTTGTAGTTGGAGCCCTCCGGCAAAGGTTCGCCTTCCTTGACCCAGGGGATGTCGTCTGCGCCAAAGCGCGAGAAGGAAATGCCCAGGGCCTGGCCTTCGGAAAGCGGAGTGACGACCGAAGCGTAGTCATACTTCGTATCTTCGTAGTACTCGGTATGCGAGAACGACGCCCAAGTGTAGTGTACGCCCGACAGCTGGTACGGATTGGACATGAGTCCAAGATAGTCCCCGTCGATAGCCATCGTCGCCGAACCCAGTGCGGCAGAGCGCGCCCCCGGCTCGATATCCAAGGTCGCGTTAGCCCCGGTAACCCGCTCCATGGCGCACACAGGTGCAGAACATACAAAAGCGGACACAAGGGCGACCGCTACCAGCGGACGACCCAAAAAAGGACGCGGAGCGCAACACTTCTTCAAAAGACAGTCAATCATCATTTTACGAAACCTAAAATAGATTATTTTTTCAGAGCAGCCCAGGACATTTTCCCATGACGCTTCGAAACCGCATCACCGATTTCCTGACCTACCTTTCCACGCAGCGGAAATTCTCGCCGCGCACGGTAACCACGTACAAGAAATCTCTTGACAAATTCTCGGAACGCCTGGATGAAAATACAGACATAGAAGCGCTGAACGAGGCGAACATCAAGGCTTTCGTCTGGGACCTGAAAATGAGGCAACGGCTCTCACCGGCAAGCATCTGCGAACATCTCGCCGCACTCAAGAGTTTCGGCAAGTACCTGGTACGTTCAAAGGTGCTGGAGACAAATCCGGCCGAAAACGTCCCCATGCCCAAACGTCCCAAGAGGCTGGTCGCCGTCCTCGGGCAAAAGGACCTGTCCGCCGAAAAGTTCCCCGAACTCGACAACCCGACATTGCCGGACGTCCGCGCACGGCTCCTCCTGGAGCTCATCTACGGCTCCGGGTTGCGAATCTCGGAATGCCAAGGTCTGCGCTGGGACCAGATCCGTACAAGCGAACGACTGGTGCGCGTTATCGGTAAGGGAAACAAGGAACGCATTGTCCCGGTGACGGACTCCACGCTCAGGTACATGGAAATGTTCAAGGTTTTCCTAGCCGAGAGCGGGCGCATTCCCCTGCCAACAAGCCCATTGTTCCTAGGCGAAGACGGCAAGCCCTACAGCATCCGCACGCTGCGCAACGACATCCACGACCTGCTGCGTAAAATCGGCTGGGAAGGAAAGGCGAGCCCACACGTACTGCGCCACAGTTTTGCCACGCACTTGCTTGAAAACGGTGCCGAAATCATGAGCGTAAAGGAAATGCTCGGACACTCGAGCATCTCGACCACACAAGTCTACACGCACGTAAATGCAGAAAGGCTGAGAGCAGCCTTCAAGAAGACACACCCGAGAGCGTAAGCCTCGTGCCTAGAAGAAGCACCCCTTGATGCCGACAGCGATTGTCCACTGCTGCAGGAAGTCATCCCAGTCAGGAGCGTCCCACTTTTTCATCGGGGACTCGTCGTATTCGTCGGCAGGGTCAGCCGCATTCGCCTTGTCGTGGAGAGGCAACGAAAGCGCGAGGAACACCGGGAACGAGGCGTCCGAGAATTCTATGCCGTAAACGAAAGCACCGGACCAAGCCTTGTGATCGGGGTCAGGGCGCGGGTCATACACGCCGGTCTTTTCCGAAGAAATCCAGGCAACGCCGAGAGGCGCGGAGAACGTAACCCCGAACGACTGGACAATGCCTGCACGTCCGCGATAACCATAAGCAATCGAAGCGCCCACAGACGACGGAGTAAAAGCACCAAGGTCGTTTTCGCCGTACGGTTTGAAACGGTACTCGAACCGGTCGTCAGAATGGTCGTAGTCCTTCCAATAGGAATCATTGAACTCGTTCTCGCCCGAAATCAGGTGCATCGCGAACGGATGCGTGTAAGTCAGGCCATACAGCCAAATTCCCTTGTCCGTATCGCGGCTGTAATCCCAGCCGAGAGTAAGCGAATAAAGACCGGAACCCTTCTGGAAACTCGAAGGCAGGATCATCTCGGCACCGTCCGTTCCGCGCTTGATGTCGTACTGTCCGGTCGGGATAGTAAGGGATGCCGACAGCGAAGCCGCGCCACCGCTACCGATTGTCTTCGAGAAGTCAAACGACATGTCGCCGAAGCCGCCTGTGCTGCGGTCCACCGGAGCCTGGTTGCTTCGATACTGCACTTCGCCCCTGTGCGACATCCAGGGAACCGTCACGCCCAACTTGGTTGACCATGTCGGCTTGATGGAGAAATGCGGGGAAAGCGTGAGCGCCGAAAAGTTCTGGCCCACGTTGTACTTCGTGAACACTTCCGTTTCAAGGTAACCGCCCGAAACGCCCTGGCCAATCCACTTGATGCCATCACCGGAACCGCCGCCGGAACCACCGGCACCGCAACCGCCAATGGATTCCCACGGAGTCGAGACTTCAACAGGAGATTCAAGACCGACAAAGAACGCACCCGCGACAGCAAAAGCCACCAACAAACCGTATCCGATATTTCTCTGTTTCATGGCATGCCTCACGGAAGTTTAATTAAGAAACCGTAACTCGTACCCGTCGCAAGATAACGACCATCCGAAGAACGGCCACCAATCATGGGAACTGGCGCAACATCGCGGACATCACCGATCCACTCTACAGCAAGGTCGGAAGCCGTCCCCGCAGCAAGGCGTATTTCACGCATGGCCGTTCGCCCGATAGAACCGTCCTGAACGGACGTAAGCGTATAGTCGTTCCTGTTCGACGAGAAATCCAAATTCGAAACGAATTCCGCCCATACAACAAACAGGCGGTTATCCAGCTTAAACCAGCGCGGCATGGCCGGATCGTTCAACATCCCGGCAACCCTCTCGATCTTGATGGGTTCTGCATCCTTGGAAAGCCCCTGGATGTAGGCTTCCAAATTGGTACCATCAACCAAGTTATAGACGACAAATTGCCCATCCGGCGAAATCACCGGGTTCTCGAGAGACTTGCCGTTGTAGCCCTTCGGCAATTTCAGCTTCACTTCCTTGCCGCCATTCGCAAAATCGCGGAACACAAATTCGCGGACCTTCTTTTCGCCCTCGCCTTTAGTCCTCACAAACACAAGGCGCACGTTGTCCGTCCCGAAGAAACCGCTGATTGTCGTATCCGAAGCGGAGGTATCGACTTCCGTCACGGACGGGTCTACCCAAATATGCGGGTCACCGTACTCGCTCTCGTTTTTCTTGTAGAACACGAAGCGTTTCTTGTCCGAAATGCGGACAGCGATAATGCCGTAGTCCAAATTGCTGACGTCGCACACCTTGCTCCCCGTGACATCGTAGGCACGGAGCGATGCGATAAAGTTGGGATGCGTACTCCATTCCGGATCCTGGAACTGGCAATCCCCATTGGCCGTATCGCGCATCAGGTACCAAAGAACATGTTCCGACGTATCGGAAATAGTCAGTCGGTCGTGCTGGAGGACCCTGACCTTGTTCTTTTTGTCGTCGACCACGTTATATACCGAATCGGGAGCTTTCACCCCAAGGTCGCCACTGAAGTTGAGCCACAGCATCGACGCCGGGAAATTCACGGGATCCTGCGAGACGGAAGGATTACAGATCTGCGCATTCTGATTTCTCGGAGACGGCAGCTTGTTCACCGGATACACAGTCCCTATCTTGGAACTGACGGACGCATCCTTCGAGGAGCCATCATCCGCGGAAGCCACATAGGGTTCGGGAGAATAGCATGCTGCCAGCAGCAGCATAGGCAAATATTTAAAAAATGTATTTCTCATCAGGTTCCAATATAGAATTGTTGGTTCTAGAGGTTTGTCACCAGACCCGCTTTTTTAAACTTTTCGCGAATCAATTGCAAGTCATGCTGGTACGGATTCCTGACAAAATCCTCAAAAGCCCACTTTGTCGGATGGAAAAGGCCCTTGGAATAGGTCAATAGCATGTCCAGCCAAACTCCCTTGCCCGCATAGAGCTTGTACGGGCCCCTCTTGTAGCTGGGTAGGACCACCTTGTCCAAATCCATGTAGCCGATATCAATATTCACATTGCGCGCAGATTGGTTTGCCGCCAGAGAAAGTTCCAGCGCGTTACTCCGCTCCTTTTCCAACGCAATCGTTTCAGCAGGGATAGTCCTTTCGAACGACACCACCCCGCGATAAAGGTCCTTCCCCATCTCGGGTTCGTAATAGCCCGTCCGATCAAACGCGAAAAGCTTGCCCCTGTGCCGAATCGGCCCCCATGTTTTTTCTAACGCATCCAGGACGGTGTCATCCCAGCACTCCCCCCTCTGCAAGACAAAGGCGATGAGCTGGACTTGTTCTGAGAACTGGGAAGCAATCATAAACGGACCTCGCCTAGTGAGGCATAAGCATCAGATTAGATCGGATAACATCAAGCTGTTGTTCACTAAAGCCAATGAGTTCGGTCTCGGATTCCATAGGGAACATAAAGTTGGATGCATCGGGGCAATAGGAAACGTTCGATAAGGCTTGCACGGAAACGTCAAACCTGTATCGAGGAGCCTGCTGGCGGAAAGGCTGTCTGAAATCGGCAGCCATACCTTTCTTTGCCAAGAATGCTTTGCTACTCAAGCTCTCAAAGCAATAGGGAGTGTCGGTGAAGCCATCATCATAAACGGAATAGTCCCCATTCGCCACCTGATCAGAAAAGGTTGCCGTTGTATGACGGAGTCCGAAGAAATGCCCGATTTCGTGCAAGGCTGTATATACAATCCTCTTCGCATCGATAACCATATCCACGCCATCCTGCCGGATGTGATTTGCCACGACCACAGTACTTCCACTACCGCCAGACATATTGGATCCAAACATGTCCGACAAGCCGAGCAAGCCTTCCTGCTTGAAGCGGTGGACAAGAACGACATCCAGGGCATCATACACTTCTGACTCGGGCCAACCGCCCAAATCCGTCATCATCTGATCATCGGAAGTCCGGCCTGCAATCCACGGCTCCGTTTTCGGATACTTTTTCCCAAGCGTAGGATGTTCATCGGCAAAGCGCACATACACGGTATCCACCTTCACGCTTGTATAAAAACGGTCAAAGCCTTCCTGGAGCATCTGAGCAAGGCTATCGTAACTGACATCGAGATCCTTGATTTTTCCAGCCACAATCAGATTGACCGAGAAATGATCGGAATAGGAACCATGGGCCTTAAGCCGGACATTTCTAGTTGTTCCGTTGTAGAAGTCGTTTCCGTCGTTCAAGCTGGTAATCCAAATAGACCGGTCACTTTCTTCACATACAAAATTGTATACATAGCGGCCATCTTCCTCATCGGGATTAATCGTGCGAACCCAGGATGCCCCATAGTTTTTCATCCGGTCATTCCAATAAACACGGAACAGGCGCAGTTGGGGCTTTGAACTGGAATAAACATCTTTATCGAACGAAAGTTCGTAATGGGCATTCGGATGGACAAAAATTCTCACCCCATGGGATAGATTAGCATCAACCGAATCCCCAGGAACGTTGTCATTAGGAATAAGCGCAAATTTCAATTCGCCATCAGGGATAAAACCCTCATCCGTTTCGGGAGGTTCTACCGTGCCGCATGCGACAAGAATCAGCGCAAACGCGAAAGGCAAAAAAAATTTTTCTAGACAAAAAATCTTCATCGAACGTCTATAAGAATGGTTTAACCCCCAATGTACAAAAAAAATTGAAAAAAAAAGTTCTAAAAAAATCAGGATGCACTTATGTCCGCAAAAAAAGCATTCATCGATCTGCTTGCGCCCATCGTAGGCAAGCCAGCACTTGCTAGCGCGCTCGTCCTCATGGGAACATATGCGAGTTTTGACTTTCCTGCATATGCCCCGGCGCTTTTGCTCACGCTGGCGGTAGCGAACCATTTTTTCCCGCGCTCAAGGCAGTGGGTTGTATTCCTGAGCCTTGCCGCGGGCATTTTGAGCTATGACTTCGCGCACAACCCTACATGGCAATATTTCCCCTTGCCAACAAAGCGTTCCCCTTACGAGCCTGGTCTACAGGTTCCACCCGAAAATGCCTGCGGGCGCGTAGAATCGGTTATTCGTAGAGCCAAGGGAAATGCCTACATCGTAGAGACAATGAACGGAGATATATCTTACCGCGTCAGGATTGCAGAGCGCAAGATGCAGGGCCGCCCAAAGGCAAGGAAAGTCCAGACTGCAAGACAAGAACCCATGGTATTCGTAAACGACACGGAAACGGGAGCACAACGGTACACCGTGACAAGCGAGTTGAAAGCAACGACAGACAAGGCACTGAAATCAATGCCGGACGCAAGACTTGTCGCGACGCAGAATGCAATACTGAATGCAGGCGACTCCCTGTGTTACACGGCGTCGTGGTACCCGGTGTCGCCCGCGCGGGTGCCGGGAGCATTCGACACCCACGGCTGGCTCAAGAGCCAGGGGTTCGCCGCCTACGGACGATTCAAGGATTACCGGATTGTCGGCAGCCGCTGGACTCCCGAGCGCACCTTCGCCAATTTCCGCAAGTGGATACAGGCACGCTTTGCCGACTACCTCGACCCGGCCGAGACCGGACTCCTGCTGGGCCTCCTCGCAGGCGACCGGAGCGGCATTCCCGAAGCCCTCCGCAACGATTTCCAGCGGTCCGGACTCGTCCACGTACTCGCCATCAGCGGTTTCCACGTCGTTCTTCTCGCAGGCATCCTCATGATATTCCTCAAGGCGACCGGGCTCCCCCTGCGCGCCGTACGGATCATCGCCGTCGCACTGCTCTTCCTCTACATTCCCGTCACGGGCGGTTCCCCCGCCGTACGCCGCGCCGTCCTCATGTTCTCCGTTCCGCAAATCGGCGCGCTGTTCCAGCGCCCCGCCAACACGATGAACAGCCTCGGGGTCGCCCTCATCATCATCCTGCTCCCCGAGCCGGGCATCCTCTGGAATCCCGGCTTCCAGCTCTCTGTCGCGGCCACCGCGGGCATCCTTATCGGAAGCCCGCTCAACCCGTTCGCCAACTTCCCGGAGTCTCTGAAAAAGAGCAAGCTCTGGGCCACGCTCCGGGCATTCGCTATCGACCCCACGTACGTCACCCTCTGCGCAACCCTTTCCACCTCGCCGTTCCTCGTCCACCATTTCAAGACGCTATCCCCGTTCGCGTGGCTCGGCAACATCCTGGTCGTCCCCGGAATCTCGTGGGGAATGCAAGCCGGACTCTTCGCCCTCGTTTCGCCCATCGACTTCCTCCGCGAAAACTTCTGCTACGCAGCCAAGTTCTTTCTGCGTCTGTCCAGCTTGCTCACGCGACTCATCTCGGACTCTCCCGTCGCTTCGATTACCATCGGGCCGTTCAGCCCGGGCATCCTGCTACTCATCGGGTTCGCCCTGACTGCCATCCCCGTGGTCCGTAAAAACCGAGTCGCCAGAATCTATTGTCTCACATGCCTCGCCCTGTTCGCCGGACTATTCTGTCACGACAGCTATGTCAAGGCAATGCACCCCTCGTGGAACATGACGCTCATCGATGTAGGCCAGGGCGACAGCATCCTCCTGACATCACCGTCGGGCAAGCACTTCCTCGTAGATGCCGGAGAAGTCGGGAAACGCGATTCCGGCAAGGACATCATCGTCCCTTTCTTGCACCACATCGGAGTACTGCAACTCGACGCCCTCATCGTCACGCATGGGGACGCCGACCACTTCGGCGGCGCGGCATCCATCATCAAGACTTTCCCCGTCAAGGAACTTTGGATAAGCGAATGTGCCCGGACCGAAGAAAAAACTGCATGGCAGAACATCATCGGCGATGCACTGGGCCGGGGCATTCCCATCCGCGACATCCACCGCGGCTTCACCTGGAGCGAGGCCCATTTCGAGATTCTCGCCCTCCACCCCCACGCCATCAAGTGCCGGGACGCAAACACAGAAAGCATCACGCTGCGCGTGAAGGGCGCATCGCATTCCGCCATACTCACGGGCGACCTGACTATTGCAGGAGAAAAACAGATCATGAATACGCAGGCGTTCCTGAAAAGCGATGTCCTGAAACTGGGACATCACGGTTCCAAGACATCTTCCAGCAAACTATTTTTGGACCGGGTACAACCGAAACTCGCGCTCATCTCGAGCGGAAAAAACAACCGTTTCCATCACCCGAGCAAGGAAGTCGTACGGCGACTGGACTCCATCGGCATTCCCTACCTGAACACGGCGGAACAAGGCAGCATCTCGGTCACGTTTTCCGAGGACACCACCATCGTCCAGACTATGCTCAGGTAGGCTATTTAGAGAAACTACTTTCCAGCGAGCGACTTCAGCGCGACATCGTGCAAAAGGCCGTTCGTGGCAACTGCCGTGAAGCCCTCGTAAATCGGGGCCGTGGGCTTGCCGTCGGCATCGAACAGGTCGGTCTTGCCGTCGATGGTGCTGAACTTGCCACCCGCTTCCTTGAACAGCAGCGGGAACGGAGCGATATCCCACAGGGAAACAATCGGGTCCACCATGATTTCGGCGCGGCCCGCCGCCACCAGGTAATAACCGTAGCAGTCGCCCCAACCGCGATGCAGGCGAGCGCTGCGGCGGAGCTTCGTAAAGCCTTCGCCAAAGCCCTTGTCTTCCATCGTATTCACCGTGCCCGAAAGCACAAGCGCATTTTCAATCTTTTCAACCTTCGAGCAGCGCACCGGACGACCGTCCAAGAATGCGCCGCCACCGTTCACCGCCCACACGGCCGTATTCATCGCCGGGATGCGGATGACAGAACACACGGGAACGTTCTTCCTGTAAAGTGCGATCAAGGTGCCGAACAGCGGAACGCCATGGATAAACGATTTCGTACCGTCAATCGGATCAATAACCCACTGGTATTCCGCATCGGGGCTCTCGATTCCGAATTCTTCGCCGATAACGCCGAAACCCGGAGTCTCCTTGGCCCAGAATTCGCGGGCAATCTCTTCGGTGCCCTTGTCGGCAATCGTCACCGGCGTATTGTCGGCCTTCCATTCCACGCCCACGTCGTTCTGGAAATACTTGAGGATATTCGCCTGTGCAAGTTCCGCCGTCTTGAGCGCGATTTGTAGCAATTCAGTGTTGTCGGCCATGTTACGCCTCCAGCCACTTCTTCACAAGTTCCAGCAAGAAAGCGTTCTCTTCGGGCTTACCGACCGTGATGCGCACATGTTCGGGCATGCCGAAGCTCGTGAGCCCGCGGATAATCATACCATTGCTTTCCAGGAAGGCAACCATGTCCTTCGCACGTTCGCCAATGCGCACGCAAATAAAGTTCGCCTGCGTCGGGAGCACCTTGAAGCCGTAAGATTCAAAAGCATCCGTCAGCACCGTCACGCCATCAGCATTCATCTTGCGCGTATTCTGGACGTGTTCCTCGTCGCCGAGGGCCGCAATGGCGGCCACCTGCGCAGCCTGGTTCACGTCGAAAGGCGGCTTGATTTTCCACATCGCCTTGATCACATTTTCGCTCGACATGGCGTAACCGATTCTAAGCCCCGCCAGTCCATAAATCTTGCTGAACGTGCGGTTGATGAAGAGGTTCGGATATTCGTTGAGCAACCCGGCCAATTGCGGATAGTCGTCAGCCGTCGCAAATTCCGAATACGCCTCGTCCAAAAAGACAAGCACATCCTGCGGGACCTTCTTCAAGAAATCGCGGATTTCGGTTTCGCTGTAGTAGGCGCCCGTCGGGTTGTTCGGGTTGCAGATAAAGGCCACGCGTGTCTTTGCATTTATCGCCTTTGCGAGGTCCTCAAGCGAAGCCTTCTGTTCGCCCTCGCCCACGCCGATAAAGTCGGCACCGTTCGAGAGCGTCGTAAACTTGTACACGGAGAATGTCGGCGTAATGCCCACGCAGTTGTCGCCCTGGCGGATAAAAGCCTTGCCTATCATGTCGATAATCTCGTCGGAGCCATTACCGATGATAATCTGCGAAGTCTTCACTCCAAATTTTTGCGCAATGGAGTCAATCAGCTTCGGGGCATCGCCACGCGGGTAGAGGTGCAGGCTGTCCGCGATCTGATGGAACGCCTCGACCGCTTTCGGGGACGCGCCCAGCGGATTCTCGTTGGACGCAAGCTTGACAATGCGGTTCAGGCCATAGCGTTCGCGGATTTCCTCGATGGATTTTCCGGGAACGTAATCAGACAATTTTGAAAGTTCTGGACGCGGTTCAATCATGTTTACCTCAATTTACGCGATAAATTTAGCTAACTTTTAGGCGTATGAGAAAAGTCCTTACAGCCCTATTCATCATTCTGGCCACAAATGTATTTGCCCTCGACAACATCTGGGACATGCGCTATACATTCGGACCCGATAGCAGGCCATCGCCTAAACTGGGCTTTGGATTCGGCATGCGTTCGGACTACGACCCCAACGTCCTTTTTCCGATCAATCTCACAAGCGGTCTGACAAAGAACTTCGACGTCGGCACCAAAGTCAACGTCCAGACGTACGACAAGATGGACCACATGCAAGCCTCGCTCGATGTCGGCGGCCGCTTCAGGTTCAACTCAGCCAGCTTCTTCGAGATCGATGGCTACTTCGGCCTAAACAGGAACAACGGCAGTGCCATTGTACTCACGCTCGGTTCCGACCAGGTCATCTCCAAAAATTTCTTGAACTACTACGAAGTCCGCACCGGTTTCCTTGACGGAGTTACAGGTGACGGAGGCATCGTAAAGTTTGCAATGGGAATGACACCGACACTCATTTTCGGCCGGTTATTGCGTTGCATGGTCGAGGTCAACACGTCAGGAAGTGCCGGGCACCTTCGCGACGACTTCATGATCGACATCTTGCCCAAATTCGAATTCACGTTCGGAGGAACCAGGATTCGCCTTGACTTTGACATCGGCGTCATGCAAGAAAAGAACAACGACCGCAAAGGAATCGGCCTTTACGTAATGACAGCTTTATAAGTAGGAAGTTAGAAGTAGGAAGTAGGAAGTCACTGTCTACTTCCTACTGTCTACTTCCTACTACTCAACCACAAATTTCTCGCCATCGTAGTCGATGGTTACCGGCTTTGCCGCACTCACATCTCCAGCGAGGATGGCGTGGCTCAGCGGGCGTTCCACGTTCCGTTCCAGATAACGCTGAATCGGACGTGCACCGAATTCCGGCTGGTAAGCGCCATCGGCAATGGCATCCAGCGCTCTGTCGGTCAGCGTGAGCTGCAAATCCTGACGGGCGGCGCGTTCAGCGAGGCCCTTGAATTTAAGTTTCACGATGTCCTTGATCTGCGGCTTCGTGAGGCTCTGGAACACTAGCACTTCGTCCAAGCGGTTCAGGAATTCCGGCCTGAAGAATCCGCGGAGTTCCGGCTCGATTTCCTTGAGCGTCACGGGCTTTGCATCTCCCGCGCGGTTCTGGAAGTGGGCGGCACCCAGGTTCGACGTCATCAAGATCAAGGTGTTCTTGAAATTCACCGTACGGCCCTTGCCATCGGTCAGTCGACCGTCGTCAAGCACCTGCAACAGCGTGTTGAACACGTCGGGGTGAGCCTTCTCTATTTCGTCGAGCAGAATCACGCAGTACGGATGCGTACGCACGGCTTCGGTCAGCTGGCCGCCTTCTTCGTAGCCCACGTATCCCGGAGGCGCACCGATCAAGCGGCTCACGCTATGCTTTTCCATGTATTCGCTCATGTCAATACGCACGAGAGCGGCTTCGCTGTCGAACAGTTCGGTCGAAAGCGCACGGGCGAGCTCCGTCTTGCCGACACCCGTGGGGCCCAGGAACAAGAAACTGCCAATCGGCGCATTCTCACGGCTCAGGCCGCTACGGTTACGCAGAATCGCTTCGGAAACCGCTTCCACGGCTTCATCCTGGCCAATCACGCGGGCATGCAGGCGTTCGTCCAGGTGCAACAATTTGGCCTTCTCGCCTTCGCAAAGTTTGGTCACGGGAATTCCCGTCCAACGGCTCACCACAAGCGCGATGGTCTCTTCCGTCACTTCTTCGCTCAAGTCGCCATCATTGGCTGCCTTCTTGATTTCTTCTGTCTTCGCGGCAATTTCCTTTTCCAGGTTCACGATCTTGTTGTACTTGAGTTCGGCAGCGCGGTTCAAGTCGTAGCGGGCTTCGGCCTGCTCCATCTCGTCCTTCGCCTGCTGCAAGGATTTCTTGAGGCCTTGCAACTCGGCGTTTTTCGCACGCCTCTCCTGCCAACGGTCCTGCATAGCCTTCACGGCGGCATCCGTCAAAGCCAACTCCTCACGGAGTTCTTTCAGGCGCTTCACGCTGTTGTCGTCGGTTTCCTTCGCCAAGGCCTGCTCCTCGATCTTCATCTGGAGTTCCTTACGCTGCAAGGTATCCAAAGCTTCCGGCACCGTATCCATCTGCGTCTTCACCAAACTTGCGGCTTCGTCAATCAAGTCGATGGCCTTGTCCGGCAAGAAACGGTCGCTGATGTAGCGGTTCGAAAGTTTCACCGCTGCTACCAGCGCGTTGTCATGCAGACGCACGCCATGGTGGGCGTCAAAGCCGTCCTTGATGCCACGCAGAATAGAAATCGATTCCTCTTCGCTGGGTTCGTCGACCTGCACAGGCTGGAAACGGCGTTCCAATGCGGAATCCTTCTCGATGTACTTACGGTATTCCTGCGTGGTCGTCGCACCGATGCAGTGCAGTTCACCACGGGCCAGTTTCGGCTTGAGCATGTTGCCCAAGTCCATGGAGCCCTCGGTCTTGCCCGCACCCACGATGGTGTGGATTTCATCGATAAACAATAGCGTGTTGCCGTCTTCTTCAAGAGCGTCCAGCACGGCTTTCAAACGTTCCTCGAAATCTCCACGGTACTTGGCGCCCGCCATCAAGGCGGACAAATCCAGCGCGAACAACTTCTTGCCCTTCAAAGCGTCAGGCACATCGCCGCGATAGATTCGCTCGGCGAGCCCTTCGACAATAGCGGTCTTGCCCACGCCCGGTTCACCGACCAGGCACGGGTTGTTTTTCGTCTTTCGGCTAAGGATCAAGATGACACGGCGGATTTCCTCTTCACGGCCAATCACCGGCGAAAGCTTTCCGTCGGCGGCCATTTCCACGAGTTCACGACCGTAGAGTTTCAAGGGAGATTGTTCTTCGGCGTTGGCAGCACCCGCAAACGGGTCCGAAAGCCAGGTTTCCACGACTTCCACGGAACCCAGCGCATCTTCGAACACCTTCGCAAGGCCACGGTCGCCCGAAAACTTCATAAGGGCCACGAGCATATCGCCCGGGGTCACCATACGATTCACCTGACGCGCCGCCTGCACGGAGGCTCGCAAGATACGACTCAAGTCGGAATCAGGTTCCACGTCGGGGTTCACGCCTTCCATACGCGGAATCTTCTGCACGAACGGTTCCAGTTTGCCGCGGAGCTCGTTGGTCTTCGCGCCTTTGGACTTATAAAGTTTCTTCAGGGTGGCATCCGGACCTTCTACAAGGCCCACAGCTAAATGTGCCGCTCCCAGGTACGAATGGGAGCAACGGTCGCGCAAGCTCTGCGCCTTGGCCAAGACTTTTTCTGCATCGTTGTTGAAATCGGACATAGTTGCCTCTTTTTTATTTTTACCGCTTTCTAGATGCAAAACCCATGCCAAGGGCCTCGTTCGACAAAAAAACGTCCAAAAACGGCTAAAAAAGCAAAAAATGTCGCATTTTTCAGCATCATTTTTTCAAAATAAGACACACTGGCGTTTAATTCCGCATTAATAAAGGTATATTCAGAAAGTAGGTCTTAAAGGGGCTCCTTATGAGCGGAGAACTTTAGCACAGAGTCCTACCCTACACCATCTCAGCCTTGAGTTTTGCGGCGAGTTCAATCACGGCATCATCGACAAGGGTCTGGTAGTGCCCGCCAAAGCGGTCCGTGAAAGCCTTGATGACATCGACAGCTCCAGAGTGCAGACGAATCGTATAGGGTTTCCTTGCGGAGGCCCTAAACTTATAGGAGGCATTAGCCAATGACGCGAGTTCCCTTTTGCGTTCTTCGGTAATCTGCGGTTTGCCAGCATGGTTCGCCTCGAAATCGGCAAGGATTTCTTGTTCCTCTTCGTCCAGATTGAATTTTTTCGCATGTTCCTTAAAAGACAACATTACTTACCTCCATATTTTCTCTGCGCGACTCTGCTCGGCACAATAGTCTTAAGCCAAATATCTCCATCAGGTTCAGGCTTGTACGGAACAACATAACAGTAGCTTTCTATCCTGACAACCATAATCCTCTGCCCCGGATACTTCTCCTGATTCGGATGTTCGTAATCATCCAGGACCTCTTTGTTCCGCATAATTTCTTCGATTTGTTCGAAGGAAACATGTCTCGTTGCCTTCAACAATTCATTTTTCTCAGAATTCCATCTAGCCACGAAATCTACCCCTTAATATAATTTCTGTACACACATTTGTCAATACATTTGTAAATTATTTGACTTTTTCCGCGCAATTTTCCCTATTTTCTAATGCCCTTCGGATTCGCCATTTTCTGAAATTCCACATCCCTTGCCATTTTCTCAAATGGTTTCTTGTAACTGCGACTCATATTAAGTCTTATAGCGGCTCTTTACAATTCTTAAAGCACGCTTCGTGGGCATCGCGATACATTCACGGCATTTTCTGTTTTGACATAAGGCGCTCCTTTGTTTTTGTCTGCATGCAAAATATATATTGAAACATGCGTCAAAAGATGACAATAGAAACAGAAGGAGAAACATGCCCAAACAGACTCTCATATTTGAAAATCCGGTCCAACTTTCGGTACAAAATTCCATGCTCAAAATCGCATACAAGGACAATCCCGACAACGTCACGCTCAGGGCAATCGAAGATATCGCCATCATCCTCATCGACAACCATTCGGCATCACTCACCACACCGCTCATAAGCAAATTGGCAGAACAGAATGTCGCAGTCGTATTCTGCAACGAGAAGCACATGCCGTCATCCATGCTCATGAATCTAGACGCAAACACCCTGCAAGAAAAATACTTCCGCCTGCAACTGGATGCATCCCAGCCACTGAAAAAACAAATGTGGAAAAATGTCGTGGAGGCAAAAATCAAGAACCAGGCTCTTCACCTCAAGTCCCTTGGAAAAAAACACGACAGGCTTCTGAAATATGCCACCGGAGTCCTTAGCGGGGATTCCAGCAACCGCGAAGGACTTGCCGCGCAATGCTACTGGAGGGAACTTTTCGGCAAGGAGTTCATCCGCGACAGGTTCGGCGAACACCCCAACGATTTTTTGAATTACGGTTACACGCTCCTGCGGGCCGCAACCGCTCGCGCCCTGATGGCGAGCGGGTTACTGCCCTCCCTCGGCATTTTCCACAGGAACTATTACGACGCATTCCCGCTGGCAGACGACATCATGGAACCCTACCGCCCCTTCATCGATCAGATTGCATACAAATTACACGTAGCCAAAAAGAAGAAGTTGGACAAGGAAGTCAAGGCATCCTTTCTGGAACTGTTCTACACCAACATTCCCTTCGGGGAACAGATGGTGCAGCTGGGAACATGTCTCACCTACACCACAGCCTCCGTCGCGAAATTTTTCATGGGCGAAACAAAGAACATCGCTTACCCGAGGGTAGCATGTGGGTCGTAGCGATTTTTGATTTCCCAAGACACTGCAAGAGCGGCCGCCAAAACATGGCCAGGTTCGTCAAGGAACTAGAAAAAGAGGGATTCAACAAGGTGCAACGAGGAATGTACGTCCGCTACTGCACCACTGCGGACAACGGCAGGACACACCGCCGACGAATCGCCAATTTAATCGAACCCCGCTCCACGCTCTGCCTGCTGAGCGTCACGGACAGGGAGTTCCTGGAAATCTACAGCCACTTCGGCAGCACCAGGGCTCCGAAAAAATGGCCCAAATCCCAGGATTTCATCCAATTTTTCTGATTTTTTCAGCATCTAACTGCTTGTGAACACGTATAAAATAAGGTATATTCAGAAAGCAGGTCTTATAGAGGCTCTTTACGAGCAGAGGGAAAACCGAATCCCTACGGCAAGGGTACGTCCAGGCATCCACCATCGAAGAGTTCACCGCCATACTCCAGAAGAAAAAAGGTAAAAACAAAGCCCCCCGACCCAAAAGAATCTATATTAGAAGTGTAACGCGGAGATGAAAAATGACACTCCTGATTATAATTGCCTGTTTATGCTTTTTGGTAGTCCCGCTACTTTGGTGCCTGGGCTTCCTTTGGGGATTTATCTGGAACAGAATCTTAAAACCGCTCATGGCCTACGAAACAGAAGGCTAGTTTTTCCACCCCAAAAATTAACGGCAGGGTGCAAAATCCTGCCTCTTCTGTCTTATAGCGTCTCTTTACGAGCAGAGAGAAAACTAAACAGATCACGGAGCTCTCGGTCTTATCGTCCTAGCAGGAGTCGGACGTATTCTTGACGGAACCATTTTTAAAGTATCTAATTACAAGAAAAAATGGCGAAAATCGCCCAAATTACGCAATTATGAAGATTTTTCTTGTAAACACGACCTTTCCGTTGTAAACCTTTACACCGGAAACTACCCCCAATTATACCTATTTGGACTATACTAATCTACATTATGAGAGCAAACGATAAAAGTTAGCAACAAAACCAAACATCCCATACACCAAACAACGGCGTTTCGCAAGGGGCGCCGTTGTTTTAATTTATCCAGTTATTTTGGGATGAAATTCCCTGTCAAGCCGCCTAGCGGCCGCCAACGAGAATCTGGTCTACCTTAATTGTCGGCTGGCCGACCGTAACCGGCACATGTCCAGAACTAGCACCGCAAACACCAGCAGCCTGTTCAAAGTCAGAGCCCACCATGCTGATTCGAGGCATGATTTCGTGACCCTTGCCGATAAGAGTTGCTCCACGCACAGGCTCGCAAACCTTACCGTTGCGGATAACATAGCCTTCGTCGACAGCAAAGTTGAACTCGCCCGTAGCGGGGTTCACCGAACCACCGGCCATGCGAGCCGCATAGAGGCCGTTGTCCACGCTTGCAATCATGGAATCAAGCGAATCCTTGCCCGGCGCGATGAAGGTGTTGCGCATACGGCTCACCGGGGCAAACTTGTAGCTTTCGCGACGGGCAGAACCTGTAAGGGAGACTCCCACCTCGGTCGCGCCCACACGGTCACTCATGTAGTTTTTCAAAATACCGTTTTCAATCAGGACCGTACGTTGCGTAGGAGAGCCTTCGTCATCGTACTTGAGACTTCCCCACACACCATCCAACGTCCCGTCGTCAATCGCGGTAAGGCAGGGCTGGCCAATAGCCTCGCCAAGCTTTCCGCAGAAGGGGCTTGCATTGCGGCGGACAGATTCCGTCTCGAGCGGATGCCCGCAAGCCTCGTGGAAAATCACGCCGCCAAATCCGTTACCCATCACCACGGGCATCTGCCCACCGGCAATGTATCCGGCATCGAGCATGCGCAACACACGCTCGCCCGTAATGGCAGCAAGCCCTTCGGGAGAATAGTTTTCCAGCAGCTCGTAGCCGCCCAGGGCACCCGGAGCCTCATGGCTCGTGAGGCGTTCGGAACCGTCCGTCGCCGTCACGTTCACGTTCACACGAAGGCGCCCGCGCGTCATTTCCAGATGCAGCCCCTCGCTGTTCATGAGGGTAATGGAGGAACAGCTGTCCACGACACTCGCGCCCACCTGCACGATTTTCGGTGAAAGGGCACGGGCGGCATTGTCGGCACGGAACAAAAAGTCCTGCTTGATAGCCTGGCCCAGCAGACGCGGATCCTTGTAGGCGGCCTGGTTAAAATCGCAAACGCGCTTTTCGGGAGCGAACTCGAAAGACTTCGGCGCAGAACCGGAAATGCGCCCGAACGCGAGCGTCTGCACAAGCCGAAGCAACGATTCCTCGCTGTCGTCACTGGTAAAGCCGTAAAGAACCTCGGTCCCGTACAAAAGGCGGACACCGATTCCATACTCGGTCCCTGCAGTCGCCGTCTCAATATGGCGGTCCTTAAGACCCAAACAGGAACTGCGGGTTTCCTCTTCAAAAATTTCGACAAAGTCGGCACCGGCACGGCGGCCCGCTTCGAAAATCTTTACGGCAACATCCTGATTCACCTAGACCTCGCCGTTCATCTTCTTGCGCACGGGAATTCCGGCAGCAAGCATCTCGCCCTTGATTCCGGGCACAGTGTAATCCCCGAAATGAACCATCGAAGCGACCAGAGCCGCATCGGCGGAAGTCTTGCGGAACAAGTCGACAATGTGCGCAGGCGTACCAGCACCACCGCTAGCAATCACAGGCACCTGCACAGCCTTCGCAATCTTGTCGGTAATCGTAAGTTCGTAACCGTTCTTCACGCCATCCGTATCGATAGAGTTCAGGCAGATTTCGCCAACGCCCAAATCCTCGGCCTTCTTGGCCCACTCGACAGCATCGATTCCCATCGCCTGCCTGCCGCCACGGATAAACACTTCATAACCGCTCGGAATCTTTTCGGAAACGCCGACAAACTTTGCGTCCATACCGAGCACCACGCACTGCCGTCCGAAAGCCTTCGCTCCATCGGCAATGATTTCAGGGTGGAGAACGGCGAGACTGTTCACGCTCACCTTCTCGGCACCGGCCAAAAGGGCCTCGTGCATGTCATCGAGATTGCGGATTCCGCCACCCACGGCAAACGGAATGAACACGCGTTTCGCAATCTGGCGGATCATCTCCATATCGCACGGACGGTTTTCCGCACTCGCGGTAATGTCATAAAAAACAAGCTCATCGACACCATCGGCGCTATACTGCGCCCCCATCTCCACGGGGTCACCGATATCGATATTTCCCTTGAACTTGACGCCCTTCGTGACCTTACGGTTACGGACATCCAAGCAAACAATCAATCGTTTCGTCAGCATCAGATAAAGTGTTACAGGTTCCTGTCAATGACAGCCTTGACCGTTGCCTTAGGTACGGCTCCGACCACGTTACCGACTTCAACCCCGTTCTTGAACAGCTTCATGTTCGGGATGTTGGTAATGCCGAAACGGCCGCAGATATCGCCCACGCCCGGATCGTCCACATTCATCTTGGCAATAATGACGCGACCATCGTATTCTTGAGCCAATTCCTCGACAATGGGGCCCATCATCATGCACGGGCGGCACCAGGTAGCCCAGAAATCCACAAAAACGAGCTGTCCAGAGCTAATGACTTGGTCAAATTTTTCCGCAGTCAAAACAATCGCGGCCATAAAACCTCCTATTCTGCCGATAATATAGCAAAATCCCCCGCTAAAACACATCTTTAGCAGGGAGAAGCCCCGCAACAGGCTCCAGACATCAGTATATCAGGCGCATTTCGTCGACCCAGAGCGTCGCCCCGACCGACCCCTTGTACAGGTTGCCAAGAGCGCTAGAAGCCATTACCACGCGAATGTGCGTCACTTCGAAATCGTCTGGGGATTCGGTCTGTACCAAGTGGTTATCGATACCCTCAGACTTCTTGAGGTTCTTGTTAAAGACGCTTGAACTGTAAATCGGTGACCCAGTCAGGGGCACCCCGTACTTGAAAGCAAGGCGGATAGTCTTGTAGCCAGAACGCTTTGCATCCGTAATGGAAACGACATCCGGGTCATCCATACTGGTGACAGTCGTCGCACGATACCAGGCCGAGGCAATCAGGGTATTCACATCGCTCGAGGTACGGTACCGGTTCTTGCCCTCGTTGCTTGTACGGCTGCGATGTTCCAGCATCACATACATGTCACAGGAATCTCCCTTGCCCTGGTACTTCGCGTCAAACTCAACAAACCTGGGACGTGCACGGAATGGACGACCAAAGTCAATCAGCTCATTACCATCACCATAAGTAGCCATTGATAAAGGAGATATATCCTTCGGATTAAAATAGGCCACAAGCATATTGCCACTAGCAAATTTTACCACAGCCGTTTGAGATTCCATTTTGATAACAGACTGGCCTTCATCACTCACCGTCAAAGTTTTTGCATAGGAATTGTTTCCATTATCCCACCCATCAATAGCATTCATATTGCCAAAGGCATCTTTCACCCAATGGTTAAAGTCACTGCCCGGATACTGGTAACCCGCCTGCACGACATACTCGGCAGTCTCCTCGCCATTCGACACGGAAACGCTCAGTCCACGGCTCAAGTCAAAAGCATTCCCTTCAGAAATGCCCGACACCGTAGCCCCTTCGGTAAGTTCAATATCGCTCACGACAAGCTGGGTCAAGTCGGCAAGAAAAGTCAGGCTGTCGCAGTGGACATGGAAAACACGAGAATTCCCTTCATCGGCGCTGTCAATCACTGCCGTACTGCCCGCAATCTTCATTGAAAGCAATCGGGGAGAAACGGCCTCCTTCTCAACCGTAACCGACACCGTCCATGTCACCTCGGTCCCGTCCTCCGCAACCACGACAATCTCCGCATGACCATCGCTTAAGTCCAGATATTCTTCGGCAGGTGATGCCTTCCGTGCCAACTCCGAATACGTAGCGTCAAAATAGACCTTGGACAACTTGGATTCATACTTGGAAGAAACTGTAAACGTGATAGACTTCTTTGCCGCATCGAGGCTGGCATTGGCGGAGAACCCGTTATCGGCATCATCCAGCACAAACGTCAGTATTTCCGCTTCATCGGACTTCACATAATCCCCGTTCACCGTCCACTCGGCGGTCGACTTGTCTTCGGCAGTAATCACCAACTTTTGAGGCTGGCGCAAATCCACCTTTGATGCGAGATTGATGTAGGCCGACGGGGACACCTCAATGGAAAGTTCCACATCGGCAAGGTCCTCAGCTTTCTTCATATGGACCAGAATCGTCTTCTTGTCTTTATCTATCGAAGCCGCCTTCACCTCGTTCTTCGCCTTTACGGACAAAAGTTCCTTTTCGTCAGAGACGACCTCATCCTTATCCGCTTCGACAACAGAAATAAACCACGTCACCTTGGATCCGTCCTCAGCAACGATTTCAACTTTCTGCAGTTTAGACCAGCTCTTCACGGAATCCGGATCGGGAGAAACAGAGGCGCCTGCAGACACGCTCCACGAATCCACGAAAATCTTTTCCATGTCGGAGCCATTTTGCAGGCGCACGACAATGGTATCGCCATACCGGTTCGACTTGAGTTCGTTCTTGAACACAATCTCGAAAGTTTTTTCGCTGCTCGGGAGAGTCATCACGTCTACATACCAGGTTTTTGACGTTCCGCTTTCCGAAGTCACGACAAACTTCTTCACCTTGCTCCAGTCCTTGACCTTTGCAGGGTCCGAATCAATCATGGACTTGCGAAAAACAAAAGCTTCGGAAGAATCCACCTTGACCTTCGAGAGATCCGTACCGTTCGCAAAGACAACCCTGATTGTATCATCCATTTTGCGGGATTCAAGCTGGCCGACAAACTTTATGCTAAAAGACACATTGGAATCCAGGACAGCCTCGCTGCTTGACGATTCTCCCGTCGATTCCTTGCCCGACGAGGAGCCATCCGACTTTCCCGAGGAACTTGAACCCGTTGACTTGTTTGACGAACTTGAAGATGCCGATTTTGGATTGTCTGAATTTCCGGAGTCATCGTCCGAATCTTCCGAGTTCTGAATCGTTTCCGCATTTCCGCCCTGCAAATTGAACACCACCTGCCAAATGGTGACCTCGCCGCTTTCGGAGACCGCCATCAAGTAAATGAGACCGGAACGGGGTAATTTGAGCCGGCTTCCTGCCTTCAGAGGTTTCTTTGAATAAGCCACCTTCTGCGCCAACGAATCCAGCTTTGCAGAGTCCGAAGGGAAACTCCTCACCTTGCTTTCCACAAGATGAAGCGAAGCAAAACGGCTTATCTTGATTCGCTCGATCGTCACCGAATCCCAGACAAACGAATCCGACGGTGCAATAAGATTCACTTCGATCCGGTGTTCATCGGGATAGAGTTGAACATCACCCTCCTGGTTTTCAAAAACCAGTTCGTCCAACGTCCTGTAATCCGAAGTTCCAAAGGCATCGAAATCCTCTGTACAGGCGATAAGAGTCAGCGCAAAAAGAATCGTAACAAGCAATCGTTTCATTGGCCTACCTCCTACCAATAAATCAGCTTGAACTCATCAATGACAAGAGCCGAATTCTCGCCACCACGATACTTGTCATCGTTTCCAAGAGTACCCCCGGCGACAACGAACGCATACGCCGAAGATGCAAACATTACATGGATAGAGGCGACATCCTCATTCCCCGTCCCGACCGAAAGACCATCCCCGACAGGATATCCCGAACTCAAAATGCCGGAGTCGCTGCCATACACCAGTTCCACATGGACTTGATGCATGCCGACGCTGGAATCATCCGTCACAACACCCGAAGCGACCACCTTGCCATTGGAACTCACCAACATCACATAGATAAGTCCCTTTTGCGGATAAGAGGAGTTGCTGTTGCTGACATGCGAGTACGAGTATGTCACATCAAAGCCAGTGGGACGCGCCGTAAAGGATTTACCGAAAGTCATGTCGTTTCTTAAGTCAAAAGCGCCTGTACTCGGCGTACCGCTAGAATAGCCTTGTTGGTAAATATCGATAGCCGAGGTTCCACTATACGTTCCGGCAAAATAAAAACCTCCGGCCATTTTCCAGGAGCCCTCTATACCAATGAAGGATCCGACCACTTCCTTTGTAGAAATCGTCATCTGCGAAGACGAGAATTCAAGATTCGCCTCCGACCGTATCTTGATCGAAGCCTCCGTCACCGAGTTCTCCATGGCATCGCTTGTCGTCGCCCAGAAACCTGTATAATCGCGAGCATCGAAATGGGTTCCAGGCAATTGCATTCCGGCAACGACCGTGTAAGTTCCCGATACACCGAGATCGTCAACAAATACCATTTCCACGGGACGTTCAAGGTTGGCAAACCTTTCCGACGGCAGCAATTTCAGATTCTTCAGATTCGTTCCGTAGGGGACTTCCACATAAACCTTGTGCCCGTCCACAGCAACAGTACTTCCATTCACATCCACACCGAATTCCCTCAAGAGGACACTCGGCAAGGGTTCCATGGAACTAGACGACACAGGTTCACCTTCCGAAGATAACGGCAATATAACCACGGGTGTCGACGGACCGTTCGGCACGACATCGGGAATCGACGAACTGCTCAATTCCTCCGAGGAGGAACTTTCCGGTATCGCAGATGAAGAACTTTCCGTCACTGACGATGAACTGGCCGGCTTTGCCGATGACGAACTCGACTTCTTCGCAGATGACGAACTGGCCGACTTCGCCGACGATGAGCTTGACTTCTTCGTGGACGACGAACTGGCCGACTTCGCCGACGATGAGCTGGGCATCTTCGTGGACGATGAACTGGCGGACTTTGCCGATGACGAGCTGGACATCTTCGTGGAAGACGAACTGGCGGACTTTGCCGACGATGAACTTGACTTCTTCGTAGAAGACGAACTGGCAAGCTTCACCGACGATGAACTTGATTTCTTTGTAGAAGAAGAGCTTGCCGCTTTTTTAATGACGACCTTCCAGACATCCGCAACGCGGTCCTTATCGTCCAGCACCACGATACCGAAGAAACCCGTATCGGGAACAGCGATTTTCACCCCAGGTTTCACCGGAGAATCCCAATCGACTTCCGGATCGTCCAAGTCGTCACCGTCCACGACATAAGCGGAATAACCATCCGACAAATCAAAGGTCTTTACTTTGACAGAATCCCCATACTTCTTGAGCGGAGTACACGTTATCGTACGCGATGCCGAATCCACAGCGTCCGATTCCGCGCAATCGATTTCCAGCGAGCCGACATCAGAGAAAACAGGTTCGATGACCTCGTCGGTGCTATCGCACGAAGCCAGCATGGTCAAAGCCAGTGCTGCACAAAGAAGAATGTAGCCAGACCTTACAAGCATGCCCCCACCTCCCTAGAAGAAGTACACCAAGGAAAAGTCCAAGGCAAGCAAGTTAATGGTGAAATTCACGATGTTGTAAACGAGTTCGCTATGGGTCTTCTCGTTTTCCTCGACCTCCACAATAGAAGAACTCAGGCCCAGCAAGCCCACCGATGTTTCAAAGGCCAGCCTGTCCAGCACCATAATGCAAAGTCCGGGATTCAAGCCGAATTCAAATGTCCACATGCGGTTCCTTGTCCTGGACACATCCTCGCCATCATCCGCCTGCGACAACCCATAGGAATATTCCACCATCAGGGAAGTCTCGTTAAAGAAGTAGAGTATCTTGGAATCAAAGACCTTGAGGTAATTCTTCAGGAACGGCTGGACAAAGAAGCCATTGCTCACATACTTTCTGTGCTGCGAGAGGTCGACCAAATCTTCCATGAGCGAGAAATCGATGTCGTACCAGGTCCGCGAATAGCCAGCCCGCAGTCCCAGGGCAAGGGCGTCTCTTATGAAATACCCGCCAAAGGCTTCCACCGTGAAAGAGTAGCCTTCCGCCTCGTAAATTTCCCCGATAACCACATCAAGAGCATCGTCATCCGTCTGGGCCTGGATAAGCGAAAGCGTCGCACCACTTTGGATATGCCCCTTTGCAATAGCCTCGTCCTTACCCACCGGCAACAACGATCCCAAAAGGCCTCCCTTGTGCGACGAATCGGCAGCAGGAGGCTCCGAAGGTGCAGAAGTCGAATCCGTCACGGTCTGAGCCAACACGGAAACACAAAAGAACGGGACCAACAAAAGATGCTTCAAAGCCATAAGACAACACCTGGAAGGCCTAGCCTTCGACATACAAAACATTCAAATCTAACGAAAGATCGATGCTAGAACGACCAGATAAACCCGACAGTGAACAGACCTAGGCCGACAGCACCAAGGCCTGCGGCAACTATGCCCTTTATATCACCTTTATGATTCAAATCGTGATTATCCTTGACCATTTTCTTCGTATCTTCGCTTTCGAAGGCCGACAGGTTGTACGCCTTCTTCTTTGCTGCAGCATCGCTCCAGTCTCGTTCGGCTAGGTACCACAGTACACCACCAGCAAGGAACGGTGCAATGGAACCCAGGAGCATGTAACGTCCCAGACGACGCTGGCTACGTTCGGCATTGAAAGCCTTCTGTTCTTCGATGAACGGAAGATCGTCCAGAACCGGCTGCATCTCGACATTGATGAAGTTCGGCATGAACGCCTTGATCTCCGTCGTGATCATCGTGTCGCGGTAACCGACCTTGCGGAGGTATATGTCGAGGCTTGCCTGCGGATTGACATTCTCGATGACCACGTCCGTCATGTACTGCGGCATGATGTTTTCGGTGGGCACCTTGTTGATGAACACTTCCACTGCCTCGGGGTCCGTATTGAGCGTGATACGCGTGGACGGGCGCCGCACGGGAATCGAGACAGTATTCAGGCTGTCCGCATTAATTTTCACGATAGTGGACCCCCACCATTCCGCATCCTTCAGCACCCTCATCACGGAAATGGTGTACTTGCCCGGACGGATGTTCTTGATCGTATCGGGAGTCACCTGACGCAGGGGGATGCCGTTCACAAACAGCGAACAGGCGTCCGGAACCGACGTGACCAGGAGGTTGGCCTTTCCCGGCGGATAAAGTTCCATTTCCTGTTCTTCTTCCACAACCGGTTCGGGAACCACGTAGTTCGAAAGGGTAAGGTCGATCATCACCTGGTCTTCGAGGTTGTAGAGCCTCTTCAAATCCAGGCGGAAAAACTTGATGAACGGATTCTTGTTCGCCGCCTCGATACTGTCGCGAATTTCGCGCTGGCGGATTTCCTCTTCGACCTTGGCAATTTCTTCATGTTTCAGGCGAACTTCTTCTTTCTGCAGGGCAGTTTCCAAGTCATCGCCAACACCATCGTCAACCTCGGCGGCCGGTTGGCCGTTGTCCTGGTTCATCATGGAGTTCTTGACCTCGTCGGTCATGATGACGCTATTGGAATCCTTCGCCGGCTTGGCATCGGCATCATCGTCGTCATCATCGTCTTCCACAGCCTGACCGTTCGTATTCTGAAGGGCATTATTCTCGGCATCGGCAATAGCGTTGAGACGTTTCAGTTCTTCAGCAGTAGGAGCACGGAGATACACCGTGTCACGCTGCGTTTTTACGTAAATAGCTTCCTGTTCGTCCGATTCACCCACAACCCAATAGCGAACAGGAACCTCGCGGCTCCAGGTCACAACAGCAAGGACAAAGAGGATAAAAAGAATGCGTTTCGTCATGTAAAGAAATATATATAAAACCGAGAAAAAAAGCTAATTCTTCGCCAATTTCGCACAATATATAGGGCCACGACCTTCGGATGTGTCCGGGAGCACATGTACCCCGAATTCCGTCCTGTCCGCCCCCGGCGGAACATCGTCGATAGGCACAACGTGCATGGCAGGCCTTTTCTTCAAGATTTTTTCAACGACCTTGTCATTTTCCAACGGAGAAAGCGCACAGGTCCCGTAAACAAGTACGCCACCCGGACGCAAGGCATCCACGGCGGAGGCGAGCAGCGCCCCCTGTTCCACAGAAAGCCGTTTCACACGCTTTGCCGACCACACTTCCAAATGCGCAGGCGAGTTCAACACGTGCCTGTCCGACGAGCACGGCGCATCCAGGAGGATCCTGTCGTAGGACTCCTTCTTGTGGAGCCCGAACTTCATGCCGTCATAGCCGGTCACCTTGATAATCTCGAGCCAGGCGGCCGGCAGGCTATTCTGCAGCACATGTGTCAGGCGCAAACGGCGGTCCGGCGATCTGTCGTTACTTTGTAAGGAACCCTGCCCTTGCAGCATCGAGGCGATCACGAGCGATTTGCCACCCGGGGCAGCGCACATGTCCAGCACGTCCATTCCAGGACGGGCATCCAGGACCTTTGCCGCAAAGTAAGAAGCCTCGTCCAGGTAGTACGGCTCAAGCCCATCGCCAAACCGCAGCTCCATCGCGCGCCCTTCGCCCTTCAGGGCCTCGAGCAATCCGGGCCAGCGTTCGCCGTACAAGTCCGAGAAATAGTCAAAGAATTCCATAGCACAAATATAGCGATTTAGAGGTTAGGATCTAGGATCTAGGATCTAGGGAGAAATATCACGGCTTCGCCGTCTTATATTGACGCACGAAGTGCGTGATTCTTTTCACTAGCCCCTAGTCTCTATTCTCTAGCCCCTCACCTCGGACCTTTGAGATCGCTTCGCTTTAAGCAATGAGGTCGGGGCTAAAAACAAAAAACCCTGCCAAAAGCAGGGATTTTCGTTGAGCTACCAGGATTCGAACCTAGACAAACAGAGTCAGAATCTGTTGTGCTACCGTTACACCATAGCTCAGTGTGGGCACAACATTAGAAAATTTTTCCCAATCGTGCAAGGGGTAAATGCATTTATTTTATCGCCGGAGGGGCATAAGTCATGCCCTGCTGGTTCAAATGCCACCCTTCGGGCAGGTTTACATCGACCTGAGACACAAATTCGGACATCGGAGTTTCCATATTCCGCAGCGTCGAGACGACCTTCGGGTCCCCTGTATAGAGAATCAGGTCCTGATCTCCATCCGGCAGGTCAGACATCGTAATCAGGTTGCAGGTGATGTCCCTGACAAAATGGGTCGTACCCTTGATACCGAGAACCACGCTATTGACCATACAGTTGTCCGAAGCGCCTTCTACCAAGGAATCCAGGACCACACGGACACTGCTGATCAGTTTAGACGGACGATGCAAGGTCACGGTCCCCACGTTGAGGGTGTCCTTATTGTTCTTGACGTCCTTCACGCTCACGTACTTGGAAACGCCCGCCTCGACCACCAGGTTGCTATCCAGGCGGCGGAACTCCACGCGGAAGCTATCACAGGGCCATTCGGCGGGAATGGGCAGGTACCAGCGACCAGAGCTGTCCGTCACCGTTTCCGGCTTGAACACCAAGGAATCGCCTTCGGTAAAATTGAATCCGTACAGGTCGGTCACGAGCTGAACTTCGACACCCTGGCAGGGCTTTCCGTTCTTGCAGTTGACCTTGCCGGAAATCCGTCCGCGATTTTCGCGTTCCTTTATCAGAGTATCGATGGTGACATTCGGCGAGACGCTCCAGAGGAACGGCCCCACTTCAACAGACTCCCCTTCCTTCACGGAACCCTTAGGCATCTGCCATTCACGGAAAATCAGGGAATCAGCAATGCCACGTTCAGAGAGTTTCGCCACAATCTGGGGGTCACCCGGACAGAAAGCCAGCCTGACCTTGCCCGGCGGAATAAGCAAAGAGAACGAGTCGCCCGCAAACACGCTGCGGCTGAACGGCGTACCCGGCACGAAGGCCCTGAAATGAGAGCCGACAGCCACCTCAGGTTCGGACGCTTCCTGGTACAGCAACTTGCTACTGACAATGGAAGCCTTGGTCAACTGGATCGGCTCGAACGTCGAATCCTTGACCGTCGCCTTCGGCTGGAAATAAATCTCGTTGGCAACAGTGTCGATAACCGCAAGCTGGAAGGAATCCGCCAAGACAGAATCGACAGAGAACGATCCCGCACTGTCCGTCTGGAGTTCCACAAATTCAGGCATGGCGATTCCGTCCGACTCCTGGGTCATGCGGGCCATGCGGACAATTACGTTGACGGCAGCCTTGCCGTCGGTGCGAGAAACAGTACCGACAATAGAAGAAGCAACGATTGTATTCTCGGTGTCGGTCGCGGTACCGCTGATACGAACTTCACCATCATTGTCAGATGTCGAACAACCGCAAACCGTCGCCATGACGGCGAACGAAGCAAGAACAGGCAGGGTCAAGAGCGAACTTCTCATTTTGCCTCCTTTTCTTTGCTCAACGGGAAAAACTGGATGTTCAGTTCGCAAATCATGGATTCGCCTTCGTCAGAGCGGACGATGTCCAGGATCTCCTTGCGGAACAAGTCAATCTTGTTGATGATGCGTTCCAGCCCCTTGGCCGACACGCTCATCGTCGTGCAGGACACGTTACGCCTTTCCACACTATAGTGGTCGATGGCTTCCTTGCCCAAATCTATCATTTGTTTTTGGAACTGGTGAACAAACAGCGGAGCAATTTCCCTTCCACTGGATATAGTTTTGTTCACAGAACGGTAAAAACCGTCTACAAGTTCGATAAGACCCAGGTCCAGCAACAGCTTGATAGCCTGTTTTGCCTGGGGGACCGAGATGCGAGGATTGAGGAACAGAGCCAGTTCGGCAATATTCTTTTCACTAATGTTGAGAACAGCCAGCGATTCGCGAACGGCGACATAGTACCACTTGCTGTAGTATTCCTGCTGGTTGCGAGTCAGCGTCTTCGTGGCCCTGGGCAACAGGGCGGACATCTGGTCGAAAATTTGTTGCTTGGATGCAGAACTTTCGGCATGAGTGAAATCCACCATCAACCGGAAGTAACGTCCCTCGCGCTCGTTCAAGCCAAGCGCGGCGATGAACTTGGTCACCATGGAGGGCGTAAGCGACTTGCGGCCCTTAATCAAATCAAGGTAAAAACCGGACGAACTATAACCGACCTTCTTGGCGAAGGACCGATAAGAGAAGTAACGCTGAACGGACTTCTGGTACTCGTAGTAGTCCTGTAGGTACTTCCTATAGTTATAGTAGGCATAGACGTTCATCATCATAAATCTAATTTTTTTTCTTGTTTCTGGGAACACCTTTTTTAAAAAAAATTTCACAAAAACAGCCCAAAACCGCATAGGTAGCGTGTCGGAGAACACTTTGGGAACACTTTTTTATAAAAAACGTGTTCGTTTGGAAATTTTTTAGCTATATTTAGAGAACACCCAATCCCATCCCTCGGACTTCCGCTTAACTCCAAGCGGAAGTCCTTTTGTTTTTATTCCTTTTTTATTTATTTCATCATTATCCCCACCATTTTCGCCCATCAGGTTTTCTCATAGTATCTATATTTTGCGCATGAATTTTAAACAGGCTCTCTCCAGCACCATCTCGCGCACGCTTCGCTTCATAGGAATCATCGCAGTCATATACGTAAGCATGGTTTTCTATCTCGCTCTCACCGAGCGCAGAAACGCTTACCCGCGCGCCATAAGCCACAACGAAGCGAGAGCCGCCATACAGGAAACGGCAAAGCCAGCGGAATGTTCGCTCGAAGACGGCACAACGCTCAACGGCTGGATTGTCGGGAACAGCGATGCGCCCGCACTCCTTTACTATCCAGGCGCCGACGAAGACGCCGCGCAGTTCCTCGCCGAAATGGGAACGACAGAAGAACTCCGGCTCATCACTTTCAACTACCGCGGATGCGCAGACAACAAGGGAACTCCAACGCAAGAAACCTTCGAGCCCGACGCAAAAGCCATCGCCGAATGCGCCACGCAATTGGCAGGCGGACGCGCGCAATTCCTTGCTGGGCGCGGCACCGGAGCCATCCTCGCCGCAGAACAGCTGGGAAGCGGACAGACGCTGATTCTCATTGATCCGGTAGAAAGCATTGCCGACGCACTGTCTCGCAAATACCGTTTCCTCTATCCGAAATTTCTCGTTCGTTCGACAGTCCGCATGCCTGTAAACGAATTGTCCGAGATGTCAAAACAAGTCTCAATTCTCTTTGACCGCAAAAACGAGCGTGACGCCGCTCACACGGTTTTCTTACAGATTCCAAATTCTAGAGTCGTTGAACGGCGCGGCGGGACACTAAAAGACGCTGTTTTGGGAAACATACAAAAGAACTAATTCGTCCGCAAATCCTTATTTTATAAGGGTTTCTGTCATTTATACACCTCGTAAAACGTAACGACATTTTTACACAGATGTGACGAAAATCATAAAAAAGTCGTTTTATTGCTTTTTTCTTACTATGGTTGCAACAAGCGAAGAAAATTATTAATTTATTGCCAAAACAACAAACAAACAAAGAGGTGTATAATGGAAAACATTGTTGTAAAAATGGACATCCGTGGTTTCATCCGTTTCTCGGAAGATGTAGCCAAGGCCATCAAGCTTGACAAGATTGCGGAGAAGGCTCCCAACAAAGAAGCCTACGCCGACATCGAAGTCGATCCCATCGGCAAGCGCATTTCGATCTTCCCGACGGCCAAGCTCAAAACCACTTCCTTCCGCTTCACTCCGAACAACAAGGGTTACCTGCTCTACTTCAAGGGCGCCCTGAATGCCATCGGTGAAGAAATCGCGACAGGCGCTTACTACCTGACTCAGGAAAACGGCAAGTTCATTTTCACAGGTAAGAAGCCTTCCAAGAAGAAGGGCCCGTGGCAGGTTCTCGCTTGCCGCAACTCCGTCGGTCTCCCGATGCTCTCCATCGACTCCCGCGGAACCATCATTTTCGACAAGCGCACCAGTGGCGACAAGACCGGCGTGAACACTGCCGTCAACAAGACCATGGTTGCTGAATACGACACCGCGAAGAAGACCTTCAAGCTGACCTTCAGCAAGGACAAGGGCTTCATCAACGTCCGTACCATTGCAAGCCACGCCAACGCTTCCTTCATGGGCACGCTGTCTTCTCACGGCATCGCTCTCCCCAAGAAGAGCTTCCGCACCACTTGCAACATTAACGGCAAGGTGATTACGTTCAGCATCGCTTCGCTCGTTGCCGAACAGAAGGCGGCTGCCAAGGCAAAATAAGGCAAGGTAAAAAAATGTTTGAAGTCCTCAGCGTTTTTTATCCGACCCACTATAATTTCGCTGCCCTCAGCATCCTTTTGACAATAACCATCATCTGGTTGCTGACCAAGAAAAATTATCGGTGGAGCATCATCCTCCTCGTCATCCTAGTGGCGTTCAACATCGCCATTTACAAGAGGACAGAAGGAAAGACCTGGACAATCAGCTTTGACGAAGAGACATCGGAAAGTTCCGAAGTGCAGGATGGTCCGAAAACCTACACCTTCTCTGCCCACAAGAACTGGACGATTACCGACGAAAAAGGCAATACCCATCACTGGTGCTGGGTTGAAGATTGGTGGGCTGAGTTCTCAAGCATCGATCTTGTGTCGGCTATATGGGGCGACAACAAGAGCAAGAAGATGATGAAGGCTTCTGAGCAGCGTCTGAACGACACCCCTCAAGACTAAGTCGCTAATCAACATTCTTCAAGTTTAATTCACCGTTCTCCAACTGGAGTACGGTGAATTTTTTTATCCACTCGCCCGGAGAGGCGACTATGCCACAGTCCACATTCCAGATACCCGCAATATGGTGATGCCCGTGGATACAAATGTCGCAGTTTTCCTTGCGGAGGACATTGTTGCCCCAGTCGAGATACTCGTCGACGGCAATGACGTTGTTCTCCCCTATCCTGCGGCTGTTGCGGCCGACAAAACGGGCAATAGACATTCCCAGGTCAGGATGGAGCATACTGAACAGTTTGCGGTTAGCAGGACAGTCCAAAATCTTGCGGAACAGTCTGTACTTCCAATCCGACTTGATGACTCCATCGCCGTGGGCCACGTAAATGCGCTTGCCCTGGATTTCCAGAACGGTTCGGTTATGGACATGCACCCCGACCGACTTCTCGAAAAAGTCCCCGAGGGCAAAGTCGTGGTTGCCACGGAACAGATGGACGGACACTCCCGACTCGACAAGTTCGGCCAGTGCACGGATTAGGGGCAAATGATTTTTGGACACGTAGTCGCGATACTCGAACCAGAACTCGAACAAGTCACCCACAATAACTACATGGCTCGCGCACCCCTTCCAGGAACGCAGCAGCTCGACAAGCCTTTCTTCTCTATTGGGCAGACATCCCGGGGGTTCTATGCCCAGGTGAGCGTCCGAAATGAAATACGCAACTTTATCCATCAGGCACAATGTAACAAGATGTACGCGACGTGTCCGCCTCTCAAAATAAAATACTACCTTTAAGACATGTTTTTACCGGCAATCAACCAGGGTACCGCTAAACGGCTCGTTGCGCTCTCCGCAATGGCGTTCTGCCTGTCCGCCCTGGGAGCCTGTTCCGTAAACCTTGCAAAGGCCGACGGGATTGCCCTCGGCAGCGAAAGGCCGGAGCATCCGTTCTATAGGGAAATCAACATTTACCTCAACGGGAAATCCCAGCCCCTGTCCGAAGACCTGAAAAAGGCCTACTCTTCTGCAATCAGCGAGCAGGCGTTCCCTTCCGACAGGTGCTACGGTACTGCCGACATCCTCGCAACAGCGGCACCCTCCGACAAGGACGAAGGCAGCGCCTGGTACGTAGGGGCAGCATTTGTCCCCCTCTGGCCCATTCTTCCCGTAAACGAAGACTGGACCTTCACCTTCTCCACACAGATCTATTGCGACACGACGCTCGTCCAGAGCCTTGAATTCATCGAGAGCGAGCACGTCGAAGCGTTCTGGTACGGGGCTCTGCGCAGCGACCTGGTGAACGATGCCGCAACGGAAATGCACCGCAAGCTCATAGAGCGCCTGGCATTCGAGTTCCACGAGCAACGGCAAACCGACTTAAACAGCGCAAGCGACTACTAGGCATTTACTATCTTTTTTGACATGCCGCATACCCTATACATTGTAGCGACCCCGATCGGGAACATGGAAGACATCACCTACCGAGCGGTGCGTATTCTGAAAGAAGTACCCCTGGTACTTGCAGAAGACACGCGCCATTCCCGGATTCTCTTTGACGCCTACGGGATAACCACGCCCATGGAGCCCTACCACGACTTCAACAAGGAGAAGGTCACTCCGAAGTACGTAGAATACCTGGAGAACGTCGGTGACATCGCCCTCGTAAGCGATGCGGGCACCCCGGGCATTGCCGACCCGGCATTCAACCTGGTCCGCGAATGCGTGCGCAAGGGTATCGACGTCCGTGCCGTGCCCGGCTGCTGCGCCATGATTGCAGCGCTTGTCTCCAGCGGCATGCCCACGGACCATTTCACCTTCCAGTACTTCTCCCCGAAAAAGAGCGCCCAGCGCATCCATCTCCTGGAAAAGCTCAAGGGCGAAGAAGCCACTCAAGTCTTTTACGCCAGCCCGCACAACATCGACAAGTTCGTAGAAGAAATCGGCCAGGTCTACGGAGAAATCAAGATTGCCCTGATGCGCGAGCTGACCAAGAAATTCGAGGAGCACCTCATCGGGACCCCGGCCGAGATAACCGCCCACTTCAAGGCGCATCCGCCCAAGGGCGAATTCGTTCTCGTCTTCAACCCTCAAGACAAATCGGGACTCTGAAGCCCTGGCTAAGCAACATGCAGAAACTCATCGAAGCGCTCAAGCCCATACCGAAGATCTACTGGATTTACACAGCCCTTGTCCTTATTGCAGAAGTTGCCGTATTTGTCAACCGGCCGGACACCCCGGGCCTGTACACGCAGAACATCCAGTTCGTGCCGATCGCCATTGCCGCCGTATTCTTTGTACTTCGCCCCATACGTAAAAACTTCAGGCTCTCGTTCTATACCTACACGTTCACAGCGTTCTTCTTCCTCGCCATGGACTACCTCACGCAAAGCCATGCAGGGCTCGTCCAGATCTCGGTCACGTTCCTCCCGGCATTCCTGTTCTGGCTCATTCTGTTCGCGCGCTGGAACTTCCGCAAGGTCCGAGACGGGGAATCCAGGCAGGCGTTACTGCTCTCCCTTATCGCCTGGGGTTTCTATGCGCTAGCATTTCCTCCCCTGCCACTTGGCCCCGCGGCTCTCATCCTGCTCGTTCCATGGTTCATCGTCCTCAACCGCTGCAATCGCGGGACCATCATGTTCGCCACGTTCTGGTCCGGGATGCTGTTCAACACCATCAACTACTACTGGATATATAATGTCATGCACGTCGAGACAGCACCGTCCGGACTTATCCTCTTCGGTCTCGTGCTGCTTATCGCCTTCTTCAGCGTGCACAACGTCCTCGCCGCATTCGTGTACACCCTGGCCCGTTCCATAAAGATCAAGGGCAGGCCCTGGCTGCTCGTGCTCTTCCCGCTGTTCTATGCCGGCCTCGAAATGACGCGCACCCGCGGAGACTTCAGCTTCCCGTGGAGCCACCTCGGCTACGCCCTCGGCAACCATCTTGAACTCCTGCAGGCACTTTCCTTCGTAGGCATCTTCGGGTACACCACAATGGTCATCGCGTCGAACATGATTGTCGAAAAGGCCATCCGCCGCGACGGCATCAAGAAGAAATGGCCCATCCTGGTTCCCGCATTCATACTGGCCGCTCTTGCCATCCACGGGACCGTTGTCCTTTCAAGGGCAGATGCCCAGCCGTTCCATATCGAAGAAGGCGACAAGGCACCGAACATCGCGCTTATCCAGCCAAGTATCGCACAGGGCGCCAAGTGGAGCAAGCCCCGTTTTGATTCCATTGTCGACAAGACCCTCGGAATGGCCTACGACAGCACGACCAACGACGTCGACATCATCCTGATGGCAGAGACCGCCATCCCGGACCACATCCGGCGCCAGCCCAAAGTCATCCGCCGCCTGCAAAAGCTCGCAGACGACAGGGACGCATACGTCCTGGTCGGAGCGTTGGACCACAAGAGAGTAAAGGATCCCGACAGTCCACGACGTTACGAAATCTACAATGCGTCATTCATGTACGCTCCCGACAGCGAATACGGCGGGCAGCGCTACATCAAGAAGCACCTGGTACCCTTCAGCGAAAGGATTCCCTTCGACGACATCTTCCCCATCCTGAACTACGTGGACTTCGGCGAGGGAGACTTCGTCCCCGGAACAGAAACCCCGGTCTACCCCCTCTACCGCTGGACGCCTTACATTTGCTACGATGCCATATTCGGCGATCTCGTCCGCGAAGCCGCTCGCCAGGGTTCCCGCCTGATGGTGAACATCACGAACGACGGATGGTTCGGCAGGAGTACGGCCCCGGGCAACCATCTCAATCTGGTCCGCTACCGTGCCATCGAGACCGCCATGCCTGTAGCACGAGTCGCAAACAGCGGCATCAGCGCATTCATAGACCAGTACGGGCACTACAGCCACAACACGGACCTCTTCGTGACCACCGTGGTCCAGCGCAAGATGCAGCTCAAGACGAGGCATACCCTCTACGAATACATCGGGGACACCGTCGAAACGGCGTTGCTGTGGTTCTTCCTGATTTACTTGATTGTCTGTTCTGCAGTCTGCATCTGGCAGGAGAAAAAACTACAGTAGCAGTAACGGGGGCCAGTGCCCGGCCTTCGGACGTTCCTTGAACGACGCACCGGGCAACAGCGCCTTTAGCTTTAGCGTCTGCGCGGGCAGCACGCATGAATCCTGACGGCCATAGACGACCTGAATATTCCGGCCTTCCCCGACCGGTTCTGTAACGTTAGTTTCGGCAAGGTAGTTCAAGCCCTTGGAAAGCAATTCCTTGTTCACCTTCTTGGCGGCAGACATCCAATCGTCCTGCCAGTCGCCGAACTCGTTCTCGAACACCTCCGCAAAAGTATTCAGCGAAGGCTCCGGATTCGTGAGGCACTGCTTGGCCATGAAGCGCAGATTCTGACGCGTCCACTCCCCGCTTTCGTCGCAGAAATCGGCGAAGGGCGACAGCAAGATCCAGTCGCAAGGTTTTCCTGAAAATGCGGGGCTCTTCATAAGGGCTAGCGCCCCCAATCCCCAACCGACCACGGTCGTAGCCTTTTCGATTCCTGGGATGCGGCGGATGTCGTCCAGCGCAGAGACCATCTGTTCGTACGGGACAAAAGTATGGTCGGCCTGGGGGGCGACGTTCACCAAGTCGTCCTCCCAGATAGCCATATCGACGGCCCAATCGGGCAACCAAAACCATACTTCTTTCATGCTACCCATCCATTTAAATCCAACAATCTATCAAAAAGATATACTGCATAATTAACAAAAACGCAATACATATTCAAAAAAAACTTTTTATTCTTGCCTGATTATGGAATTCATCACAAAATAGAATACAAAAATACGCCCCCAAAGTCTAATTTTTGCACATTTATTCAAAAAAAGTTATAGATTTTTAAAGAAACAGGGTTAACGGGTCATTATTCCAACTTGGAAAAAACGGGTTATTTTTTTTTACTACGAGTTTGTTATGGTGCAGCGGCTACAAAAGACGGCAGCGACAATACTGCTAGCATGCTTTGTCATGGGAACCATGGCATTGGCCGCCAATGTACCGTCCCCGGCGAAAGACGGCATCCTCTACGACGAAGACCGCCTGCTCAGCGCGCAGGAAGTGGAATTCCTGAGAGCGCTCGTCACCGAGGTGTACCTTAAGACCGACGTCAAGATTGCCACGGTACTCATGGACAACTCGCACACGCCCGAGACCTACGCCTACGCCAAGGAAGTCGCGAACAAGTGGATGCTCGAAGGCAAAGAAACCAAAGGCATTCTCGTCTACGTATCCATGAAGGAGCGCAGCAAGCACGTCATCGCCAGCGAAGGATTTAGTACAAGCTATCCTAACATAGACTTCAAGGCCATTGAACAAAAGGCCCTGATGCCGGACTTCCGCGTCCAGAAATACGGAAGAGGCATCATCAACTTCATCTGGGAAGTCTCCAGCGAGATTCTCGCCGCAAGCGGGCAAACCGTCTCGGTCCGTCCCGACGCCATTCTCGCCAAGGAACCCTTCCCGTGGAAAGGCTACATTTTCATAGGAATCGTATTTGCAGCTCTCATCGCTGCGTTCTTCTACGCGCATCCTAGGAAGAAAAAAATTTCCACAACCACGCGGGGCGGCTTCAACGGGACGTTCGGCAGCTTCGAAAATTTTGACGGCGGATTCAAGAGCCGGTAAGGCGGTACATTATGCAAAAGATTCTGACCCTACAGGAACTCAAGTCTTCGGAATGGCCCACACTGCTCGAGGCGGCCCTCAGCAGCAATCTGGTTTCCGCATTCCTGCACGGGGACTGCCTCATGGAAAGGTTCTCCCCGCTACAAAGCCCGTGGAACATCAGTTTTATTTTGCGGTCCAATTCGGCGCAAAGCCTTAAGCCGTTGCAGGACCTGACCGAACGCGCCAGCCGCCGCAACATCTCGTTCGGGTACACCTTCACCGCAGACGAAATCATCTCGCTTTGGCACCAGTTCCCGCTGGAATTTTTGCATATCGCCTACAGGAACGAGGTCATCGCCGGAGCCGTCCCGATAGCGCAGGGGGCAGTCCCCCGCAACGAGCTGCAAAAGGAATGCGAAGCGGAGCTACGCGGGTTCCTGATCCAGATGCGCCACCAGATGATGACTCCGAAGTTCAACTTCGGCAAGACTGCGAAGCTGTGGGAAAAGAAGCTATTGCCCATCCTGTACGGAATATACTTCCTACAGACCGGCAACTACCCCATCAATTCCGACCAGGTATACATGTACCTGCAAACCATCCCGAACGGTGCGGCCATATCCGAGAACAACCCCGCGCGCCAGGAAGAATACCTGAACGCGCTGGAGGCGCTGGCCAACAATATCGTAGCATAAAAAGGCCCTAGACGGGCCTTGGATTACTGTTCGACCTACCAAAATTGTCTATCGGCGAGACTTGAATGGACTGCTTGAGCGGCCTCCGCTACGGCCGCTGTCGTAGCTGCGGTCGTCCCTGGAATTGCGTTCGTACTGGCGCGGAGCAGGGGCAGGGGATGGTCTCGGTGCCGGTGCAGGCGCCGGAGCCGTTCTCGGTGCCGGAGCGGGCGCAGGAGCAGGAGCCGTCTTGTAGCTGGCCTGGTTATCGGAAGTCGTCCGGTACAATGCCGGAGCAGGAGCCGGAGCAGACGAGCGTGTTGCCGGGGCCGGAGCGGACGAGCGGGTTGCCGGGGCTGGAGCCACGGCACGCTGGGCAGGGGCAGGAGCTGCCGAACGGGCCGACGGAGGCGGGGCCGCATGCCTGGCTGCCGGAGCAGGGCCTTCCCGGTGAGCCGGGGCCATTCTCGGAGCAGGCGCATGGTGCGGCGGAGGTGCGCTATGCGGCGGAGAATTGAAACGGCGCGGAGCCGGTCTGTAGCGGTGCGGATGGCGCGGAATCGGACGGTGCGGATACCAGCGGTAATTGCGCACGTAAATCACACGGGGCCCCCAGTCAAACCAGCAGGAACCCCATCCCCATTCGCCATACCATGTACCGAGCCACACGCCACTACTGTACCGTACGTAAGTCGTATAGCCATCGGAACGGACGTAGTAGACGACACGGGGATTGTACACCGGCACGTAAACATATTCGGTCCGGGTCGGCTGGACGATAATCGTCGTATCCACTGTTACGGTCACCTGCTCGTTCGTCTTCAGGTGTCCATAATCGTAAGCCTTGTGACGCAGGCGCTGCACGGCGTCGAGGACAGCCTCCTTCTGGGCAGAAACGGCATCCCCCAGCTGGTCGGTCCAAGTCGGGTACTTGGCCATCATGTCAAGGACCGTCGGGAACGGAATCAGCGCCTGGACGCTCGGATCGTAGGTCAGATTGGCATCTTCGATGGACTTGGCCAGGGTTTCGCCCTTCTCGTTCTTGTGGGACTGGGCAAAGGCGTTCGCACCGGGAATTTGGTCACCGAAGGTCGATGCGGTGAGCACATGAATCAGCAAAGGGTCAGGGTAAAGGGCGATTGTCGATACAAGCGTGTCCAGTTCGGCAGGCGTATAGTTGGCCTGGCCAAAGGCAAACCCCGAAAGCAGCAAAAACAGGGGAAGCGCCTTCCGAATCCACCGGGCAAAAAAACTCGACTTCAGGGTGTTTTCAATCATGGAAACCTCCTATACCATAAAATACATCAATTAGATGCCCCTGACCACAGCCCGGTTTCAAAAAATCCCCTTTTTTTGCGAAAAAAAGCAACTGCGTAGAAATTACAACAACACTTTACAACACGTAAACTGGAATTAACAAAGCGTTTTTTACTATAACATATAGATTTATGCTAAAGAGTTGGAGGCAACATATGAATATGTTGGTTAGAGTTATGGCGCCAGTCGCCTTAGTCGCGGGGTTAGGGTTTTCTCAGACCTATGACCTCCCCATTCTTTTCGTTAACACCAAAAACAACAAATGCTTGGACATGAATGTTACCGAAAAGATTCCCGCCACCATGAGAGTGTTGGACGGGGCCACAAACAACGTAGCCGATAGTGCCAAGGGTACACTTTACGATATCGGCATCAAGGTGAGAGGCCAGTCCTCCGCCACATTCCCCAAACCGGGCTACACCATCGAAATCCATGACGAAAAAGGCGAAAGCAAGGACGTGAGCATGTTCGGGCTCCCGCCTTCCGACGACTGGATTTTACACGGGCCCTATGTCGACAAGAGTTTGATAAGGAACGCGCTCGCCCATTGGCTTTTTAGGCAGGCAGGCCGTTACAGCCCGCGTACCAAGCATTTTGACCTGTACATCAACGGCCAATACCGCGGCGTGTACGCACTTGTCGAAAAGATCAAGCGCGGCAAGTACCGCGTGAACGTGAGCAAGCTTAAAGAAACCGACCTCGCCGGCGACAGCCTGACCGGCGGCTACATCTGGGCATTCGACAAGACGGGTACCAATACCGGTGGTGCTGGCAACAACAACCAGGGCGGTATCGATGCCGAAGGGTTCAAGACGAACGGTGGCGTGAACGTCATCATGCACTACCCCAAGAAGGACAAGGACCCCCAGAAGAACAAGCTCCAGAAACAGCAGGAAGAATACCTGAAGAAGTACCTGAACGATCTTGAAGGTCTGTTCAGCAACGGCAAGAACGGTAGTGGATACGAAAACTACGTGGACCTCGGCTCGGCAGTGGACTACGTGTTGCATCAGGAAGCCGTCAACAACGCGGACTCCTACTGGTGCAGTTTCTTCCTGTTCAAGCCCAAGGACAGCAAGGGCGGCAAGGTGACCCTCGGTCCTCCGTGGGACTTCAACCTCGCCATGAGCAACGGCACCCAGCCCGAAAACGGCGGCGGCCAACAAGGCGGCCAAGGCGGCATGTGGGGCGGCATGGGCGGCATGGGCGGTATGTTCAGCTCCGGCACCACCGGCTGGCAGATTGAAAGCAGCAGCAAGTTCGGCAACGGCGGCATGAGCATGGGCTTTACCGGCCCCGCCTGGCTCAACAAACTGTGGACTAGCGATGCAACGTACAAGGCCGAAGTGAAGAGACGCTGGGCGGAACTCCGCAGCGGCGTGTGGCACGACAAGACCTTGGACAAGTATCTTGACTCCATGAAAACTTACCTGACCAAGGCAGCCGAAAGAAACTTCAAGCGTTGGCCGAACCTCGGAAAGGCTAGCGGCACCTATGACGCAGACCCGGAGCCGATGAAAGAATGCGGCGGCCAAGGTGGCGGCCAACAGGGCGGCGGCGGCATGGGCGGCTGGGGCGGTGGCTTCGGCATGGGCGGCGGCATGGGAATGGCCATGGGCGGCTACAACGCTACGACCTGGGACGGCGAATTCGAACACGTCCGCAAGAAGATGAAAGAAAGAATGAAATGGATGGACGACCAGCTCGGATTTACGGAACCGGCCAACCCGACCGTGACGGATCCCCTTATCGCCGAAATCCACAACCCCGACTGGGAAAAAGACAAGAACAAAGGCAAAGATGACGACGATTTCGATGACAACGATTCCATTCCGGAAAAGCCGCTGTTCGCAGGCGACCACAGCAGATTGGCCCCGGGTAACTTCTTTGCCGTGAACGGCGACCATATCGATGTCCAGACGACCATCGGTGGAACTTTCGCCCTTCTCGACCTGAATGGCACGGTCCTGTACAAGACCCGCATCAAGACGGGCCTCACGACCCTGAAGATTCCGGCCAAGGCACAAAACAAGGCCTGGATAGCCACTCTCAACGGCAAGATGATGAACCGATAAACGATCTTTTATCTTGTAATCGGAAAGGCCCCCTCTCGAGGGGGCCTTTTTTCGTCAAAAAAGCCAAAATTCAGCCGATTTCGGTAATATTGACAAATGTCACATTCACAACACTTAAACTGTACAATTAATAAAAAACATGCTTAAATCTCGGCAAATCGCATAAATTATAAGTTGGTGATTGGCTAAGGAGCAAATCTATGTTTACCAAATCCAAAATTTTCTTCTACACACTTATCTCGGCCATGGCCGTACCTCTGTTTGCACAGACCTACGACTTGCCCATCATTTTCGTTGACACCAAGCAAAAATGCCTTGACAAGAACGTCACCGAGAAGATTCCCGCCACCATGAAGGTGCTGGACAACGGGGCAACGAACAACGTGGCTGACAGTGCCAAGGGCACATTCTACGAAATCGGCATCAAGGTGAGAGGGCAATCCTCCGCCCTGTTCCCCAAGCCCGGCTACAGCGTCGAAGTTCGCGATTCAACGGGCGAAGGCATGGACGTGAGTATGTTCGGGCTCCCGCCTTCCGACGACTGGGTGCTGCACGGTCCCTATGTAGACAAGAGCATGTTGCGCAATGCGCTCGCCTACTGGCTCTTTAGACAGGCCGGCCGCTACGCCCCGCGTACCAAGCATTTTGACCTCTACATCAACGGCGTCTACCGCGGCGTGTACGTGATGGTCGAAAAGATCAAGCGCGGCAAGTACCGCGTGAACGTGAGCAAGCTTAAAGAAGACGACATCGCCGGCGACAGCCTGACCGGTGGCTACATCTGGGCGTTCGACAAGGTCGGCACCAACACGGGTGGCGGCGGCAGCAACAACCAGGGCGGTATCCAGGCAGAAGGCTTCAACACCTCCGACGGCCTGAACGTCATTCTGCACTACCCCAAGAAAGCGAACATCCAGAAACAGCAGGAAGAATACCTGAAGAAGTACCTGAATGACCTCGAAGCACTGTTCCAGAACGGCAAGAACGGTGACGGATACGAAAAATACGTAGATGTCGGTTCTGCCGTGGACTACGTGTTGCATCAGGAAATCACCAACAACGGCGACTCCTACTGGTGCAGTTTCTTCCTGCACAAGCCCAAGAACAAGACCAAGGACGGCGTATATACCGAAGGCAAGGTGACCCTCGGACCGCCGTGGGACTTCAACCTCGCCATGAGCAACGGCGGCATGATGGGCTACGGCGGCGGCAACAGCTGGCAGATCGAAAGCAAAACCGGCAGCGGCGGCGGAATGATGGGAGGCTTCGGCTTCGGTGGCGGCGGCATGGGCTCGCTCAAGGCCCCGAACTGGCTCGGCGGTCTGTGGAAAAGAAGCGATTACCAGAGCGAAATGAAGAAGCGCTGGGCGGAACTCCGCAGCGGCGTGTGGCACACCAAGGTCATGGACGCCTACCTGGATTCCATGAAGACGTACCTGACGAAGGCTGCCGAAAGAAACTTCAAGCGTTGGCCGAACTTGGGCAAATCCAGCGGTCAGGGAGACGCAGATCCGGAGCCGATGAAATACTGCAACTCCAGCGGTGGTGGCGGCATGGGCATGGGCGGCAACAACGCCGATACCTGGGACGGCGAAGTGGAACATCTCCGCAAGAAGATGAAGGAAAGAATGGCCTGGATGGACCAGCAGTTCGGATTTACGGAACCGGCAAACCCGGTCGTGACCGAACCTCTCGATCCCTCGCTCCACAATCCCGACTGGCAGCATGACAAGGACACTGTCGAGGCCAGCAATCCGGGAACCACGACCCCGACTACGCAACCGGGCGGCAAGACGGATTCTACAAAGACGACGTCTCCCACATGGCCGCAATTCGGCAAGACGGATTCTACAAAGACGACGTCTCCCACATGGCCGCAATTCGGCAAGACGGATTCTACGAAGGCAACGAATCCCACGCCGGATTACATAGACGATTTCAGCAGGCTGGCTCCGGCGAACTTCTATGCTCTGAACGGCGACCACATCAATGTCCAGACGACGATAGGCGGAACATTCGCCCTTCTCGACCTGAACGGCACGGTCCTGTACAAGACCCGCATCAAGGCAGGCTTCACGACTCTGAAGATTCCGGCCAAGGCAAGGGACAAGCACTGGATCGCCACGCTGAACGGCAAGATGATGAACAGGTAGCCAAGCTTAGATTCGAGCAAACCCGAAGGACTTCCCCCAAAACGGGAAGTCCCTCTTTTTTGCGATATTTCACCATTTTTTGAATGAATTTGCGGATGTTAAAGAATCAACGCTTATAGCGCATAATCTGTAATAAATGCATACTCCACCTATTAAATTATATAGATTATTATATGGAGTTAGGTTAAGGAGTATAATATGTTCTGCAAATCAAAAATTTTCTTCCATGGCGTCGTCCTAGCTATGGCGATTCCGGTGTTTGCGCAGTCCTACGATTTGCCGCTGGTTATCGTGAACACACAAAACGGGCAAGCGCTCCAGAAAGGCGCCGACAAGATACCCGCCACCATGAGCATCCTGGACAAAGGCACGAACAGCGTTGCCGACAGTTCCAAGGGCGAAAAATACAACATCGGCATCAAGATCCGCGGGCAGACTTCCGCTGACTTCCCCAAAAAGGGTTACGGCATCGAACTCAAGGCACGCCCCTGCACGAACGTCGCCGACACGGCCTGCCACGACACGAGCCTCAAGGTTTTAGGCATGCCCAAGAACGCCGACTGGGTGTTCCACGGGCCGTATGTCGACAAGACGCTCATCCGCAACGCTCTCGCCTACTGGCTCTATCAGCGCACGGGCCGCTACAGTTCGCGATTCAAATTCTTCGAGCTCTACCTGAACGGACAATACAAGGGCGTGTACCTGTTGCTTGAAAAGATCAAGCGCGCCAAAGCCCGCGTGCATATTGCGAAACTCAAGGAAGAAGATATCAGCGGCGACGACGTGACCGGCGGTTACGTGCTGAGCGTCGACAAGGTGGACAACAACTCTACGCAGGGGCTAGACAAGGAAGGTTTCAAGAGCAAGGACGGCTCCCCTGTCGTGATGCGTTCTCCGAAAAAGGAAAACACCACCAAGGAACAGCAGCAGTATATCCAAAACTTCTTCAACTCCATCGAGCAAAAATGCGACCAAGGCGACATCACCACCAACGGCTGCCTCGACATTCTGGATATTGAAGCAGCAACGGACTACATCATCCACGAAGACGTTACCAACAACACCGACGCTTACATTTGCAGTTTCTACATGTTCAAGAACAAGGACAGCAAGGGTGGCAAACTCCAGCTCGGTGCACCGTGGGACTTCAACTTGGCATTCGGCGCCTACCAGCGTGTCGGAGGCGAAAAGGCCGACGGTTGGCGTATTCCGCAGAGTGCAAATGACGGAGGCTTCGCTTTTGGCATGAACGAATGGTTTGTCGCCAAGTGGATCCAGAATATCTGGAGCAACAACACCTTCCAGCAAAAATACAAGGCTCGTTGGGCAGAGCTCCGCAGTGGCGTGTGGCACACCAAGAACATCGACCACTTTATAGACTCTCTCAAGACCGTCCTCAAGAATGCGGCCAATCGCAATTTCGAACGCTGGCCGAACCTGGGCCAATCTAGCGGCACCTGCGACGCCGACCCGATGGAATCCGGCAACAATAATGGCGGAAATAACAACGGCTGGAACATGGGTGGCTGGAGCATGGGTTGCATGGGCATGAAGATGAACTACTACAACGAGCCCACGTGGGATGCCGAAATCGAGCATCTGCGCAAATATGTCAAGGATAGATTCGCATGGATAGACCAGCAGATGAGTTTTAGCGAGCCCGCCTCCCCCTTGGCAACCGAAGCGCTCATCATTGACGACTGGGGCTATTACGACAAAGACAACGACGACGATGACAAGCCGACTACTCCGAGTTCATCCAGTAGCAGTCCGGGTCCGTCAAGCCATTCAAGGTTCTCATCATCTTCAAGCAGCTCAAATCCTGGGAGAGACGCCATCATAGGCCATCAGGAAATAAGAAAACAGAACTTCTACACTCTCAACGAAAACAGGATTACCGTCCAGAGCGAAAGAGGTGGCATGTTCAGGCTCGTAGACTTCAACGGCAACGTTCTCTTCGAAAAGCAAATCCGCGCCGGAACGCAGTCGTTCCAGATTCCGCGCGCAGCACGCAATCAGCACTGGCTCGCTACACTGAACGGCAAGATGATCAGCCGGTAAACGAAATTCCTCTCATAAAAGAAAGAGGCGTCCGCAAGGGCGCCTTTTTTTATAAAGTATTGCGAAAACTTCAAACGTTGAAGCAATCTACCTGATTGTAATTCGAATTAGAACCTAAACAGTAATTCGCCTAGAAACGAGCAAGACAAGGAACACGAACCGAAGCTGTATTGACATACAGCGAGAGTTCGCGTGACGCAGTATTGCGAAGTTTATCGGCGAATTACTTCGCGACTTGCTTGGCGAAGCTATCCTTCAGATCAACGGTACGGTTGAACACCAGGTGGCCCGGCTTGGAATCTTCGCTATCGAGGCAGAAGTAGCCCTGGCGCATGAACTGGAAGCGGTCTTCGAGCTTGGCGTTCGCGAGGCTCGGTTCCACCTTGGCCTGCTTGATGACCATGGAATCCGGGTTCAGGTAATCGTGCCAGTCTTCGCCCTCGGGAACCGCGGCCGGGTCTTCGAGCGTAAACAGGTTGTTGATCAGGCGAACTTCGGCATCGACGGCATGTGCGGCAGAGACCCAGTGGATGGTTCCCTTGACCTTGCGTCCGTCGGGCGTTTCACCGCCCTTGCTCTGCGGGTCGTATTCGCAGTGGATGACCGTCACCTTGCCGTCCGCATCCTTCTCGACGCTCTTGCAGGTCACGAAGTAGGCGCCCTTCAGGCGGACTTCTCCGTCCGGTTTCAGGCGGAAGTACTTCTTCGGCGGTTCTTCCATGAAGTCGTCGGCCTCGATGTAGAGTTCCTTACCGAACGGGACCTCACGCTTGCCAGCGGTTTCGTCGTTCGGATTGTTCTCGACTTCGATCATCTCGACCTTGCCGTCTTCCCAGTTGTCGATCACGAGCTTCACCGGGTCGATTACGGCCATCACGCGGTTCGCCGTCTTGTTCAACTCTTCGCGGATGCAGAAGTAGAGCAGGTTCACGTCGACCATGGAATCGGCCTTGGAAACACCGATGCGGTCGCAGAACTCGCGGATGGAACTCGGCGTGAAGCCACGGCGGCGGTAACCGCAGACCGTCGGCATACGCGGGTCGTTCCAGCCCATCACGGCCTTCGTCTCCACCAGTTCCAAAAGCTTGCGCTTGCTCATCATGGTGTAGGTCAGGTTCAGGCGGGCAAATTCAATCTGCTGCGGGCGGTTCTCGAGACCGAGCTCGATCAGGAACCAGTCGTACAGCGGGCGGTGCGCCTCGAATTCGAGCGTACAGATGGAGTGTGTAATGCCCTCGATCCAGTCGGAAAGCGGGTGCGCAAAATCGTACATCGGGT
>JAGCGO010000066.1 GCA_017649565.1 Fibrobacter sp. | reverse complement strand
GCATGTCAAGCACGCTGTAGGCGCTGCCCACCGTAGCACCGGCAATCTGCACGCTGCGGCCCATGACCGTGAGCGAGAACAGAGGAGCCTGGGCATAGGCCGGCAGAGCATTCTTGCCGCCCTTGCTGGAGCTGGACTTGGCCTTGGCGGAGCTGCTGGACTTAGCCTTGGCGGAGCTGCTGGACTTGGCCTTGACAGAACTGCTGGACTTAGCCTTGGCAGAGCTGCTGCTGGACTTGGCCTTGACAGAGCTAGAGCTGGACTTGGCCTTGCTGGAGCTGGACTTAACAGAGCTGCTGCTAGACTTGGCGGAGCTGCTGCTCGACGTGATTTCCTTGAACGCGGCCTCGATAGCGACATCGCGGGCCGGCATCGTGAACTTGTAGGTATAGACGTTCTTCTTCTTGTCGTAGGAGCTGGTCAGGTCGAGAAGCACGGCAACTTCGGTGTTCGACGCATCCTGATCCATGTAGTACGCCTTGACAAAGTCGACTTCGTATCCCGTGAGCGGGGCGGCCTTGAAGGTAATTTCTTCGTCCGTATGGCCCTTCTTGGGAACATTCTGGAGAACGCCGTTGTCGTCGGCAGTCGCAGCAATCGCGAAGGAATCCGGAGCAAACTTAATCGTGCAGGATGCGTCCTTGGAAGAATCCGCACCAGTGAAGAACGACGCTTCGTCAACTTCCATAGCGGTTCCATCGTCATACTTACAAACAATGGTATCTAGATAATAGCCCTTGTCTGCCACTGATTCCATGAAATTATATTTCACGTTGCCTTCCAACCTCCGGAAGGGAATACGCGAAAGATCGATCGTTTCGGTAAAGCCGCCCAAATATGTGAATTTACCCATGGGAGTTCCCTTCCCTTCAACATTAAACGAAACCTTGCCAGTAGATTTATACTCACCCGCTGAAACACTTACGCTGACATCCGAAGCGGGCATGATGAAATATACGACATCAACACCCGTCGCCGTATCAAGTTCAAACATTTCCGGGTAATCAATGTGAGGCCAAATAAGATGCTTTCCATCAAGCGGTCTTACATAGATAGTATCGAACTCGTGAGCCTGAGTAACGGGGGTCCTGGAAACCCTGCCGACGTACAGCTCGAAGTCATCCACATAAGTACCAAGCTTGGTCAGAGTATAGTCCGTAGCCTTGAATGTCGCCTTGATATCGACGTCCTTGTCGAGCATCTTGAAGCCCTTGCTGGACATGCAGTTCGTAGAGGTCTTCCCGTCAATCTTGCAAGTCAAGCTCTTGAGCGGATGGCCTTCGGATGCTTCTACACTGATGACAATGGAATCGCCCTCAAGCGCAGTGCAGATCTTGCCTTCTGTGCTCGTGGTATCGGCCGACACGACATTGCTGCAATAAGATCCAAAGCCAGTTTCCGGATTATACTTGCCATAAGCATAAACGATAAGCGTACCGAGACCCGTGACATCCAGCTTGATGTCATTCACCTTGGCAAATTCCACCTTGACCATAATCTGCTTGGTCCTATTCAGGATATCTTCCGACAGCGCAGAAGTATCGGGGATGGCGCAATTGTACAGGCCGCTGGTGGCGTTCTTGGACAAGGCCATAGTCTCCACGCCATTTTCCTTCGTTTCATATTCACAAGTAACGGTCTTGACAGCGTAGCCCGCATCGGGAGTCGGCTTGATGGAGATGGTGGAGCCGGCGGCGTTGGTCAGGAACGATCTCTCGCTGACATCGTGTTCCTTGCCCCTGGAAGTGACAGAGTAGGTGCCGTTGGTCGGCTTGATCATGGTGACTTCCTGTCCGACCTTATGGAACTCTACATAGACGTTCTGTTCGAACCCTTTCTGGGCGACGAACATAGCATAGCGGCTTCCGTCAGGCATAAGGTCTCCCATTTCTGGCGGCATATAGTTTGTCTTCATCACATTACTGGAATCCATGCCCCTTGAATAAAGTTCCTTCACGTCGTATCCGTCTTCGGGAACAATAGAAAGAATCAGGTATTCACCGTCATGAGCCTTTGCCGGGCCGGAAATGGTTCCATGATTCGTCTCTACATAGTTTATGTCGATATCCCTCAGGGTCAGAGGATAATATATCGTATCGGCAAATTCAGTTGTATCCGTGTAAAGGTAGGGTATTTCCCCTCCCAAGAATCTTTCGACGCTATATTCTGATGCCATACTTACTTCTGCCAGGAACATGTACGTCAATAACGCTTCACCTATATCGTTCCTCGAAGTGGAATTAACGGGGACCAGCGTAGCGTTCATTGCATTAATATAATACATGAACCCTTCTACCCCAAATTCAGCTCCATATGCTCCTGAGAAGAGAGCTACAAGCAACTTAGTTGTATCATTCATATTCTCCGGATCGCAAATATCATATTCGAGTCCAGTATTCATTAATATGCCCTTACACTGCGGAACCGAGCCCCAGCCGTAATCCTGGTTGGTGTTCTTCGCGATAAACTTGACCGTATCTCCAGCAAAGGATTGGGCGGGTCCAGAGTATTCCACACCGCACTTGTCCGTACCGTCGCTACAGATGGGCTTGAGTACAATCGGTTTTGCCTTGCCCACAGTAATGGACGGAGATGCAAACCTGCAGGACCAGTACGGTAAAACTACAGAAGTACCCATATCGGTCGGTCGATCAATACCCGATATACAATTAGACACAGAATTGAAAGTTATTCCATTGACGGAGACACTAGTGACTGCATGATTGTCAAAATCATCTTTCCATTCTTGCTGGATTGTTCTTATCTCTAAATTTGTCATTCTTGCAGTGGTAATCCATTTCTGCCTCTTGTATTCGGCCACCAACCTATATTCACCGGGAATAAACGTCTTGGTCGCACTCGACAGTGCATACTTTTTCCAGGTGCTGTCGTTAATATCCAAACGTTGCCACACATAAGTGACAGTATCGAAGAAATCTGCGCTATCGGCGCATACGGCGCCTCGGCAGACCTCATACGACACATCACCATTATCGAAGGCTACCGAGGCACCCTTCTTCGGAGCTAGCGGATATAACGTACCGTCTTCGATAGTTACGGATTTTACTACCGGTTTAACAAAGTGTTCTTTTGCAGCGTTCGCCATCCCGACCCCGAGGATCAAGGCCAGAGGAACGACCACTTTCAAGTATGATTTCATCTATATCTCCTTTTTTAAGGGATACCCACAACGGATATCCCCAAATTAGACAACTGGCCCCAAATGTAACAAAAAAAACAGATTATGGAATATTTTTATTTACAAAAAATCAGAAAACGGGCCGGCAATGCCGACCCGTTGCTTGTTCTAGGTCAGGGGTATTAATTCTCGTCCGGTTCTTCTTCGCTGTCCTTGACGCAGCGGACCACATTCAGGCGGCTCGCCTTGGAAGCGTTCATTTCGGTAGAAGCAGAAGCAGAATACTTGAAGTAAACCGCATTTCCCTCTTCGCTATCGCCTTCCTGATCCTCATTTACATATTCCGTAGAAGACCAGAGGGTGACGAAGTTACTGAGATACGTATTCAGTTCCGTCGTGATTTCGCCGTAGATTTTGGAAGTCATCTTCTCGGAAACCTGCGCATAGGGATATTTTTCCAATTCGGTAGCGCTCGGCAAATGCCAGCCTTCGGGGCAGACGCCCTTGACGGGCTCATCAAACTTACAAGGCGCTTCCCCATTGCCGCAGAAGATATCGTTGGATTCGAAAGTGGTCGAGTCGATGGCGGCACTCCAAAGGTAGAGACGGCCTCTGGTTTCGCATTCCTTGGGATCGTTATTCAGGCAGAAGCTGCTGGAATCAAGTCCTTCCGTCTTCTGCTTGTTGTTATAGTTCAGGTTCTGCGTCATCCAGGTAACGCCATCAACGGTCACGGTATTGTAGATCTGATAGTCGCGGGTGTCGCAAAGCTGGCTGGTATTGTCATCCACGCTCGCCTCTGCCATGTAGCGGATGTCGATATTGAACTGGTCGGCCTTGTTGGGATTCTTGGCGCAAATCGACTTTTTGCCGAGTACACCAGTGCTCTTCTTGCAGAAATGGGTCACCGGGCTATATTCCTTCGCACTATTGCCACTGCCGCAAACCAGCAGTTCGGCAGTCTGCATCTTGGACTTCTCGTTCGTGGTAAAGCAGTATTCCGTCGGCTTCCTCATTTCCTTGCTTCCTTCGGCACAGGGGACCTTCTTTGCAATCTTCTTGTTTTCGTTGTCGCAGTATTCCTTCGCGGGATCGTATTTCTTAACTACGTCGTCGCCGTTATCGTCTGTCCACCGGCACATCGGCTGGAGAACGCTATTCTCGTCGCAGAAATATTCGTTCGGGTTATAGGTCCAGTCCGAATAATCGCCGTTTTCATCGTACCAGGAGCCAACCTTACTCCAGTCCTTGCAGCGCTTAATCGGGAGGTAGACACTCTTTTGAGTCTTGTTATCATAATAGGAGCCGCAGAGCTGTGTCTCCGGATCGTAAGAAGTGATGCCACCGCAAACGGCCTTGAACAGCGTAGCGGAATTAGCGCCGCACTTCACGGTAACATCGCCGTTTTCGCCTTCCGTGAGCGTACATCCGTCGCCATCGTCGCCGTTGCTTCCATCGGAACCGTCACTACCGTTCGTGACAGTACCCACCGTCTTGCCCGCACAGACAATATCATAGCCGTTCTTGTCCTTGTTTTCCTTTGCGGTGCAGCTTTCACCGTCCTTGCCGTCAGCACCATTCTTGATAGTGCCCACCGTCTTGCCGTCGCACTTCACGTCGAAATCGCCACTCTTGGCCTTGGTCACCGTACAGGCTGCTCCGGAACCGTTCTTGCCGTTTTCGCCATCCTTGCCATTTTCGCCGTTCTTGCCGGCTTCACCATCCTTGCCGTTCAGCTGGATCCAGCCGTCGCCAGTACAGGCGAATACCTTGGCAGAATCCTTCACGTAAACGAGCGATCCCTCGATTTCGCTATCGCACTTCGGCAGTTGCTTGAACTTGTCGACCTGGTCGAGCGAGGCCTTCTCGCTAACGTTGGTCACTTCGGTAACGTCGTCACCGCAAGCCGTAAACATAGACAGAGTTGCAGCAACGCAAGCAGCATAGGTGTAATTCCTGATATTCATTTTTTTCTCCCATTGTTGAGTTTCTTTACACTGAGGTGTGTTTGTCTACAATTATAAACTCGTTTTTGAAAAATGTCAATGTGTTGGAACACAAGATTTTTCAAAATATGATTTATTTCACACTTTTTAAAGCAAGTATAAAATTTAAAGAGATATTCAGAACACAAGAAAAAGCTTGTTTTTTGAGTAAATTCAGCAAAAACGCCCCTAAAATTTCCCTTTTTCGCTAATTTGTATAAAAGTTTTTACAAATAGATTTGGCTATCTTTTAGAATACAATGGACCACGAATACAGCATCTACGGAAATATTTTGTGCGAAGTCGAGGGTGAGTTTACCCTAAACGGCGTTCCCTTGATTGTCAAAGGCGGGCAATGCCGCCTGAAAGAAGCCGCCATGGCCAAGGATATCGACGAAAGCACCCTCAAAAACCTCTGCAAGGCACTTTCCGAAAAACTCCACTGCAAGGCGCAAATGCGCAGGGTGCACGAAGTCTACGGCAATTCGAACGTGTTCAACGGCGGAAGCGACTATGATGTTGTCGAAGAATACCGCTTTGAATGCGCGTTTGACGATGGCCAGGAAGTATAAGGCTCGAGCCTCCAAGCTCCAGATGCAAGGCTTTACGAACTCAGGCTAGAATTGTTCCAGTAGCTTTATGCGTTCGGGCGTGTCCGGATGCGTACAGAACATCAGGTTCACCTTCGCAACAAGTCCCGTAAGCGCTCCATCGCTTTCTTCGTCGGGATGCACAATGTAGAGCTGCGCCACGTCATCGCGCTTCACCTGGCCAAGCCCGGGTTCGGCAGATATCTTCCGCAAGGCAGACGATAGCGCCATGGGATTGCCGCAAAGTTCCGCGCCGCCCGCATCGGCGACATATTCGCGCTTGCGCGAAATGGCAAGCCTGGTAAGCGTAGCGAAGAAAAAGGCAACGGAGGAACACACCAGCAAGAGCGCAGCCCCCACGATAACAATCAGGAAGCCACCCCCGCCCTTGCGGCGCCCGCGGCCCACAGCCATCGCGCGGGTCGTGTTCGCGAGCAGCCTCACCGAGAGCGTCATGAGCGTGGAGAATATGCCGACAAAAACAATGCACACCACAAGCAGGCGCGTGTCGCGGTTCTTGATATGCGTAAGCTCGTGCGCCACCACGGCCGAAAGTTCGTCGTCGTCCAGTTTATCGATAATTCCAGTCGTAAGCGTGATCGTGTACGACTTGTCGTCTATCCCGCTTGCAAAGGCATTCAGGCTCGGATCGTCGACAATGTTTATCTTGGGCATGTAGATATTGCCAGCAATGCAGAGGTTCTCTACGATGTTGTAGACGCGCAGGTTCTCCTTGCGCTCGAGCGGGCGCGCACCAGTCGCATGGCGGATAATCGCAGTGTTGGCAAAGTAGGCTATGACAAACCAGACGACAGTCACCCCGAGCGCATACGGTAGCGTCTGCAGGAAACATTCCCAAATCAGCGGCCAGCGGAAAACGTCCGTCGAAGAAAGATTGTCGATACAAAGGTGCGCGTAGGGAGACTCCGAATAACAGAAAATTCCGGCGGCGTCCAGGCCGGCAATGACCATCAGCACCATGGCAAGCAAGATTACGGGAAAAAGGAACAGCAGGATGACCGTGTTCCTATTGTTTCGCCAAATCTGTGTCTGGATACCGACGTATTTCATGTTTAGACGAGAGAGGAGAGACGAAAGACGAGAGATTAAATTGAGAAGACTTTAGATTTTCTTTCGTCTCTCGTCTGTAGGCTCGAAGAGCCGTTCTTTCGTCTAGATTAAAACTTTACTTCCGGAGCCTTGTTGAGTGTTTCGCGGCCTTCGCTCGCCTCGTACATGGGCAAACGCTTGAAGTGGAAAATCCCGGCGATGATATTGCTCGGGAACACCTCGCAGGCGTTGTTGAATTCGCGGGTCGCGGAATTGAAGAAGCGGCGGGCGGCAGAAAGCTTGTTCTCGATATCGGCAAGTTCCGTCTGCAGCTGCGTGAAGTGCTGGTTCGCCTTGAGTTCCGGATAAGCTTCCAGCGAAACCTTCAAGCCGGAAAGCAGGCTGGTCATGGTCTTGTCGGCAGCGACCTTCTCGTTGATCGTCGTTGCTCCCATGGCGGCGGCACGGGCGGCAGTCACCTTCTCGAGCACTTCCTTTTCGTGCGTGGCATAGCCCTTGACCGTGCTCACCAGCTGGGGCACCAGATCATAGCGCTGCTTGAGCTGCACATCAATATTTGCAAAGGCGTTCTCGCGGTTGTTGCGGAGCTTCACCAGCGCATTGTACATAGAAATAACCATGATAACAAGGACCACGACAACTACGGCAACGACAACAGCTGCGGTCATAATTTCTCCTTTGAAAAAGACTTTTTTAGAAAAGTATAAAAAAATGGAGCCTAAACGTAGCTTACAAAGGCGAATCGGCGGCTGTCGGGCGCCCAGGAATTCACGTTGATGGTCCCCTGCCCGCCAAAGAGTTTCAGGATGCACCGGGGTTCGGTCCAGCCGGCGGCAGCGTTTTGCGGCAGGCCGGCTCCCTTGCGTTCCATCAGGCGGATTTCCACATTTTTGTTGGGCACATGCTCGCCGGGTCGAACATCCTTCTCGTGGTAGGCGACCATCACCACCTTGCTCCCGTCCGGGGAAATGTGCGGGAACCACGTGTTCCAATGCGCATCGGATGTCATCTGCGTCTGCTCGGAACCATCGGCCTTCATGCACCAGGCCTGCATGCGGCCCGTACGCACGGAGTTGAACCAGATGTATTCCCCAGCGGCATCGAATTCGGAACCGTCGTTGAGCCCAGGGGCGGTAGTGAGGCGACTCTCGAGTCCGCCCGCAGCGGGAATGGCGTAAATGTCGTATTCGCCGTTCCGTTCGGCACAATAGGCAAGCATCTTGCCGTCGGGCGTAATCCCGTGCAAGTAGCTCGGGCCCAGCGGCGTCACAAGTTCCGGCATGCGGCCGTCAAAGAAAATCTTGTAGATGCGCGAAAGCCCGTCTTCCTTGGTATGGTGGCTTACGTAGAGTCCCGAACCGTCTGGCGCCAGCACATGGTCGTTGTTGCAGTTGTCGACAAAGTGGGAAGGCACTTCCGTAATGGTTCCGCTTTCCAGCTCGTACTTGTAAATGCGCCCTTCGCTATTGTATGTCAGGAATGTACCGTCGGCACTCCAGTTGGGGGCCTCGATGACCTTGTCGAACTCATGGAGCAGGCATGTCTTGCCCGACTCGGTATCGTAAACCTGCAGGCAGGACTTGTTGCCGGAGCGGTCCCACACCTGCGCAGGCGACTTTTCGAACGGGTAGACAACGCCCCAGCTTGCACGCAGCGAGTCCATCCATTCCATGAACTGCATCGTCTTGGTATGCGGCATCTGCGCGCATTCCTTGAGCCCCTTCTCCAGCGCCTCCTTGCAGCCGAGCACCTCGTATTCGTAGCAGTTGGCAAGCCTCGGCGGCGTCACCGTCTCGCATAATTTTCCTGCATTGTCAAAGACCTGGAGTTCCACCATGTCGTTCAGGTTCTGCACCCGGATGAACCCTGCCGTGCCGTGGATGATACCCTCGTTGTGCGTCGGCGCGACCATCGATGTCTTGAGGTAAGCCCTCTGCCCGTTTTTGTACGCGAGGTTGATCCAGTCCGTCGCATCGACTCCCGTCTCGAAGAGCACTGACTTGCTCTCGGTCTTGACGACAGTATTGTTGTCACCGGCAATTTGGGGGTCGGCCAGGAACAGGTCGGCAAAAGTCAGGCTGTAAATGCCCAGGTCCAGGAGGGCGCCACCTGCAAGCGCCGGGTTACGCAGCCGCTCGACATGCGAAAGCGCCATCGAGAAATCCGCCTCGACCGATTCCACCTTCCCGATACGCCCGGCAACGATCCAGTCCTTGAGCATCTTCACCGCCGGCAGGAACCGCGTCCACATCGCCTCGCACAGGAAAACGCCCTTTTCTTCTGCCAGCGCGATCACCTCGGACGCCTGCAGCGCATTTGCGCAAAAAGCCTTCTCGACAAGTACGTTCTTGCCCGCATTGATACAAAGCAGTGCGAATTCGTAATGTCCCGAATGCGGTGTCGCAATGTAGATGAGGTCGACATCGGGATCCTGCACCAGTTCAAGGTAGCTGCCGTAAGCCTTCCGGAAACCGTACTGCTGTGCAAAATCGTCCGCCTTCGCCTGCGTGCGCGACGCCACCGCATAGGCCTCGACACCCATTCCCTTCTGTTCAAGGCACTTGACCGCAGCGGCCATCTTCGTGGCAATATGCCCACAACCCAAAATCGCAAATTTCATCGCTTAACCTCGTTAAGGAATATAGCCAAATCGTGCAAAAAAAGCCAAAAAAGGGCAACAAAAGTGGTTGCCCTTGTAAACGGAAGCCTTGCGAAAAGCAGATTACTTCTTGGCCTGTTCTTTCTTCGCCTGTTCTTCTTCGGGGGTAGGCTTGGTGTCTTCGAGCAGGCGGTCGGCCCATTCATCCCAGAACTTGCAGCGTTCGCCCTCGAGCTTCATCTTGGCAAACTTCACGGGTTCGGTTTCGACAGCGAGGTTCACCATGGATTCCTTGTACGCCTGCGGGAGACCGGCCACGTGCGACATGCGCTGCTTGAGCTCGGCGACGGTCGCGTCCAGAATATCCACGCCAAAACGGCGTTCCACGTAACGGCGGGCGATAAACCCGAGCGACATGAAGTAGTCGCCCTGGTTGCCTTCGGCAAGGTAGTTCCTGCCGCGCAAATCCTTGAGCGCAAGGACTGCTTCTTCGTAGGGGGGCAGGCGCGGGGCCTCGCCCTGCTTGCGGAATTTCTTGTGCAGGAACCAGCCGAGGAACACGAGCAGGGCGCAACCCAGCACCGCAAGCACAATGTAGAGCCACTGCGGCAGGCGCGGGTCGCTCATCGGGTCCTCGACCTCCAAAATGTCGGTTTCTTCGCCGGTCGTACGCGTCGCGACCTTCACGGCCACGGGGTCTGTACGGGTCTTTACGGTATCCTTGCCGACAACGGCGAGCACTTCCTGCGGTGCAATCATGAAGTCGCCACTCACGAACGTGTTGAGTGTCGCAAGCCAGACGAACCTGGCCGTACCCTTGGGCATGCCGTCCGTCAGCTTCTCGTTCTTCATTTCCTTGACTTCGAAACTGCCCAGGTTCCCGACAAAGCTCGGGAGTTCCACGCTGGCGCTTTCGGGCGCCGTCACGGAAATTTCGTAGTTGAACATGTCGCCGACAAACACCTGCGCATTGTCGACATTGGCCTTCACGCCCACGTCAAAGGCGAGCGCCGGGGCCGTAAGCGCCAAAAGGGCGAAAGCAGAAAACAGGCGGAGCCTCATGAATCTCTTATTTCCAAAACGTTCTACGCTTGGCATCTTTAACCTCGCGGATTAATATACAAATTTTTATATTTAGCGCACACGGCCAGAAATACGCCGCAATGGAATTTTTTTGTCGCATGAAAAGCGAGGACCAAATGGAGTCCCTTCAGAGACCATTCATGAATTCCCGGAAAGTATACGTTCCGGGCAAGATCTTTACCGACATTCGCGTAGGCATGCGCGAAATCCAGATTGACGATCCCGAATTTCCGACCGTCACCGTGTACGACACGAGCGGACCCTACAGCGACGAAAATATCTCGCTCGACGTGACGAAGGGTATCGAACGCTTCAGGGAAAGCTGGATCATGGAACGCGGCGATGTCGAACAGCTCGACGACATCACGTCGGCCTACGGACGCGCCCGCCGCGAAAACCACGAACTCGACCACCTGCGTTTCAACGCGACGCACCACCCGCTCCGTGCCAAGGCGGGCCACCACCTGACCCAGCTGGACTACGCCCGCAAGGGAATCATCACCAAGGAAATGGAATACGTCGCCATCCGCGAGAACCAGCGCATCGACGAACTCGTGGCCGCCGGCAAGCTCAAGAGCGACGGCAAGCCCATCACGGCGGAATTCGTCCGCGACGAAATTGCCGCAGGCCGCGCTATTCTGCCGGGCAACATCAACCACCCGGAATGCGAGCCCATGATCATCGGCACGAACTTCCTGGTGAAAATCAACAGCAATATCGGCAACTCGGCCATCACGAGCTCCATCGAGGAAGAAGTCGAGAAGATGGCGTGGTCTGTGCGCTGGGGCGCCGACACCGTGATGGACCTTTCCACCGGCAAGCACATCCACGAGACCCGCGAATGGATCATCCGCAACAGCCCCGTACCTATAGGAACGGTGCCCATATACCAGGCTCTCGAGAAGGTGAACGGCAAGGCCCAGGACCTCACCTGGGAAATCTTCCGCGACACGCTTATCGAGCAGGCGGAACAGGGCGTGGACTACTTCACCATCCATGCGGGACTCCTGATGGAGCATATCCCGCTGACAATCAAGCGCACCACCGGCATCGTTAGCCGCGGAGGCTCCATCCTTGCCCTGTGGCAGATGACCCACCACCAGCAGAACTTCCTCTACACGCACTTCCGCGAAATCTGCGAGATCCTCGCGGCATACGACATCGCCGTATCGCTCGGCGACGGGCTTCGCCCGGGTTCTCTCGCCGACGCGAACGATGCCGCCCAATTCGGCGAACTCGACACCCTCGGCGAACTCACGAAGATCGCCTGGGAATACGGCGTGCAGGTGATTATCGAAGGCCCGGGCCACGTGCCCATGCACAAGATCCAGGACAACATGGCGCGCCAGCTCGAGAAGTGCCACGGCGCACCGTTCTACACGCTCGGCCCCCTCACCACCGACATCGCCCCCGGTTACGACCACATCACGTCGGCCATCGGTGCGGCACAAATCGGCTGGTACGGCACCGCCATGCTCTGCTACGTGACCCCCAAGGAACACCTCGGCCTGCCCAACCGCGACGACGTGCGCGAAGGCGTGGTCACCTACAAGCTCGCCGCCCACGCGGCCGACCTTGCCAAGGGACATTTCGCAGCGCAGTTCCGCGACGACGCCCTTTCGCGCGCCCGTTTTGACTTCCGCTGGAACGACCAGTTCGCGCTTTCCCTCGACCCCGAAAAGGCCATGGAATTCCACGACAAGACGCTCCCCGGCAGCCAGGCAAAGAGCAGCCACTTCTGCAGCATGTGCGGCCCGAACTTCTGTAGTATGCGCATCTCCCGCGCCATCAGGAACTTCGTCGCCACCGGCGAAATCGGCGACGTGTAGTTAGGATTGGAAAGAATTCTTGTAGTTTTTTTCAAATACGTAAGCCTTGCCAAATAAAAAAGAGAGATAACAGCGATCATCATGCGGATGACGTGGCCTTGAGCGGAACGCCCATGATGTTCGCGTTCGCCTCCTTCGCGCTCTGGCTATCGTCCAGCATCTTCATGAAGAACAGGTAGGTCATCTGCTCCAGAATCGTGATGGAGTTCGTAATACCGCCCGTCTAGAACGTGTCCCAGATGGAGTCTATGCGGTTCTTGATTTCGCCAGTAATTATGTAAAGGTCCTAATGTTCAAGGATATACGGAGTAATGTAGAAAAAAATAGGGCGAAATGAAGAAAGCTATAGCGCGTTAACTTCGCGTTGACATTGTCCGCGAATTCTTTAATGTTGTTACTTTCCAAAATCAAAGAATGCCGCTGGATCGGTGCCAAAAATTTCGCCCAATTTCACGGCCATCTTGCGAGACACAACTCGACGACCGTTTTCCATTGCACATAAATTTTGCACTGGTATTCCAAGCTTTTCGGCAAGCTTTACCTGCGACCAGTTTCGCAAATCTCTATTCGCAACAATCATTTCTGCGGGAGTCGTTTTTAAGGAATTAAACCACTCCGACTTTTCGACAGGTACAGAATCCTTACCATCACTAACAACAACATTCTCCGGCTTGTAAGTATCCCTTAAAAAACGAACAAGCGGAGCAGGGATATGTTTAGCCCTAATTTCAATACGGGGCTTTTTCACGACTGCCAACATAATACTCCTCAATATTTATAGAACCGGATTTACATGTCCAACAAGCCACCCAATTTAGAGCTATATGACAATGGTATCTGTCACCACCAAGTTTTGAGTAATGCCAGAACAATGGTTGCACAGGTCGTCACACTGAACATAATTAAATATAATCAATTTTTGATTAATACACAAGTTTTCATGCCATAATATTCGCAAAAACCGTGCCACATGCAAAATTGGCGGTTTTGCGCAAATTTCGACAATTTTGTTCTAGTGGACAGGTGATTAAAAGTGATTAATCAGTTTTAATCAGTGATTAATCACTTTCACCAAAGGCGGAAATCATTTACAAACCTCAACATATTTTCCATCTTTTCTGTCAAAAACATGTATTTCCAAACCTGTTATCGGGGACAAGATATCAACTTCCGAAGTGGTTGAAAAACATTGTAATATAATTCCATCATCTGATTTATAAAAAGCAACTTTAACAGGAGATCTTAAATTTGAGAGTGGCGATTTAATCAACGTGAATTTTTTCATCTTCATAGGAATATAAAAATACCAAGCCCTAGACATATTCGGTTCCGAAGTACTTTGAAAATCAAAACAGACTCCATTTAGGCGTCCGAAACCGTTTTCAATCAAAGATTGATACATTCTTCTTTCATCACCATTAGGATTAATCCAAGCAGTATAATACTGATGCATCGTTGGTCTTTGTTTTTCATCAGTATTATTCAACTTGGATAAAATATCAGGTCCTTTCGGGTCAAATCCTAAAATAGGGCGTTCTTTCTTTTCTTTTTCAACAAAAGAAAGGCCATCATCGGAATGTACAAGAAATCCATTTAAAATAATCTCATCCTTAGCTTTTTTTCTAGGAACGTCCGATATAACATCAGTAAGCCAAATATCTTCTGGTTTAGTACATACACAATCAACATTTTTTTCAACTTTTTTATCTTTATGTTCAAAAGTAGAATCTGATTTAGATTTTTTTTCTAAATCTTCTTTAACAATTTTTTGAGGATTATTCTCGCCTATTTCGTCTTTTGCTAACAAAGACTTTAAAGTATCATCTTTTTTAAGAAAAGATTCCCAATTATCCGATGTGTATGTTGTCTCATCACATTCCATACGACTTATAGCAGCATCAACAACAGAAGGTATTTTTTCTTCTGCAACAACTTTATGAAGTTTAAAATACGATGTCATTTTTTCAATAATTTGTTTTTTTTGCCATTTCTGATTTTTAGGAAAATGGCATTGAATACCTGATTCAATTACATCTTTTTTATATAAATTTTTGTTTTCAAATTCACACTGTACAGCCATCTCGCCCATCACATCAGCTTCACGTTCCAATCCCGCATTATCATTCACCGGCATTCCGTTGATATTTGTGGTTGGAGAAACGCGGCCTGCCATTTGCTGAGCAACATGCCATGCTTCATGCGGAAGGTGTTTTTCTTGACCAGGCGCAACATGAATATCTGTTCCCTGCGTGTATGCTAGTGCCTGAACTGTTGCAGGCTTACTGCTGTTGTAATGCACGCGCACATCATCCATCGAAAAACCGGAAAGGCTTTCGATACCGGATTTTAGATTGTCCGGCATTCCTGTGTTATTCGGTCGTGGAGCTTCAGCACGTTGCGCAGCGTTGTTCGCCATATCGGCCTTACGCTGGAGAGATTCGCTTTGAGAAGACGAATCAATAATTGAGACGGAACTTTCACGTTTCGTCTGTACCGCATTTTTATTTTTTTGTGCGTATGTAATACTCATATTGCACCCTTAAACAGATGATTATATACCATAGTCAAGATGAAAGAGCTTGTTCGCAAAGGACAATGGTGAAAATTTAATTTTGTTCATATCAATTATAAGAAACATAGTAGATGGAGAATTTTGCTCACTATGATGCTGTTTACTTTAAAAAATTTATTCCGCAGTGCCATAAATTTGACAGAAAGAGGAAACATAAATTTCTTGAGACTTCTAGGAATGAGGCTTCTTTCAGGAGTTCTTTGGAAACGGATGGCTTGATGTTGTTTCGGATGATGCAGAAGAGCTTTCCCAAATCTCTTGACCCCCCAGAAAATCAAATATTTGATACTTATATCGAGAATTCTTTTGAATTGAAGGATAAATTACCTCACAACGAGCGCGACCTGCTTTTTGCTCCTTTATGTAGAGGGTACGTAATTTTTTGCCCGGTGAAAAATTAAAGCTGAACTGATTATATGTATTTTCCCCCGTAGAACCTTCTAAAGGTAGTTCTGATGTTGTTTCGGATTTTGCATCATCGCCTTCATTATCAAACTTAATCATAAACTGATTCCATTCTTCTGTTGGCATGTTGTCAAAAGAAACTTTTACAAGTAGGCAATCTTCATTTCTTGCTTGTTTAAAATAATGCAAAGCGGTTCCCAATGCTCCTCCATGCCCTCCTACCGTGCCGAGAGGAAATATATATATTACAATCCTATCGTTTATTGGATTTTTTTGCTGTTTTGCTATTGCTTCTATTCTTAAGGTTTTATATAATGTAAAGGGTCCTGTTGGGCATGGTTTTAAAGTATGAAGAGGTATCTCTTCCTCATCACTAACATCGCTGTTTTTTTCCAAACAAAAGTCACTAAAGGTATGATGTACATGACCAATAAGAGGAGATAATTGATCAAATGAATCACACAATAAAAAATCTTGTACAAGTTGATTTTTTAAATCAGTGACATCCGTAAAAGATATTTCTCCTGGATTTTCTCTCCTGTCAGCAATAAATCTTGTGTATTTTATGGCGGTTTGACTGGGTTTTCGTCGTGGATTTTTTGATTTTAGGACTGTTTCTTGTTCCTCTTCCCCCATTTTTTCTACATCTTCTAAAGGAAAAGAACTTACTTTCAAATGTTTACAAATGGCAGTATAAGCATCATTTTTTGCTTTAGTGAAATCCTCGGTGCCAAAATCAGTTAATTTTTTTGATATATATTTTTCAAATAATGACGCTATAACGCATTTCATGTTAATTGCAAGTCCATTATTTAGTTCAACTATAAAATCGGGAATCTTTCTGCCTCTAAAAGCATCAAAAAAACCAGGATCCTCATTGATGCATTGAAAGCATCGAATATCTTTCAATATACGCCAAGTCGGTAGGTAACTCCAATCCGGATCATAATATGGAGAAGTTTCTTCTGCTAAGTCATATACTCTACAAAATGATGCCGTTGCGGCCGCTGCGGCCGCTGCGGGAATGTCGGCCGGTAACCGACCGCTATCAGATGGCGCCGCTGCGGCCGCTGCGGGAATGTCGGCCGGTAACCGACCGCTATCAAATGGCGTCGCTGCGGCCGCTGCGGGAATGTCGGCTATATTTTTTTTCTTTTTTTTCTCCTTTCCACATTGAATTACACTACAAGTACATTGCAAATTTTTTTGAATGATATTTTTATACTCGATCTTCTTGCATTGCACAGCCTTTTCCCCCATTACATCGGCTTCATGCTCTAACCCGGCATTAACATTCACCGGCATTCCATTAATATTTGTAGTGGGCGAAACGCGGCCAGCCATTTGCTGAGCGACATGCCATGCTTCGTGCGGGAGGTGTTTTTCTTGGCCAGGGGCAACATGAATATCTGTCCCCTGCGTATATGCAAGAGCCTGAACCGTTGCGGGTCTACTACTGTTGTAATGCACACGCACGTCATCCATCGAAAAACCGGAGAGGCTTTCGATACCGAATTTTAAATTATCTGGCATCCCTGTATTATTCGGCCGCGGAACTTCCGCGCGATGCGCAGCGTTATTCGTCATCTCAGCCTTTCTCTGCAGTCCTTCGTTTTGTGAAGAAGCGTCAAGGACTGAGAATGCGGAGGAGGCATCCTTCTTTTGAGAAACATTTTGTTTTTTCGAGTAGATGGAGAGCATGAAGTTCCTCTATTTTTGGGAAAAAAATAAATCCAATAATCTTGAATAAATCAATTCACTATTAATGATGATTTTTAATCAGATTAACCTTTTTAATATAGAGTACAGATATTCAAACGATTATTCTTATAATGATTGGGGGGGGGCAATCTATTTATAGTCTTCGGCTCATTTCCTTTCTTTTAAAAGAGCTTATTATTTTATAATACAAAACGTATTTCTCGCCTGTTTTTCCTGCTTTGTTGTAAAAAGATATCGTATACAAGCATTTTTTCAAATCGTCAATATTGAGAGTTTTTATTCCAAATAAATCTGGATCACAAAAAGAGTAGATTTTTTTATTTTTTTCTCTAACAATAGACATATAATGACCTTCGGTACTAAAAAAAACACCGTAGCCGGATCCTATTTTTTCCACAACATTACTTATAAAGATATCAACTAATTTGTTATTATCACTTGAACGAATGGTTGAAGCCCCTGCAATAAGAGCTTTGTCAAAATATTTTATTTCTTCTGGTTCGACATCTTCAGTATTTGGATCATTTGGACCATTTATTACAGGATCCGCAAGACGGATGATTTCGTGAATTTTTCCAATTTTTTCAGCATATTCTTCTTCAGACGAATCCAACTGAAAATCCGAGGGATTTTCTTCCCACTTTTCTTTCACTGAAGTCCATATTTGCAGAGCTTTTTGAGGAAAAACCAAATGATAATAAGCATGTCCCCCACAATTTTGTTGCATACCTTTTGCAAATGAATCTTGATAAGATGGATACACAAGATTTATAATATCAGAAAGAACACTAAGGTCATCACCATCTTTGTCACGAAGATCCATATAGAGGCGATAGGCCTCTTTTTTTTCTGTAGATGCGCCTTCCATTTCTTTAAAGAAACCTTCAAATAATGCTTCTCCTATTAATGCAATAATCTCTTTAACTTGATTTTTTTTCTTTGTTTTTTTATTTCGTTGAATTGCATTAAAGTTTTTTCTTTCTCGTTCAAACTGAGCACATTCTGTTTTTTCCTTTTTTTGTTGCGCCACAGCCTTCTCCCCCATCACATCGGCTTCGTGTTCTAGCGCGGCATTGTCATTCACCGGCATGCCGTTAATATTCGTAGTTGGAGATACGCGGCCAGCCATTTGCTGAGCAACATGCCATGCTTCGTGCGGGAGGTGCTTTTCTTGACCAGGGGCAACGTGAATATCCGTCCCCTGCGTGTATGCGAGAGCCTGAACAGTAGCAGGCTTACTGCTGTTATAATGCACACGCACGTCATCCATTGAAAATCCTGAGAGGCTTTCAATACCTGATTTCAGATTATCTGGCATCCCCGTGTTGTTCGGTCGCGGAACTTCTTCACGCTGGGCGGCGTTATTCGCCATGTCGGCCTTTCTTTGTAGCCCTTCGCTTTGCAAAGATGCGTCAAGGACGGAGGATGCGGAGGGAGCATCCTTCTTTTGTGCGGGGGCTTGTTTTTGTGCATACGTGGTGGACATGTGTTACCTCGTTGTTTAGGTGAGGTCCCCGCCTTGCTTCGGCAAGCTCAGCACAGGTCGCGGGGATGACAAAGTGTAGGCGCGGGGATGACAATAAAGAGTGGGTCACTTCGGCGGGCTCAGTGACCTTAAGCGAGTTCCTCTTCTTCGTCGGGGATGGCTTCGCGTTGGATAAACTTACCTTGGACGGGTTCTTCCTCTTCTTCGAGGGAGGCGCGCTGGAGCGCTCCGTCGGCAAGGTCGGCTTTGCGTTGCAGGCTTGCGCTTTGCAACGAGGTGTCCATGACGTTTGCAGCGGCGCTGTTGGCGACGCGCTGCGCGGTTTCAGATTTTTGTGTGTAGGTGTTCATTTTTTTTCTCCTGTTAATTTTTTTCTGGGGAGATCCCCGCCTTGCTTCGGCAAGCTCAGCACAGGTCGCGGGGATGACAAATTGAAAATGCGGGGGTTGACAAATGGTTATTTGATATTCCTTTTGGGTAGATCGGCGTTGCGGTACACTCTCAGCAGCGATACGGCTATCACGGAGAGCACCAGGACAATGATGGGCAAGAAGCGGAATGCGCCCGCGAGCGATGACGCTACGGGGTCGAACAACACGAGCATGGTCGTGGTGAATGCGGGCGGCACCACCACAATCCCGACAAAGAAGGCGAGGTGCTTGTTGAAGAATGCGCTGATGGTGCAAGAGGCGAAGTAGCCAAGCAGCAACAGCACTACAAGCGAGTAGACCACCGTGTTCATCAGCCTGAAAGTCCAGCGGTACATGCAGAAGAACGGGACTGCCGAGCGCGCCTGCGAACTGAAGGTGATGTCCTTGTCGTCTTTCTTGTAGAACTTGGTCAGGCACATCCCGATTCCGCCGGAGGGCCCGCATATTTCGGCAGCGCCCTCGTTTGTCGCGAACGGGGCCACCGCCAGGCCGTAGTAGCTATCGTTAAAAAACGCGGCATCGTCGCCGAGCTGTTCCCACTGGCGGTCATCAAACCAGATTACGGGTATGATTGCCTTCAGCACGATGTGGCGCTCGTCTCCCTTGAGGTACATGCTCAGGTTGTCGTGAATCAGGCGCTTGCTGCGGCCGACGGGTTCCTCGGTTACCACTAGCATCAGGTTTGTCAGGCTGTCGATGATTTCATCGGTTTCGGGCCTTGCCCCGTTTTGTGCCACGGGCTCGGTGATTATCTTGCGGAAATTCGCATAGCTGTAAATTCCTCCCGGCAAGTCGACGTTGTCGGTATCATTTGCAAAAGCGTAGATGTCTTCGGCGAGGTCCACCCGGTTTACCATCATGTTCAGGAACACATTGGGGTTGTGCTCGCGCAGTCTCAGGTGCAGGTTCCTGAAAAAGTTGTTGAAGATTGCCGTCGATGCCGAATCGGTGGGGTAATTCCTGAAGAACAGCGTTGCGCCATCGCCGCGGTTTCCGTAGTCGTCGCCGGAAAAACTCAAGCGGTTCACGACGCGCTGGAAAATGGAGTTATTCTTGACGCTCACCAGCTGCTCGATTTCGTCCGAAAGGTTCGCGAAGAATGTCTCGAGCTGTTCGGGGGTCTTGAATCCCGCCCAGTCGGACTTTCCGATAATCCAGTCCATCTTGACAAAGTGTTCGTGTGCCGTGGCCACGAAGTCGGAATGGCCCGGCTTGCTCAGGTAGGCGAGCGCAGGGATGCCCGTGGGCATGTGGAGTTGCCCGTCGCCATCGGCGTACATCGCGTAAAAGGCGATGCGCGTCACTGCGCTGAAGTTTATCCACTTGGTCGTGTCGCTTGCAAACCAGTAGGGGTATATCCCGATCACTTCGCCGTTGAGCTGATCCTGGTGACTGCAGCCGCACCCTTTGCCTTTCCAAAGAATCGGTTTTGTCTCGTCGAAATCTGCTGCTATACGCGTCGTCTTGTTGACGGACTTGGCAAAAAGTTCCAAATAGAGCGAATCAAGCCGGGAGAATACGTGATACCAGCGCTCATCGCTACAGTGGCGCCCGCGATACTTGTTCAGATAGTGGCGCAGGCGCATTGCCGCCGGTTCTTGAGGCTCATTCTTTTTTGCATTTGTCGTCGTGGCTTGCTGTTGCAGGGGCATGGAAAATGTCTCGAGTTCCTCGAGTTGCTTGTCGTTCCAAAAAACCGTATCGTATATGGCGTAGGTATTCGTTGTGTCAACGCAGACCCGTAGGAATGCCGCCAACATGCTCAGTGCATAACGGTGCGCAAGGAGCGAATCGTTGAACCGGATTCCCTGCAGATTGTTCAAGAAGTCAAGTATAATTGGCGAGAACCGTTCACCCTGGAATTGCAGGACCAGCTGTTCCTTGAGCTTGTTCATTGCTTTTTCGTCAATCCACACCTTGTCTATCATCGAGTCCGCCCACAGCGTGGCTTTTTTCTTTTCTGTGACCCGCTGGTCGATAGCGATAAAGTTGTTGATGGTCCTTGCAAATTCGGGATAGTCGCGGACTTCTTGTGACATCAGTGCAATCAAGTCTTCGCGGGTTCCTGCCTGCCAGTTGGTGTACTTGTCGAGTATTTCAAAAACGGCCGTAGTATCCTTGAGCTTATCTTCCGTGATATACTTTTCGATATTCTCGGCGGTCACTTCGTACGTACAGAACTCGCATATGTCTGCGAATGCAGTGGTGGTGAATACAGCCAGGACACACAATGCAACATATTGAATAGCTTTCATCATAATCCCTTTCCTTCTTTTTGCAATTCCTTGGAAAGACCTTCCAGTAAATCCTGTTTGTTTATTTTCTTTCTATTGTCTATGAGTGCCGAAATGGCCGCATAGCGTGCCACGTTGGTGAGCGCGCCTCCGGCAAGTTCATAATTTTCGGCGAAGTATTCAAAATTTTCTTCTCGGTTGTCGACATCCGTCTTTTCGAAAATGTTTTTCCAGAGAGTTAGGCGCTCTTCCGGCTCGGGCATGGGGAAATACACAGTGCTCTGGAATCTTCGTGAAAATGCCTCGTCAATGTTTGATTTCAGGTTGCTCGCCAAGATGACGATGCCCGGGAAGTCTTCCACGCGCTGCAACAGGTACGATATTTCCTGATTGGCCGCACGGTCATTGGAATTGTTCGCCTGAGTCCTTGCGCCAAAGAGGGAATCCGCCTCGTCGAAGAACAGAATCCAGTTGTGGCATTCGGCCTGGTCAAAGATGTTGGACAAGTTCTTCTCGGTTTCGCCGATGTACTTGGAAATGACTTGCGAAAGGTCCACGCGGTACACATCCATTCCCATCTTTTTGCCAATGAGTGTCGCGGTCAGCGTCTTGCCGGTGCCCGGGGGACCATAGAAGAGCACGCGGTAGCCGTTCTTTAGATTCTTGCGTAATCCAAATCCGTCCAGGACTTCGTCGGAGTGCCCAATCCAGGCAATGAGCTGGTCGACTTCCCGCCTCGTAGTGTCTGCAAGGACTAGGTCTTCCCATTCCAGGCGCGACGTGATACGTTTTGCCGGAAAATGCATGCTGTAGTCGGGCTTGTTCTGCACACCGGTGGTGAAGTATTCCAGGTATTCCGAGGATATGCGGAGCGCCGCCGAGTTTCTGGGTTCGCCGGGCTCACCGTATTCGAGTTGCAACACGCGTTCCGAGATTAGCCTATGGTCGTTATCGAATAGCCGCATTACTTGCAGGCGTCGCGAAAGGTCGTTGCCGGCGAGTAAGAAGAGCGCCGTTTCGCAGGTGGGCAAAAAACCTGAATGGCTTTTGCTGTGCCATCCGCCAAATTCCGTATAGGGTCTGCCAAGCAGCTTGTTGTTCAAGAAAAATGAGTCAAGCGCCTGTGGGCACAGGTGAGGTAGCAGCGCGAGCGTGAGCACTAGCCTTTCGTCAAATCCGAGCTGCATGCGCGTGACGATTTCTCCGTAGGGCGAAGTAGAATCCAGTTCGGGCGGGAGACATTGCCGCACGTCCAGCATTTTGCGCTCGTCATCTTCGGAGCAAAAATATTGCTCGAAACGCAGGTCAATAATTTGCCGGCACCAATCGATTTCATTCTTGAGAGTCTCTTCCATGTTCACCTCTATCGCCATTTAACGTGCAGGGGGGATTTCATCCAGGAGAGTTTCACGGTGGAATATCCCCATGGAAGTTTGTCAAGCAACATGTCGTATGCCGAGTTTTCTACCGAGAGCGTGAAGCCATCTTCGCCATTGTCCAGAATACCCTGGCGGATCAAGAACGAGGCGCGGAGCCCGTCGGCACTTGTGTGGCCGAGTGCACCCCAGTTCGCAACGACTCCGTCAAGCAGGCTGTTTGCCAGCGCTTTCAGGTCGTCCGAAATTGCGGGCAGTTCCGCAAGTTTTTCCCCGGCATCGAATCCGCAAAGCAGTTGCACTATCGACTTTTCTGTCTTGGGCGGTTCGTAACTACCGAATACGGTGTAGTTCAGGAGTGCGACGGCCAGTTTCTTGCTTTCATCGTCTATGAAAATGCCCGCCTTTGCACAACCGGCCTTTTCGAGGAGCATGGATATGTAGGGAGCAATCAGCACAATGCCGCAGTCTCCCGCCTTGGGGGGCCGCGCTGTAGGTGTGCTCGGCTTTTTCTCCCCGAGCTTTTTCAGACTCTCGAAAACACTGCATGCGATTTGGCGGATATCAAGTCCGGGATTTTCAGCCTGTACACGCTTCAGGATTACCTCGGCAACATGCAGCGGGTCAAATTTTTCTTCCACATGTTCCTTGCACCATTCCTCGACACAGTTGTTGATTGTCTTTTCGAGCATCGTCGATTTCTCTAGTGTCAGGCGCTGCCCGCAAGTGTCCTGCAATATCTTTGCGACAGGGGTACATTGTTTTTTGAGAAGGCGCTCGCGAATGGTGGTCGTGAGTTGCTGTACCAGCCGTTGGACAATATGCCCGAAGGCATCATGCTCAGGGACAGTCCCAAGGTCTATGGAAATGTCATCGAAAATTATGTCTTCGTCTTCACTGACAAACGAGTCCAAGGAACGATCCAATGCATTCATCAGGTCGTTGCGTGCAAAATCGTAAAGCCTGTTTTCTATCTGGCTGGCCTGCTCGGCATTGTCGCAGGTCAAGTTCAGAGTCATGTCACCGATGCGATTCAATTGCGTCATAGCCACAGTGCCCCCGAAACATAGTTTTCATGTTCTTTGAGCCATTCTTGAGCTGTCTGCGTGCTTTCGGCACTCTGCAAAAAAGCTAGGGATTCTTCGGGCGACACCCAGTAAAAAACAGGAACCAGGTGAGCGGGGAGTTCGTCGCGTATAAAGCGTTCGATGCCGTCCCTTTTTTCGGCCGTGTCGGTAAACGGGCTCTCCTTAGACCAAACCACGAAAATCTTGCCGAAACCGTTTTCGATAAATATCCCGTCTAACGCGTGCATCTGGGAAGACAGATTTTCGCTGGACGTGCCAATACCGAGCATTATTTCGATTCTGCGTTTCCACCATTTGCCGCAGCGGTGCAAGTGAAGTTCGGGCAGGTGGCGCAAATAGCGCACCTTGGCGCGTAGCAGGTTGTGGTAGGGAACTCGTTCGTTCGCTTCGTCGGCTTCGTGCATCAGCAGGAATAGCGCATCGGGGAACTCGACTCCGTACATGGCGAGCATCTGATTCAGGATTTGGTTGTAGTGCTTTAGATCGGTCTTTAGCGCACGTATCGAGAACATGTCTGCAAAATCCTGCATCGCCTGCAAAAAGATCATGAAGATATGCTCAATCGGTTCCAGGTACTTCTTGAGTTCTGTAGCGCTGCGTCCGTAACGGTAAATTGAGGGGAACTGCTCGATGAGCGGAAAGAAATCCAAAAAGTTGCAGGAAACTCCTTTCGGGATATCGGGCGTGGCCATTTCCTCTATCTTGAATGTAATGTCGTATTGGTGACGGATGGGGTCTGCGTTCTCGGTTTCTATCGTTACGTCCGCGACTTTTTCACCGAGACAACGCCAATCACCCCAGAGCGAAGCAAAGCGCTTTAGCAGGGACTCCTTTGATTCCGTGGAGTTCATTGCCGGCCAAAGGCGTACGGAGTAAATCCCTGGGGCATCCACGTGGAAGTCGACTCGATCCACGCCGAGTTTTGTTTCAAAGAACCGCTCGTAATCCTTGACGGTCACGGGGAACTGCTGCATGATTTGTTCACGAGTATACAGTGCCTCGTGAGCATAGTCAATATTGCCTTCCGCTTGGGACAGGAATGTCTCGATGTCAAATCCGCTCTTGTAACCCAAATCGGTCAGCGCAAAGATAATCTGCTCCAGGATGGTAATACCTGGATCATGCGGGTTGAAATCCGTCCAGACGTTTCCGCACAGTTTTTGGACAAGACGGATACTTTCGAGGCGAAGGGTCTCGTAGTCCAGCTCTTGCGGCTCCGTAATCTTTTTAAGCTGCTTAATCAAGAGTCGTTTCCATGAAGTTGTCGTACCAAAGTTTTGTCAGACGGTAACGCACGAACGATCCGTCCTTGTAAGCGCAATGGACGCGCAGTTGCAATTTGAATTTGTACTTGTCACTTCCTGAAGCCCACCGAACATCTATTCGCGAACCTCGCCCGCCGTAGTACGACTGCGTCTTTCTTATTTTCGTATGTCCGTGGAATACGTTCAGTGCGATGGCGTGGGTCAACGCAAAACGTCCCTCGTCTTCTTGCCCACCGGCTCCTGCCATAATTTCAAAGGCCTGGCAACCGCTCATTTCTTCAGTAATATCATGCCACTTCCCGTCGGTGGGGACTTTGAATTTTCCATTTTCCTTGCCGAGGCGACCCGACGAAGCGACAATGCCATGAACATCCAGTTCGCATTCGGGTTCTCGTGTCCCGATGCCTACGCCAAAAGATTCCTTGTCGCTATCGGGCAGCGATCCCACCAGCGAAAGTACGCTCGATGCCGTGTCGATGCTGGGTGTGCTCAGATGGAACCCGCTCTGGTTTTCGTTGGTATCCATGCGCACTTCGGCTTGCCATAACGGCTGGCCTTCGGTGGAATTCTCGTAAAAACTCATCAGCTTTCCGGAATCCGTGATTTGCGAAATCTTGAGCCCGGTTTCACGAGTTTTTTCGATGCCCTCCTCTTCTACGTTTACCATGGAATCGATAAGGTCGATAAAGTCTTCTTCGCAAGGCATCTGCCCGGCCTTGAACCGGTTTTTCAAAAGCGAACGGTTTAACTTAGACATTGTTTTTCCTCTGGATAATAAAGGTGGAGCCGACTTCGAGATCGCCGTAACCGACTGTGATGTCGCGGAAATCTTCTGCCTTTGTAACGACGTTGATAAAATGTTTTTTCATAGGAGTGAGAATACTCCAGGGATATGAGCCGCGAATCCGGTCTCCGTTATTTTCTCCGGATTCTTCCATGCTGTAGTTGCTATGGTCCCTGGAACTGATGCGGAGTACAGAAAAATCGTGTACGGTCTCAATATAGGGCAAACTCTGGATGTACATCAATAGGCGCTCCTTGTCAAGCGTCCTGCCGAAAAATTGGGATGCGCGGTCGCTGTTCCAAGGAGAAAGGTATTCGTTGATTTGTTCGTTCAATTTCAGGAGCTGTTCACCCTCGTCGGTATCGTCGACAAAGTCTATGTTGCAACGCACCTGTATTTTTTCGAATTGCGGGTTGATGACCACAATTTTTGAAAAAGCCGAAGTTCGCTGCTTTAGGAATACTCTTATGTTCTCCAAGGTCATTCCGCTTAAGTGGGAATCCCACATGCGGCGGCCATCGTTGTAAAGGGGAGCCACAGGAACAACGAGCATCTGTCCTGGACTTGGGACGTCCGGTTTTTCGGGACTCAGGCCGGCAAAGCACTTGACCAGATGAACTTCAGGAAATTCCTCCAGAATCATGCGTTCGCAATCCCTTGCGGTCAATACACGGTTGCGGTGGTATAGGTATTCGGCAACGCGAGTGTGCATTTCATCTGCATCTTCTTCGGGTTCCCCGCCAAAAGTTTCTTCTAGCTGGAACACCTTCGAAAGACCACCGATGCTCTGTTCCAGTTCGTTGATGCTTCCCGGCTTGCAATGGTTAAAGTTCTTCTTCTGTCCGAAACCTGCACAACGGACCACTTCCACGGCTTGCGCATAAATCGAAAAGAGTCGGCTGCAGTGGCGCCAGTTTCCTTGAGGCTCTAGCCTGAGCCAGTAAAGATTCTGCTGCATCAACGGAGAGTCCGATTCGAATTCCTTGGGCAGTACAAGAGAAACGATTCCAGATGTCGTAAAGTTTGCGGTCGTATTGTACAGAATGCTGTCCGCGGGAATTTTTGTCCAGCCGTTTGTGGTCAGGTACGACCAGATAAATCCAATGTTCTCTTCTTCGTAGATATTGTCGGAATCTCGGTTCATCTGGAAATACAGATTGACGTTCTTTCCTGCTACGCTCGGCGAGAGTCCCAAAAAGAGCGCACCTCCTTGAAGCCGCAGATGGTTCTTTTTGCTGATTCCCCACGGGCGCAGGAACCGGATTTCGCCATCGCTATGATCGGTTTGTCTCAACTTGATTTCGGCAGATGCCGTATAACTGACGGAAAGATTTTCCAGTTCCGGCGTGTACGGCTGATTCGGCAGTTCCAAACCCGTACCAAGATTTTTTTTGACCGCCTGTTGCATCAGGCTCCCGCAAAGGACTTTTGAATATTCCTGGTGCAAGAAGGCTTTTTCTGGCGCTACGAGTTTCACTTTGAAAAATCCGTCGCGTGAACTTGGCGAAAATTCAAAGTTTTCGGCATCGTATTTCTGCCGGAACGATATTCCCCCAAGAACACTATCGCAGGAAATGGAGAATTTGTCCGAAATGCTGTCCGGAGTAGAACTGAACAGGTCGTGGAATACAGGCGCTTGTGTGCTGGATGGATGCCAAAGGCCGCCGAGCAATGCTGAAACCGACACCTTGAAATCTCGCGTAAGCGGAGCGCCGGGATAATGCTTGTACCAATCACAGAAATTCCGCGTATTGGGCAGTCCACGCCAGTTTCCATGGATTTCAAAGGCCGAAAGCCGCTTTCCACGGATTTCTTCGCAGCCTATGATGAGCGAGTTCCCTATGGCAGGCAGGGGGCCGAACGGTTGTATCGGGGCTGTCATGGAAAGCGGCCCGATATCGTTACTGAGCACGATGTTTCGGCACCCCGTCACTTTGGTTTGCAACTTTACTTCGCGGAGTCTCAACCTCCTCAATATGTTCCAGGGATTGTAGGAGATGGTGGAAGAGACAATGATACGCATGGCTGGGTTGCTCATTGCATAATTCTTGCCGTGAATAGACGGATCGCAGTTTGCAATGGGCGGCGCCATCTCAGGAAGTTGCACTGTAAAGCCGATACAGTTGGGCTCGTAATTCGGGTCGAGTACGCATGATTCCAGTTGATAGCCTTCGGCTTCGTACCAGCCGTCTGCCGTTGTAAAGGAGAGATGGAATGTGCTCGCAAATGTCTTGAGGAACAAATCAGGACTTTGTCCCTTTTCCAGAAGAGTTCCCTTGACAGTCTCTTCTTCAAAGAACAGCTTTACCTTGATGCGTCGGATGCCATCGTTCAGGTAGAGCAACCGCGAAGACAATGCAAACCCGACTTTTGCATATCGCGAACTTGTCACACGGTCACCCGATCGCGTGAAGCCGAATAGCGGATAAGGTACAAGATCCTTACTTTCTAGCGCCTGCTCCGGCGTATAGACGGGAACCTCTGTAATTATGGGAACGCAGTCGTCGGGAACGGCTAGGGTATAAATTTTTTCTACTTGGGTGTCGTTTAAATTTACATCCGTCACGGATTCGAATTGAATGAGTTCGCCGTCTTCGTTCTTGCCCGCCGTAAAGCGTGTTCCTTTGGGTAGCCTGTAGTTGAAATCCTTCAGTTCTACGGGGATAATCACATGGGCGTGATCCCCGTGAGCTGCGTTTCCACTTTCGCCGAGAATCTTGCGGAAATAAAATTCGATACGACGTTCCGGGAGTTCGTTTAGACGTTCTTGGATGCGTTCCAGCAGTTTGGCGAAGATTACGTAAATTGCAGCAGCGGGTTCCGTGTAGCCATCTTCCGATTCGATGGCTTTCACAAGGCTTGGAATATCTTTTTTCTTAATGACCAGGGGACAATCGTGTTGCTCTTCGTATTCGCAGATTTTTTCAAGCAACTGCTGCATGGTCATGTCGTTGACCGCGACAAAACCTTTCGCTAGCTCTTTGAACGAGCGAGCTTGTTGACTCAAACCATCACTGACAAAAACGTGGTCCTTCACAAATATTCCCTTATATGCTTGCGTCTGTAGCTTCGTTTATATAGAACGGGTATACGAGATTTCGGCGGCTGTTTGTGGCGATGACCTTGTAGTAGATGCAGATTTCCATCACCTCGTCCATCGCTTCCGCTTTGATGTCAATGTTCTCGATTTTGATACGTGGCTCAAATAATTTTACAGCCTTCCTGATTTCTTCCGTAATTTGTGTAAGCGTCACTTCGCTATAATCGTTGAAACAGTATTTGCGAATATTACAGCCGAAATCAGGACGCATCAAGCGTTCACCTGGATGCGTTCCCAACAGAATACGGAGGCTTTCTTCAATGTCTTCTTCTGCTTCAGACATGGCTACGGTACCACTTTCAAAATTCAGAGGGAATTTCCATCCACGTCCCAAAAAAGTCAATGAGTCCATTTACCCTCCTATTTGTACTGTGGGGCATCCCAAGACAATAGTGCCGCCATGTGCGGTAGAATCGCCCATACGTGCAGCCGGTTTCTTGTTGATCATGACAGTTGCGGACCCCTTGACAATAACGTCGGGAGGGCCTACACATACGCAGTTGTCTCCCATGACAGCTGCGGGCATTCCACCAATCAAGACGGTCGGGACACCGGGACCGACTACAGGCCCGCCAACGTGCGGTACGGGCGGTACTCCGGGAGTCTGCATGGGGCATGTGTGCATATCGGTAATTCTTGCTGCTGGTGGCATGTTTCCTCCCTAGTTGATCATGACCATGGCACCCTTGACGACAGTTTGTCCCGAAGCCGAAAGTTCTGCCGTGGCTGTGCCTTGTGCCTTGAGACCGACTTTCGCCTTGAATTCTACATTCAATCCTTCACCCTTCAAATCTGTTGCGGACTTGAGTATGATACCGCCCTTAGCGTCGACATTGAATTTTCCCTTGGTGCTGACGACAATGTCCTTCGGGGAATCCAGCTTGATTCCGCTGTCGGACAGTTCGACCTTATTTCCCTTTGAATCTTCCAAAGAAATCTTTTTCCCTTTGTCGTCAAGTGTTATCTTCCGTTCTCCTGGTGTCATCACCGTAATGATTTTATCCTTCTCGTCAAAGAGAACGCTGAGTTTTTCCCGTGTCAGCAGTTGTTTTATATCGTTCTTTTGCTCCAGTTTTTGGGGAACTTGATTCTTTGAACTGTAAAGGCTTCCGAGAATGACCGGACTGGAAGGGTCCCCGTTGAAAAAACCAAGAACGACTTCGTCATTCACCTCGGGGTAAAATAACCCGCCAACACCATTGGATGCATAAGGTGTACCGAGACGCGCCCACACGCCTTCTTGCTCATTTTGCATCAAGGGTATTTTTACCTTGACACGATTTAGGTTTTCGGGATCTTCGTGAATTTGAATAACAACACCTATAAGTAGTCCCGTGATTCCACAGTTGTAACCAGAAGCGGCAGGAGCCGTAGTGTTGAATTTTTCGTAATACCACTCTTTTTTCATACCAAAGGAAAGGGTGGTTTTCCAAAGGGAGGGCTCCATATGGTGATGGATTCCCGATATGAGGGCTTTGCCGTTAAAGCGTGCGCTCACATAGTCCATTTGGACCATTTCACCTAAATTGACATTTGAGTTTCCGATGAATGTCACGTTGCCATAAATGCGGGAAAGTTCGTTTTTACATTGCTCGGCCCTTGCCCAGGTGTCAAGGACATCTTTATCCACTTGCGAATTTATTTGTAATTTGGCATTTGGAATGGAGAGAACTTTTTGTAGATCATCTGCACTTGAGTTTCCCTGTGTCTGGATAGATTGCGCATCGGAATTTCCTGAAATTACTTCTTGTTTGGTAACATCCCAAGAACAAGATTCAACTTTTTTTATTTGATTTTCGGCATCAATTGTCGCATTGAAATCAATGATGTCAGTACCCCAAGTAAGGGAAATCTCTGCATCTCTTCCGGTTGCAATAGGCTTAATTGAAAGACCTTTGTTGTCGGCCAATAACCAGCAACCATTTGCTTCGGCTCGGGTCATAATAAAATCCCAGTCCGTGCAGTAATATTGCAACAATCCCTTATGGGGGGCGCCCCCTATTGACGAGTCAATTTCCACATTGTATTTTGAGGCTATCGAGGAAATAATGTCATCGTCGCTTTTGTCTTGATAGTTTGCATTTTTTCGTGATTTAGTAAGTGCAATCGCTTTGTGACGGCACTCAATTTTGGTACAACTCCTACCATCCGATAATGTGGATATCCCCAGACGAACAATCGTGCCGGTAAAAATAGATTCAAGTTTTGTAGCGTAACCGGCTTTGAGCGAAATCTCCTTGCCGGGTTTTAATTGATCGTCTTCGCATAGTTCGAATTTGCCTGTAGCCACATTCCCATCGGCAAGAACAATCGTTGCTTTGGGAATACAATTGATGCGATACTCTACATCTGCCGACAGTATCGTCGTCGTTGACGGCAAAGCATTTCCATCGCAGTAAAGTGCGCATTCGACAACCGGGCTCAAATTATTTAAAGGAGATTTTGGCATCTGTTACTCCCTGATAGGCGGAAATTCCAACATCATTCCCGGTTTAATTTGCCTAAAATTGGTTAAACCATTGATGCGCGCTATTTGCAGATAATATGAGGGGTCGTTGTAAATTCGATTGCACATCAGCGGGAGGGTATCTCCGGCCTTTACTTCTACAAGATGCGTTAAATCAGGGGATTTATATTCTTCGTATGGCCATTTATCAGGAAAAAATTGAACAAAAGTTAAAGAGACCTCTGCACGTAACGGGAGCCCGTTGATATTGAATAAAGTGTAATCGGTCGTCAACTTTGTTACCCAAGTCGTAAAAACCATTCCACACCAGAACAACTGTACTATTGGGACTTGGTGAAATTCTCCATACGGATAAAGAACGGCATTTTTTAAACACTCTATCATGTCCTTGATGGTTTTACACCCTTCGGGCCATAAATTTTCTGGGACAGCTCCTGTTGTATCTAGGAGAATCTTTGAAAGTTCAAATGTCGGACTTTTTAGTAGATGGACTTCCTGGCGCATATTCCCAAAGTAAATGGGAACTCTTTCAATCTCGTCAGTTATTGTAAATTTTTCGGGATTCAGCATGACACTGAATATTTCCCGATCAGGAATTGTATCTATTACATTCCCGTTCATGTAGCATGGAACGAGAGACAGTCTATTTGGACGAGGACGATGCTCTAACTCCATTTTATCGCTCCTTGTCCCATCTAATAGAATTTTCAATCATTTGACGACATTCCCTCAAAACATCTTCTTTAAGGGAAGCCGAAGATTCGCTGCTTTTATTGTCTGCTTCAATTCTTACGTTAATGCTAAGATTCTTGATTTCTAACGACATAATTATTTAATCCTTTGCATGCTTAGGTATTTCAACGTTACACTTTCTATCACAATTTCCCCTTTCATGGCATCGAGAGTGTTGAACGACCACTTAACGGGATATGCACCCCAAAATCCCCAACTTGCAATGGGTTCATTTTTTCTATTCAACAAGGAGACTTCGATTGGCTTCGGTTCTACCTTGAACGTGCCTATCATATTTTCCATACTTTTCTTACACCATTGAAAAAATGCGTCGTCACCTGTAGCTATGGCTCGTTTCAGAACTAAATCAGCAAACACAATTTTTTTTGGTAAGTGGAAAACTGTCGAGTTGTCGCCCCCGCTGTGAATGTCCACTGTTTCTATAGAAGTTTCCAAACCGGAGACTTCGCTAAACGAAAGTTCCGAATTGTCCATCTTTACAGAAAAGTGGAATACAACGGGAAGCGTCCAATCGACAGTATCACCCATGCGGCCTCTTAGCTATTCGAAATTGTCATGCCTTCATGGACAATTTCAATGCTTTCCACTGCGACTTCGTTGCCTTCGGCCTTGAGTTCGTATCCCGAAATCTTGGTCGGCCAGGCGTTCTTGAGCGTCCAGGTCATTGCCGGGGCGTCCGTTTCGTCCAGCAGGCTGATCGTAATATCGATCCTCTTGATCGTATTCTGCTTAATCTGGTTGAACCATTCCCAGAACTTGTTGTCGCCCTTGAAAATGCCCTTCTTCATCGTGACATTGCTGTACTTGATCAGGCCGGGCATCTTAACAACAGAATAGACCTTGCTGTTGCCGACACGGTACTTGATTTCTTCGGATTGCGCATCCAGGCCGGTAACCTCCTGGAAAGACATTTCCTGGTCGCCCCACTTTACCTGAAAGTGGAACTTGGGCATCGGCCATACGCTGGCGTGTTGTGTAGAACCATCTTCTGCCATTTTGATTACCTCCTATTAGGATTTCTGCTGTTGTTGCTGGAATGTGATTTCGATGAATTCTGCCGGGCGGATCAAGGCGACCTTGACCGTAATGCGCAGGATGCCTTCGAGAATGTCTTCGGGAGTCATGGTCTCGCCAAGGCCAATATGCACTTCGAATGCGTCCTCGGGGCTCGTGCCGGCGAGACCGCCGCGCTTCCAGACGCTGGTCAGGAAGTTGCTAATCATTCCCTTCATGGTCACCCAGGTATTCGCGGTGTTCGGTTCGAAAACGAACGCCTTCGATGCGAGCTTGATGGATTGTTCAAGCATAATCATGGTGCGACGTACGTTCACGTAGCGCCAATCGAGGCTGTTGCCGTCGAGCGTGCGTGCGCCCCAGACCTTGTTGCCGTCGCCCACGAAGGTGCGGATCGCGTTCACTGCCTTACCGTTGATAGGCACGTTCAAGTCTTCCTGCTCGTCGTTCGTGAGATTGACTGTCGGGGAGATGACACCATTCACGCCCACATTGGCCGGAGCCTTCCAAACGCCAATGGAGTTGTCCACCAGGGTATAGATGCCGGCCATGGCGCCCGTGGGGGGCATCAGGTTCAGCTGTTCACGGACCAGGTCCATGATAGTCGCGTAGTTCGGACAAATCACCGAGAGCGTGCGGTGGATCTTCTGCACCTGGGCATCGTTCTTTACGTCGGCCGCTGCCATCTGGGCAATTTCAGCCTTGATCTGTTCGGCCTTTTCGGCGGGCTCGGCCGGGACAGCCGCATTAAGCATTGTCGTAAGGGCATCCAGGTTTTCGACGTTCGCAAAAGTGACTTCGTTCGACTGGACCACGCTCGTGTTGAGCCACGGATAATAGACTGCACCGTAGTTCAGGAAGTTTGTCACCTTCTCGCGGAAAGCGGGAATACATTCGCGCGGCTCCTTGAAGCCATCGAACACGTCCAAAATGGCGAAGCGATTCTGCATCTTCGCGCAATGGGCGAGCATGGCGTTCTGCACGTTGGCACATGCGTCTGCCGATTCCAAAGAAACGGCTTCTGGAATCACGATCAGGGTCGGTTCCTGTTCCTTTTCGAACGGAATGATGGCTTCGGTAAGGGCCTTTTCCGAAATCTCTTCGCCGTAAGGGCCCACCGCCATGATGTAGCAGGTAGCACCGCCGTTCTGGTAGAACAGGCGGATGGCATCAAAGAGGCGGAAGCGGACCTTCGGCGGGACCACTTTACCACCTTCTTCGATTTTGTAGCGCATCAAGGCACTTTCGCCAAAGATGGCCCTGTATTCCGCGAAGGACGAAATCCGGAATGGCTTGTTGAACACGGACTGTCCCTTGTATTCGGCTTTTTCGGTATAGCCGATAAACATCGGGATTGCCGTGGCGACTTCCACTACAGAACTGGGGAAAGCGTTTTTCTCGACGAGATAGACGCCCGGAGTTTTGTATGATGTAGGCATTTTGTTTTATCTCCTATGGGGTTATGTGTTAACAAAAGATTCTGCGACAAATTCACGTTTGCCATTGTGCTCGACCGCAGAGACCGACCGAGCGTCCATGTTGGGTAGACACTTGATAATGGGTTTCGAAGACTTCTTTTCTCGCAACTGGAAGAGCGGAGGAGTGTTGTAGCGCAGCGGAATTTCCTGCTTCGAGATGAATATGGAATCCCCTAGATGGCGCTTGGAGAAATCAAAGGGACTGCTTTCGTTACTGGCCTTGATTTTCACAATTTCGACGGAATCATCTTCAGAAATTCCCGAGATGTAGTAGCACCATTTCATTTTCCGCGTCTTGAGCGACAGCGTGGCGTTTATGCCCGGCTTTCCCGGCGTATTCTCGAGTTCTATACCGAACATGGGCTTGGGAAGCTGCATCGCTTCGGGGATAGCATCTTTCGAGACGGATTCCCATTTTACCGTCTCCCCCTTTACTTTTGCAAGCGGGAAGGTGTCTGCCTGAATGTCGCCAAAGTCCGTGACATTCCAAAGTTCGTGATACAAGGAGTAGCCCCAGAAAAGCAGGCTTGTCTTTTCGGAAAAAGCAGATTCCTGCGCAATTAGCCGAAATCCTCCTGCCGTTTCGCGCATTTGGATTCCTTCGCGCCGCATGGTGACTGTGGTCGGGGGATCCGGCAAGAAGCTGAAACAGCCGCAATTGCCGCCAAAGTATTCGTGATTTACGAAGATGTCTGCCCAAATCCCGTAATTCATCAATGACTCCCTATAGATGCATCTTCCGGAACATGGATGACATATGGACGGAAATAGGAATAGGAGCTGCCGAGGGCGACAGTACGAACTTTGTACATAATCGACGGTACGTATTTGCAGCCCAAAAGACTCCAGAGATTGCTCATTTCCTGCAGGTTGAGATTTTCGACATCAAGAATGAGCTTTTCGAGACCGGAAGCGAGTTCTGGGGAATTCGCTCTGTCAAAAACGCTGTGATCTTGGAAAAAGCCTACAGCCTTGGAAAGGTACTTCAGGGATTCTTCGTAATGGCTTGCCTTGAAATTTGCCGCTAAAACCACATGCAGGTTCAAGAAAATTGGGTTTGCCCGTACGATATTTCGAAATCCGTCAAATTCAGGTTTTGCACTGGCGTGTGCAATAGTGTCTTTTTCAATATTCGCAAGAAATAAAACTAATTTATTTGTTGAATGCTCTGATTCATGTCCGTCATTATCCATTATCCTTGACACAACCACCATATCCTCTTGAATATGATTCTTTCTGCGCAAATATTGATTTAGCTGCGTAGCCAAGAATTGTAAAGACGCCTTTATCATACTTTATTGTACTTTGTCTCCAGCGGTCAAGTTTATTCTTATTTTTTACTTTGTACGCTTATTTTGTATTTAAAAGTGAAAGTAAAACTACACTAAAAAAAATGTGCATCGTCGGAGCGTTCTTGTAAAAAATATTATACGTTGTTCGTAAAAAATGAATTTTTAGTATTGTTTGTAATTTTTTATTTTTTTCTACATTCTGTAAATACATTTGACGCAAATTATATTACGCTGTGTATACGATATTAAGACAACATTTTTACAACGTTGTCTTTTTTAGTTGTGGAAAAATTGTGGCAATAAAGGGGGCGAAAAGTTGAAAATGGTGCCGTTTCTTTTTATTTATTCTTTTGTTAGAGAACTATAATTATTTTTTACTGAGCAAAAACGGATGCACGTTTTTGAATTTTGAAGCCTTTTCTTCTTACTTTTTTCTCACATAATTACATATAAATTAAAAATTCGCTTTTCACAAATTCAACGTTATCCCCAAAAGGGTAACGTGTAGTTACGACGGGAAAAAATAAAAACGGCAACAGGTTCTAGCCTGCTGCCGTTTTGAATGTCAAGTCAATAAATTTATTAGTAGTTGATAGCCACGTAGAAGCTGCCGGCACCGAAGCGACGGTCGAAGCTCTCGAAGCCGTCCCAAAGGGCATCCCATGCAGCGCCCACTTCAAGCTGGACCGAGGAATTGCGGAAGAAGATAACGCCCAGTTCGGCACCGCCGGCAAGGCCAATCGCAAAGCCTTCGTTGGCGTCGTAATAGTGGTCATCCGACTGGATGCCAAGGCCGATACCTGCACCGAGGAACGGAGTGATGACGCCCGTGCTCGGGAACCAGCGTCCACCAATCAAGAAGGCTTCGTGCCACTGCCATTCATCACCGAACGAGATGTCCATATTGTTCACGATGGTGATGGCGGCCTGCGGGATGACTTCGAAAATACGCGCATAGTGGAAGACAAACGCCTGTTCCCAGGTCATCTTAGTATCGCGGGCCTTATGGCAGTCGGCATCGCCCTTGCAGCGATCCTCGACATAGTCGTAGTTGTGCCACATGGCCATACCCAGACCGTAGCTCACATAGTTGCGGGTGGGACGCTTGCGGGCAAAGCTATCATCCGGATCTTCGCCGGAACCGCGGGACGGTTCGACCGGCACTACGTAGACCACCTGCGGTTCGCTCGTGGAGCTCGGCTCGGGAGCGTAGGCCTGCGATCCGTAATCGTCCTCGACATTGGCCAGAGCCTGCTTTGCAGCGCTTTCGATGGCGACATCCAAGTCGTCAACGGAGGGGGCCTTCTGCTTGCCCGTCCCGACAACAGCGCCGTCCTTCACCTGTTCGCAGACAACCACGATGGAAGAACCCATGGTCATGAGAGTCGTACGGAGCTGGATGTCGGCACCGGATTCCACGGGAGTGTTACCCGTCTGGCCGACAGCGGCACGCACGATCGACTGCACCATGTTGGGGGCGTCGGTGGCAAAATCGGCACCGGAAGGAGGAAGGACCTGGATATTGGCGGCCAGCGAAAGGGTCGCCAGGGAAAGAATAGCGGCAATAAAATTTTTCTTCTTCATACCATAAAGATATAAAAAAGGGGATAGGGGTTAGGATATAGGGGCTAAGGGAAATGCCTCTTTTACATATTACTACTTTTTAGAGGCTCGAGGTTCGAGGCTCCAAGCTTTCCTTCTCTCGTCTCTCGTCTCCCATCTCTCGTCTAATTATGAATAAAGCCGCCATTATCGTTGCCGTAAGCATGCTCCTGAGCCGCGTACTCGGGATTTTCCGCGAAATGTTGCTCGCCCACGCCGCGGGCGTGTCGCTCGAAAAGAACGCCCTCGACCTCGCGTTCATGATTCCGGACATTTTGAACCATGTGGTAAGCACCGGGTTCCTCTCCATCATCTTCATCCCGATTTTCACAGGCTATAAAGTCGCCGGCGACGAAAAGGGCGGATGGAAGTTCTTCAGCAACGTGCTGAACACGTTCGGGATTGCACTCCTGATCCTGGTGGTGCCCGCGTTCATCTGGATGAAGGAACTTTTGCAGCTGCTGACAGTCGATGGAGCCACGCCGGAACTTATCGAGCGCGCCACGTACTATGGCCGCATCATCTTGCCCGGCCAGGTGTTCATTTTCGTGGGCAGTATTTTGGTGGCCGTGCAGCACACGCGCAAGCAGTTCCTGATTCCCTCGCTCACTGGCCTTATCTACAACGTGGCAATCGTGGGCGGCGGTGCGGCCGGGCTCGCGCTCGGTAAGTACACCGGCACGGACTTCGGCCTCGAAGGCTTCGCCTGGGGCGTGCCGGTGGGCGCCTTTATCGGGTTCTTCGCCCTCCAGATTATAGGCGCCCGGCGTGGCGGCGTGCATTACGAGTTCCTGGTGCAGCCGACCCACCCCGACATCAAGCGCTACTTCAAGATGATGCTCCCGATGTCGCTCGGCGTAGGCTCCATGTTCGGCCTTGAATTCATCATCCGTAGCTTCGGCGCGAATTTCGGCACAAGCGGTATTTCGAGCCTCAACTATGCCTACCGCGTAATGTACACGCTGGTCGCGGTCTTCGGATTCTCCGTATCGGTCACGAGCTACCCCGACATGGCCCGCCTCGTTAAAGAAGGCGATTTTGTGAGCCTCAACCAAAAAATCTGGAAGAGCCTCTCGCGCATGTTCTGTATCTTGATTCCGGCCGTCGTCGCCGTATGGGCACTCAGTTTCCCCGCCGTGCGCATCCTCTTTGAACGCGGGGCCTTCCAGCGCGAAACGACCGAAGCGATTTCCGAAATTCTCCGCTGGTACTTGCCCGTGAGCCTCGGGCTCTGCCTGCAAGCCGTACTCGTGCGCAGTTTCTACGCCTGCGAACGCATGTGGGTGCCGACACTCCTGAACACCGGCATCTTTGCCGCGACCATTCCCGCCTACATCCTGCTCGGCGCCCCCGAAATAGGGCTCGGCATCAAGAGCGTACCGATTATCGGTGCAACCGGTGCCATACTGCAAGTGCTTTCGATGATTTTCATGTGGGCCAAGAAGAACGGCACCGACGGCATGAAGAACGCCCTGCTGAACATGCTCCGCGCGCTTGTCGCCTTCGGCATCATGATTGTTGCCGCGATCGGGCTCGACCATGTCTCCGGCGAATTCGTGCGCAACGCAAGCCTTGTCGTGCTGATTGTATACGCCTGCGCCGCAGGCATTGCGCTGTTTACCCTCACACTGATTATCCAGCGCTACCTCGGCAGCAAGGACGCGAAGGACATATTGAACGAACTGCTCGGCAAGGTACTCCGCAAGCTGCACCTCGCAAGATAAAAGGCCGCTGCTCTAAAAGTCTCCGCCGTCTTCCAATTGCTTGCTCATGTCGATACGCACCGTATCGGGTCTTGCGGGCGGATCTTTCGGCGGTTTCAACTCTTCCGAAATACTCGTAGTATATTTACTCACATTGTCGTTCCTGAATCCGTTCGACGCCCATACGATAAATCCAACCGTTCCGCCCACCACGGCGCCCACCACAAAACCTGCGGCCGCGGCACCGACGCCAAGCAACATCGTCTGTGTAAGCTGATCTTCCCTTTCTATTTCCTCGTCGGTCATCTCGCTCCTATCCTTGTCCGACGACACGAGTCCGCCCACAACAGCCACGGCTATCCCAGGAACCGCGAGCGACGTGCCCGCGTTCGTGCCATAGCGGATAACGGGATTCGGATTTCGGCTTACGGCACATGACACAAGTGACAAGGCCAGCAAGCTGCAGATGACCAGTTTCAGGAACTTCACGCGATAAATATAAAAACAGGGGCTACTTCTTCTGCTTGAACTGCACGATCCACATGTCGGCATCGGAGCCGACACGGACCGGCGGGCCCCAGCAATCGACACCGGCACTCACGAGCCAGCGCACGCCATCGAGCATACCCTCGCCATAAGCGAGGCGCCACACGAAATTGATGACAATCGTGCCAGGGAAGAATTGCCCGTTGTGTGTATGGCCAGAGAACGCAAAGTCGGGCAAGCGGCCCGAATAGCCTCCCTCGATTCCCTTGGGCTGATGGTCAAGCAGAATCCAGGGCAGCTTTTCTGAAGGTACAAGTTCTGCAAGCGGGCGGCGCTCCATGTCTCGGCGACGGGCTACCTGGAAGTCCGTACGTCCTGTAAAGCACGCAGGACCGATACATTCCGTCGCATCATCGAGGAAAACGAACCCGACCTTACGCATCCAGGCGCCGGGATCCGAACCTTCACGTTCCTGCATTCCCTCGTGGTTCCCGTTCACCGCGACAGCGGCCACCTTCGCCCCCGCCGTGAGCTTTCTGAACAGGCTGTCATAACCCCACTCGTCGAGCGTCCCCATCGGCACATCCGCCAGGTCGCCGCCAAAGAGCAGGAAATCGGGCTTTATGGAATCCACGTCGGCAATCATGCGCTCGAGTTTGGCACGGTCGAACAGCGGATCCACGTGAATGTCGCTAAAACACACTGTCGTAAAGCCATCGGACGTTTCCTTTACCGCAAGCGAATCTTGCGCCGCAGACACATTCTCTATCGCGGGCAACTCCACCGTCGCATCGCGCAGCACGTAACGGGCATTATGCGGCACTCCATAAACAATCAGCGAAAGCGTCACCACGACCGTCGCTACAAGCAACCAGCGGCTCACAAGTATAACTGTCTGCACGGGCATCGCACGGCGCAGAACAATCCTGCGCACCGCACGGAACAAGCCCCAAGGAATGTAGAGCAGAAGCGCCTGGCAGAGCCATACGGCAAAGAACGAGACCGTAAGGCTCCCCACGAACGTCCCGCGAAGCGTCATTCCCGCAAAAATCGCGACAAGCACGACAAGCGCAGCAAGCTTACCCTTACGTCCGGGCGCCACCGCGCTCACGTTGAAATAAATCAAGGCTAAACCTGCCAGCAGCAGGAACAAGAAAATGAACATGAAAGAAAGATACAAAAAGCCCCCGCAGGCTAAACCGCAGGGAGCTCATTATCAACCATCGACCGCTACTGGACATCGCAACCGGCACTCGGATTCTGCCAGCCGTCTTCCGGAGGAGCCTCGCCCGCCTTCCAGCAATGGAGCGTGTCGAGCACGTCACCTTGCTTGTAAGTGGACCAGTCCGTCACCTTCTTGATGTTGGTTTCCGTAGTGGTGTTGAACCGGCTCATGTAATGGTCGATCAAGTACTGCGGGCATTCCACTTCTTCAATATAGTAGGTCGGATTGTCCGCAGCCTTGTACCAGTCAGCAAACCAGTGGCAACCGCGCAAAAGGTTCGGGAGGCCGGCGTCGCCGAAGGCCGCATCGCACATATCCTTGATGCAGGTCTGGTATTCGACGAGAGAAGCCTCGTAGCCAAGCTTGTTCTGGCATTCGGTCAAGAATCCGCCAAAGCCTGCGCCCCAGTTGAAGTCGCGACCTTTGTTCACCTGGGTAGTAAGAGCGTCAAAGGCGCCCACGCCACCGCCCGGAACCATCAGGTCGAACTGGCCTGCCGGAAGATTAGCATTGCCGCCCGCCACGTCGTTACCGATGTTGGAGGCCATCACGATCATGTGCTTGCCCTTGAGCGCCAGGTGGGTTTCCCTTGGCGGGTTGTTTTCCATCTCGTTCGCAAAGTGGCCGTCGTACTGCAGATGATAGCACTTGCCGCACTTGCTGTCGGCAGTGCCCGCGACGTACGCATAAGAAAGAGTATCGTTCACGGCAATAGGCGCCATGTCCGTGCAAGTGAACACGCCCTTTTCCTTTTCGTCGCCGCAAGCGCTTCTGGTCCCGTTGTAACCGAACCAGGACCTCGATACATCACCCAAGGTAAAGGTGGGGACTTCCACGTCGTGAATGTTGCAGTTACGTGCAGTGCCATAGTCGGCAATGTAGGCCTCGTTGGAAGACGTGTCCGCACGGGTTATGTCGTTGGCGCTTTCCCTGAGCCAGGAACAGTGCGGCTTGCAGGCGTCCCAGTAGCGGGTATTCCAGCCGCGCTTTGCCGTAGCGCTGATGTCCTTGGTGTATTCTGCCGGAGGCGGGCCGTAAGATTCAAGTGTCGGGAATCCGCTCGCATCGAGTTCCGGTTCCTTGCTGCTGGAACTTTCGGGAACGGTGCCGGCACTGGAATTGACGACAGTGCCGCTGGAGCCCGGAATAACTGCATCGCTCGAGCCGGGATTCACGGAGCCGCTGGAACCTGCCACGGTGCCGCTCGATGCCGGATTTTCCGGATTCTGGCTGTTACCGCCAGCACTGGAGGCCGGGTTGCTCTGACTGCTCAAGTTGCCCGAGTCAATCGCATCGGACGAATAAACCGGATTATCAATCGCGCTGGAACCCGGCTCATTGCCAATCGGGTCGGATGCGTTGTTCGAAGCGGCGTCATCGCCGCAAGCGCAAATCATTGCAACCGCACTGGCCGCAACCATTGACTTGAACAGTTTACGTTTCATAACTCCTCGTTACTTCTCGCAGCCGGCGCCCTTGCCATTGGGATCGTGCGGATTATCGCCGTCCTTCCAGCAAATGGCCGTATCCAATACGTCGCCCTGCTTGTAAGTGGACCAGTCGTCACGCCACTTGTAGTTGTTGGTCTTGGTAGTGTTGATACGGGTCAGGTAGTGGTCCAGCAGGTACTGCGGGCATTCCACTTCTTCCCAGTTGTACGTCGGGTTGTCGGCCGCCATGAACCAGTCGGCAAACCAGTGGCAGCCGCGCAGCAGGTTGGGGAACCCGGCATTGCCGAATGCCGCGTCGCACATTTCCTTGATGCAATCCTGGTAGCACTGGAGCGTACTGTCGTAACCGCACTTGAGTCCGTTCTGGCATTCGGTGAGGAATCCGCCGAAACCGGCGCCCCAGTTGATGCCCTGGCCGTTCACCTGGGTAGAAAGCGCATCGAAGGCGCCCACGCCACCGCCCGGGACCATCAGGTCGAACTGGCCGGCTTCCACGTCGTGACCGATATTAGATGTCATCACGACGATATGCTTGCCCTTGAGCGCCTGGTGGGTCGCCTTGGGAGCGTTGCTTTCGCCCGCGCTCTTGAAGCTGCCGTTGTACTGCAGGTGGAAGCACTTGCCGCAAGTCGTCTGGCTACCAGGACCGGCCACATAGGCATAAGAAAGGGAATCGTTGACGGCGATAGGAGCCATGTCGGTGCAGGTGAACACACCGGATGCACCCTTCTGGCAAGCGTTATTCGTGCCTTCGTAGCCGAACCAGTAGGTGTCCACGGCGCTGCCCAGCGTAAATGTCGGGACTTCCACGTCATGGATATTGCAGTTACGGGCCGTCGTCATGCCCTTCTGGTAGGATTCTTCGGTCGTCGTATCGGTCTTGCCTTCCTGCCCGTTGCTGATCCAGGAGCAGTGCGGCTTGCAGGCGTCCCAGTAACGGCTGTTCCAGCCGGTCTTTCCGTTATCCAGAATGTTCTTGGTGTATGCTGCCGGAGGGGGGCCGTAAGATTCAAGTGTCGGGAAACCGTTCGCGTCCAGGGGAATCTCGCTCGAGGAGGATTCCGCGGGAGTGCCGCTGGAGCTCGAGGCGCCGGGCTGGTCCTGGCCAGGTTGGCCACCCGACGAAGAGTCGCCGGATTGCGGGTTGGCGCTCGTGGGAGTATCGCCGCTGGAGTTAGGAGTTGCACTCGAGTCTTTCGCGGAGGATGTACCGCTGGGGGGAGTGTCGGTGGATGTCGGCGCAGGGTCGTCCTGGTCCGCGGACGAGCTGCTTTCCACCAAAATTTCGCCTGTAGAAGGATCATAGGTGGCGTTCACCGGGCAAACCGGAAGTGCCGCCAGAACGACGTTCTGGTCAAAAAGGAGACCTTCGCCTGTATATATTGCCGCTTCCTCAGGAATATAGAGGCCGAAGTTTTCCCCGTCGAAAGTCTTGACAACAAAACCCTCTTCTTCAATAAGGAGCTGCACTCCGTTTCCCAAATAAGCACGGGAAGGCGAAACGACCTTGGCACCGATACAAGCGCTTTCGACTCCTACGGTATTCGAAGATCCCGAATCCTCGGAACATCCACAAAGCAAGGCAACGATACCTAACGTGGCAACTGACTTAAAGCTCAACATCCTCATAAAAGCTCCTAAATCCATCCGAATCGGTTAATTTTCATCCTTTGTAAAATAAACTAAATATCTTTATAAAGATTGAAAAACCGATATTTTCTGTTCGCAAAGTGTTCTTACGCACTTTTACGTGACCAAAGTCTCAAAATAACAAAAAAAATTTTCTCCCCTTTATTACGAAAATATTACACGATAGCCGAACCGAGTGTGATTCGCGTCACAAAGCGGATCCGTCACTGATGGTCCGGCGAACCGCCCTAGGCGGTCCACGCTCCGCAAATAAAACACGGCAAAAAATCATGTGCCGACGAAAAACCGTCGGCAAAATCCATAACGCACAAAAAGAGAAGGCGGACCCTTCGGCCCGCCATACTTCTCCCTAGATCCTAGTCTCTAGATCCTAGTCTCTAAACTTCACCTGCTTGGTGCCCTCGACGACTTCGCCGACCTGCACCCACTTCTCGCCCTTGGCTTCGAGGTGAGCGACCACTTCGGCCTTGTCAGCCGGGTCGATGAAGACGAGCATGCCCATGCCCATGTTGAAGGTATTGTACATCTCGTCCTTCTCCACGGAGCCGGCCTGCTGGATGAGCTTGAAGATCATCGGAGGATCCCACGTGGTACGGTCGATGATGACATCTACGTTGTCCGGAAGGATACGCGGGATGTTGCCCTGGTAGCCCGAACCGGTGATGTGGGCAAGGCCCTGGATAATCTTCTTGTTGCAGAGGTCGATGAGGCTCGGATAGTAGCTGCGGTGCGGCATCGCGAGCGCTTCGCCGATAGTCTTGTCCATGCCGTCCACGAGCGTGTCGACCTTGTAGCCGGCAACGTCGAACAGCACCTTACGGGCAAGCGAATAGCCGTTTGTATGCAATCCGGTGGAAGGCAGACCGAGGATGATGGTACCCGGCTTGATCTTCTTGCCGTCGATGATGTTCTCGCGTTCCACGACGCCGACGATGGTGCCGGAAATGTCGTAGTCACCCGGACCGTAGAAGCCCGGCATTTCGGCAGTTTCGCCACCGATGAGCACGAGATCGTTTTCGCGGCAGGCCTTGGCCATACCGGCAACAAGTTTGTCCATAACACCCGGTTCCAGGCGGCCAGTGGCCACGTAGTCCAGGAAGAACAGCGGGCGGGCACCCTGCACCAGGATATCGTCACAGCAGTGGTTCACGATGTCCTGGCCCGGCAGTTCGTGGGTTCCCATCTCGATATCGACCTTGAGCTTCGTGCCCACGCCGTCGACGGAACTCACGAGGACGGGGTCCTTCATGCCGAGGTGGTTGAGCGTGAAGAGGCCGCCGAAATTGCCGACGTCGCCCAGAACGCCCTGGTTGAATGTAGTACGTACGGATTTCTTGACACCGACCATCGCCTCGTCGGCCCTGGCCAGAGAAACTCCTGCGTCTGCGTAGTTCATCTTTTTTCCTTTGCCCTAGTACTGGGCACCTTGTTTTTCATCAATATTTCTCAATGCATCCAAGATGAGGCTCGTGGTATCGGACATCTGGTTGATGTTCACCGTACCCGGCATCAGGTGCGTATCCAACTTGAAATAGGTATCGTCGCCCCAGGAAAGCAGTTTCTCGAGGGCATCCGGACCCGTAAGCTTGCCGCACTTGGCACAGCAAATACGGCCGTCACGGAAGGCGATAAAGCCGCTCTCGCCGTTGCACTCGAACATCACGGTGCCGGTCACGCGGCTCTTCTCGAGCGTCTGCGCGAAGTCGATAAAGGGCAGCACCTTTGCCGAAGCCAGCAACGAAAGCCTCTCGAACTCGTCAAAAGCGAGGTTTTTCGCACGGAGGCGGTCCGCCACGACCTTGTACAAGTAGACCATGATGTTGGGGTTCTTGTCGAGGAACTTGACGAACTCCTCACGGGTCACATGGAGCACGGTGCAGCCGTCTTCGGCCGCAATGACGGTATTGCTCGTGGGCTCGTTGCAGATAATGGACATCTCGCCAAAGCAGGCGCCTGTCTCGATGTAGGCCAAGACACTGTAGTGTCCATCCGGCAAAATCTGCCCACACACCTGGGCTCGCCCGCTCTGCAATACGCAGAAAGACTCGCCAACGGAGTTCCCGTTGATGATCACCTCGCCAGCATCATACTCGCGGATCTGCGCATTCAGAAGCAAATAGTCGGCACACTCGCGGGGAACCTGTTGCAAAAAGGGCAGGCCCAGTTCATAAGTTGCGGCTATCCAATCGCCAATACCTGTATGTGGTTTCATGCTCAAAATTTAAAAATATTCCTGTACCACTTGTAGGGTGAATGTTCCAAATCCGGCTTTTTCGGGGACACAGAATCGGGGTATATGCTCCCAATCACATTCGCAAGCAATCCGGCCGGATTAGCCACGGCGCTTTCGTAAAAGTCGTTACCGCCACCGGGGCCCTTGATTCCGTCGTTCTGGTAAACGCGGCCGTCGCGGAACGCCTTCACGCCTTTCACGCGCGGTTCGGCGGCAAGGATTTCGTCGGCACTCACGAACGCGCCGGGATTGATCCAGACATCGGCACTGTCAGCGATGGCAAAGACCTCCTCCAGCGAAAGCTTCATCTCGCGGGTCGTGTCGCTTTCCCACAGGTAGCGCCCGCCCGCGTCGCGGATGAGCTGCGCCGTGAAGCTCCTGCCGCCCGGGGCATACCATACCCCGCCGTAAGACATGCCCACGAGTACACGAGGAGGCTCGAGGCTCGAGGTTCGAGGCGCGAGGTGCGAGAGGTATTCTTCGTTAGTTTGTTTAAAAATGGAGTCCGCGAGCGCCTGCTTGCCGAAAAGCATGCCGAACAACTTAATCCATTCGAACTTTGCGAGCGGGCTGTCTTCCTGCCATTCCGAGGTGAGCATCATGGGAATGCCCAGCGCCTGCAGGCGCTCGTAGTCGTCGTAGCCGCCGCCTGTCGCAAACGTCATCACAAGTTCAGGCTTAAGCCCCAGCACCTTCTCGAGCACGAGCCCATGCCCGTTCCCGACTTCTACGACCTCGCCCGCCTGCGTCCTTGCATACAGGGCACTGTCCACGATGAACCGCCCGTCACCGACGCCCGCGACACGGTCGGCCACGCCGAGCTTCAGCATGTAGCCCAGCTGTGCCGACGAAAGAACCACCGCACGGTGAAGCGGCACGTGCAGCACAGCGGCCCCCTTCCAGGCCGCCCCGCGCTGCACCTGCGCAAGGTCGAGCCCGCCTGCCGCCAGGGCCGAGTCGTCCACCAGAACAAAGCGTTGCACCAAGGTATCGCGACCGATCACGGAACGGACATCGGCAATTCCCTGGCCGCAGGACTTCCCCACCCTGAGCATCTTGCTGTACTGCATCCCGCCAAATTCGACACTGTCGGCGCAACCGGACGCGACCTGCCCGGCCGGTTTCCCCCGCGACTGCCCCCCATCGCCGCAGGCGCACAGCACGGCAAGAGCGGAGCAAAAAAAGCCGCAGGACAGGGCCCGGACAAGGCGAATAACGGAATTACGGCCCAACCGGCCCCCCAGGACCGGCCTGTTAGACCATCGTAAATGGTTGATTTTTAACATCTTATGAAAAAATTTCCTGCACAAGGCGCGAACATAATGTATTTTATATTGCGAAATCCTTTTTTGGAGTTTCTTTTATGAAGACAAAAATAACCTCTTTTCTCACTTTTGCCGTCGCGAGCCTGCTGACCCTTTCGTCTACCGCATTCGCTGACGCCGAATCCGGCTTTTACGAAAGCGACCATGTGCGCGGGTTCATTTCCATCGGTGCAGACTACCGTGGCATGCGTTCCGAGTTCCATGAATATGTCAACAACATCGCGTTCCGCAACGGCTCCCACGTAGAAGAGGTCTCCGTCCCCGATGGAGAAGGTGGAACCAAGCTCGACACCCTGGCATTCGCCGGAACCTTCAAGTATTCCAAGTTCAACAACTACTACCTCGGGCTGCACGTGAACTTCGGTGCCCAGTACAAGCAGTTCCTGACCTGGTTCGACGTCAACTTCATGCCGCCCCAGATTTCCGAACGCCCGGCCAAGACGTATTCCGCCAGCAGCGCGATCGAGGACAGCGAAGGTAACGTTGTCGAAGTCCGCACCCAGAAGTACCCCCTGTACGACGTTGAATGGTACTCCTACGGCGTCGACTGGATGTTCGGCTGGAAGCTCTTTGGCGAAAACACGATTATCAACCTTATCCCCGCCGTCGGTTTCGGCTTGAACCTCATCAACTTCCACTTCGCCTCGAACTTTGACCTCGTGTACATGGAGAACCCGAGCAAGTGGGACACCATGAGAGACCGCGACTACAGCACGCTCGCCACCACCTTCAACTCCGAACTGGAACTCAGGCTTGAATTCAGCCGCTTCGCTATCGGCGCCTACGGTGGCTACCGCTTCATCCGCTACAACGAACTCAAGGTCGAATCGCGCACCATGAGCAATACGGTTCCCTACCAGAACACCGACGCTATCGGCGATACCTGGTTTGCAGGCCTGCGCCTCACCTGGCTGTTCCTGAGCGACTGGCAGAAGAAGCAAAGAGACAGGCTATAATAGCCACTCCGCACAAGTTTTCCAAGAAGGCTCCGCACAGGAGCCTTTCTTTATAACCTCACGAGACCCTCCATTCGGTTACTTTGTCCGCAGCCTTGCCCCGGAGGTAGGTCTTGACGAGATACTTTTCCCTCTGGAATATGCCAAACCGGAGAGGGTCCTGCTCCGTCAGGTTCTCGACAACCTTGTCCATCGCCACGTAGTACGAAGCCTTCTCCTTTAACGCCGTGTCCGTCTTCCAGGATACAAGCTCGTTGTCCTTCAGATACGAAAAGTTCCAGCCGAGCAGGAGCACCGGAATGCTGTACGGCGCCACGCGATCCGAGAGGGTGGCGTACTGACCCTGCGTGCTGAGCAGGACTATCGCATTCAGCTTGCGGTAGCACGAAAACACTACGGCATCGTCCAGCAGCGCCATGTTCGGGTTGAACTGGTTGTCAAGGTAGTTCTCGCTGTAGTGGATCTGCATCCCGGCTTCCGCAATCTGCTGTTCGAACCGCAAGATTCCGGACGTATGCCAGCCGCGCGTTTTCGGATCCTTGTAGGGGTGGTAGTAATGCGCCTCCATCAAGATGCGCCCCTGGGGACGGAACACTTGGACGGCCTCGGCCCTGACCCAGCTTTTGAGTCCCTTGAAGTCGAGCCGCGACCTGTACGGGTGGTAGAATCGGTAGTACTCGTTGACCCTCTTGAGGGTGAACCCATCTATGAAGAACCCAATGCGGTAATCTTCCATTGGTTTTTGTCGCTCCTTTTGTAGCGTCCAGAGTTTGACACATTATAGACGTAGAAGCGGCGGGTTTTATCCACCCGAATGCGAAAAAAATCGTAAAATCTTTAAAACAACCTGCCCTGCGCAGGCTTCGCTCAGTATAAATTGCGCTTCTTGAGGTCGTCCACCAGCGAGCCCGGCATCCATTCCTTCAGGGATTCGTAGGCCGGGTCCTTGAGCTTGGCGCGCCATTCGGCGGCCTTTTTCGCATCGCCGGCATCGGCATGGATACGGATAAGGTTCAGCACCGAACACCAGTAGCGGATGGACTTGCCCGTACGCTTGAGATAGTCGGCGGCGCTCGCCTCGTAGATGCGGGCGGCCTCATCGTAGCGCTTGAGCCTGTAAAGCATGTCGGCCTTAATCTGCAGCATCACCGGGTGTCCGGGCGACTTCGCAAGTCCGCGTTCTGCAAGCTTGAGGCCTGTCGCGAAGTCTTCCTTGTCGTAGTGCATCCAGATAAGCGGAGTCAGGAACAGGGGCCAGAACCTCGCGGAGTTCTTAGAAGCGCTGTCGAGCACGGCAAGGTATTCCTTGCGGTGGTCCGACTTGAAGGGCACCCAGCTGAAGCTCTTGTCGATATAGTAGGCGTAGATGGCGTAGAAGGCGCGGGCCTCCTGGTCCTCGGAGTTCTCGAAAATCTTCGCGGCGGAGCGCGTCTGCATGGCGCCCTTGATGGAGTGCCCGGATTCGCTCTGCACGTAGCCCAGCTCGAACTTGCGGAGCGCATCCCACATGCCGTCGCTCCGGCAACTCTCGAGTTCCCGGCCGGCGCGCTGCAGCGCGGCCGTATCGCCGCGGTCGTCATAAAGGCTGATGCGTACAACATTTTCGAGGACGCAGCCCACCCCCTCGTCCGCCGTGCGGACACGCTTGGCCGCGGCGAGAGCGTCGTCATAGCGCAGCGCCATCGACAGGCGCGTCACGTTCTCCGAGAGCGCCATGAGGGAATCCGGAAGCGACAGGGAAACAGGCCCGGCCAACGCCGAAAGCGATAACAATGCCATGATGAGCAGGGCCCTTAAAAACATATTGCGTAAATATAGCATTTGCACACCGCAAGGACCACAAACGGCGTCAATCCACAACGTACATACCACCGCTATCCACAATCGCTCCACAAGCGAGGCCACACCTGCGATTGATTACAAAAAACTTTCAAAAAAATTGCGCAATATAGCGGCTTTAGTCCAATGTGGAATAAAAAAAGCGTGATACACGTACACTGCACCACAGGCATGCTTCTGACGCCCTATTTCCTTATTTGACAAGGACTTAGCCGCAATCCGGCACCATTATCTGGCGTATAGTAAGAACAAACTAACCGAGCAAAAAAAAGAGACACATATCACATGTCAATTTCTTACATCCTTGTTTTGCATTTTTCAATTTTCTATAACTCTTTTCAGAGGCCGGATGTTTCTCCACAATCTATCCACCAAGCCTTTCCAGGCTTGTCGACAATTGTGGAAAAACAAGAGCTTGACGGAGGTTTCATGAATCTGCTGCATAAAACATCTGCCATTTCGTTCTACAAGATCCACTCCGGATTTGTCGCGTTCAAGAGGCGCATCCGCGAAGAGCTGGGCGCCACCGCCAGCGAAGTCAACCTGGAAGACGTCATGAACGACGACGACCTTTACTCCTTCTACAGGAACGGGGACTCGCCGGACTTCGTCGCCGCCACCATCGGTGGCAGCATGGTCGACTAGCCGCGACTACTTCTTCTTTTTCTCGGGGGCCGGAGCGGGCTCGGGGCAGCCGTTGAGCGTCTCGAACTTGCCCTTCTGGACCGTCACGATCTTGCTATTGACATTCACGCCACGACGGAACTTGATGTCGCCGTACACGCCCTGGAACGATCCAGTGTTGTTGATGGCGTTCGTCATGCTGTTCGGGGACTTCGCAAGCGTGCTGAACACGATGTTCGCGGCGTCGTAGCTGAGGCCGCTCACCTTGTCTTCACCCGGTTCGGAGCCCCACCTTTCCTGGAACGCCTTCGCAAACTTCGAGTAGCTCTCGCTCTTGCCCATGTCGAGGCCGGGCACGCTGAAGTAGGAGCTGTCCACCAGGCGCTTGCCCTGCACCAGAAGTTCGCGACCGTACCAGCCCGACGTGCCGAGCAGCGTACCGGAAAGCTTGTTGAACGCGATCTGGCCTGCCATGAGGCCCGCATCGGAGGGGTTCGTGGCCGCGACAAAGATGCCCGGGATGTGGAACGTGGAGTCCTGCATGTAGAAGCGGCGGTCCTTGGCATTCACGGCATCGAGGTTTTCCGCGCCGCGGGCGATATTCCTGCGGCGGTTTTCCTGCTTGAAGCGCACGTCGCGGATGAGGTCGAATTCGGTCTTGTAGTCCGGGCGGCCTTCCTCGTAGTTGCGGAAGGCGACCACCGTGCCGCCACGGCGTTCAACCGCGGTGGTGAAGCTCTGCGACATGGCGCTGCCGTAGTCGCCCAGCGGGCTCAGCACGGCGAACTCGCGGATGTCCAGGCACTTGATGGCAAAGTCGGCGATCTTGTTCGCGAGGTTTTCCATGGTGATGTTCACCTGGAAGATGTTCGGACCCATGCGGGCGATACCGTCGTCGGTCGCTGTCGGGGTGATCATCGGGATATGCTGGAAGTTGCTGCCCATCCAGGCGCCGACCGTTGCTGCAGGGCCGCTCATGATGGGGCCGACGACGGCGACAATGCTGTCCTGGTTGATAGCCTGCTGCGTACGCAGGAGGGCCACGGAGGCGTCGGCGCGGGTGTCGGCGGTGCGGATGTTCACCTTGCCCTTGAGGCCGGCCTGTTCAAAAGCGAGAATCACGCCCTGCACGGCGGCGGCGCCGAACTCGGCAAAATCGCCGGAAAGCGGGGCCAGTACAAGAACCGTCGGCATGCCGGCACCGTAATCCTCGAGGGAACTGATGCCCTTCTCGGCGGTATTGACCAGCTTTTCAGAGGCGCCGGAATTCAGGACCTTCTTGTACCAGTAGCGGGCGGCCTTGTAGCGGCCGGCATTCTGGCATTCGCGACCCAGCTGCAGCTGCATCCAGCCGACCAGGTCCTTGTCCACAGGATACTTCTCGAGGAGCGCCTGGAGCTGGTCCGCCGTCATGAGCGAGGCGGCGATAGTCTGCACGGCGACTTCCTTGGTGCGGGAGCGGGCGGCGGGGTTCTTGGAATAGGCGAGGATGCGCAACATGTCCTCGACGCCTTCGTACACGGCACCGCGCTCGACCAGGACGATGGCATGTGCCAGTTCCATACGTTCGCGGTACGGGGTGGACACGTAGTATTCGAGGAAGCGGCTGGAAACCTTGTCGGCCTCGTCGCGCTTGTGTTCGCGCAGGTAGCATTCCGTAAGCATCACCGCGGCCTTCTCGCCGGAGCTGTTGCGGAAGCTGGACTTGTAAACCTTGACCAGGGGGGCGATAGCGTCCGAGCAACGGCCGTCCTGAATCAGGGACATGGCCTGCGACAAATCGCCCTGGGCGAAAATCATCGAAGAAAAGAAAGAAACAAACAGGAAGGGAAGAAGACGTTTCATAGTAACCCTTTCTCGCCGCCGCTAGGCCTCCGCCTTGGGCGCCTGGACGACATCGTGATCTTTTTTGATTTGCTTTTGCAGGGATTCAGGCAATTTGGCCCAGTCGATGATATCGACCCGGAACGGAAGCTCGCTTTCGACGAAAGCCTTTTCGACGGCAGTCATATCGTCGAAGGAAATCGGCTTTTCCGAAACAACGACAAGTTCGAGGTCCATATCGGGGGGACAGTCCGTGCCCGTGACCCTCGGACCGTACGCCCAGACTTCGATACCTTCAAAATGGAGGCCCAAAATCCGCTGCACCGTTTCCAGATGTTCTGTATCCAAGCAAAGAGCCATAGCCAGTCAAATATAGATATTTAAGGGGATACGGCCCCGAGGTTTTACTTTTTTCACCCTTTTATTCAAGTAGATGCTACTTCGAGTCGCGGGGTGGGCGGCGGCCGTTGCCACGGCGGCCCCTGTTCCTGAAGAACCGGTTGCGTCTGGGTTCCTCGCGGACAAGTACCACGTTTTCCGGAGCATGCCCGGCAAGCCTATACACGCCATTGCACGCAAAATCGATTATCCATGCGCTCAAGAACGAAAGGCCGAACGCGAGCAGGAATATCAGTATAGGATTCTTCGGCGAATAGACCAGCTCCTGGAAATAGTAGTAGCAGAAGAAGCTGTGCGTAAGCCAGATCCCGATGGACTGCCTGCCGAAAATCACGAGCACGCTCTTCACCACGCGCAACCTGTACACCAGAAGGACGACCCCGAGCGTCACCATCGAGGCGTACGCGAAGTCAAAGAAATCGATGCCCCACCTGTCCGGTTGCTTCCAGCCGTCACGCAGGAAATAGGCGACCAGCAGAAGCAGCACAGCGACTACGATACGCTTTACGGCACTCGTCCGCAGGGAATTGATCGCCCGCTCGAACACGTCGTACTTGGCAAGCCATGCGCCGGTCATGTATATGGGCAACAGGCTCAGCGCGATAGACATCTTGATCCAGAAATACGAAACGTTGAGTTCGGCGGTGTAGGGAAACTTCACGACAAAACCGGCAAGGATTCTCGTCACGAACACGTTCAAAAGGATAATCCAGACTATGTCATTGTAGATGTTGCTCCGCTTGCGCCTGAAGAACCACATGACCATCGGAGTCATGAAAATGAGGATGACGTATTCCGTAAGGAACCACCATTCAAAATTGAAGTTCGTCTCGAGAAGGAGCGCGTTCCTGATCCAGTGCGAGACGTAGGTGTTCACGTTCGGCTTGCCGAGAATCAGGCCCAGCGGTACAAACACGATAAACACCGGCCAGACCTTGAAGTAGAGCTTCTTGAGGCGGCGGGCAAAAAAGGCGAGCAACGTTTCGCACTGTTCGTCGCTGGGAAGCAGCTTGGAAGAATAGCTCTTGAAAATACCGTATCCCGCGAGGAGCGTAAATATGGCAACGCACACCTTGCAGAAGGCGGACACATGCCATTCCAGCGTCGTCGCGTCGGAAAATACGAACAAACTATTGAAATGCGTACCGGGAAGCAGGCGCGCCGGGAAGGCGAACAGGTGGTGCACCAGCATCATCATGATGGCGATACCCTTTACGGCCAGGGTGTCGTCCTTGGAAACGTCAAAACTCCATTTTTTCATTTATGTATAATCCTTTAGTCAGGGGCCGATTAGAGTCGGCCCTTCACGAGCTTGTACAGGTCCGCAAACACGTCCTGTGCGCTGCGGTCGGCATCTATGGCGGCCACGCAATCCGGGTAGTCGCGGGCCGCGGCCAGGTATCCCTGGCGCACCCGTTCGAAAAATTCGGCTTTCTCCTGCTCCAGGCGATCGGGTGCCTCGCCCCGCTTCGCGGTGCGAGCGCGGCCCCTCGCGACGTCGATGTCGAGCACGACGGTCAGTTCCGGGAAGCAGTTGCCGCAGGTGAGCTCCGTCAGGCGCTGCACCATGTCGGCCCCCAAGCCGCGGGCGTACCCTTGGTAGGCATAAGTGCTCCACGCGAAACGGTCGGCGATCACGACCTTGCCCGCATCGAGCGCTGGCTGGATAATCTCGTGGATGACCTGGGCACGGGCCGCATTGTAGAGCAAGAGTTCCGTCTTGTCGCCCATGACGCCCTTGAAGTCGGGGTCGAGCAGAATCTCGCGGACGCGTTCCGAAATCTTCGCACCGCCCGGTTCGCGGAGTTTCACGACGGAATAGCCTTCCGCGGTCAGCGCCTCGATAAGCATGTCAATCTGGGTCGTCTTTCCCGACCCGTCGATACCTTCGAGGCTAAAAAAACGCTTTGCCGTATTCATGGGTACAAATATGCAAAATTTTTAGGAGGTTCTTGCCAATGCCGGCAGTGCCCGAGCGGTCGATTGTCCTTAGCAAACATCGAACACCACTCTAATCCCGTCAAAAATCCCCGGTCACCAGGCCGGGGATTCTGTGTCAAGATTTGTTACAAAGTAACGCTTATTCCAAATCCTTGCCGTGGCACTTCTTGTACTTGAGACCAGAACCGCACCAGCACGGATCGTTGCGGCCGAGCTTCGGACCGGCCTGCTGGGCACGGCGTGCGGCAGCGGCAACGGCGGGATTCGTATAGGTACGGCGAACAGCGGCCGGACGCGTTCCCGGAAGAGCGGACTGCGGCATCGGCTGCGGTGCGCGCTGATCTTCGGAAAGGGCGTTCGTCTCGGAAGCGGCAGCCTGGCCGGCAAGACCGGCAGCCTTGGCACCCTCGGCGCTCAGCTGTTCCTCGGCAGGTTCGGCACTGGATTCTTCGCTCTGCTCAGGACGGCTTTCCGCACCGGCGGCTTCTGCAGCGGCCTTGCGTTCGGCGTCAATCTGCTCCTGGCTCTTGAGCTGCAGCTGGTCCGGCGACACGGTCATGCCGTTCGGAAGCGTGATGCGGATGTTCAAGATACGCAGAGCGGTGAGCGTCGCAATCTTCTCGAGGCAACCTTCGAACAGCTTGTAGCCTTCGCTCTTGTACACCATCAGCGGGTCCTTCTGGGCGTAGCCGTGGAAGCGGATGGCATCCTTCAGCTGGTCCATCGCGTACAGGTGTTCCTTCCAGACCTGGTCAATGGTCATGAGCAGGAAGCGACGTTCGATGTTGCGGAAGTCCGTATCCGGAATGATCTTCGTGAGCTTGTCGTAACGCACCTTGCAGAGGTTGATCACGTCTTCGAGCACCTGTTCCGGCGTCTTCTTCGTCGCGTCTTCGAAGGTCAGGTTGTATTCCATGCCGAGCGTGCGCTGCAGGTCGGTGTGCAGGCCTTCGAGGTTCCAGCTCTCGGGGTAGGTCTTGGCCGGGACGTAGTTGCTCACCTTGATGTCGCAGGCGTCCTCGATGCGGTTCATGATCTCTTCGCGGATGTCCTCGCCGTTCAGGATGCGGCGGCGCAGCCCGTAGATCACCTTGCGCTGCTCGTTCATCACGTTATCGTAGTCGAGCAAGTGCTTACGGATGTCGAAGCTCTGGCCTTCCACGCGGCGCTGTGCGCCACGGATGCTGCGGGAGACGATCGGGTGCGTAATCACCTCGTCCTCGCCCACGCCGAAGCGGCTCATCAGGTTCTTCACGTTGCTGCCGCCGAAGATGCGCATCAGGTTGTCGTCCAGGCTAAGGAAGTACTGGCTGGAACCCGGGTCGCCCTGACGTCCGGAACGTCCGCGCAGCTGGTTGTCGATACGGCGGGACTCGTGGCGTTCAGTGCCGAGCACGTGCAGGCCGCCCAGCGCGGTCACTCCGGGGCCAAGCGCAATGTCGGTACCACGGCCGGCCATGTTGGTGGCGATCGTCACCTTGCCTTCGTGGCCCGCATACTGGATGATCTCGGCTTCGCGGCTGTGGTTCTTCGCGTTCAGCACTTCGTGCGGGATGCCTTCCTTCTCCAAGAGGCCGTGCAGGTGCTCGGACTTTTCGATGGAAGCCGTACCCACCAGGAGCGGCTGTCCCTTGGAATGGCGGTCCTTGATGTCGGCCACGATAGCGCGCCACTTGGCGTCTTCGCTCTTGTACACCATGTCCTGCATGTCCTTGCGGATGCAGGGCTTGTTGGTCGGGATGACCCAGGTGTTCATGTTGTAAATCTTGATGAATTCCGTCGCTTCGGTTTCGGCCGTACCGGTCATGCCCGAAAGCTTCTTGTACATGCGGAAGTAGTTCTGGAACGTGATGGTCGCAAGCGTCTGGTTCTCGCGGCGGATAGGCACGTTCTCCTTGGCCTCGATGGCCTGGTGCATGCCGTTAGAGTAGCGACGGCCTTCCATGAGGCGGCCCGTGTTCTCGTCGACGATGACGATTTCGCCGTCGCGCACGATGTAGTCCACGTCCTTCTCGTACAGGTACCAGGCGCGCAGGGAGTTGTCGAAGAAGTGCACCCAGTCGGCGTGTTCGCCGTACAGGTTCGTAATGCCCATCATCTCCTGGATGTGGTTCACGCCCTTCTCGGTCAGCTGGATGTTCTTGTCCTTCTCGTCCACCGAGAAGTCCTTGTTCTTCACGAGCTTCTTGGAAATCTCGTTCGCCTTCGCGTACTTCTCGGTCGCGTCTTCGGCCGGGCCGCTGATGATGAGCGGAGTACGCGCTTCGTCGATAAGGATGGAGTCCACTTCGTCGACGATACAGTAGTTGAGTTCACGCTGCACCAGCTGGCTCGGTTCCACCGCCATGTTGTCGCGCAGGTAGTCGAAGCCGAACTCGTTGTTGGTACCGTAGGTCACGTCGCTGTTGTAGCTTTCGCGGCGCTGCTCGGAATCAAGGCCGTTCACGATGAGGCCCACCGTGAGCCCGAGGAACTTGTACACGAGGCCCATCTGCTTCGCGTCACGGCCGGCGAGGTAGTCGTTCACCGTCACCACGTGCACACCGTGGCCTCCGAGGCCGTTCAGGTAGACCGGGAGTGCCGCGGCAAGCGTCTTACCTTCACCGGTGGCCATTTCGGCGATGGCGCCCTCGTGGAGCACGAGGCCACCGATCATCTGCACGTCGAAGGGCATCATGCGGAACGGCTTCACCGAATCCGGATAGAGTTCGCGCACCTTCGCGTAGACGCTGGCAGGCATGTAGACTTCCCATTCGTTCTTGCCGGCGGCAAGTTCTGCCTTCGCGGCGTCGGTGTACTGCTGCAGGTCGCCGAGCTTGCTGAAGTCGAAGTTGTTCTCGGGCTTGAAAATGTTGAAGATACCCAGACGGCGGTCGCAAGCTTCCTGGCAGACCGCGAATGCCTCCACCTTGATGTCCTCGAGCGTGGCACCGTTCTTGAGCTTTTCACGGAACTCGGCGCTCTTAGCGGCAAGGGCTGCGTCGTCCAGGGCCTCCAGGGCCTTGCGTGCCGCGTGGATCTGCGCGATGACCGGACGGAGCTTTTTCACCTTGCGTTCATGGGGGGTACCAAATGCCTTGTGGAGGATGGTATCGATAAGACTCATAGTAATCCTTTATAAAAGCCGAGGGAAAACCCGCGGACTTGCTGTATTAAAAATTTACGGGCTAAAATTTAGCAACTTTTAGCAAATTCTGTGCCACGTCCTGGCGTGTCTTACTATGAAACAGTATCTAACAGGACAAAAAAATCCCGGGAAACCCGGGATAGAGTAGAGAGAGTATATTAAACGTCTGATTAAAGCGCCGTTTTCACGAACTTGAGGACTTTCTGCTTCACCTGGCCGTAGTACTTGTCCCAAATATCGGAAACTTCCTTGACCTTCTTCAGGTTGTCCATTTCGTAGGCACTTGCAACTTCCGGAGCGCAGCGGAAGATATTGTCCTTGCCGATATTGGCGCAGGCTTCGAAGTAGTTGGAATTTCCGGTACGGGCGACCCATTCGTCCATGATGTAGTTCAGCCAGCCGAGAGCGTTCTTTTTCTTCGGCGCATTGTTCGGATGGACCATGCCGGTATTGAAAGCGAGAATGATAAACCCGTCATCCATGATTTCCTTGCATGCCTTCTTGTCCGGCTTGCAGGGGTTCTTGATGCCCGATTCCAGCACCATAATGGGATCGTTGGCCCACAAGCCGCCATCGCAGAAAATCTTGCCGTCAAGATTCAGCGTATCGAAATATGTCGGGGCCGAACAGCTGGAAAGAACGGCAAAAGCCCTGTCCATCCAGCTATCTTCGCGGTTCCACACCTTTTCGACGCTTTCGCCGTTCATGAAGGTGGTGGGAATAAAGATGGGCTTGTCAAAGGCATCCATCTTGCCCGGAAAATACTTGTAAAGCAGCTTTTTCAGGTTGGCATTGTCGTAGCGGTAGTAGTTCGATGCGAGTTCGGGAACCACGGTGCCCTTTCTTTTCGTGAAAATGGCCGACAGATTGTCATTATACATACCATACAGTTCGTCAGCCGACATTCCGGAGCACAGGCCCGAAGCAATAATGGACCCAGTCGACGTACCGGCAAAAGCGGCGCACACATCACCAAGTTTCTTGCCGAGATCGGCTTCGAGTCTACGCATGAACTGGAGGGGGCCAATGCCCAAGGCACCGCCACCCGATACAGAAATAACTAGTTTCATTTTTAACCTTCCTTTATATGGATTCTTCGCTACAAAATAAACTAATTTTTTCGATGAATATTATATTTTTTGTAAATTTTTATTACAATTATCGTTCTGGAAAAAGGCCGTTTTCCCTCCGTTTTTCAGGAGTTTCATCCAGGTAGCATGTTGACAAGTTGTTGATTAACTACTTCCATGCAACAGCGCTTAATTTTCAAACTTCACATAATATCCACAAATCGACATTCTGGCGTCCCGTTTCTGGCAGTCAATACCCCTGTCCAGATTTCGCTTTTTCCTAGCGAAATTAAAGGCTTTTTTGGCGATTTTTCCTAAAAGTTTCACGTGAAACAATGAAACTTTGTCTTTATTCGACCTGGCTGCTGTTGATAAAAAATCCGATTTTATCCAAAATCTATCCACTAATGAACATGGCTCCATATACTGGAGCCATGATATAGTTAATAGTATGTTTACAAATCTATCCACATGAGCGGGATTGGAACCGACCGATTGGAGTCGATTACATCCAAATTATTGAGGCATCAGAACTTAACGACGCGGGGTGCCGCCGTGAAACAATAGAAGGTCGCGGTCGCATCCTTGAAGTACAGGACCTCGGTATTGTCGTCGTCGGGGGAGTACATCGACTTGAGCTCGGGATAGTTCTCGAGCATGTGGACCTTGGGTTCGCGGCGGTCGTCACGGACGAGAGTGCCGGCCAGGCGGAGCCACTTGTTGCCTTCCTTGTTCATGGCGCAGATTTCGACCTTGCCGTTTTTCTGAATCTGTTTCGAGCAGTCCTTGGACTTGCCGGTCTGGATGTAGAGCTTGCCCTCGAAAATTTCGATGGTGCCGAAGGGACGGACACGCGGCTGGTCACCGTCGACCGTCGCGAGGAAATAGGCGCCGCATTCCTTGATAAAATTCTTGACTTCTTCCATGTTGATCTCCTTGATGGAACTAGATGAAAATATATAAAAAGTGGTTAGGGGTTGGTATACAGTAGGAAGTAGGAGGTAGACAGTGACTAGGGGTTAGGATTAATTGTCGCGGTGAACCTCACAGCTCACCGCTTCCCTATATATATTATATAGTGTTTCCCCGAAACAGCAGAAGATGACTTTCCTGACTTTCTGCACCGGGAAGTTCCGGACCGTCCTTACGGCAATCTCGGTGGCCGCTTCCCAGGGGTAGCCGTAGACGCCGGTCGAGATGGCAGGGAAGGCGACCGTCTCGCAATCGTTCTCTTCGGCAAGGGCGAGGCAACTTTTGTAGCAAGATTCCAAAAGCGCAGGTTCACCGTGCTGGCCATCCCGATAGACTGGTCCCGGAGTATGAATCACGAACTTCGCCGGAAGCTTGAACCCCGGAGTAATTTTGGCCTTACCTGTCTCGCAACCGTTCAGGGGGATGCACGCCCTCAACAAATCAGGACCCGCCGCCCGGTGGATCGCTCCGTCGACACCGCCGCCACCCAGCAGCGAACAGTTTGCCGCATTCACGATGGCATCCACTGCAAGCTTCGTGATGTCTCCCTGGACAACTTCAATCTCTATCATAAAACCTCCATCATGTCCAAATTCTGAGCCCCGAAGGGATATTGAGTATAATATTCATATAGGTTCTTTCTGACTTTACCAAATACCCTATTTCAAAATTCAAAATATCAATGAATGTGCCTACACGAGCTGAGCCACCATATTCAAAACCATTCTTTATCTTGTAACCTATTTCCGGACCTACCGAAACTTTAAATAAACCTAAAAGAGGAATTCCTACATATAAATATTGTATTGTAGGCTGTAAATAAATACCATAACTAGAAGTCCAAAGTACCTGAGTTCGAAGAGACCAGACCCATAATTGTTTCGAGGAACCCTTCCGTTCGGAAGACGAATCATCGAGAAAGGAATCATAAAGAAAGCTATAATCACCAAACACCCAGTCAACTCCTGCAATAAAGGCATTCCCACCTCCGATAAATGCACTCCAAGGAATCAACTCAAATCCAGATTCGTTCGTGTCAACCCCTGCTTTTTCCTCTTCTTCCGACTCATCCGCAAATGAGGCAGATGCCATCAGCAGCACAAGAAGGTACGGAAGGATACAGTGATAAAGTTTCACGTGAAACATGATATTACTCGACAAACCACCTACGGTTTGAACTGTTCAAGACGCAATGCCAGGGGCATCCCCTCGATAGGTTCACGCGGCACCCTCTTCTCGAATTCCAGGATTACCTGACAGACTGGGGAACCATCCCTTTCCAAACTGTAGCCGAAACAGTTATCTTCCAGTCCGTATTCATGGCACTTCAGAACATCCCCGACAAAACATTCCTGCATGAACTTCACCCGGATTCTTCGCACGGCATCTTCGAAACCGGAACTCTCCATATGGCAGGCCACCGCCAAGTCCAGGTACGTCCTGTTGTTCATGTGACGGTTGAAATCGATGTCATTCATGCCCACGCGATGCTCGAGCATGTTCATCAATTTTTCAGATGCCTGCCATTCGAACTTCCGGTGTTCACCGGCGGCAAGTTCCTCGATGAGGTCAACCTTACCATCAAGGATCCTGGTATCGGCAGGGCGCTTCCTGTTCTTGTCCAAGACAATCCAGCAACAGTTCCCCCTGGCAAAGACCCGGCCACCGTAACTCATGGTGAAGTCGCAATAAATCTTTATCCTGGACTTTTCCGAAATCCAGAGTTCAACATCAAAGCGTTCGGACCATGGGGGGAGTTCTCCATCTATCCGCATATCTATTTCGGAAATGATCCAGTACAAACCCTGAGCCCGGATATCGAAAGCGGCAAGAAACCGGCTACCCAGATAACGGGCGAAACTGTCCTCGTAATATGCCAGGGCAGCCATCGGCAACATCCGATAATCCAGGTCCATATCGCGACCGGCCACCATATAGCTATGTGAAAACTTTTGCATAAAAATACCCTGCCCATAATTTAACATTTTTTTTAGGGAGACAACAAACAAATTATCTATATTGATGATATGAAATATCGTATTCTCATACCTATTATATTACTTGTTTTTGATCTGCCGTTCGCACAACTCTTGCCCCAAAAATCGGAAGACCCTTCCGTAAAAATTGACCGTGCCCTGATATTCAAGGTAGACTATAATGATGATGTGGAGGCGCCCGCCGATAGTTTAAAAATCAACGACCAACCGACACATACTCCAAGAAAGAAGAATCTGACAGATAGTCCGATATTTATAAATTCGCTCTGCGCAACGGGAGTAGTTTTTTCGATTCTCGCTGACAAGCCAGCGGCCGCCGACTGCTTCGTGCTACCCAGCAAGAAACTGAAGTAATAATGTTAGGCACCCATGAAGATCGAACACGTAGCCATCTGGGTCAATGACATCGACAAGGTCTGCGAATTCTACCGAAAGTATTTCGGCGGGGTAGTCCAACCCCTTTATCACAATCCGACAAAACAATTCACGAGCCGATTCGTCACCTTCGAAAGTGGCACCCGCCTCGAAGTCATGCATCGCCCTGACATAGGAAAGGACGCCGATACCTCGCGCATGTTTCACGTGGAACATTTGGGACTAACCCATCTTTCCTTTTCGGTCGGGTCGAAAGAGGACGTGGACCGTCTCACCCGGCAAATGTCCAAAGACGGAATCCAGGTCGTAGGGCAACCCCGGACTACCGGCGACGGGTATTACGAAAGCGTCGTCCTCGATCCCGAAGGAAACAGGGTAGAGATAACGGTATAAGTAAATCCCCGCAACAATGTTTCACATGAAACCTTTTCTCATTCTCACCTTAGCCGTTCTGAATGCACATGCGGTCGACTGCGTCCGCGAGACCTTCGAGTATTTCGCCACGCAATACATGCCGGACGATGATATAAGAACATACATCCTCCCCGGCAGCCTGAAACCGGACAGTCTGCACCAACAGGAAAAATCTCTAACCTATACCATCAAGTACCACTGGAACGGGAACCACCTCGACAACTTGACTTTCACGCATTCCTGCCTCGACAAGGGAAGCAAGGCGACCATAGTCCCAAACTGGAAGGTGGATTCCGCCAAGGTAGGCAAGCTCAAAAAATATACCTGGACTTTCCCTCCGGAAAACGCCTACATGAACTTCACCGTCTACCGCGGGAAGGATTCCGTCGACATCGTTCGAAACGAAGATCCCGATCGGCACTATACGTTCTACATCAAGAACGACACTATCCATGAACTGGACAACGGGATTCCCAGAAACTGGATTATATACCGCGATCCCAAAGACGAAAACAAGTGCTACCGGGCGAACAGAAAAGAAAAGAAGTTCGGCAACGGAAGTGTCCTGAAGGTAGGCGAGGAAATATACACTACATATGAATACGAAACCAGGGGAGACTTCCTCATCCAGAACATATTCGAACCGAACCGCAACAGGTATGTCAAGGCACCCGGCCCCTGCGACGGCGGCGACAAGTATACCACTATATATTATAGGAAGCGGTGAGGTTCGAGGTTCGAGGCCCCATTGCCCTCTCTCGTCTCTCGTCTCGTCTCTCGTCTCCTCATAACAAAATGAGACGCCCGGTCCCTTCGGCAAGGAAAACAAATTGTTCCACGTGAAACAAACGATAAACCCTTTACTATATTTCCGACTATGAAAAAGATTATCCTTATTCTCGCTCTGACTTTTTTCTCCCTGGCTTCCGCAAACTGCCTCAAGACGATTTTCGAATTCCAGAGATATGAATACCTTATGCACGATAAAGATTATAGCGACTTCGTTCTGGACAGCATGTACGTGGACAAGGGTACTGCCAACAACAGGGGTGAACGTATCTACACTTGGAAGGGCTACTATAAAGACGGTATTCTCGACAGCGTACACGAAGGCGACTACCGCGACGGGGAATGGGAATACCGCGATAAAAAATACAGCGTGAATATCAATATCACCCATGAAGGAAATGTCTGGACAATAATAGGAACATCGGGCGAAGAAGAAATAAAAGATATCATCTACTTTGACGGGGATTCACTCGCTGTCACTACAACTGACGAAGACGGCGAATATACCAGCATCTACGTCTTGAAAAACGATACCATCTTCAGGTCCTCCGAAGACCAGATCATTGTCATGGACGAAACGGATACAAACACCTGCTACCAAAAAGAATACTACGACGGCACCTGGACAACATGGGACCGTTTCGAAACCTCCAACCAGGATGGAAGGATTACCGTCAGCAAAACCTATATTGAGGAAGGGCTGGACAACAAGGTCATGATATATTATATGGTTCCGCGCAATGGTGTTTCCACCACATCAATCCACAGCAAAATCCGCCCGGCAATCATTCCCGAAAAGGTTAAAAAGTTTGACCTCCTCGGCCGCCCCGCCAAAGGCGAACATATTATAAAAGTGAACAGGTAATCTGCCCATGAAAAAACTCATCCTTATTCTCGCCATTCTGACATTGGACGTTTTCGCCGCCGGCTGCCGCGACTACATGCGCCTTTCGGTATCTTTCTGGAATTTTGATGAATACCGCCTCGATAGCCTCTATGCGGCAAATTACTTCGGTTCCCTGGTTTATTATTCGGAATCAAAGTTTTATTATAAGAACGGCAACCTCATCAGCACGGTCAGATGCTATGGCGATGACTGTGAATACGTACCCATTGAAAATGACAATCCCAACAGCATTGTTAAATGCAACGGCGATTGCGAATACGCGCCCATTGAAATTGTTACCGTAAAAACAGATACGTCAACAAATAGAACAATCTATGTGGATGGCATATTGTCCGAAGAAGAACGCACTTCCCTTAAAGGAGATTCTTCTACCCTCATTTCTTACCATATGATGAAAGACACTTTAACAGATGAAGAAATCGCATCCCTTGATTCTTCCGTTTTTGCCTATATCCGCATCATACAAAACAGAGTTTTTACTATAGATGATATGACAATGACTTTTTTGAAAAACGATACCTTAAAAAAAATAGAAGCGGCAAAAAATATTTCCATCACTACACCTGACGCCAACAATGAAAATATCTGCAACGTCACTGTTTACGAATACCCAAAAAATGATTCAACATTTCAAAACCTTGAAAACATCATTGACGAATACCAAGACACCATAACCAACACGGAAAACGGCTTTATTGTATCCTTCAGCAATAACGATGCAAAGTGGTTTTATGTTCTCGCCAATGAGCCCACCACATCGATCCGTCGCAAGGTCCGCCCGGCAACCATTCCAGAAAAGGTAAGACATTTCGACCTCCTCGGCCGCCCCGCCAAGAGCGAACATATTATAAAAGTGGGCCGATAAAGTTTCACGTGAAACAAAGTTGGGCCTATTTTTCGCTGTCGGCGGTGTTGATAGATAAATCACAAGATTCAACATTTTCTCAACATTTACTAAAATATTATCCACAAATATTTTTAAAATTTTCGGTCTGCCGGATTTCCGGCGGCCTTTTTGTTAGTAAGATATTCTAAATTAGGGAACGTTACGTCAGATATCCACAAGACGTTTCACGTGGAACATACTTAATGAGACCATCGGAAGATACCAGGCAACAGGAAATATTCTGTCAATTTTTGTCAGAGAAAGGCGTACAGCTGTCCAAGGAGACGACTGAACGGCTCTACCTGTATGCCGATTTGGTAGTGGAGACCAAGCAGTTCGGCAACCTGATTTCGACGAAAGATTCCGAAAAAATCCTCAGCCGCCACATCGCCGACTCGTTGGTACCCTATATATATATTAGACGAGAGAACGGACCTGCGGTCCTACAGACGAAAGACGAGAGGGAAAAATCATCGTCCAATAATGGTTTACCCTCAAACAATCTCTCGTCTCTCGTCTCTCGTCTCTCGTCTAAACGCTGGGCTGATATGGGTGCGGGTGCGGGTTGTCCGGTTTTCCCGCTCGCCATCGTGATGCCCGAAATCCAGTTTTATGCGGTCGAGCCCCGCAACATGCGCGTGCAGTTCATGAACTACGCCAAGGAAAAGCTCCAACTCCAAAACCTGACTGTCGTGGGCAAGCGCTTCGAGACCTCCGGCCTTTCGGACCTGGACTTTATCAGCTGCCGCGCCCTCTCGACTTTCGAAAACGACTGGGAACGTGCCCAACCCGGACTCAAGAAGGGCGGGACGTTCCTCACCCTAAAAAGTTTCAACAATATCGTTCACTTGGAAAACGACCCGGCGGTACACATATATAAATATGCACTACCCCAAGAAGAACAAGTTTACGCCTTAGTCACTCGAGGTAACGAATGAGTAAAGTAATAGCGATCTGTAACCAGAAGGGCGGCGTGGGCAAGACCACGACGGCCGTGAACCTGGCCGCAAGTTTTGCCGCTCTCGAAAAGAAGACCCTTCTTATCGACATGGACCCTCAGGGCAACGCTTCCCAGGGTCTCGGTTTCAACGAGGCGCAGGACGAAGATATCCACGAAGTCCTGAACCTGGCCGGCAATCCCGACAACCTCAGCTACGAAACCATCAAGCCTGCCATTCTCGACACGCCGCTGGATTTCCTGAAGCTCATCCCGTCCGGACCGGACCTGGCCGTGATGGAAATCGAGCTCGTGAACGCCATGAGCCGTGAACGCCGTCTCGAAAGAGTTATCAACATCCTCAAGCAGGCATTCGAGTTCATCATCATCGACGCGCCCCCGAGCCTGAACCTCCTCACGCTCAACGTGCTGACCGCCGCCACCAGCGTGCTCATCCCGGTGCAGTGCGAATACTACGCCCTGCAGGGTATGACCGAACTTTTCAAGACAATCCGCGAAGTGCAGAAGAACCTGAATGGCGACCTCAAGATCGAGGGAACGCTGCTCACCATGTACGACGCCCGCCTGAGTCTCTGCAAGCAGGTCGCCGAGGAAGTTCGCGAGAACCTTTCCGATACGGTGTTCCAGTCGGTCATCCCGCGCAACGTCAAGTTGAGCGAGGCCCCGTCCCACGGCAAGCCGGTCATCCTGTACGACGTGCAGAGCAGCGGCTCGCAGGCCTACATGAAACTCGCCGAAGAAATCCTGAACAAGGAAAAATAAATTATACCATCGGCATTAAATACGCAGCAAACAGAATTTATATATTAATCAAGGATTTCAAAAAATGGGAAAAAAGTCTCTCGCTCTCGGCCGCGGCCTCTCCGACATTCTCAAGGACCATTCCTTGAACAGTGGCATCATACCCACTGAAGCTTCCGCGCCGGCCCAGGAAAACGAAAAGGACAGGATTGTCGAAATCGATGTCAACCTCATCGACCCGAACCCGTTCCAGCCGCGCAAATTTTTTAGCGACGACGAGCTCGTGGAACTCGCCGAGACCATCGAACAGCACGGCCTGATCCAGCCGATCGTCGTCCGCAAGGTGGGCGACCGTTACCAGATCATCAGCGGTGAACGCCGTACCCGCGCGACAAAGCTCGCCGGTCTTTCGGTCATCAAGGCGCAGGTCTACGAAAACCTCGACGACAAGACGATGGCCGAATGGGCCCTCATCGAGAACATCCAGCGCGTCGACCTGAACCCGGTCGAAGTTTCAAGATCTTATCAACAGTTGATCGATAATCACGGCTATACCCACGAAGATTTGGCCAAGATTGTTGGTAAGTCCCGCTCCGCCATCACGAACTCGCTCCGCCTTCTGAAGCTTCCGGAACAAGTGCTCACTTGGATAGTAGAAGGCAAGCTGAACAGCGGCGCCGCACGTGCCCTCTGCAGCGACAAGGTCGAAGATCCCGAAAGCCTCGCCAAGAGGATTATCGACGAAGGACTGAACGTCCGACAGATCGAAGCCGTCATCCGCGGGGAGGATATTTATCAGACGAGAGACGAGCGGTTCGACAAGCTCACCGACCTTGGCAAGGACCCTGAGCTTGCCGAAGGGGCCGACGCTTCAACAACCTCGACAAGTCCGGCCGTAAAGAAGCCGAAGCCGGAACTGAGTGCCGACCTCAAGAATTTCGAGTCCAAGCTCGAAGGCTATTTCGGAACCAAGGTCGAGCTGAACCCGAGTGCGTCCGACCAGTCCAAGGGCACCATCGTCATCAGTTACTATTCCATGGACGACTTGACTCGTATCCAGGAACTTTTGGAGAACCGCTAAATCGTGAAATTCCTGAAGCTAAAGTTCAAGTCGTACACCATCCAGGTCATCCCGGATGATTCCCGGCAGATAAAGCAGTACCATGTATCGGCGACGATGCTTACTGCAATACGCATTGCCCTGGTAGTCATTATCATATTCTCGATAGTGTTCATTCTGCATATCGGCAAGATGACCGCGAAAATCGCCCGTTACGAGACGTTAAAAAAGACAGACGCCCAGCTCGTCAAGGTGAACGCCAACTACGAGGAAGTGCTGACCCACCTGGATTCCCTCTGGATTTTTGAAGGAAGGATACAGAATATTCTCGGGACATTCCTCGAGAACGATTCCAACAAGATCAACAGCCTTATCGACAAGAGCAAGTTCGTGCATACGCCGCCCGAAAAGATCGAAGTCGACTTCGAAGGCCTCCACGGCTGGAAAAGTTTCGAGGAAAGGCAGAGAATCGAGAGGCTCCCGAACATATTGCCGGTTGTCGGCATGATCAGCAAGACATTCAACGAAGAAACCGGACACAACGGGACAGATTTCGCTGCAAAGGTCGGAAATCCCGTTTTTGCCACTGGAACAGGTACAGTTGAGTTCGCGGCCGAAAAAGGTGAGCTCGGTAATACTATAATTGTTAATCACGGGAACGGCTACATAACGAGTTATTCCCATCTCAAGGATATGAGGACACGCAAAGGGCGCCAGGTCAAGAAGGGCGATATTATCGGCACTATCGGCAGCACTGGCAATGCATCTGGACCGCATCTTCATTACACCATCACGAAGGACGGAGTTCCGCAAAACCCCGAATCTTTCTTTAACTACTAGGAGAAAACATGCCTAATAAAGAACAAGAAATCACTCAGATTGGCAATAGCATCACCATCAAGGGCGATATCCTCGGCAAGAGCGACGTCCGCGTCGCTGGCAACGTCCAGGGCAGCGTCAACATCGAAGGTGACCTCGTTGTCGAACGTACGGGCCGTATCGAAGGCGAAATCAAGGTGACCTCTTCCGTCATCGCCGGTACTGTCAGGGGCAACATCGATTGCTCTGGCAAGCTCGTTCTCGAGAACTCCTCCAAGTTCGTGGGCAATATCAAGACCAAGCAGCTCATCATCCAGGAAGGCGCTATCTTCCAGGGTAACTGCAACATGGGCTCCAACGAAGTTCCTGCCGCCAAGGAAGCTGCTGCTCCTGCTGCCAACGGCAAGGAAAAGATTCAACAGCCTTTCTAATATCTTCTATCTATTTATATAAATAGAAGTAGTATTGATGGTGTTGATTGTGGATAGAAATTTCGGGTTTTCGAGATATACGCTTGAAGATCATAGAGATATGAAACGAAAGTGTGATGTAGATTACATTGAAAACTCGAATTCTATTCACGACTTTCAACATGGATAGATGTTGAAGTTCAATCTTTGACAGCAATCCACAGTGAAGGCACAAAAACACGTTGAGAACTGGCATAGCCGGTCAGAAGAACAATTGCAAAAGAGATACATAAGCAAAATAATACAAGGCCTGTAGCGCTGTATTATCTATATTCTTTACACGTATGATTTCAAAAGTCATCAGGATAGGACAAGTATCCGATATTCATATCGGAGAGGACGATGGTTTTGTACAGGGCATAGACGTCCGTGCAAACTTTGAGTCTGCCCTGAAGTCAACGTCCATGAAGGACATTGACCTGCTTGTGCTGTCCGGCGATCTGGCTAACGAGGACGGAGAAGAAGGCGCCTACAAGTATGTGGCCGACTTGCTCAAGAATTGTTCTGTCCCCGTGTGCGTGATTCCTGGGAACCACGATCGCCTCGATGTCATGCAAAAGTATTTCGATCTAGAGGGCAAGGTCAGGAACGGTGAATGCTATTACCGCTACGACATTTGCGGCCGTACGCTGTTCTTCCTGGATAGCGGGTGCGGTACAGTTTCCAAGGACCAGCTGGACTGGTTGAAGGTCGAAGCGGCAAAGGTGGACGACGAGGTGCTGCTGTTCATGCATCATCCGCCATGCCTGTGCAACCACAGGTTCATGGACTTGAAGTACGCGCTCAAGAACATTGACGAGGTTCAAGAAACGTTGTCTTCAATCAAGAATATCAAGCACATCTTTACCGGACATTATCATTTTAATTTTCACCTGCAGCTGCCGTCGCAGCAAGAAGTGCATGTCGCGCCTTCCACGCAAATGCAAATCGATCCGCAGGCACCCATTTTCAACTTGATGAGTTCTGCTCCGGGCTGGCAGGTTATTGAATGGGGAGAAAATTTTGTAGAAACTGGTGTTTATTTCAACTAACCCCTTGAAATATTCAACTATTTAACTAAATTTGGGGAAAAATTGGCGGCTTAGCTCAGTTGGTAGAGCGTCGGAATCATAATCCGCAGGTCTGTGGTTCGAGCCCACAAGCCGCTACTATCTAAGAAGAAGAGGTGCGTATGTCAAAACGAATTCTCACGATATCGATCTTGATACTCACCTCTTTTTTTGTGTCTTGTTCTAAGGACAAGGCCGAACAGAAGGCACAGCAGCAGGCTGTCGTGACCGCTCCCAAGATCGAGGCAATCGTCAAGGTCGAGCCCTTCAATGTCCCGGCATCCCCGGTCATCAACGAAGACAAGGCCAAGATGTACGTGAAGGCGAGCGCCGCTCTCCTCGAACTTGGCGTGAGCTGGACTGACCGCATCGAGAAGGCCCAGGACAACGAGAAAGTCCAGATTCTCAATGCATACAACGTAGCGCGCGACCAGCTCTGCGCCCGCGTCGGTCTCGCCGGCATCGCCGAATACAACTGGCTCACCGAAGTCGCCCTCAAGGAAGAAGGCAACAAGGCCACGTTCGAGGCCGCCGGCATGAAGATCCAGTAATCCGAATTTGTCCGGAATCGCATGGCTCCGCGCCCAGAGGCACGGGGCCCTAGTTTTATTCACGTCACTGGCCATACATTTTCAATTTGACATTTTTTGTCGCCTGGACGATGTTATATTTCTTGTCGTGAAAGACGAGGTCGTGGAATGAAGTTTCTGCATTTGGCAGATTTGCATATCGGAAAGCGCGTCTGCGAGCACAGTATGCTCGAAGACCAGGTGCATATCCTTGGCGAGGTGCTCAAGGTGGTTGAGGCCGAAAGGCCGGACGCCGTGCTGGTTGCAGGCGACGTGTACGACAAGCCGGTGCCGGGGGCCGAGGCGGTTGCCGTGCTCGACGATTTTCTGGTGAAGCTTTCCGCGACGGGTGTCAAGGTGTTTGTCGTGAGCGGAAACCATGACTCGGCAGAACGCATCGCGTTCGGTGCGCGGCTCATGCAAGGCACGGGCGTGTACATGTCGCCTGTGTACAGCGGCACCTTCGAGCCGGTCACGTTGCAAGACGTGTCGGGCGAGGTCGACGTGTGGATGCTGCCCTTCGTTCGTCCCGCGACGGTAAGGGCTTGCCTCGTAAGCGACGAGGAGCGTGACGAGGTCACCGACTATACAACCGCGTTGCGTTCGGCGATTGCGCAGATGAAGTTTACCGAAGGCCGGAGGAACGTGCTCGTGGCGCACCAGTTCGTGACCGGTGCCGAGACGACGGAAGGAGCCGAAGAGTGCGTGGGCGGCCTCGAGAATGTGGACGCCTCGGTGTTCGAAAAATTTGACTACGTGGCGCTCGGCCACATACACAAGCCGCAGAATGTCGCGAAGGATGGAAACGGCACGGTGCGTGCGCGCTACTGTGGCACGCCGCTCAAGTACTCGCAATCGGAAGCAGGTCATGCAAAGTCCGTGACGGTCGTGGAACTCGGTGCGGCCGCGAATGCGGGCGAAGCTGTTGCCGGTGATTTGTTTGCGGATAGCGGAATGCGCGCATCCTTGCAAATCCGCGAGATCCCGCTCACGCCGCTGCATGACGTGCGCGAAATCCGCGGGACGTTCGCTGAACTCATTTCGGAAGGATTCCGAAGCGGCCAGATTGCCGCGGGCCAAAAGCTGGACGACTATGTCTACGTGAAGCTCACCGACGAGAACGACGTTCTTGACGCAGCCCAGAAACTGCGCGGTATCTACCCGAACCTCATGATGCTCGAATACGACAACGAGCGCACTAAAAACCAGAAGATTACTGTTAATGTCGAGAAGGTCGAGAAAAAGTCACCGATGCAATTGTTCGGCGAATTCTTCTACGAGATGAACCGCCGCGAAATAAACGGCGAAGAAAGCGAGTTTGTACAAAGTATCATTGACGGAATCTGGGAGGGCGAAAGATGAGGCCGACCCGATTGATTATTTCTGCATTCGGCCCCTATGCGGACCGAACCGTCATTGACTTGAACAAGCTCGGCAAGAGTGGACTTTACCTGATTGCGGGCGATACCGGTGCCGGCAAGACGACGATTTTCGATGCGATTACGTACGCCCTTTTCGGCCGTGCGAGCGGGGACAGCCGTGACGATTCCAAGTTGTTCCGCTGCCTGAACGCAAAGCCCGAGACAAAGACCGAAGTCGACCTGACCTTTGAATATGCGGGCAAGGAATACCGCGTCGTGCGCAATCCCGAGTACATGCGCCCCAAGGCCCGTGGCGACGGCATGACGAAGGAAGCCGCCTCGGCCACGCTCTACTATCCGGATGCAAGCGGCAGACAGGGACCGTCAAGCCGTTCGGTCAGCAAGGAAAAAGAAGTCAATATTGCCGTGCAGGACATTGTCGGCATTGACCGCGACCAGTTTACGCAAATCGCGATGATCGCGCAGGGCGATTTCTTGAACCTGCTGCTGGCCTCGACGGACGAACGCAAGAAGATTTTCCGCAAGATTTTCAAGACGGACAAGTTCAACGCATTGCAGGACGAACTCAAGAGGCGCGCCTCGGAAATCGAGAAGCTGTGCAGCGACAGCGAATCGTCGGCATGCACGATGGTTGCCCAGATCCAGTGCGCTGCGGAATCGGCGTCCGTGCAGGATCTGGAACAGGCAAAAAACCTGGCCGCAGCAAGACAGGTTGCCGACTGGCAGGGCGTCTGCAGCACTGCGGAATCTATCATTGCAGAAGACGAACAAGCGCAAGCGAAAATGAAGGCGGAACTTTCCGGATTTGAAACCCGCCTTACTGCGATGGACAAGGAACTGGGACAGGCGCAGAATATCGAGAAGACCCGCAACGCTCTCAAGAAGGCTACGGAAGACTTTGAGAAGATCTTGCCGACCCTGGCTCCGTTGAAAGAGGCGAAGTTCGCGGCCGAAGCCAAGCAGCCCGAGCGTGACAGACTGCAGGAGAGCATCACGACTCTCAGGAATTCATTGCCGGATTACGACCAGCTGGAAACGCGGCGCTCCGATGTCGCGCAAAAGGAAAATGCAGCCAAGGGTCTTGTTGCGGATCTGGAAAAAAACGGCAAGGCCGTAGAAGCTCTCAAGGCGACGATTGCTGTGCTCGAAGAAGAACTTGCATCGCTGGGCGATGCGGGTTCCAAGAAGCAGGAACTGATTGCGCAGCTGGAAAAGCTTACGACAAGGCAAAAAGATCTGCAGGAGGTGGGGAAGAGCGTCAAGGAATTGGCGACTAGCCGTGAAAAGTTCGAGAAGGCGAAGCAGCTCTATATTACGGCCGACGCAGATTACCAGAAGAAAAATGCGGAATACGAGGCGATGAATCGGGCCTTCCTGAACGAACAGGCGGGAATCATTGCCGAGACCTTGGTCGATAACGAACCCTGCCCGGTATGCGGTTCTACGGAGCACCCGCACAAGGCCTGCAAATCGGTAGAGGCTCCGAGCCAGGCCGAATTGGAGCAGTTCAAGGAATTGGCGGCCCAGGCGGAATCGGTGCGCAGTACCAGGAGTGCAGAGGCCGCGCAGGCAAAGGGCGCCTACGACGAAAAGCAGGCCAGCGTTGATACGGTAGTACACGAACTCTTTGGCGAGTGCATCCTGGAAGATGCCCGGGAGCGCGGCAATACGGAATATGCCGAGAACCGCGACAAGATGGCGATGCTCAATACGGCCGTATCCAAGGAAGAAGAGCGTGAAAAGCGCAAGGCATTCCTCGAAAAGAACATTCCGGAAAAACGCCGGGAACTGGAGGGATTGCAGGAAGCCTCGACAGAGTTCGAAAAACAGATTTCTGGCTTGAAGGCCGATGTGGTATCGGGCAAACTCGCTGTGGAAGAACTTTCTAAAAAACTCGTGTTTGCAAGCAAGGCCGATGCCGAAAAGCAGATTGCAGAGACGCAGCGGCAGCTCGACAGTTCCAAGCGCGAACTTGAAAAGGCGACAAACGCATTCACCGAGTGCGAAAAGCAGGTGAACGATTTGAATGCAAGCAAGGGCACGCTGGCGTCGCAGTTGGAAGGCGCCCCGGAATACGACCTGGTTGCGTTGCAGGCAAAGCGCGACGAGGCTGCCTCTACCCGCGATGCGCTTGTGCAGCGCTTAAATACCGTTACGGCGCGACAGTCGCAGAACAGGAATGCGCTTTCGCAAATCCGCAAGACGGTGGATTCGCTGGGGGAACAGCTCCGCAGGCGCGGCTGGATAAGGAACCTCTCGGCCACGGCGAACGGCGGACTTTCGGGCACAAGCAAGGTGATGCTCGAGACCTACGTGCAGGCCTCCTATTTCGACCGCATCGTGAGCCGCGCGAATGTTCGCTTCAGGATCCTTTCGAACGGACAGTACGAACTGGTACGGCGCATGGAAGCTACGAACAACAGGAGCCAAAGCGGGCTCGACCTGAACGTGCTCGACCATGCGAGCGGGCGCCAGCGCGAAGTGAAGACGCTGAGCGGTGGCGAAAGTTTCTTGGCGTCGCTGTCGCTTGCGCTCGGCCTTGCCGACGAGGTGCAGAGTTCGGCGGGCGGCATCCAGCTCGACACGATGTTCGTGGACGAGGGCTTCGGCTCGCTCGACGACGAAAGCTTACGGCTTGCCATCAACACGCTGCAGACGCTTGCGGGCGAGAACCGCCTGGTGGGAATCATCAGCCACGTGAGCGAACTCGAAGGGAAAATCGAAAAGATCGTTCGCGTGAAGAAGGACGACAACAAGATCAGTCGCGTGACAATCGAGGTATAAAAAAAGGCCCCTTGAAGGGGCCTTGATTTTTTACGGGATGTCGTTAGGCATGATGCCGAAGTTGCGGACATCGTCTATCAAGATGACTTCGGCGTCTCCGGACTGTTGGGCCTCGGCCGTGACTTCTTGCGTAAATGTTTCTATGGCAGCCTCGTTCGCGAGCTGGAAAGTAGATTCCTTACTGTTGAGCAGCGTCGTTTCGACGACGTCAAGGTATTTGCCGTCCCTTTCAGGATACCAGCCGACAAACATGTGGTCGGGGATGATAATGAGCGCGGTCTGGAAACCGATGGCTTCAAGAACCGATGCGAAGAGCAGCGAGAACTCGTTGCAGACAGCCTGCTTGGAACGCAGTACTTCGATGGGGTAGTTTATCTTCTGGCCGACAGAACCGGCACCGTCGTTTTCGATATACTTGATGTTGCGTTTTTTCAGGACATCGAATACCGCTTCTACCACACGTGACGAGCTTGCGGCTATCGATTCGTCATCACCGTATTGCTGGTAGACCTTGAGCGTTCCGTCGGGGAGCTTCTTGGCGACTTCGTCCAGGATGGTAGAAATGGAGTCCATGTTCGGCGTGACCCAGACTCCGTACCACCAGTGGCGATTCTCGACGCCCTTGTATTCGCCGCCGTTAATTTGCATGGGATGGACTCTCGTGGGCCTGGATTCCGAGAAGAAGAGGATTTCGCGGTCGTTCTCGAGAGCGTAGGCGCGTATCTGGATCTGTTCCTGCTGGGGAGCGGTCAGGTTGAGCAGGTAGTCGTTGTCGAACTTCAGCGAGGCGCCGAGGGTTATGGAGGTGTCGGGGTTCACGAATTCCGTTGTTACGCTCGTGTCGGTGGCGCCATCTATCCAGGCTTTTAGGGTGACCTTTTTCCAGCGGCAGGGAACGTTGCTCTTTTTGTCGCAGGTGTTGCGTGCCGTTATGCCGACCGGTACCGGAAGGAGTTCCCCTTTCGAGCCCTTGAAGTCCTTGTACATGAGCGAGTACTGGTTCGCGAAAGCACCGTAGATATCGTCCTTGGAAAGCAGTACGGCAGCGTCGAGCGTCCGGATGGCGTGCTGCATATAGATATCGTTGTAGATGCTGTCGTAGAGTACCTTGTAGAGCGAGTCGTAGTCGGCATCCTTCAGGCTGTCGACCAGTGCTTCGCGTACGGAGTCCATCCACTTGTCGGCGTAGGTATTGTCGAAGAGGATATTGTAGATCGTGTCCACGTAGGGCTCGGCATAGAGGCTGTCCCAAAGGGTCTTCGTGACTTCCGAGCGTATGGCATCGGCGAGGGAGTCGACATCGACTTTCTTGGTATCCTTGGTGACCTTCGTGCGTATGGCCTTGGCGAGAGAGTCGACATTGACTTCCTCGGCGTCCTTGCCGGCAACGCCGTCTGCACCGTCTTCGCCGGAACAGGCCGTAAAGGAGAACGTGAAGGCTGCCCAGGCAGCAAGCATAATGGATAAGAGTCTGGAACGCGATAACATGATGGCTCTCCTTTCTTTATGGGGACTCGGCATCGGCTATGAGCCTTTCCGCCTGTTGATGACCTTGTTATAAACTTCTATCTGGCGCTTGATGATGCCGTTCCACGTAAAGCATTCGGCAATGCGCTTGCGGGCGCCTTCGAGCAGGCTCATGACGAGCGCGCGGTCGCTGGCGAGGCGCTTGAACGCGTTGGCCAGTGCCTCGGGGTCCTTCTCGGGAACGAGAATGCCGGAATCGCCGTCGACGACGACGTCGGGGATTCCGCCCACGTTGCTTGCGACAACCGGCAGCCCGAGTTCCATCGCCTCGATGAGCACGACGCCAAGGCCTTCGGTGTCTCCCTTGTGGTCGACAATGGCGGGCAAGACAAATACGTTGGCGGTGCGGTATTCATGCGCGAGGTCTTCCGGCGAAAGCTTGCCCGTGAACACGACGTGCGGGTACTGCAGGGCCTGCTGCTTGAGCTTTTCGGTAAGGTCGCCCACGCCGACGATACGGATCTCGAACTTGTCGGCGGGCAGCATCTTGGCAGATTCGATCAGGTAGCAGATTCCCTTGCGCTCGATGTGCCTACCTACGAAGAGGATCTTGAACTTGCCGTCCACCGGATGCGGAACAAGCCCCGAGCCTTCTCTCTCGTTTCCCGTGCCTCGAGCCTCGAGCCTCGAGCCTTCTCTCTCGTCTCTCGTCTCTCGTCTCTCGTCTAAAGTAGTCCCATACGGGCTCCATTCCACGTCTACGTTGCGGATGGCCTTGATCTTGCTTGCGGTAAAGCTTGAGTTCGCGAACACGGCGCGTGCCTGTCCAATGGCGAATTTCAGCAGCGGCTTCACCCATTTCTTCTTGCGGATGAGCAACAGTTCGGCCCCGTGGAAGTTCAGCACCAGCGGGATGCGCAGCAGCTTCGATGCGCCGAGCGCGATATAGGCGTGCGGGAAAGGCCAGTGCGCATGGATTACGTCGGGCTTCCACTTGCGGCAGATAGAAAGGCACCTGAAAAAGCCGTTTATGATGTAGGGGATGGCGAGAAGCTGCAGCCAGGGCTTGCTTGCCATCTTGGAGGGGGCGCCTTCTTCGTGCGTGAGGATTTCCCAGCTTGCCGGCGCGTAGCGGAAACGGTGTACGGGGGTGCCGTCTATTTCGTGGTCTCGCAGTCCCTTGTATGCCGGGGCGAGTACCTGGATTTCGACGCCGGCCTGCTTGAGGTGTGCGACGGACGTGCGGAGCCAGGGGACTTCGGCGTCTTCCTGGAACCGGGGGTAGACGGAACCGATGACCAGAACTTTCATGGATTCGCTGCCGCCTTTTGCTGCAAGTCCTGTATGCAGGAGGGATAGACAATGGGAGTCACGAGGGTCGAGAGGATGCTTGACACGTGGGGGAAGTTGTTTATGCTGGCGGTCTGCTCGATACGGCCCTTGACTCGCATCCATCCTTCCACCTTGGAATCGAGGAGCAACATGCCCAACCCGGCCTCGTTCTCGAGAAATCCGATGATATCGCATCCCCTGTTGTTCTTGGCCAGGGCTTCCAGGAATATTTCCCAGAACTTGCTGTTGTCGTCTTCGTTCCCGAGCTTGCGGGCGATCTGTTCAAAGTTGAACTCGAGGTACACGAACGAGGTCTTGTCCTCGTCGCTGCGGATAATTTCTTCCTGGCAACGCCTTTCAAACAATTCCTTCGTATAGATGGAAATATTGAATCGGTGTTTTCCAATCAAATTGAAGAGTTGTTCCTTCATCATCGATTGGAATTTAGTCTATTTTTTGGGTATGCAGAGATTGATCAAGTTAAAAAAAGTGCTAAAGAACAGCGTTTTGGCTACGGCGGTGGAGGGGTTCCGGTCCCTGAAGGTTTCCCTCGGCAAGTATCGCCCGCTTTCCCCTGCCGAAATCGAGGTTCTAGAGAAAAACGGCAACCGTTGCGACGACTGGTCGAAGGTCCTAGTGGAACCGGCGTTCGTCCCGAACTGCATCTACCGTTCCGTGTTCATGGGCGATGTCTACCTGCCCGCGTTTTTCGGCACACTGCTCCTGCCCGGCGACGTTTCGTTCCCGACAGGCATTTACGACAGTCTCGTACATAACAGCATTATCGAGAATGCGCTCGTGTACAAGGTCGCGACACTCAGCAACGCGCTCGTGCGCCGCGGTGCCGTTGTCCAGAACGTGGGTGCGCTTGTCGGCAACGGCAAGATAAACTACATGATGGGGACGGGCATTTCCGTAGGTAACGAGATGGGCGGCCGCATGGTGTACGTGTTCCCCGAGATCACGACAGACCTGGTCGACCTGCAGCTCTTCCATAAGGCCGATGCCGCGACCGAGGCCGCATTCAAGGAACAGCTCATGGCATACCGCGACGATTGCGTCATGCCCTACGCCATTGTGGGCAAGGGTGCGGTCGTGAGCAACACGAACATCGTGCGCAACAGCTGGATAGGCGAGCACGCCCGTGTCGAAGGTGCCGCCAAGGTGCGCAATTCCATCATCATGAGTTCGCTCGAACGCTCCACGCACGTCTACGATTCTGTGATTCTCGAGAACTCAAACCTGCAGATGGGCGTGAGTGTCCATACGGGTGCCGAGATCCAGAAGTCGGTGCTCATGGAACGCTGCAAGGTAGGGAGCAAGGCTATCGTCAAGTCTTCTATCGTGGCGCCGTGCTGCCATATTGAGGAAGCCGAGGTGAACTGCTCCTACGTAGGGCCCATGACGCAGATGCACCACCATTCGCTCTTGATTGCGGCCCTGTGGCCGGAAGGCTGTGGCAACCTGGGCTATGGCGCAAACGTCGGCAGTAACCACACCGGTCGCATGCCGGACCAGGAAATCATGCCGGGACAGGGAATGTTCTTTGGGCTTGGCGTGAATGTCAAGTTCCCCGCCAACTACCGCGAGTCGCCCTTTACCCTGGTCGCAAGCGGCGTGACGACATTGCCGCAGCGGCTCAAGTTCCCGTTCTCGCTCATCCGTTCCGGCGACCCGCAGCTCATGAGCGTGCCCGCGCGCCTGAATGAAATCATTCCCGGGTGGAACTACGCGAAGAACGCCTACGCCATGGACCGCAACGCCTACAAGTATTCCCAGCGGGGCAAGGGTGCCGTTGCGCCTTCGTTCTACAACATGTACGGTGCCGAGACCGCCCGCTGCGTGTTCGATGCCTACGAACGCCTGCAGGGTGTCACTGTGCGCGACCTTTATACCAAGCGCGACATCGACGGACTCGGCGAGAACTTCATGCGCGAGAGCGTGCGCCAGGACGCCCTGCGTGCCTATGCGGAATACCTGGAACGCTATGTGCTCGACATGCTGATATCGCTTGTGGAAAACGACGGCTCGCTTGCCTCGCTGGCCCCGCGCGAACTCCGCCGCCTGGTCGCTGGCGACGTGAACCGCGACATCATGCGCGTCGTACCGCTGCCCGAGACGTTCGAGGAGCTGGTCAAGCGCTTCCGCACTCTCGAGAAGGACTGGTTCGACCGCGTGGGTCACGGGCTCGACCGCGACAGCGAAAGGGGCCGTGAGATATTCGACGACTACGACGACGCGCATCCGGTGGATGCGGCCTTCGTGGAATGGGAGAAGACCCGCTTCGAGGAATCCATCCGCCGCCTGAATGCCGTGGCCAAGATGGTGAAGCCGGAAGGGTAGTGCTCCGGTGGAACAGGTATTGCTCTACATATTGCTCGGTGTCGAGGTCGTGCTGCGCGTGGTGCTCGAAGTGCGAGAACGCAGGCTGACCCAGGTCCGTGGCGGCGTGTTCGCGGTGCTCCGCGTCGTGCCGCTTCTAAACGACATCGTCCCGCTGCCCGAGATGCGCAAGACGCCAGCCGAATCCGCCTTTGTCGAGAAGCACGAAGAGGGACACAGGAGCCTGCATCACGGCATCCTGCGCAGCGTCACGAAGATTATCTTCCTCATTGTTGCGGTGTGGTTCCTGGCGGCGATGCTGACCCGGTTCGGTCTTTCGATTTACGAGTCGGTGCTGTGGCTGCACCTAGCCGCGATTCCCTTCCGCGCCATATTCCATCTGTACTGCTGGAACCAGGAATACGAGGCCGACGCCTATGCGATGAAGCAGCTGGGCAAGAGCCGTGCGAAGGATGCCATGCGTGAACTGGCCCTTTGCGAAATTCCCTATACCAAGCTGTTCGCCGTCATATACCGCGAACACCCGACTGCGCCGCTTCGCCAGCGCCACCTCCTGGGAAAATAGAAGTACAAATAAAGTAATCTACACCCTGCTAAATGTAGGGCGTGTCTAGATGTCTTTTCCGCTACGGGCAAGGAATGCGAGCAAGACAAAGGCGCCCCCGACAAGCCCGATGAGCGGGATGTCCGCCTGGTTCTGCAGGAACATCTTGAGCAGCCTGACCATCTGCGACGAAAGGAACGCATATCCTGCACTGCACAGCACGACGAACAGCGCGAACCGTCCGAGGTACGGGATGCTCCGCGTAATCTTCTTGAAGTAGTTGTTGATGTATGCACCGTAGATCATCAGTACTGTCGCCACGAGACCCACCGAGATGGAATCCATGTGGACGCGCAGGAAATTTGCGAACTGGTGAATGTAGGGCTGCATATACTGAATATATAAAAAACGGTCCCCTGCATTCTTTTTATTATTGGCGTATGTTCAGGTCCATCGTCGTTATCCTTGTCTTGCTGATCTTGTGCGGTTGCGCGACAACCAAGCAAGTGGGCCATTCCCCAAAGGATGCGACCCGCGGGCTTGTCTATATCAACAACAAGCAGGGTGCCACGGCTGTCTATATCGATGGCGAATTCGTGGGGAGCACCCCGATAAGCGTTTCCCTTTTGCAGGGCGAGCGCCACATTACCATGAATTACGGTGGAAGGATCGTTCTTGACACGACTCTCGTTGTCACCGACGACTTTGAAAGGAACGGCAATGCGATCATGATGGGTGGTGCCGTCGGTGGATTCGCAACCATCCTTTTAGTCCCGTTCCCCTTGAATATGCTTGTGTCCATGGTCCCGATTGTTTTCGCGGGCGGGGCGGCACAGATGAATGCGGACAAGGTCGTCATCAGTTCGCGCGACGGCATCGATGCAAGTGCCAGGCCGTTGCCCAGGGCCCCGGATACGCTCCCTGCGCCTGTCTCGGCAGCCACGGCTGCGCCAGCCGCTGCTACGAACCAGAGCGGCATGAATATGTACGCCATTGATTCGGACAAGTACACCTTCCTGATGGAAAAGCGCGGCGAAAAGGTTTCGAAATTTGTGTCGGCGAGCTATGTCTGCTATGAAACGTCAAGCGATCTGGTCTGGATGAGCGCGGCGCAGAATCAACAATCGGTCGTTTATGCGAGTGACGAGTTTCTACCGTGCGAAATAGATTCGCTTCCCTATCCGAGCCCCAATTTATCTGCGCTTAAATGGGTGGGAGGCATGACGGCTGCCTGGGGGGTCATAGGCGCTGTCGCGGGGGGCGAAATGAAGTCGACACTTGCGTGTATGGGCGTGGGCCTGGCCTTTTTTGGTTTACCGACCTACATTATCACCCACAAGGTTGCCGAATCCCAGAACATGCGCACTTGCAGGCTCTTGAGGAACCAGGAGCAAGTCAGGGAATGGTACAGGCGGTATCCCTGTCATTAGAAAACGAATCCGATTCCCGTATCAAAGTACCAGTAGTGCCCGGAGAAGGCTTTCCCGAGATAGACCGTGGTCCCTGCCGAAATCTGTACGTGCTTTGCAATCAGGTACGACGCCCCGAAATATTGCGTTATGATATAGGGGAACTGGAAAGATATGTCGCGATCCAGGATTTCGTCATCCCACCAGGGCCTGTAAAGGAATGGCGCATAGGAGACGGCGAGCTCCTTTATCGGGAACAGGTTTATAAAGCCGCCGAGGCCCCCGTGGAACTTGGTTTCATGGCATTTATCGCAGTCGATGTCTCCGGAGTCGTCCATGTCCCCTGCAAGCGTTTCCTGTACCGATATCCACTTGCCTTTTGCGGAAAAGTGGTTCATGCTCAGGTTTAGGTAAGCCGTTATGCCCGCTTCGATAAACCGAGAGTTGATTCCGGCAGAAGCGCGAATAAAGGGAAACGGATCGAGCCCGAGTCCGAGTCCCCACATGGAAATGCGGTTCTTGCTGAAGTAGTCGAATGCTCCCGTAACCGGGAAACGCAAAAGCCGGTATGCGATATTCGCGTCGCTCCTTTCCAGTTGGTATCCGCCGCTTCCCGTGGTTTCTTTTTCGTTCGTGAGTCCGTGGAGTTGCCACGTTTCCTTGTCGAACTTGCGGATCTGTACGCTCGCGCGCTTGACGCTTGACTTCTCGTCCATCGAGAATGCCGCTCCAGTAAAGGGTGCCGGGGCGTAGACGTTGAACGTGCCTTCCGTGATGCTTGCCTTGGACCAGCTGCATCCGCACAGGCTTATCCCGATGCAGGCGGCTATTGCGCATATGGCGAGTGCACGCATCATAGCAGGTAGTCCATGCGGATGTTGCGCATGCTTTCGAACAAGTTAGCCTTCAGCGTGGAGTTGCCCTTGGTGAGGCTCTTGATTTCTTCGCGGATGGATTTGCGGTGCGATGCCTTCGAGAACTCGCAGGTGCAGGTGAACTTGCGGATGTCGGCATCCTCGGCGTACTCGATGATTTCGCTTTCTTCGCAGTAGCACAAGGGACGGATGATACTGCACGGATATTTTTCGTAGGGCACCATCGGCGGCATGCCGCTGAACTCGCCCTTGTAGAGCATGTTCATTAGGAGCGTCTCCACGATGTCGTCCATGTGGTGTCCGAGCGCGATCTTGTTGTAGCCGTTCTCGCGGGCGAACTTGATAAGCTCGGTACGGCGCTGCGTGCTGCACCAGTAGCAGTTGAGTGTGCGGCCTTCCTTGAGCCTGCCTTCCACGGCCACGTCCTTGAAGTAGAAAGGGATCTGCGGGTACTGCTGTGCCATGCGCTGCAAAAATTCGCGCGGCGCCTTATCGGCAAAGTCGCTCTGGATGTGGATGGCGCCTATTTCGCAGTCGGGCAGGAACTTGCCCATGCGGCTTGCCAGTTCCATCAACAGCACGCTGGAATCCTTGCCGCCGCTCACCGCGACGAGCACCTTGTCACCGTCCTCGATCAACTTGAAATCGTGGAGCGCCTTGGTAATCTTCTTGCTGATGCGTTTGCGGATGGCGTTGGACATGGGGAAGTGGTTAGTAGGAAGTAGGCCGAAGGTTGTTAGGGGTTGTCATGCTCGGATTGACTGGGCATCTCCTCTCGTCTGTAGCCCCGCAGGGGCGTTCTCCTCATAGAGGATAACTCTACTATGTTGCTAAAGCACCAAGTATCGTATATCTCGTCTAAAAAAAGGGGCCCGCTTTCGCGAAGCCCCGTTAATTTATCCTTGATTCGAGACCTTAGTCCTCGACGAGGCGGAGCGGCATCAGGAGGAAGCTGAATCCCATGTTCTCGCCCACGGGCTCGATGACACAGGCGCCGATGGGGGCGTTCATCTTCATCACGATTTCTTCGCTTTTGCTTAAGCCGAGGATTTCGGACAGGTACTGGCCGTTGAACCCGATGCAGAAGCTGCCTTCGCCATTGTGCGTCACGGCGAGTGCTTCGCGGGAATCGCCGCCGACATCCGGGTCGGTCGCGCTGAGTTCGAGGTTGTTGCCGTCCATCTGCAGGCGGATCTGGCGCGTACGGATGTTCGCCATGGAAATGACGCTACGGATCTTGTTCTGGAGGTCCTGCGTGTTGGCCTGCATGGTGCGTTCGAACTGCTGCGGGATAACGGCGCGGTAGTTCGGATACGGGCCTTCGTAAAGCTTGGAAATGACCTGCGTGGAGTCGGTGTTGAAGAGGATGTGCGTTGCGGAAGTGCGGACTTCGATGTTCGAATCGCTCTTCGCGACATGGAGGATATGCTGCAGCACCTTCTTCGGGATGATCACGCCGTTTTCGAGGTTGGCACCTTCCTGGTCAATGGAGGCGCGGCCCAGACGGTGACCGTCGGTGGCGACCATGGAAATCTTTCCGTCCTTGGCTTCCAGATAGACGCCGTTCAGGTTGAGGCGCGTGGAGTCGGTGGAAGTCGCGAACAGGGTCTTCTCGGCGAGGAACGCGAGTTCGCTAGCGGCGAAGTTCAGGGTCTCGCCATTTTCGATCTCGGGGAACGGCGGGAAGTCGCTTGCGTCAAAACCAGTGATGGAGGCCTTGCCCTTCTCGCTCCACTGGATCTTGGCCAGGTAGTCCTGCACGTCGAGGCTGATAGTCGTGATGCTCGGGTCGACCAGGTTGTTGATGAGGTCAGAGAACTTGCGTGCGTTGATGACGACCGCGCCATCCCGTTCGCCCTGCACTTCGACCTTGACCCTGATGCCGAGGTCGAGGTCGGTTGCGCTGACTTCGAGGAAGTTACCTTCGAGGCGCAGCGAGAAGTTGTTGAGCACCTGGATGGTGGACTTGTTCGGAACGGCCGTAATGGCCGATTTCAGAACGTTCTGAAGAACGGTTTTGTCAATTGAAAACTTCATGGATTATGCACCTCTCTGAATAAGCATCGTTCCTACAAAGAATACTACCGCGATAACTGCGAGCAGGACAATGACCCGCTTGTCGAGAGCGTTGGACTTCTTGGGGACAAAATTCTTGGCATTTTGCTTTGCACGCCTGCGTTCACTACGACTCATAGGGAATCTCCATTGTTTTATGTCCAAAAATCTACTATTTTAGAGAGCGGTGAGGAAAAAAGCATGCACAAAATCCCTCTAAATATGCTGAAAAACAAGGCCAAGTCTTATGCCGACATGGTGCGTAATCGCGTCGACGTTACGGGCGAGGAGGCTAAGCTGGCCGCCGACTACCGCAATCTGGGTGAAAAGGTATACCATGCCGTGCTGGGTGACCTCGTGTCGGTCATGAAGAGCGATCCGGCCATCGTGGAATTGGTGGGCTCCATCGAGGAACGCCTGAGAAAACTCAGAGAACTGAAGGGTAACCGGTAAGCTGTGAAGAAAATCGAAGTACACGTTTTTTCCAAGGATACCTCGGGCAGCAGGAACTACAGGTTCCCCGTGTGGAAGCTTGCCGTGGGTATCGTCGCCTGCATTTTCGCCATCCTCGGTTTTATCCTGTTTTCCCCTGCAGAAATTATCGACCGCATTTCCGACGGGAACGTGGTGGATGTCTACAAGCAGAATTCCTTTATAAAGAAACAGATCAAGCAGATTCGCGAGAAGGTGGACGAGTCTATTCTCAAGGCGGAAGAGGCGCGCCTGTTGCGCGACAGTACCGTTGTGCTGAGCGGCATGGGCTTTTCGCTGGAGAACGCCGGCGGGGACGACGAGCTCGCTCCCATGGCGAAGGACCGCAAGGGCGTCCTGGAAATCGAGCGTACCATGCGCAAGGCGGTCAGGCTCCTGGAGGCGGATTCTGCATTGGCCGCGAGCATTCCCGTGCTGCATCCCATCAAGAATTCCCCGACGGTCAAGAACCGTTTCGAGTTGATATTCGATCAGTTCACGCAGCAGAACCTGCCGCACCGCGGTATCGACTTCGTCGCTGCGGAAGGCGACACCGTGTTCGCCCCGGGCGGTGGAACCGTCATCGAGATCCGCTCGCATCGCGGGTTCGGGCTCACGATGAAGATCGAGCACACGAAGCGTGTCCGTACGTTCTATGCCCACCTGGGTGCAGCCCTCGTCAAGACGGGCCAGAAGGTCTCCCGCGGCGATCCTATCGCGGTTATTGCCGAGAGCGGTCGTGAGTCCAGTGTCGGACTGCATTACGAGGTACGCATTGACGGCATCCCGGTCGACCCGGAAGGTTTTTTTATAACAAAGTAACGTAATCCTGACCCCGGCCCCCGCATCCCGAGCCTCGAACCTGGAGTCTCGACTACCGAGCCTGGAACCTCGAACCTCATGGGATAACACAACTAAGGTGCTAAAGCACCTAGTTTCGTATATCTAGCCTCTAGCCTCTCATCTCTAGCCTCTCGTCTTATTATATTTAAAGTCCCTAGGTCCGTTGGAGCGGGCGGGCGGTACTTTCCGTCAAGAACCTTCTCGGGCTCGGAGGATTTCCATACTTTTGGTCATCCTCTTAGGGTGCTATCAAGTTTTGCTTACTTTTAGGAGTTTTAATGGCAAATAAGTGTAAGCGCGGAATTTTGATTAGCAAGACACCTTACGAGAAGCGTATCGCCATCATGGAAGATGGCGAACTTGTAGAGCTAGTTGTTGAAGGTGTCTCGTCTAATCGAGTTCTGGGCAATATATATAAAGGCGTAGTCCAGAAGGTGCTCCCCGCGCTCAAGGCTGCGTTCATTGATATCGGCCTCGAGAAGGCCGGCTTCCTGCACCAGGACGATGCAATGGACAGGAACGAACTCCTCCGCCGCGAATATGGCGACGACGATGACGAGGATGGCGTTTCCAAGGACATTTCCATCGACGAGTTGCTCAAGGAAGGTCAAGAAATCATGGTCCAGGTTGTCAAGGAACCGATCAGCACCAAGGGTGCCCGTCTGACGACGCACCTGAGTTTCGCTGGACGTTTCCTCGTGTGCATGCCCGGCACCAACTTCATCGGCGTCTCGAAGCGCGAACGCGATCCGGCCAAGCGCCGCGAGTTCAAGAAGGTGGTCCGCCGCCTCAAGGGCCGCGACGTGGGCTACATCGTCCGCACCAACGGCTTGAACGAGTCCGAGTTCGAGATCAACAAGCAGATGCGCGAGCTCGAAAGCAAGTGGGAACAGACGAAGTACAACTTCGAGACCATGCCCGCCGAGACCTGCATCTACGAGGAGTCCGACTCTATCGAGCAGACAGTCCGCGAATACTTTGGCGACAACACCGACTACGTGTATATCGACAACCGCGACGAGTACTTCGCCCTCCGCGAATACCTCAAGGTGCTTTCTCCGGACAAGCTCGACAAGGTCAAGCTCTGGAGCAGCAGCGAGAGTTTGTTCGAATACTTCAAGATCGAGAACGACTATGCTCGTTCCCTGCAGCGCCAGGTTCCGCTGCCGCGTGGCGGCAACCTCGTCATTGAGCAGACCGAAGCGCTTGTGTCCATCGACGTGAACACCGGACCTAAGGTGCACGGCAAGGACCAGAGCAAGATCATCCTCGAGACAAACATCGACGCCTGTCACGAAATCGCGAAGCAGCTCCGCCTGCGCGACGTGGGCGGCCTCATCATCATCGACTTCATCGATATGGAGACCGACGCCGACCGCGAGGCCGTGTACCAGGAATTCCGCAAGGCTATCCGCCGCGACAAGGCGCCTATCAGCCCGGCCCCCATCAGCCAGTTCGGCCTCATGGAAGTCACCCGCAAGCGCGTCCGCGTGAACCTGATGACCGAGAAGACGGAACGCTGCCCGGTGTGCAACGGCGGTGGACGTATTGCCACGCTGGAATCCACGCTCGGCATGATCGACCGCTGGATGGCCCGCGCGAAGGCCAAGGGCAAGCTGCGCGAGGTAACGCTCGTGGTGAGCCCCGCCGTTGTCGACGTGCTCTGCCGCGACCTCAACCGCATGTTCAACTACCTGGAATACAAGCACAACATGAAGATCTCCCTCGTGGAAGACGAAAGTGCACACGTGAACCAGTTCTGGATGTACGACAAGAACAACGAGGACATCACGGACCAGTACAACTTCGTATAGTTGTCGAGGTTTTAAGTTAGTTTGTAAGTAAGGCCGGACGCACAGTCCGGCCTTTTCTGTATCAAGACAGCTGCGCCGGGACGGTTCCTTCGGGAACCTCTGAATGCAAAAAAGAAACGCCCCGCATTAGCGAGGCGTTGTTTATCGTGTAGAGAAACTTACTTGATGTTCAGCTCGAGCGCGTTGATCTTTCCGCGGCGGACACCCCAGAGCATGTCGCGTGTCATCTCGGAAATGGTCTTGTTGCCGGCCTTCACCTTGATTTCGAGACGGGCGATGTAGACGCCTGTCGCGACGAGGCGGTTGTCGCTTGCCCTCATGTTCCAGGCGAGGAACAGGTTACCGCCGTTGTTCAGGCAGTCGCCGTTGTAGATCGTGTCGGCGCAGGCGATGGAACCGGATTCGCCGTTCACGTAATGGCCGAGGCTCGTGAAGTAGCTCGTCTTGTAGTGGAGCGTAATGTTATCCTTGCTCATGACCTTCACGGTGCCGTTCTTGACGCCGGCGAAGTTGGACGAGGTGAGCGTGCCTTCCTTGATGGCGTTCACGGTGGATTCGCTCAGGTCGTAGGTCTTCTTGGCTTCCTTGACGGACAAGTCGCCGGATTCGATCTGGCGGAGAATGTCGACGGTGAGCTTGCCCTTGTCGATATCGGCCACAACAGCCGCGTTCTCGTTGGCGGCAAGCTGAGCCATGTCGAATCCGATCAAGTGGCCCTGTACGCCGTATTCGTCAACAATTTCCTTCACGTCCTTGGTCAGGTCCGTGATGAGCGTGGGAACGGTCGCTTCCTTGTTCGTGACGATATGGACGGTCTTGTCGTTGTCGGCGCTGACGGCTGCAACCGGTGCGCTGGTCACCTGGACTTCCTGGTCACCGGTGATGCGGACCCAGGGGTTCAGCACGTGCGGCGAGGTGCCGGACAGGTCGAAGGCGACTTCGAGGCCCGTAATGTAGAGCGGTGCGTCGCCAGGGACGAGGCGGATGGAGTCACCCACGGCCGGGACGACATCGTTCATGCCACCGTTGAAGGGCAATTTCCAGATATTCGGTTTCACCTTCTTGACGGACATCGGGTCGATGGGTTCCTTCAGGGAACCGGCGCGCCAGCACTTGTAATTGAATGCTTCCAGGTAGTAGTTCTTGCTGCTGTCGGCGATGCCTTCGCTGAAGGTCACGACCAGGTTCGTATTGTGGTCTGTGATTTCGACTTCTGCGGAGGTGATGATTGGGTTCACGCGGTCGATGATGTCGCCGGTGACCGGGAATACCGAGGTGCCTCCGTTGTCGGAGAACGTGAACCAAGTTTCAATCATGCCGAAGTAGGCCGTATCGACGATACCCGTGAACACGGCGTTGCCGAATCCGCCTTCGGCGGTAAGGACGAGGGCCGAGTCACCGTGACGGTCGTACTTGGTGCGTACCGGGAACTGGTCGCCGAATGTGAACTGCAGCGAGTCGATCTTGCTCTTGCCGATGAGTTCCTTCGTGTACTTGACAAAGAGACTGTCGGCACGTCCGTCGCCGTCGCGGTCGTACATGATGGCGTATTCGACAAGCGGTACAGGCGGGAGCTTGAGGTTGATGTTCGTCCAGGCTGCGGTATTCGCGGAGGCGGCGCCCTTGACCATCAAGGTGGCGTTCACGACTTCACCCTTGCCGATGACGTAGAACGTGCCCTTGCCCGCGTTGAGCGTGATGTAGTTAATCGGGTTGCCGGCTTCGTCGACAATGGTCATCAGCGTGTCGGTCGAGTTGATGTAGAGGATGTCGTTGTATTCGGCGCCCCATTCTTCTTCGTACTGCACGTTGACCTGGTATTTCTGGTAGGCCCATTCGCCAAGCGGAGTCACCTGGCTGTTCAGGTTGCTGCCGAGGATCTTCCACTTGTTATCGGCAAAGACCACAGTCGGGAGAGCGTAGGCGTCAACTTCGAACCAGACTTCGTCGCCCTGGGTCGGGTCGGCCTGGAGGGTGAAGCGCACGCAGTACTGGCCCGGAGAAAGGGCGCGAGCTTCCTTGATGGCGTCGACGTTCACCTTGAAGCCGGACATGTCGTTGTTGATGATGATGCCACCGTACCAGGTGCCTGCAGAGTCGAGGTACACGCCTTCGGCCGGGAGGTTGCCGCCGCTCAGGTTGAAGTTGGAGGGCGCCCTCGTGGTGTCCTTGGTCTGCATGGTGTTCGAGAAGTCGCAGGAGAGCTGCTGTTCGCGGACGATCTGCCAGATGTCGTACTGGAGGTTGCGTTCGTCCGTGGAGAGGTTGCTCAGGAGCAGGCTCGCTTCCGTCTGGAGGTCGATGGAGGTGAGCATCTTGAAGTTCGATTCGTAAATATGGCGTTCGGCGTAGAAGATGTGGAACGGATAGGTCACACCGGGAGTGAGGCCCAGGGTGTCGAGGTCGACGGAGCCTTCCACCTGTGCGTGCTGGCCGCCGATATCCACGACAAGGCGGTTGTTGATGAACACCCACACGTCGTCGTCGCCGAAGAACGAGAAGTACTGGCCGGGGACGTATTCGAACTGGGCCTGGATCTTCATCGTGAAGCCGAAGTTGTGCCTGCCCCTGCCGCTGTTGCCGTTCAGGTTGTCGAAGAAGGGGTTCAGGACGGTTTCAGCTTCGTCCAGGTACTGGAAGTCGTCGAGCAGGAAGAGACCGCCTTCGGGGCTCCTGTTGTCCCTCTGGCCGAGCCACATGCCGTCTTCGTTCATCTCGAGTTCGATTTCGCGGCAGGTCGCGTTGGTGTACTGCTTGCCGTCGGGGCCGGTGGCGACGGGCTGGGGCAGGAACCAGCTGTTGAGGTGTTCGGTCAGTTGGCAGTTCTCGGGGAACACGGCCGCACGGACGGGGACGCCGTTCGCGCCGAGCACGGGTTCGACCATGCCGGTGGTGTGGCGGGCGCATCCGCCGGAACCGAAGTCGTTGCTGGTGGCATACAGCGCGCCGAGGGTGGGATCCTGGTCCTTGGCGCCGTTGCCGTAAGTAATCGTTGTCGTGGAGTCCCTGTTGGTCCTCGTAGAGACGCCGCCGTCGCCGTTGTCGCCGTGCAGCCAGTCAAACACCATGACGGGGAGCTTCTTGGTGCAGACGCCCAGCGATCCGGTGGGGAAGTCGCTGTAGAGGGTGGGCGTGCCGTTCGGGTAGGGGACCGGCTTGATCCAGACGGTCGTCGCGCCGGTGGCGAGGATGCTGTCCAGCGAGATGGGATCGGTGCTGTTGAGACCGCCCGCGCCATAGGGGGTTCCGCCCAGGGTCTGGGTGAAGTAAATCTGTGCGCTCTGGCCCTCGCCGGGGGCGGGGACCTTGGACTCGAACCAGCCGCAATAGTTCTTGACGAGCTTCATCGAGTCGGTGGCGTTACCTGCGTGCATGATGGCCGAGGAGTTGGTCCACGGTGTCATGAAGCGGATGCTGATGTTATTGGATGTCTGACGGCCCGTATTGCCGCCGTTACCGCCAGGACGCGTGGGGTTGGTCGGTTCGACAGCTTCTTGGCCTTCATCGGCACCAGGACCGGCTGCCGGTTCTTCGGTAGTCTGTCCGTTGTTTCGTCCTCCGGGGCCTCCGAATTGCGCAGAGGCCATGGAACACAGCCCTAAGCATAGGGCGACACCAAATAGAAGTTTGTTCTTCATTATTGCGCTCCTAGAATCCCACCCAGTGGGGCGACTAAATGCGTTGATAAATTATTAACCCAAATACAATTACATATTAAATATATACTCAAGAAATACCCAAGTCAAGCAAACAAAAAGTAGCTATAGGCAAAACTTGTTGTGATAACCTCAAGGGTGGAACGAAACTACCCGAAAAAAGGTGAAAAACGGGTAGGACCTGCGGGAGGGGTCGGAAAAAGGGCGTTTTTTGTTGAAGATGTTCACACGATTTTGCCTATTTTTCGCTACTTTTTCGGCTATAAGGAACAATTTTCGAAAAATGGAGTTGAAAATGAATCGAATTTATCTAGTCGCGACGGCCGCATCCAGCATGGCCGCCAAGGTTCAGGAAGTCAAGGACGCTGCTGCCCAGGCCGGCCTGGTGGTGGGATCCTACAATCCGCTTTCCCTCGTGTCCGCCTCCGATGCCGCTGCCGAAATCAAGGCCGGCAGGACTGCCACCCTCATGGAGAAGATTTGTGCCGACTTCCTGCAGCAGGATTTCGACTCCGTGGACGCCGTCGTCGTGGAAGGCGCCACCGGCATGAGCGATGTGGTCGCCCAGAGCTTCAATGACTCCCTCGCGACCGCGCTCGACGCGAAGATCTACTCCGACAGCGAGGACGCCGACCTGTTCTGCCCCTGCCGCCTGCTCAAGTGCGGAAAGTGCCTCGCTGCTGACCTGGCCGCAGAACCCGCAGAACGCAAGACCAGCCAGGCCATGTTCCGCGCCGGCCTCCTCCTCAAGGCCTCCAAGGCTAAGAAGCGTATCGTGCTCCCCGAAGGAAGCGAACCGCGTACCGTCCAGGCCGCAAAGCTCGTGATCGACCGTAAGATTGCCGTGCCGGTCCTTATCGGCAAGAAGGATGAAATCCTCGCCGTCGCCAAGGAACAGGGTGTGCAGCTCCCGGCCGACATCGAAATCATCGAACCCAGTGCCGAGCTTGCCGAAAAGTATGTGCCGACCCTCGTGGAACTCCGCAAGTCCAAGGGCATGACCGAAGACCAGGCCCGCGCCGCCCTCGCCGACAACGTGATGCTCGGTACCATGATGCTCAAGATGGGCGAAGTGGACGGCCTTGTTTCCGGCGCCATCCACTCCACTGCCGACACGCTCCGTCCGGCCCTGCAGGTCATCAAGTGCGCTCCGGGCGTCAAGTCCGTGAGCTCCGTGTTCTTCATGTGCATGCCCGGCAAGACCTACATCTACGGCGACTGCGCCATCAACCTGAACCCGACCGCCGAGGAACTCGCCGGTATCGCCATGCAGTGCGACGACACTGCGAAGGCCTTCGGCCTCCCCAGCCGCGTCGCCATGCTCAGCTACAGCACCATGAACAGCGGCAAGGGTCCCGATGCCGACCTCGTCCGCGAGGCCACCAAGCTCGTGAAGGAAGCCCGCCCCGAGATGCTCGTGGACGGCCCGCTCCAATACGATGCGGCGACCGTGCCCAGTGTCGGGTCCCTGAAGGCCCCCGGCAGCACCGTCGCCGGCAAGGCGACCGTGTTCGTGTTCCCGAGCCTCTCCGCCGGCAACATTGGCTACAAGGCCGTGCAGCGCTCCGCTCGCGGCACCATCGCCATCGGCCCCATGCTCCAGGGCCTCGCGAAGCCGGTGAACGACCTCAGCCGCGGCGCCCTCGTGGAAGACATCGTCTACACCATCGCCCTGACTGCTGTTCAGGCTGGGTAAGCAAACCCCTTTTTACCCCCGAATTCAGGGGGACAAAAAATTAAAAACCGACCCTGCGTTATGCGTTAGGGCCGGTTTTTTGTGCGAAAAATGCAAAAAATTGACAACGCCAAGTAATGCAAGCAAAGTAATTTTACAAATAGGTTATTGACAATAAAAACACAATAAGGTAATTTTTTTGTAACATCAAAAACCCCGCCGGGGCGTTTCTGCAGGTCCGCGGTCCCCCGCTTAAAAAAGGCATCAAGATGACAACAAAATCGTTGGTTTTGGGTTCTCTCCTGGGCATTTTGCTCGTGTTTCTCACCTCGACCACTGCATGGGCTGCGCAAAGAACGCTGACTGCCGATGGCAACGGCGGCTACTACATTAATATGCCGTATACGGGAGTGGATACGCTGGTTATCCCTAATGGAGTGACGACATTCAAGGTGTATGATGATGGGGGATCGAGCGGAAATTTTTGGAGAAATTGCGATGGTCGTCTTGTAATAAAAGCTCCAGAAGGAAACCAAATCCGTTTTTCTGGAGATTTATATGGTTTGTATGAATATAATGGATATCGTTATAGTGTAGGCGAGTTTGAAGTTTATGAAGGCATCTTCCTAGAGAATTGCTGCATGCCAAGCTTATATAGCGATATGGGTGAGAGAGTTATTCCAAGAACGCTTAGTTCTGGTAATATTGTGACATTTCGCTTTCATCAATATCATCCAAAGGCAACTTCTGCAGGCATAGATGTTACCGTAACAGTCGTTGATGCTAGCGCACCATACGAAATAATGGTTGAGGATGTTTCTGGCGGAAGTGTTGTTTCCAATCAAACGGAAGCTAATACAGGTGCTTCCGTTACGTTTACTGCAAGTGCTGATGAAGGTTATGTTTTGGATTATGTTACAGTCATAGATGAGCGGCGCGATAGCGTTGAAGTCATTGGAGGGAGATGGCTTGCCGGGAACGAAGCGACATTTACTATGCCTAATGCAGCAGTGACAATAATCCCTACTTTTGTTACAGAGGATGAAGGACCTGGTTATCATTTGCCTGAGCATGATATTGGCTGGTTTAATGTTCCAGAAGGAACAAAAGCGTTTAGAATTCTGCCTTTTATAACATCTTCCAGAGTTGGCGACACATTGGGAACACTTGTAGTAACAGCTCCTGAGGGATATCTTTTGCAGGTTCAAAAAACAGGGAGTCTATGGTTTGCCTTTGAAGGTGATATTTCTAATCTTGGTAATGAAATTCCTTCTACGCTTAACGGATATGCAAGTTCAGGTAGAGTCATGTCTGTTATTAGTTTCCAATCAAGGACAGAAGCAGAAGATAAAATATCGGATTTCCATATTAGGCTTGTTGAGGCGAATGTAGCACATTCAATTAATGTGGAAGAATCCAATTGCGGAAGAGTCGTTAGCGATTTGGAGTCGGCTCTGGTAGGAACGACAGTAACATTGACGGCAACACCTAATGAAGGTTGTATGCTGTCCGGAATTGAAGTGATTGACGATGAGAACGGAACCGGTGGTGCTGACGGATATCCTTATGGGTTTATTAATGTAACCGGAGGTGCATGGTATACTGGCAATCAAGGCACATTCAAGATGCCGTATGGCAATGTCCGAGTTATTCCGCACTTTATTGAAACAGCAAAGACAGCTGAAGAGGGTCTCTTTATCAATATACCGGAAAAGGATACCATCAGGGTGAACCTTTCGCCCGATATTTCTTCGTTAAGGATTTTTGATTATCGTGGTCAAGAAATGCCATATGGGGATAACAATGATGGTTATCTTGTACTAACCGCTCCTGAAGGGTCTATGCTGCAGATTACCGGAGTAAATGTCGAAACGATAGATGACAACAACTATTTATCGGTACGCGATGGCAATGATGCCAATGCTCAGGAAATATTAAAAATGTGGGGAATGAAATTTGAACAGGAAGGAAATGAGCCGTCTCTACCTATAGTTGCTTCGGGACGGACATTAACGTTCCATTTCAAGTCAGATGATCAATACATTAGGGTTAAAGAAAATTATGACTGGGGTTGGGCACAAAGACTGCTCGGTGTTGAATTGATTGTAGAAGTTTATGATCCGAATAAGCAGTTCAATATAGATGTGTATGAAGTTTCCGAAGGTAGTGCAATAAGCGATTTCACAAAAGCAACTGCAGGACAAATGGTTACCGTGACCGCAACGCCTAACAATGGATATGTCTTTAAAGGTGTCGTTATTTATGATGCAAATACGGGTAGTCAATTCGTTCAGGTAACGGATGGAGCATGGTATAACAATTCCGTAAAATTTGCAATGCCTAACCGGAATATTGGTATTTATCCGTATTTTGAAAAAACGAAGAATGCAGAAATTGCCATTCCGCGAAAAGATACAATTAGGGCGAACATTCCATATGCGATAAAATGGATTGATGTCAGTCATTATAATGGCTACTATTCCAACAATAACGATGGCATATTGACGCTAACGGCTCCCGAAGGTTGCATTTTGTTTATTGAAAGGGGATCCATTTCAATATATGATGAAGGTGATTCCTTGATCATTTATGATGGATCTAGTGCAAGTGATGATAAACTTGCGGAGATATCAGCCTATGATGGAATAGGAGAATTGCGTAGTACAGGCCGGAGCCTGACATTCCACTTCAAGTCGGATGATTACGGAAGTTCCTATGGTGCTGAAATTTGGGTGGGCGTTACTGGTGCGAATGGAACGCACCGTATAGTTTCAGGCGGTATGTGGGGTGGTCATGTTGCCTTCGATAAGAATATGGCTGCGGAAGGCGATACTGTTGTTGTGACTGCAATTCCTGACGATGATTTTGTTCTCAGTTATGTCCAGGCGATATGGTATGATCAATATGATAATGACTATCCAATAGATATGATTGGAGGAACATGGTATAATAACGAGGCAAGATTCGTAATGCCTGCGGGAGATGTTGAAGTATCTGCTAACTTTAGTGGTCTGGAGAATACTTTTTATATCTATATCCCAGAATCAGATGCTCTTAAAGCCGACATTCCGGAAGGGATGAAGCGAATAACTGTTTATAATAAGGAATATGGGGATTATGGGAATTACTTCAATAATAGTAACGGTTCCCTCACATTGGTTGCTCCCGAAGGGCATAAATTATTTGTTGATGATATAAGTTTTGCTATCGCGGATGAAGGCGATTCTCTGGTCATTTTCGATGGCGCTGATACAAATCAGGTACGGCTTGCGAAAATATCGCTTGGCGATGAAGTAGGAGAAATCCGCAGTACAGGTCAAAGCCTTACGTTCCAGTTCAAGTCTAATGACGAGGGAACTGCCGGTGGTGTCTACATTGATGTTGGTGTTGTTAATGTAAGTGGAAAATTCCGTATATCTCTGCCTGATTGCAATAATGGCAGTATAACTGTCGATAAGAAATCCGCTTTAGAGGGCGATACCGTTACTATAACCGCTAATCCAAAAGAAGGCTATTTGCTGAGTGATCTTGAAGCATCTTGGTATGATTCAGAGAGCCGATACCATTATATTGATGTATCAGGTGGTACATGGTACAATAACGAGGGAAAATTCGTAATGCCTGCAGGGGATGTTAACATAAGCGCCTATTTTGATATGCCAGAAAATGGCAACTATTATGTTGCCATTCCGCAGACTGATACGCTCAAGCTTGATATTCCAGAAGGGATGCAATATATAGAATGCTCTCCTAAGGTTGAAGAGAACGAAGATGAAGATTGGGTGTATTTCAACAACAATAACGGGGTACTTGTGTTGACCGCTCCTGAAGGATATGCGTTTTATGTGAACGTAAACAACGATTTAGCTGATATTGGAGACTCCTTGACTATTTACGACGGGGCAGATGCAAGTGCAAGGAAACTTGCTGAAATCTCGGTTGATGATGGTGTTGGAAGTTTGGTTAGTTCTGGCCGGAGCTTGACTTTCCGCTTCAAGTCCGATGCAAGTGGGAACAGTTATGGTCCGGAATTGTATTTGATGGTCGTGAAGAAATCTGGTTCTGCCGCAGTTGCAATATTGGAAGATTCCGATGGCTTTAAGGTTGCCCGTATCGACGGTGCATACAACGGCAAGGACACTGTGAATATTGAAGAAGACATTGAAGTGGACCATGTTGAGTTTAGCCGTGAATTTGCGGTAACCGCGAATGATTCGGGTATGTACTCCACGATCGTATTCCCGTTCGATTACAACGCCTCTGACATCGGTGGCCTGGACGACATCCTCGAATTCTCGGATATGGTCAACAACAACGGCAAGCTGGAAGTCCACATGCGCAGGGTGTGGTGCCGCGATGGCGTTGATCCCGAAAGGGATTGCAGCGGCTATGAAGGGAATCTCAAGGCGAACACGCCCTATATGCTGAGCACGTTCCAATCTAATCTTGTGTTTGACTACGATGGTCCTGTGACCATCAAGAAGACGGAGGAGGCTGTCGCTACGGTGGGCAACTGGCAGTTCCGCGGAACCTATTCGTACAAGAAATGGGAATCGGGCGATCCGGATCTGGGCAAGGTCTACGGCTTTGCCGCGACGGCTTCGAACGGCGTGAAGATCGGCCAGTTCGTGAAGGCGGGCACTGGCGCCTACATCCGCCCGATGCGCGCCTACTTGATGGATATCTCGAGCAAGGGGGAACCGAAGCCCGCTCCGGCAGGTCACGTGTCGGTATGGCGTGACAATGGCATCCCCGAGGAAATCGACGTCGTGATCGTAGACGGCAAGAAGCGTGCCAGCATCGCCGAAGGTGACTCTCAGCCCGGTGATGACAGGACGGTTATCGGGACTATCAACACCCGTACGGGCGAATTCAAGCTAAAGCGCTCCTACGACCTGAAGGGACGTCCGGTGAACGGCACGCCCAAGGCGAAAGGAATGTATATTAAGGGAAAAAAGTAGGGGGAAACATTTCCCCTGCCAACCTTAGAGGCTTATGATGGAAAGATTTGTTAAGGTCGCCGAGCCGGCATGCAAGAAGGGCTACGTTACCCCCAGGATGAAAGTGGAGAAGGTTTACGCACGCGCCAACCTGCTCGGTGGCAGCAATGGTGGGGGTGATAATCCCCCCAGGATTGACGTTATTATCGACGAATAACTACGCCTACTTCTTGTCGAGCTTGGCGTTGATCTTTTTCTGGAGTTCCTTGAGCTTCCAGCGTCCGCGCTTGTCTTCCAGGAAGTAGCTGGTGCGTATTCCCCTGGAAAGGCCGCGGTTGATGATGTTGAGCGCGTCGGCGTAGCGCTTCTGGTCGAAGCGCAGTTCAGCAAGGAAAAAGTAGTTGTAGAGGTCCTTGGGGTCCTGCTCCAGGGCCATCACCAGGTACTTCTCGGCCAGGGCCTTGTCGGGCCAGGACAGGATGATGGGGATGTAGGGCAGCAGCTGGTGTGCACGTCCGAGAACCTGGTAGTTGTTCGCCGCAGTCGCGATGTCGCGGACCTTGGCAGCCACGCCTTCCTTGACGGAGATGAGCGGACCGCGCTCGGCGCCCCACATGGAGAGCGACGATGCGTAGATGTGGGCGATTTCCTTGTTCTTCGGATACTTGGCGTAGGCGGCCTCGGAAACGTTCTTGAGCGTGTCTAGGCGCGCGGCGCGCTGTTTCTTGTCAAAGGGAACGAACCGGAAGGCATAGTAAAGGCTTCTCACGACGCCCGCCGTTGCTGCTTCGGCGACTGCTGGGTCTGCCTGGGCGCGCTTGTAGGCCGCGATCATCAGCTTCGCGTTTTCCGCATCCGCCTTGTCTTCGACGGAACGCTCCGCTCTCGCTGCATAGCAGGAATCGGCGAAACGAAGATCTTCGTTTGCCATGGCGATTCCCGCACAGAGGAAGAGGAGTGTAATTACGCGGATGGGACCTTTCATTTGTGGATTAGACCTTCCAGTTTTGCAGGATGTGGTTGACGCCAGCGAGCGTCTTCTTTTCCTCGTCGAGTCCGTGGAAAGTCTTGAACAGGTTTTTCCTGTACTCCATGAGTGCCGTGCGGATGAGAATTCGTTCTTCTTTTTTCAGCATAGAGACAACTTAGTAAAACATTCGGAAAAGATGGTTACTTCTTGCGGCGTTTGCCCGTGAAATAGTCCTGTTGGCGGGTGGCGCCGAGCACGGCGTGCCAGAGCGCCCCGTTGGGGTCTATCTTGCGGCGTTCGCTCACGGCGTATTCTATGGGCACGTGCGAGAACGTGCCGTTCATACTTCCGACGACCATGTCGGTCTTGCCCGCCATGGCGGCGTGTACGGCGTTTTCTGCCAGCTGGTAGCAGAAGATGGCGTCGGTTCCCTTGGCGGGGATGCTGCGCACGGTGTAGCTCGGGTCGAAGTACTTGATGTTGATTTCCTTGCCGACCTTCTCGAAGTGTTCCTTGATCTTGAGGGTAAGGAATTCGCCGATGTCCTTCTTCAAGATGTTGCCGCTTGCGTCGCGGCGTTCTTCCTGGCCGTCGAACAGGTGCTGGCCCGCGCCTTCGGCGACGGCGAGCACGGCGTGCGTCTTGCCGCAGTCGTAGCGGTTCTCGAGCGCCTTGAAGAGCCCGTTTTCGCCTTCGAGCGTGAAGGGCACCTCGGGGACGAGGCAGAAGTTCACGACGGTGGTCGCAAGTGCCGCGTAGGCGGCGATGAATCCGGAGTCGCGGCCCATGAGCTTCACGAGGCCGAGCCCGTTAAAGGCGCCGTTCGCCTCGTTGTGGGCGCTCGTGATGACATTGGTCGCGCTGAGCACGGCGGTCTCGAAACCGAACGTGCGGTCGATGAGGTTAAGGTCGTTGTCGATGGTCTTCGGGATGCCGATGACCGAGATGGGCTGTCTGCGCTTCTTGACTTCCTGCGCGATGGCGTGCGCGCCGCGGAGCGTACCGTCGCCGCCGATGCAGAACAGCACGTTGATGTTCAGGCGCATCAGGGTGTCCACCATGACAGCGGGCTCCTGGTTGCCGCGGGAGCTGCCGAGGATGGTTCCGCCGTCGTCCTGGATGGCGTCGACCACGTCGGGGTTGAGCATGATGGGCGGATAGCCGTACGAGGGGTTGAGCCCGCGGTAGCCGTAAGGAATGCCGAAGATGTTACGGACGCCGTAGTCGAACCAGAGTACGGTCACGAGGCTCTTGATAACGTTGTTCAAACCCGGGCAGAGGCCGCCGCAGGTCACGATGCCGGCGCGTGTCCATGCCGGGTCGTGGAAGATGGTCTCGCGCGGGCCCGCCGTTTCGAGCGAGGGCACGGCGATGCCCTTCTTGTAGAAGGCCTGCAGCTTGTTTGTGTCGGTGGTGAGTGCCACGCGGTCCGAGTCCGAGACGAACGGGACGCCGTTCATGGGTGACTTCAGTGTTCCCTGACCGACGGATTCGATAGAAAGGTCGTACTTTTCCGGGTTCTGCAGAATGTCTTCTTGTGTCATGCGAATATCCTTTGGCTTGTGCGAGCCGGGCGCCTAAAACGCCGTACTGAAAATACAAAATTTTCGTGCACTAGATGGACAAGGGCGGGAAGTGTATCTTCGTACGCAGGCCAGGATTCGCGTTCTCGAGTTCGATCTTCATGTTGGTGAGCGTGCAGAGTTTCTTCACCATCGAAAGGCCGATGCCCGTACCGCTCGTCTGGCGAGTCATCTCGTTTTCCACGCGGTAGAATTCCTGGAACACTCTCGTCATTTCGGACTGCGGGATGCCCGGACCGTAGTCGCGCACGGCAAGATAGAGGTCGGTGTCCTTGAGGCGCAGCTCGATGTTGATCATCTTGTAGTCTGCGTTCTTCGAGAACTTGAGCGAGTTGTCCACGAGGTTCATCAATATCTGCATGATGGCGTCGCGGTCCATCATCAGCGTGATGTCCTTGACGTCGGTATCGGAAGACACGGTGAGCTCGAAGCCCTGCTTCTCGACGTTCTTGCTGTAGGTCGCGACAAAGTCGTCGAGCACGCCCTTCGGCCGGTCGCGGCGCAGCTGCACGTTCCAGCGGTTGCCGTCGAGCTTGGAGAGGTTCAGCACGTTCTGGATGAGTCGCGTGAGGCGCTCGGTTTCGCTTGCGATCTGGTTGTAGTACTTCTGGCGCTTCTCTTCGTTGGCCACCCAGGAGTTCTGCAGAAGTTCCGCGTACATGCGGATGGCGGTCAGCGGGGTCTTCAGTTCGTGACTCACCGCGGAGACGAAGTCCTGGCGCTTGGAGGCGAGCGCGAGCTGGCTCTGCGTGAGCTTGTAGATGCAGATGAGACCGCCGGCGAGCACGACGAGCATGATGATGCCGAGGAACAGGAGGATGCCGCTTCCGGGGGCGCTTTCCTTCTGCGTGACGTACATGTTCAGGGTAATATTTGCAAGAGGCGAGGGCAGCGGCGATGTCAGCAGCAACGTGGAGGTCTTGTACCTGTCGCCGTAGGCGAGGAGCGTCCTGTTCTGGTTCATGAATTCGATAACCAGGTTCTGTTCCTGCGGGTAGAACTTGATCTCGTTCGAGACGAGGCTCATGAGGTAGGTGCGCAGTTCCACGATGAAACCCTGCACGAAGATTTCGGTGCCGCGCTTCACGTTGCGGTAGAAGATGATGTGCGTGTTGTCGAAGGTCGCCTGGAAAGGCTCGATTTCCACTTCCATCACGTGCGTCGTGTCGATGTTGGTGCGCAAGAGGCCGAAGGCGTCCATCTTGGCCGATTCCACGTTGAACGCGAATGATTCCTTTTCGGAAGTTTGTTCAAAACGCTTTTCCCTCTTGAGCTGCGTCTTTTTCTGGCCCTTGCTGTTGAGCCCGAGATCCTGCTTGTAGATCTGGTCAAGCACGGATTCGATGGAATCGCGGGGTTGCGGCTTGCTGTTGTTGATTTCGCCAATCCTGAAGTTCTGCTTCATGAGGATGGTCTGGAGCTTGTAGAGCACCGCCTCGCGCTTGTTGCGGTCGGCCATCGGGATTTTCTCGAGGACGCCGTCGGGGAGGATGGGGGTGCGCAGCGTGCCGTCGGGATCCATCTGGAAATGCCCGACAATACCCTTGAAATGGCTCCGGAGGGGGAAGTTGGCCAACTCGGAAAGCGTAATCTCTTCGCCGCCGATAACGGGCACGGCGCGGATGAATCGGTACTCGGAATACGACCGCTGGTCCTCGATGGCCATGTCGTCCACAAAACGCTGGTTGAGCATCTGCAGAACCAGGAAGGCGTGTTCCTTGTAGGCGTATTGCGCGTTCAGTTGCAATTGCTTATACGAATGGGTCAACAGGACGATGACCGGTATAGAAATTGCAAAGAATATCGCGACGAATATTAAGTGGATTTTTCGCATTCAGGCGTAGAGCGCATTTGGTAGCCCTCGCCGCGGAACGTGACGAGCAGTTTCGGGTGAGAGGGATCGTCTTCGATTTTCTTGCGGAGTTTCGTGATATGGATGTCCACCGTACGGGTATCCACGGATTCGGCGTTCTCGTAGCCCCAGACCTTCTTGAGAAGTTCGGCGCGGGGCACGGCGTGGTCGCGGTTGTTCCACAGATATTCGAGAATTTCGATTTCCTTGCGGGTGAATGCGAGTTCTTCGGTGCCGCGGGTACCGGTGTATTCGCGGAAGTTTACGCGGAGGTTGCCGGCGACGAGCTTGCCTTCGTTTTCCATGGTCTGGCGGCTGCGGCGCAGCACGGCTTCAATACGGGCGAGGAGCATCGGCACGGAGAACGGCTTCGGCACGTAGTCATCGGCGCCGTACTTGAGGCCATTGATGATGTCCTCGTCGGCGTTCTTTGCAGAAAGGATGATGATCGGCAGGCTCTTGTCCTTTTCGCGGATCTTGTCGCAGACGGTAAAGCCGTCCATACCCGGAAGCATGAGGTCAAGGAGGACAAGTCCGTACTGTCCGGTCAGGGCCTCGTTAAGGCCGCTTTCACCGTCGGCCACATGCTTGACGCTGTAGCCGTTCAGTTCGCAAAGGTCCACGAGACCTTCGGCGATTGCAATTTCGTCTTCGATAATGAGAATATTCGTGCTGCTCGTATTCTGTGTCATTTTTGTTCCTTTATTTGACCTCAATTCTAAATGGCTAGGCCGCCGCCGACTTCGAGAGTCATGTGGCCGGCGTCAATTTCCTTCGGATAGTCGCCGCCAAAGTAGTACTTGAAGTTACAGTAGGCGGCAATGGGGATAATGGGGAGTTTCAGGCGGAAACCGACGAGGGCGTGGCCGCCGATGCTTGTCTTGATGCTTTCCTTCGCGGCCTTTTCCTGGACGCGTTCCTTGAGGGCTTCTCCGGTTTCTTGGAGTTTAGCCTGCTGCTGCTGAATTTCTTCCGGAGTTGTTCCTCCCTCGGCGGCCTTCGCAATCATTTGCTGGAGGGTCGGGTCGTCAATCAGGCCGGAAACGTAGGCCTGGTTCAGGATGAAGCTGTTCGCGAAGACGGTCAGACCGCCACCGATGTAGGGGCGGATGATCGGGAGCGAAGTAATGGGATAAGTGATAGAAAGGTCGCCGTTCATGGACACGTACTTCGGGTTGGCCTTGGCGAACGGGGTACCGGCCAGTTCAATTTCGAGGGGGATTTCGTTTTCGGCGCCGGAAGTCGGGTTCACGACGTAAAGACTTGCATCGTAGGAGCCGAACTGGATGTTGAGGGTACCTTCAATGTCGATAATCGGGAGTAGGTCGATCCAGAGCTTGAAACCGAAGCCCTGCATCATCTCGTCGAAGCCTTCGTGGCTGAAATTGATGTTGTCGGCCACTTTAGCCTTGGGGCCTGCCTTCATCTTTGTGCCGAAACCGGGTGCATAATGGGCACCAACGCCAATGATAGCGAACGATTGCGTTGCAAGTAATGCTGCCGCTGCGGCGATAATTTTAAAGTTCATATTGCGCTCCTGATAAAATTTTTCCTTCTCGGATTAAAAATAAAGAAAAATTGCCGGTCGGAACACAGGCCGGGTTAAAAATACCTCTTTTTTTGTGGAAAGTACCCTTAACGGGAGTTTTTTTTATAAAAATGCGGGAGGGGACCACGCTCGGAGTTGCGAAGGCCGCCCGGTCCCCTCCCTGCACCCTCCCCTTCCCCGGCCGACGCTTAATTCTCTAGACGATGGAGGGAGGGGGTATGACTATACAGTATTCCCGCTATTGCTTAGGGAATGCTGTGCTGGAAGGGCTGTGCTGGTAATGCTATGCTGGCAAAGCTTGCCCGTGTGAGGCCTTGGTTCCCTACCGGATGGAGGGGACGATGAGGAAGACTTTCTGGCCCTTGGCGACGTTGAGCTTGTCGAATTCGAAGAGTTCGACGGTCTCCCCGTTCCTGCCGTTCGCTGTGACGACGACCTTGTGGTTGCCCGTCGTGACAGGAATGCGCGTCATGAACAGGGAATGGGGCATGAAAAGCCCTACGCGGAGGTCGGCCTGCTCGATCTGGCTCTGCGCCACGTCAGTACCGATGCTCGTGAGGAGGTTCAGGAGGATATTGTCCGTCTTCATGGCCTGCTTGGCCTTCTGTGCCGCGATGGTGCGCAAAATGACACGGACGGCCGTGCGCGTGACTGTCGAGGACTTTTCGTCTTCCATGTTCTGCTTGAGTTCCTCGTCCACGGCCATTACCATTTCAGGGCGGATTCTGCGGGAATTGTCCAGCGAGACTTCGAAATGGTCCACCCTGTTTTGCAGTTTTCTTATTTCGGGCAGCGAGAAGCCGATGTGGAAGGATTCGCCGGTTCCGGCTCCTGTCACCGGCGGGGCCACCAGCGTGAAGGTGCTGAGCTTGCCTGTCTCGCCGTCCTTGTAGGTGAGGTTCATGACGCCGCCGCTGATGAACGTGCCCGACATGTAGAGCTCGCCCAAAATGGGGCTGTGTCCGGCGTACCCGATGACAATGATTTCCTGGCCTTCGTTTCGGATGGCGGAAGCCTTGGGCGTTATCCCGGGCACTTGCACGCCGAGCCCCACGAGGTCGTTTTCGCGGTCTGCGTGGACCAGGCCCTCGGTGACAAATTCGAGCACCTCGTCGGGTACCTTGATCTTGCCTTCCTTGTAGGCCTTGACTGTATTGATGTAGGCGATAGCGGCATCGTCGGGAGAGCCGTCCAGCTCGTAGACCATGGCCGACAGGTAGCGCAGGAGGCCGTTGTCGTTGACCTTCTTCTGGTCCTTCTGGTAAAGGGCGTTCATCGCTATCTGGGAGCGCCTGACTTCCACCATTGCGCCGTCGACGTCCATCATGGCGAGGTAGTTGAGTATCTGGAACTCGTACATGAGCAGGAGCTCGAAGGGCCTCGCTCTGTACGGGCGCGTATTGTCGTTAGTGACAATGGCTGCGGCCTCGTTCGTGACGGACTTGGTGTAGAGATCTTCGTAGATCTGCTCCGCCTTGGCGAAGTTTGCCGCGCTTTCCTTGAAGTTGCGTTTGTAGTGGTTGAGGCAGCCGAGGTCGAAGTAGTAGAGGAACTCGCTGTTCGACCCGTACAGGTCATCCTGGTCCTTTTTCATCTTCTCGATGGTCGCGTCGATGCCCTTCTTTTCGAGGGGCTGCGCAAGCTCTTCGTAGCGCGTCATGGACTTGTTGGCGCATGACGCCAACAAAAGCGCAACGAGCAGTAGAAGGAGCCGCTTCAACGTAACCACTGCCTACTTCCTACTTCTAACTTCCTACTAATCACCAATTACAGCTTCACGCCGTTCTTGGAGATGAACTTCTTGATCTTCTTGTCGCCGATCCAGACCTTGCGATGGCTCTGGATGTCGGTGAGCTCGAGGTCGACCTGGTAGTACACGACCTGGTCGCCGCCTTCCTGGTCGACGATAGAGGTGATGGTGCCCGTGAGCATGAGGTCGGCACCGATTTCCTGACCGGCCTGCTTCTGGGTGTCGGCCGTAGCGTTGCCGGCCTGGCTGGCGAGCTCGTTGCGGAGTTCAGCACGTTCCTGGGCGTTCGCGACGAAGTCGACACGGCCGGAATTGATGAGCGTGCGCTCCATGTCCTTGATGAAGGTTTCGATGTTGATGTGCTCGTGGCTCTTGTTCGCGACCTTGCCGATGACGACGGTTGGGACGGCTCCGCCCTTGTTCTGGATCATGTTGTCGTACCAGGGACGGCCCAGGCAGTCGTTGATCATTTCCTCGGCGACGAGGCGGGAGTCGGTGTCGTTCCAGGCACCGGAAAGATCGGTCACGGAATTCGTGTCGATGCGGGTGACCTTCTTGCCGCTGTCGCTGCAGCCGATGAAGAAGGCGAGGGATGCGAACAGGCAGACCTTGAACAATTTGGACATGTTATTCTCCTGGTTAAGTTTTACGTACCTAAATATAAAAAAAGAGAGCCTCCAGTGGAGGCTCCAGTCTCTTTTAGCCGATAAGCGGTAAGATTACTTTTTCTTCTTGCCGCCGGCAGTGGCGTCGAGTTCAACTTCGATAGTTTCTTCGCCCTTGACGGTCACGAGGGTTTCGGCAGACTTGCGGTTGCTGCATTCTGCGCGAATCACGTGGTCACCGGCATCCAGGTTGTGGATGGTGAGCGGGGCGCCGTCGGTCTTGTCGGAGTTTTCACCGTCGACGTAGATGAGGCACTTGCCCGGCTTGGTCGTGACCTTGACGTGGCCCTTGGGAATCTTGGTGCCGTAGTCGAAGGTGTTGCGCTTGTCGTTGCCCGGCCACACGTTCACGCGCTGGTTCACGAGCTCATAGCCCTGGTCAATGACGACGAGCGTCTGACGGCCCGACTTGACGGCGCGGTTTTCGATGGGGCTGTTGCCCAGGAGTTCACCACCGAGGTAGACTTCGCTGTTAGGCGGGTTGGTGATGATGGTGATGGTAGCGGCCTTGCCACGAGGAGGTGGATCTTCGTCGGCGACGGCTGCGGTTACAAGGAAAGCCACCATAAGGGCAAAAATGTAGAGTTTCTTCATGGATTGCTCCTGTTTGTTTGTTCTTAAAATACAAAGTTTTCTATGAATTTATATAATTTTTTTGCAAAAGTTTAGAAACCAAGCCGAAAAATGGGGGGAATACTATATGTCTTCCCCGACTTGATCTCTTTGGTCACTTGGGCTTTAGCCCTTAGTGATCCATGATCCCCCTTGCGGGTGATGTGAACCCCAAAAGTTGGACACAACTTTTGAGGATTTATGAATCACTATAAAGAAGCTGAATGGCAAAAAGCCTTTGATTTATGCAAGGAAGGCGTAAATCCTAGGTCCATATCAAGAATTGTGGGTCTTTCAGAGCGAGACGTCAAGCATAGGTGCCGGATGTATCATCTTACCGGCATATTCCAAGTCAAGCCCCGCATAGGGCGTCCTACAGATTGGAAAACAAGAAAGGCCGCGGTTGATTCGGTCATAAAGAAATCGCTATCTTATGTGGAAACATGCGCCAAGTTCGAAATAAGCAGACATACGCTCAAAGATTGGCTGAAAAAATTTCGACAAGGCGGCTATGACAATCTTAAAGACAAAAAGCCTCAAAGGGGCCAACCAAGGATGCCAAGACCGAAGAAAAAACGTGACGGGATGACCGAACTCGAACTGCTCAGGGAGGAGAACCAGTACCTTAAAGCAGAGGTCGCCTACTTAAAAAAATTGAAGGCCCTAGACCAAGAAGAAAGTACCAGGATGTTCGGTGTAGGGCCGAAATCGTCCGAAGACTGAGCTCCGAGCATGCCTTAAGACACCTGTTGAAAGCTAGCGGTCTGTCTCGTTCTACCTACTATTACCATATTCAAGAGAGAACGGATCGCTACGAAACCGAACGGGCGAGAATAAAGGCTGTTCATGCGGAGAATAAAGGCCGGTACGGTTATCGTCGCATTACGATGCAGCTTCGCAACGAGGGGTTCAAGGTGAATCACAAGACTGTCTACAGACTCATGAAAGAGGAATGCCTGAAAAATGTTCGCAAGCGCTGTTCGTACCACTCCTATCGAGGGGAGACAGGACTGGTCGCCAAGAACATATTGAACAGGAACTTCAGCGCTACTGCGCCAAACCAGAAATGGACCACCGATGTGACACAGGTAGACATCAACGGAAGCTGGTGTTACCTGTCGCCGATATTGGACATGTACAACGGAGAAATCGTGTGCTATACTTTATCTGACCGGCCAAACCTCAATATGGTCATGAAGATGTTGGAAAAAGCCTATGCAACCAGGGATATAAAGAAAGGCCTGGTGTTGCATTCCGATCAAGGATGGCATTACCAGCACTACAACTACCAAATGTCTCTCAAGCAGCACGGCATTATCCAAAGCATGAGTCGCCGGGGTAATTGCCTAGACAATGCCATGATGGAAAATTTTTTCGGGATAATGAAGTCGGAACTCCTTTACCCGAACACATTCAAGAACATGGAACATTTTAAACAGGAGTTAAGGAAATATATCGAATACTACAATAATAATCGCATAAAACTGCGGTTAAAAGGAATGAGCCCGGTGCAATACCGAGTCTGCAACTCATTTTTATCCTAATTTTAAAATGTCCAACTTTTTGGGGTCAGTTCAGCGGGGAGGGGACCTCCTTTTTTAGAACAAGAGGAGATACGCGCCTACGCGGGCACATCTTCCTACTTCCTACCTCCTACTGTTTACTAACCACTATCTCTCCCCTCTCCCCTCTCCCCTCTCGTCTCTCGTCTCTCGTCTAACATCCCCCCCCTAGATCCTAGCCTCTAGATCCTAACCCCTAACCACTAATTACTATCTTCCTCTTCATGAAGGCTCTTTACCAAAAAATTCGCGCCCTGAACGGAAAAAATTACGGTCTGTACAAGTCCCTTGCCGAAAAGTCTTGGGATTTTGGTGACTTTGTACTGGAATTCCTGCATGTGCAGGGTGACCCCTTTGCCCCCGCATCTAGGGTACTGCTGAAGGCGAGTTTGCAGAAACTCGGGTACACTCCTGTATGGGGAAGCTCCTTCGAGCGTCGCCTTGCCTTGTCGGATTTTCTGCTGCGTCGTCTGAGCGCAGTAGTGCAGGAACGTTTTCCCGAGAAAAATGCGCCTGTCGCCATCGAGAATCCGGGACCTGAGATGCTGGTGCGGAATTCCCTGTGGGTAGACAACGGGGACCTGCGAGTTTGCTTGCAAGTGCGCCTTCCTGGCGAAGGTCGCAAGATCGAGTCGGAGGCCGCCGCCGAAATTTTGACCATGGTGCTGCCCGACCTTGTTTCGGCGAGCCTGTACAACGATTCGGCACGGGCCGGGCAACTGGAGATGCACTACAGTGTTCTGGCCGAACGCAAGGAGATTTTGGAACAGCTGGACGGCCGCGGCCTGTGCGCGTTTGTCCCCGACGGGGCGGTTCTGCCGCGGGCGTCGGGCCTGAGCGAGGCTCCGCTCAAGGATGCGGTGCCGTTCGTCGCGCCGCCGGAAATGGCGGTGACTCTTGAAGTCTGCGGCCGCGAAATCCGCGGCATGGGAATCCCCCGTGGCGTCACCGTCATTACGGGCGGCGCCTTCCACGGAAAGTCGACGCTGCTGCAAGCGCTCACGCGCTCCGTGTTCCCGCATGTGCCGGGCGACGGCCGCGAGGGAATCGTCGTGGACGAGACCGCGCTCCGCGTCGGCGTCGAGGACGGGCGCAGTGTGCGCGCTACCGACCTCTCGATGTTCGTGCGCGACCTTCCGGGCGGCGTGAGTACCAAGGAATTTACTACGCTTTCGGCCTCGGGTTCTACGAGCGAGGCCGCGAACCTACTCGAGGCCATCGAGGCGGGCTCGCGGACGTTCCTCATCGACGAGGATTCCTCGGCGGTGAACTTCCTCATCCGCGACATCCGCGTCCGCAAGCTCCTGGGCGACGACCGCGAACCTCTGATTCCGCTGACCGACCGCATCCGCGAAATTGCGCAGGCGGGATACAGCTTTATTTTGGTGGCGGGCGCCTGCGGCGACTACCTCGACCTCGCCGACAACATCATTATCATGGCTAATTATAAAGCCGAATGTGCAAAGTTCACTGAGCTTGCCGAAGTGAACGCAACAGACAAGTCCGCTTCGGCAGGCTCAGCGAACTTGCCTCCCTCTTTCCCCGCCCCCCGCGCCTTCGCGGTCTACATGCAGCCCCTGCAGAAGTCCGTACGCCCCGCCTCCGCCGTGGAGCGCCAGGTGAAGGTGAAGCTCTCCGGGGATTCCCTGCTGCAGATAGGCTTCCTCGTCGCGGACACCTCGCGCCTCAACACGCTCGTGGACAAGTCGCAGCGCCTGGGCGCCGGCTTTTTGCTTTTGAACCTTCTGCAGAACGCGGCGAGCAACGCCGACAGCATGGATGGCGACTGCGTCTCGGCTGCTGCGGGCAAACTGTGCGAAAATATCCGTAATGTCGGATTCCGCAACTTGCCGCAGGGCTTAAGTCGTGAGATGAGTCTGCCGCGCGAAGTGGACATCGCCTGCGCCGCCTTCCGCCTCCGCGAAGGCCGATAAAAAGGAGACAATCATGCGAAAGAATCTCGGAGTCAAGACCTACCTTTACCCCCAGCCCACGCTCGTGATAGCGACGTACAACGAAGACGGCACCCCGAACGCGATGGTGGCCGCCTGGGGCAGTGTCAGCGATACAAACCAGATCGCTATCTACGTGGCCAAGAGCCACAAGACCATGCCGAACATTCTTGCCCGCAAGGCGTTCACCGTGAGCATGGCGACAGCGAAGAACATCAAGGCTATCGACTACCTCGGAGTCACTAGCGGCAACAAGGTCGCGGACAAGTTTGCAAAGTCGGGCCTCACCGCCGTCAAGAGCGAAAACGTGGATGCCCCGCTGATTGCCGAGCTCCCGCTCACGCTGGAATGCAAGATGGTGAGCTACGACGAGGAATCCGAACTTTTGCTCGGCGAGATCGTGAACGTGACTGCCGACGAGTCCGTGCTGGACGCCGACGGCAAGCTCTCCGTCGAAAAGCTCGCGCCGGTGTGCTACGACACAGCAGGGCACGGCTACTATGTGATGGAACGCCGCGTAGGCAACGCCTTCAGCGACGGGAAGACCTTTTGCCCATAGCTCACAGCTGAAACGGAGTATCTCATGAAAAACCTTTCTCTTTTCTGTATTTTCTCGTCCCTGGTCTTTTTTGCTGCCTGCGCCGACAGCAGTTCCAGCAGCGTCTCGACAGATGTGAACGCAGGGAATACGCCGGCATCGAGCGAGACGGCATTGTCAAGTGAATCCGTATCGTCTGCGGGTTCAGTTGACCCGTCTTCTGCGGCACCCGAAAGTTCTGCAATACTTGAATCCAGCAGTTCCACCACGGCAGCTGCTCCCGCCGACACCGTCTGGAACAAGGCTTACCTGACCTGGTATATTTCCTGGCCGGACCCCGGCAGCGAGGAGTGCGTCAAGTACAACGGCTGCGAATGGGCGGGCTACTTCGCGGGCATCGAAGGCCAGCAGACCGAACAGTGGGTCAGCGAACATAATATCATCTCTATCCACGAGAAGGACTGGGACAAGTACAACGGGAAGACCTTCAGGCTGCGCCAGAACGGCCGCACCATAGACGCCGTCGTCTACGACAAGTGCGCCGACAGCGACTGCGACGGATGCTGCACCCAGAACGCGGGCCAGCTCGGCTTCCTCATCGACGTTGAAAGCTATACCTGCGAAAAGTTCTCCGGGTCCAAGGAAGGCTGCGACGGCATCGTGGAATGGACCTGTCTTAACTGCGAGTAACTTTGTAGCGCCATGAAGGTCCAGGTCCTCATAGACAATATTGAAGGCAGCTGTTGCTCCCGCAAGCTCTTCGGCGAGTGGGGGCTGTCCGTATACGTAGAGTTCGAGGGCAAGCGCTACCTTTTGGACACTGGCGCATCCCACCTGTTTGCAAAGAACGCGGGCGTTATGGGGGTGGACCTTTCGAAGGTGGACATCGGCATTTTGAGCCATGCCCATTACGACCACAGCAACGGCATGGCCAGATTTTTTGCACTCAACAAGACGGCGCCTTTTTACCTGCGCGAGGGAGCCGCCGAGAACTGCTACCATGCGCACAAGCTGTTTGGCAAGCTGACTTACCACGAGTACATCGGAATCCACAAAGGATGGCTCAAGCGCTTTGCCGACCGCATCCGCTATGTCGAAGGCGACATGCAGATCGCTCCGAATGTCTACCTGGTACCGCACAAGACCGCAGGGCTTGAAAGTATTGGCGAGCGGGCGCACCTGAGTGTCAAGGAAAACGGCACGTACCGCTACGACAGCTTTGACCACGAGCAGAGCCTGGTCTTTGACACGCCACGGGGCCTTTTCATCATGAACAGCTGCAGCCACGCCGGTGCCGACAACATCGTGAAAGAAATCGAGGCGACCTTCCCAAATAAGCGAATTTACGCCATTTTGGGCGGCTTTCACTTATTTCGCTATAAAGATGGGGACGTGCGCGCCTTTGCTGAGCGGCTGCGTGAACTCGATGTGCAGAAGATTTACACCGGGCACTGTACCGGAAACCGCGCCTACGAAATCCTACGCGAGGTTTTGGGCGACCGCGCTGAACAAATGCGCTGCGGCATGGTTATAGAATAGTAAAAATATCTTTATAGACAATTCATCCATACGCGGGGTGCTTCGTCGCGTAACTTTGTCCACATCTTGATTTAGATTAATCAATAATAAGGGTTTGTGGAAAAAGGAGTACAAATGATCAGCAAAGCACCCCATCTTTTTACGGCGGCATGCATTTTCGCATTCTGCGGGTTTGCATCTGCATACACCATATCGGGCACCGTTTCCGATGACCAGGGCACGGCCATTAAGGGGGCTTCGGTAAGCCTCCTCAAGGAAGCCAAGACCGCAACGACCGACGACCTGGGCAAATTTACCATCCACGAGGACGAAGTCGCTCCGACGGATTCGCCCACTTTGGCAATCCTGTCGGCTTTCAAGAACTCCGTCGGGTACATCGGCGTCAATAACGGCGTCCTTTCTTATGCGCAGAGCGGAGCTTCGCCGGTACAGGTCAAGATTTTCAACTCCCTGGGCCATCAGGTTTTCAAGAAGACCTTGCACGGTGCGGGTTCTTATGACCTGGGCAGGGATATCAAGGCCCGCGGTACGTATTTCGCGCATGTCTCTGTGGGGAATGCAAGGCAGAATTTCAGGTTTACGACCGATGGCAATTACAGCAGTACGGTTGGTTCGCAAGCAGGCAGTGCCGCACTCATGAAGGCTGCCGCCCAGGGCGAGGCAATCCGCTTTGTCGCCGATGGTTTTGACACGCTCACGGTGCCGCTCGGTACGCTCGACACGACTCTTGACGTAAAACTTAAGAAGTCCGCACCGACATACAAGTTCGGCTACGCGCTCGGCAACGACCCCACGCCCAGCAAGGGCTGCGGCAAGGCATCTACGCTGCAAAAGGTCAAGAGCGTCGAGAACGGCGACCAGTTCGAAATCAGGGTCGGCAGCGACTCACGCAAATACTTCATCACGCTGCCCAAGAACTACGACAACACCAAGCCGCACAAGGTGCTCTTCGCGCTGCACTGCTACGGCAGCAGCGGTGAGGACTTTGTCCACCATGCCGCTGACTACGACCATCCGACCCCGTATTACGGCCAGCAGGTGCTCGACAAGAACGGCGATTACATATTCGTCTCGCTGGATGCTATCGGAGGTCTGTGGAACAAGGGCCAGGCCGACCACGATTTCTTCGCGCAGACGCTTACGGCCCTCAACGACAACTATTGCATCGATACGAGTCGCGTGTTCATCACGGGATTCAGCTACGGCGCTATGTTCAGCTACTCGCTGGCCCAGGACATGCAGGACCGCGTCCGCGCCGCCGCCACCTACGCCGTGGCCGATTACAACATCTGGCTGCCCGAAGGCAGTGCCATGAAGGAACTGCCTATCGCGTGGATGAACGTGCACGGCGTGAACGACGACCGCTGCGACTACAACCGCGCCAAGAACAGCGCCCTGCCGCGAATCCTCAAGAGGAACAGCATGGACGACGAAAACGGCGACTTCACCGATACGATCAAGGAAACTCCCGAAGAAATCAAGGGCAATACCGGCCACGTGTGCTATGACTTCCAGTCGGTCAACCCGCGCTTCCCCGTCAAGTGGTGCAGCTGGCCCGGTAGCCACCAGTGGACCGCCCACGACACGGGCAACATGAACGTCGGCTGGGACTGGCAGGGCACATGGGTCCCCGAGGAAGTCCATAAGTTCTTTGAGCAGTTCTAAAAATCTTTCATAATTAATTCTCCACCATAAACAGCCTCTTTAAATGAAGGGGCTGTTTTTTTATGGTACCGTTATCGGGTATCCTTTATTAAATTATCGCATTATGACTATCGCATTACTTGTCTATCTCGTTTTTCTTGTGGTGATCGCGATTCGCAGTGCGCGTCGTGTCAAGGACATTCCGGGTTTCTTCGTGGCGCGCAAGGGTGCGTCGGCCAAGGCGGTGGCAGGGAGCCTCGTTGCGACGATTCTTGGTGGGTCGGCTGTTATTGGTGCGGTGGATTCCGGTGCGAGGCTCGGCGGGGCCGCCAGCTGGTTCATGCTCGTGGGTGCGCTTGGGCTTGTGGCGTTGATCCCGTTTGCTGGGCGTGCCTACGATCACGGGAGATACACGCTTCCTGACTTGGTAGAGAATTTGTACGGAAAGGGACCGCGTCTGGTAGCGTCCCTCGTGATTCCTATCGCATGGACAGGTATTGTCGCCGCGCAGATTATCGCGGCGGCGAAACTTCTGATGACTTTCGTTCCGCTCGGCTATACGACCTCTGCGGTCATTTCGGCGGCGGTATTTACGGGCTATACGCTTGCGGGCGGGCAGCATTCTATCTTGCGGACGGATTTCCTTCAGGCATGCCTGATTATTCTTGGGCTTGCTGTCATTGCTGCGTTTGCAATTTACGTGGGCGGCCCTGAAGGCGGTCTGCTTTCCATATCGGACACTTTGCGCGGTGCGCCTGCGTTCCCTTTCAACGCGAACTTCACCCCGTTTGATTTGTTCCTGCTGATTCTCACTTACGGCACGACATATACGGCAGGGCCCGATATCTTCAGCCGCATGTTCTGTGCGAAGGATGCCGCGACGGCGAAGAAGTCTGTTGCGATTGCGGCGGCTGTCCTTGTCCCTGTGGCTTTTGTTATCGGCTTCTTGGCGGTGTACGGCGTGAGTCTCGATGGTGCACAGGGGGCCCGCATTACAGCGATTGCAGACAACGTATTGCCTCCGGTGCTGATTCCCTTGATTGCGCTTGCGCTGTTGAGCGTTGTGCTGAGCAGTGCCGATACGACGCTTCTCAGCAGTTCGGTTATTTTGTACAGAATGACGCAGAGGGGCCGCGACGGGAATCTTTGCGGGATCCGCATTACTATACTGCTGAACGGAATTGTGGCGCTGCTGCTTGCGCTTGTGTTTACCGATATCATCGGCACGCTGCTGCTCGCGCTCGCTGTATATGCGGGAGCTTTTACAGTTCCTGTATTGTGGGGGCTTCTCGGGCTCAAGGCGAAACCGAAGTTTGTAGCGGCGGCAATTGTCGTGGGCGGCGCGCTTGCTTTGGCAGGAAAACTTTGTCCTGCCTTGCCTGGGGCGCTTGGTGCGCACACGGGCGATATATTAATGGTTGCCGCCTTCGTCGTGAACGCTATTATATTGGCGATTGGCCGTGTTTCCAAATAATGCAGAAATGCGAATAAAAACGCCAAACGTTGACAATATGTTGATAAGTGGGATATAACGTGGAATGTATCCCGTCAATTCAAAAAAAATTAAAAAAAATGAATTTTTTTCAAAAAACCCCTTGACATTCTCCCTGAAAATTCTATAATTGGCCTCACCCACGAACGAGACGCCTGAACGGCCGAACGCGAGAGGGACGGAGGCCCGAGAGGCCGCCGGGCAGCTTGAAGGAATCGGAGATGTGCTTAGTG
>JAGCGO010000065.1 GCA_017649565.1 Fibrobacter sp. | reverse complement strand
TCGAAATGTCCTTCGTGGACCAGGACGACGTGATGGCCATGTTCGACAAGTTCGTGACCGAAGTTCTCGGCAAGGTCTGGGATTTTGAACCGCCCAAGAAGATCCGCCGCATGAAGTGGCACGAAGCCATGCTCAAGTATGGTTCCGACAAGCCGGACCTCCGCTTCGACCTCGAAATCCACGACGTGTCTGAAATCGGCGCCAAGTCCGAATTCGGCGTGTTCAAGAACTGCGTTGCCGCCGGTGGCAAGATCCGCGGTATCGCCGCCAAGGGCTGCGTGGACTTCACCCGCAAGCAGATCGACGAACTCACCGCCTACGTGGGCAAGTACGGTTCCAAGGGCCTCGTGTGGATGCGCGTCAAGGAAAATGACGAAGTGGAAACCCAGGTCGGCAAGTTCTTCACCACTGAACAGCTCAACGAACTCCGCGATGCAGTCGGAGCCAAGTGCGGCGACATGATGTTCTTCATCGCCGGTCCGGAAAAGATTGCCGCTACCGCTATGGGTCAGCTCCGCCTCGAAGTCGCCCGTATCAAGGGTCTCCGCGATCCGAAGAAGCGCGAATTTGTGTGGATTACCGAATTCCCGATGTTCGAATACAGCGACACCGAAGGCCGCTACATGGCCATGCACCACCCGTTCACCAACCCGCTGCCTGAACACCTCGACATGATGCTCGGTGGCAACCTGAAGGATTGCAACGCCGAAGCTTACGACCTCGTCTTGAACGGTGTCGAAATCGGTGGTGGTTCTATCCGTATCCACAACCCGGAAGTCCAGGAAAAGGTGTTCCGCCTGCTCGGCCTCTCCGAAGAACAGGTGAAGGAAAAGTTCGGCTTCTTCGTCGACGCCTTCAAGTACGGCGCTCCTCCGCACGGTGGTCTCGCCTTCGGTCTCGACCGCGTCGTGGCTACCATGGAAGGTGAAGAATCCATCCGTGACTTCATCGCGTTCCCGAAGAACACGAGCGCTTCTAGCCCGATGGACCAGTGCCCGAGCGAAGTCGACCTCCAGCAGCTGCAGGATATCCACATTAGCGTGCAGATGCCGAAGCAGAAGTAATCAAAGCCAATTGACTAAACGAGAAGCCCCGCGGACATCCGCGGGGTTTTCTTGTGCAGGAGAGAGGCTCCAGGCTCGAGGTACGAGCTGTGAGCAGTGAGGTATGAGCAATGAGCAATGAGGCGCGAGGCTCGAGGTACGAGGTATGAGCAGAGAGTTTTCAGATGATTAGTAAGCAGTCAAAGGGCAAATTCAGAGTTCACCCCTAACCACCAACCACTTCCTACTGTCTACTTCCTACCCTTCTTATGCCCATACCCGTAGCCATAGCCATAGCCGTAGCGGTAATAGCCGTAACCGTAGTGGCCCGGTTCGTGTTCGCAGTGGTTCATTACGAACGCGCCAGGTTTCTGGGCATAGCGGCGCATCTTCTCGACAGCTTCCTTTATCTCGGAGATGCTGTGTCTGCCGTAATGCAACACGTACAGGCCGAAGTCGACTAGCGGATAGACAAGTTCCGCATCCGTAACCAGGTTGAGCGGAGGCGTATCGATAAATACCATGTCAAATTTCTCGCGGACTTCGTCGACGAGTTTTTTCATGTTGTCGCCACGGAGCAATTCGCAAGCCGCCGACAAGGCCTTGCCCGAGCCGATTATATAGAGACCGCTCACGGGATGCTTCACCATCGCCGTCTCGAGCGACGCCTTGCCGCCAAGGATTTCAGCAAGGCCGAAATCGCCCTTGCCGCGCAGCATGCCAAGACGCATGTCCGCATCGATCAACAAGACCTTCTTCCCGCTTTCAGCAAAGAGCGAAGCGAGGTTCAGCGACACAAAGCTCTTGCCCACTCCCGGAATCAGGCCGGTAATCATGACGACCTTGTGCTCCAGCGACGGCAGCGAAAATTCCATCGCCGTCTGCAGCGAACGGAAAGCCTCGCTTACAGGGTCCTCGGGCTTGGTAATGACAAAGGGAGTCCCGTGCCTCAGGTGCCCGTGTCCCTTGAGGGAACGGCTCGAGGACTGCGGGATCTTGGCCAGCACGCTCAGGTCGGTGGCACGTTCCACCTCGAGGCTGCTGCGCACGCCGTTCTTGAGAATCCTTCTCAGGAACACAAAGAGAATGCCGACCATAAGGCACGCCGCGATAGAGCAGACAAAGATGTTGAACTTTTTCGGCTTGCTCTGGATTGGCTCAATCTGCGCAAAGTCAACAATACGGACGTTACCGACCTCACCGGCACGCACGACTCGGAGCTGCTGGATATTGTTGAGCATGTTCGTGTAGACTTCGCTATTGACAGCCACTTCTTCCTGCAGGCGCAGCACTTCCTGTTGCGTCAGCGGCATCGTCTCGGCAGTTTTCTTGAGCTTGGAGAGTTCTGCACGCAAGCGGTCCTGCTGCTTGACAATAGTGCGGACATTCGGATGCTCTTCCTTGAACAGGCGCATCAAGGCCTGGCGCTGCTGTTCGAGCTCGAGAATCTGACGCTGCAAATCCACTTCCTTTTCGAGGTGGGCCCTTGTTTCACCAGTCATGTCGACAGATCCGATCTTGTAGCGGTAATCGGCAAGAACCTTTTCGGCACTGTCCAGCTTCATCTTGACTCCGGGAAGCTGGGCCTCCAGGAACTCCAGCGTCTTCTGGGCTTCGGCACTACGCATCTCGACATTCTGGCGCAGGTACGTCTTGGCAATGGTGTTCAGGATAGAAGCCGCACGGTCCGGATAACGGTGGCTCAGGCTCACGCCGATAATACCCGTCTGCTTTCCCCTTTCAGAAACGGAAAGCGAACGGGCCAATTTCCGGACCGCCATCAGCGGATTGGTCTGACGGAGAGCGAACTTTTCGCCTTCCGTGGCGCGCATAAGCTTAACGCATATCACGAGAGTGTCACCGGCATACGGAGCGGACAGTCGGTCCCCCACCTTGCCTTCGAGCAACTTGCTGCCTTCGGGAGTGTACACGGCGTAGGTATTCGGGGTCAGCGTTTCGGCAATCCAGCGTTCGGTACGGGCGATACTCGGGATGTTGAGTTCCTCGATGTCCATACGTCCTTCGCGGTGCAAAAGACGGTTCAGCTTGTTGATGGGAGTCGCACTATAGGCAAGGCGTTCCGCATCGACGACAAAGTCCAACACCATACGGCTCTTGATCAACTCGATTTCGGCATCGGCCGGGCTCGACACGTCAAGCAGGGCGCCCATTTCGCCCATGGCCTTGGTGGCCTTGTTTCCGCCCTTGACGTTCACCTGCAACAGAGCATCGCTCGTGAACTGCGGACGAATCCACATGCCAACGCCAAAACCAATCACGGCACCAATGATTATGCATGCCAACAAGAACAGCTTGCGGCTCCAAAGAATGCCCAAAGCCTCAAGCAACGTTATCGATTCCGTCGGCGTGGGAATCTGCAGTTGAGCCAAGCTAATCGTTGTACTCTTCTCGTTTTCAGCCATAAAAATCCTTATGTCAATAAGCTATATAAAAATAAAAAAAACGCCGAGGAACAAGGTTCATGTTCTTCGACGTTATCCTTAAAGGGATGAAAGCATCTGTCCCTATTCGTTGCTTATCGGGACCATTTCTACGCGACGGTTGATCTGGCGACCTTCCTTGCTGTTGTTGCTGGCAATAGGCATCGTGTTGCCATAGCCAACGGCGCGCAGGCGAGAAGATTCCACACCACGTTTCACCAGGTAGTCAACGACAGTCTGTGCACGTCTCTGCGAAAGGTCCATGTTGTAATCGTCTTTTCCCGTATTGTCGGTATGGCCCTGCACTTCAAGGCTTGCACCGGGGAACTTCTTCATCAGGCGGGCGACATCGTTGAGCGTGCCGAAACTCCTCTGCGTAAGCTTGGCAGAATTCGTCTGGAAGCGGATTCCCTTCTTGAGTTCGTCAAGGTCTTCCTTCTTGTTCACCGGGCAGCCGACGGAGTCGATCACCACACCGGGGAGCGTATTGGGGCACTTGTCCTTGTTGTCGGGCACGCCGTCCTTGTCAAAGTCCGGAATACATCCGTTGCTGTCCACCTCGGCACCGGCCTCGGTATTGGGGCACTTGTCCTTATAGTTAGGCACGCCGTCCTTGTCATGGTCAGGCGGGCAGCCGTCTTCACCGACCTCAATGCCGGCCTTGGTGTTCGGGCACTTGTCGACATCGTCAGGCACGCCGTCGTTGTCGAAGTCCGTCTTCTTGGGCGGTTCATGCTTCGTAGTGTCCTTCATGATAATGACGATAGTATCGCGCTGCGGTTCATGCTTGATCACAATCGTATCGCGGAGCGGACGGTCGGCCTTTTCCTCTTCTTCGCCACCGAAACGGATGGTCAGCAAGGCCGCACCGGCCCAAAGCGGCGTAGGAGCGTAGCAGTACGAGCCTTCGTGGCCGTTTTCGCCCGAGAAATGGATGGTCTTGCGGTTGCAGCCCTTCATTTCCTCTTCGTAATCGAAGTCGAGGTTCTTGAAGGTACGGACGGCAACGTCGAGACCCAAGGCAAAGTCAACATTCTTGGTCAGATGGAAACGCATACCCGGCGTCACAAGCATCGGATCGTAGAACGGGGCAACCACATATTCGCCCTTTTCCTGCAGGCGCATTTCACCACTGAATTCAAGGAAGAAGTCCACGAAACGGATCGGGACGAGATTCAAGCCCGTGCTATACACAAGCGTGAGGGCCTCGCCATCCCCCGTGGGAATGACAACGCCAGCAGAACCGTTCCAACGCAGGGGGAAGCTTCTCTTGGAGAAATCCATCGTAAGGGCCAAACCGGCACCGAAAGCCCAGCTATCGGCAGTGAGCGGGTGCGTATAGCCTTCGCCATTCAAGTACCAGGCGTGTCTCGGACGGACACCGGCCTGTGTTTCACCCGTCGGGGCATAAGCGTCTAACAAGAGAGCGACGCTCCACATCCTGCTTGTATCGAAGGGGGCACGGATCTTGGCATAGATGTCCAAGTCTCCACGACCAATCGTCCACATGTTCGAAGCACCAGCGGGGCTATCCGGAGCGTGATCATAGGCGAGAGGCATGCTCACGCCGAGGTCCAAGAAGTCCAGGAGACCGATTCCGATAAAGAAGTCGCCCGACATGGTCGCTGCCCAATCCATGAAAGCGTGGCGCTTACCGTCCATCTCGTAGCCGCCGCCACGGGTAAATGCCCATGCGTCAGACGCGATGGTTCCGCCCGTCCCGACAACGACATTCCATTGTCCGAGAGATTTGGCATTAATCTGGTGGAGACCGTCGGACCCTCCGGCCACAATGCCGGAATGGGCAAAAGATAGGCCGGACGCCAGTAGCGCACAACCCAATACTTTGTTAATTAGACGCACCTTTAAGCTCCTTCTAGATTTTCAGATTTAAAATCGTGTATAAAATAACAAAAAATCACCCCTATACACTATGCTGCGCCACGTTTTTCAGCAGCTTCCTGAAGTACTTTCAAAAAAAGAGCCGAATCTCCACTTTTCCAGGCCTTCTCAATTGCCTGGACAGCAGCACGATCCGTACTGTAATTAGGCGAATCTACCGTGTTACGGTGCTGATCCATAATTTCCCCTTCCTGAAAATGCAAGTTTTTTATAAGAATAAATATAACATAACCATTTAACCGCGTCAACCGACTGTCCCAGGGCACAAAAAAAAGCCCGCAGGCTTACGACAAAAAGGAAAAATCAGCTTTTTTTGGGAAAAATAAGGAATTTTGGCCCATCAGGGCTTTTCGGGAGCCGGAGCATTTTTCTTGTGGCGTCCGATATTCTTGAATTCCGGAGTCAGCTTGGCGCAGACCGTATCCTTCGGCAAGGAGCGGTACAGCACGAGTTCTTTCGTAAAGAACCCCTTGGTCGACGAACTCACCGTCCACTTGTTTCCGGCGGCACAACCGCCCAGCGGCACCTTGTTTTCGGCCACGAACCGCGAACCGGTCACCTTGTACTTAAAGTAATCCGTCTCGGCCGTATCGGGGAGTTGCAAGGATTTCGGCCCACCGATATCGTTGTTCCGAGCAAAGAACGTCTTCTGCGCATCCACGTAGCCAGCGGCCCAGTCCTGCATGTCCTTAAGGGCAGATTCCACATTGGCAACCTGCTGCCTTTCGGAAAAGCCCGAGAACACCGCAATAAGCACGACAAGGAGCACGACTCCAGCCGCACTACCTGCAATAGTAATCTTGGTACGCCTGGACAGCGGAGTCGCCGAAGCAGCCTCCTCGTCTTCGAGCAGCCCTTCCATCGGCTCGACCATATCCCACTTCAGCAGGCGCAAGGCCACAAAGACATGCACCGCTTGCTTGGGGAATGCCAGGCAGACCAAGGCCACCAACAGGACAAGAATCCCCACGACCAAAAGTACCGTAAGAGCCGTTTCAGCCGTAGGCAAAAGGGCGTTGACATCCTTGACCATCGCCAGGAGTTGCTTGTCTTCGGCAAAATTCCTCGACGCAATCCTGCCCGTAAAGTTGGAATAACGCGCGAGCGCAAGGTGAATCGCATCAGTGGCGATTGCCAGAACAGCCGTAAGCACCCTCGACACGAGAACAAAGATCATGCCTATAATGGCAATCATCGCCCCTATCAGGCGAACCGTGCGTATGGGTGTCAATCCGTTCATTTTTTCTCCATCAGTTCCTTGGCCAGCTTTTTCGCCGAAGTGAAGTCTGCCTTACCCGTACCGAGCTTGGGCACCTTGTCCACAGCAAACGCCGCCGCCGGGAGCATAATCGGCGGGAACCCGCTTGCACGCAGTTCCGAAAGCACATCCTTCGGGTCCTTGTCGCCCTGGTAAAGGAGCACAATCTTTTCGCCCTTCGCCGAATCGGGGATAGCCGTCACCACGTAGTCGCAACCTTCGAGCACCGGCGTATCTTGAATCTTCTTTTCCACAGCACCGAGGCTCACCATCTCGCCACCCAGCTTGGCAAAGCGGCTGTAGCGGTCGACAATCGTGAGGAATCCGTCTTCGTCGAGGAAACCCTTGTCGCCCGTGCGGTAGTATCGCTTACCAGCGATTTGCACCATCACGCTTTGGGTGCGTTCGGGATCCTTGAGGTAGCCCACCATCACCTGGCAGCCGCCAATCAAGACCATGCCCGCCTCGCCTGTCGGCAACGGCTTGTTCGTCTCGGGGTCCACGATCAGGAACTGGGAACCAGGGAGCGCCATGCCCACCGTGCCCGGCTTGTTGTTCACCTGCATGGTCATGTAGTCGCTGCGGAGGTTGTTCTCGGTGTTGATGGATGCCACCGGAGCCGTCTCGGTACAGCCGTACCCTTCGTAAATTTCCTTGCCGAACTTGAGGCGGAACGCGGTTACCAGTTCCGGGCGCAAAGCCTCAGCACCTGCGATAATCAGACGCACGTACTTGAGCGCCATCGGGTGCACGTAACGGCTAATCGTAAACGCACGCAGGAATGTCGGAGTCGCAACAAACGCAGACACGCGGAATTCCGCACAAACTCGCGCCATCGTCTTCACGTCGGTCGGGTCGGCCACCGTCACGATGGGGCACCCTTCCGTAAGGTTCAAAAGTGTCGTCACCGTAAGGCCAAAGCTATGGAACAGCGGGAGTTCCGAGAGCATCACATCTGCGCGCGTCACGTTGAAAATACAGGCAAGCTGCTGGATGTTGCCCATGAGGTTTCTGTGGCTCAGCATCACACCCTTGGGCGTGCCTTCGGAACCGGAACTGAACATGATGGCCGCAATGCTGTCGAGCGACACACGCTTGCGGAAGCAGAACTTGATAAGCCAGCTCGGGGCGAACATGCAGAACACGAGGAAGAACGCAATCTTCGCCTTCGGGATTTCCTTCATGAAATCTTCAGCGTAGAACAAACGAAGTTTATCGCTAGCTATCTTCGAGTAGTCGTTCCCGCGGCCTTTCAGTTTCTCGATGAACTGACGGCTCGTTATCACGGACTTCACGTCGGCACGTTCGGCACAGAACTTCACGTTGTCGACCGACGAGGTGTAGTTCAAATTCACGTTCGTCTTGCCCAAGAGCCAAAGAGCGAGGTTCACGATGACTCCCGCGGGGCTCGGCGGGAGCATGATGCCCACATTATTTTCGTCGGAACCGAGAATCTTCTTCAGGTGCCTGCTGAACGCGACAACCGCACCCATCAGTTTGTAACCGGAGAAGTGGCCTCCATCAGGGTTGTAAATGGCAGGGCCGTTCTTGATATGGCGCTTGTACGTACGAATCCAGCTATCGGCAATCGGGTGGACAAACGAAACAGCATAGCTCCACGCATCAATCGAAACCTTACGGACAATAGCGCGGACCTCGTTAGGCGGAGTGGAGGCAGGAATCGGTTCACCGAAGGCAACCGTCACGACGCGTTCAGAAGAGGCACCGTACATGTCGGAATCGCTATAGCTGTAGTTACTGCCCCAAAGCCCCTGGATGTAGAAGGGCAACACCTGGGCTTCCGTTCCCTCGACCACCTTCGAGTAGTCGATGGTAAACGGTTCAACGTGCGGGGACTTGGACACTTCGCCGGTGGGGAAAAATACAACCGCGCGGCCTTCCAGCAAAGCCTGGTGAATGCGGTCCATAGCCGATTCCTGATGGCGAGAGTCGTAACGGATGACACCCATGCGCTTGAGCAAAGCGCGTAAGTACCATTTTTCGAAGTGGTCCTTGCTCGTCGCGATAGTGAGCGAACGCGGGGAGGCCATCTGCACCATGGCCCAGTCGATAAAGCTGTGGTGGTTGCCGACCAGGAGAATCGGGCCATCGTTCGGGATGTTTTGCACACCGAGGACACGAATCTGGTACTTGTTGAAAACAAGGCGCAAGATAGAGCGAATCAAAGCTTGGGGCAAATTGGAAATAGCCCAGACAAACACGCCTATCGAAATAATGGCCAGACCGATAAAGTAAAGCTGCGGAGGAATCGCCGTATAGTGGCGCATCCAGGAGAACAGGAACAGGAACGCGACCAGCACGACCGCCTGGATCAAATTAGCAAGCGCAAGGACCCAGCCCGAATTGTTCGGACGCGTATTGTACTGGAGCAAGGCGTTCACCGGCACAAGGAACATGCCACCGCAGAAACCGATAAGCGTGTACAAGATAGCGAGTGCAACCGGATGCACGAGGAACGGGACGAGGAACATGCAGACAGAGACAAAAATCATGCCCAGAGGAATGAACCCGGTCTCAATGAAGTCCTTGGATTTCTGCGCCGCAAAGATGGAGCCCAGCATGAGACCCACCATCGCGAACGGCAGCATGTTCTGGATCATGTTGATGTCGTTCGAACCGGAAAGGTCCTGGAACATGAGTACGAACACCTGAGCCATAGCCCAGAACATCGCGAGGGCGATAATCGAAGCCCTGAGCGTGGAATGACGCCAACCGATGCCGAATTTGCGACGGGACTTGTAGAAGTTCAGGTTCAGGTTCTCGTAACGGACTTTCGGAACAAGGAAACTTGCGACCGTACCTAGAACACTGATTCCCGTCAAGACCCACGGGATAACCACCGACCGCGAAATAATCACCCCGACCGCCTCGTAGGACGCACTTTCATTGAGTTCAACGAGGTTCACGGCAACAATAACAAGGCCCGAAGCGAAGATAATGCTTATCAGCGAGAAAATCTGGAGAAAAGCGTTCGAGTAGCTCAAGTTGCGGACGCCAAACATCTCCTTGAGGATCGTGTACTTGGCCACGCTGTGAACGGCAAAACCAGACGAAAGACCAATGGAAAGCCAGAAGGCAACTCTCGGGCACCCGCAAGTCACAAGGACAGACATTGCAATAACAAAAGCCGTCATGAACAAGGCAGACCAAGCCAAGACCTTGTTCTTCGAGAACTTGTTGGCCAAGAACCCGGCTGGGAAGAACATCAGTACGTAGGGGGCGATAAAGAATATCTGAAGCATGAAGCTCTGCCAAATCTGGCCACTTTCCCCAGCAGTGAACGACCCCGACAGGATTTTCTGTGCATAGATAAATACGCCCATCTGCACAAAGGTCATTGCGAGAATGGATAAGAAAAATCTTACCGAACCCTTAATTTTCCACATATTCGAGTCCTTGATGAATATTGGGAATAAAGATATAAATCCATGCTCTAAAAAAGGGGGACTGGATGTTTTAAATAATATTTCAGGACTTCCCACACCCCATTAGCGACTCAATTTCGGCAACAGTCCTGGGAATATGCCTAGAAAGGTTGACATGCCCAGTCCCGGTAATCAGCAAGTCATCCTCGATGCGGATACCGATTTTTTCGCGATACCGCTTGCCCCCGATGGTCGCCGAGAATGTCCCGTACAGGCCAGGTTCGCAAGAAATCATCATACCCGGTTCAAGTACGGTCGTAAGCGAACGGCTCCCCGGGTCCCCCTCGTGAATCTGCTCGCCGATAAAATGGCTCACCCCATGCGGACGACGGTCGTACAGGAGCTTGTAGGTCCCTCGGACACCCTTCACCAGTCGGGTTTCCAGGGCCTCCATAATGAAGTCCCAGGGGATGTTCCCGATTTCCTTGAGCGAGACCCCCGGACGCACTGCGCGACGATAAATTTCGGCAGAATCCAGGACAATTTCGTACAACATTTTTTGCAAGGGATTGAACTTTCCGTTCACCGGAACCGTGCGAGAAATGTCGCTATGCAACGTACCCACGCGAGTGCCGAAATCCAGCAGCACTAGGCTTCCCTTCTTGAGCGGTTCGTCCTTCTTTACATAATGCAGGCAGCAGGCGTTCTCGCCCGAGGCAACAATGGTCGGAAACGCAAGGTCACCGTCACCGCCCAGAAGCAGCTGATGGTCCAGGAACAGGCCCAAGTCGCGCTCCCCCTTGAACGAAGGCATCGCCTTCAGCAGTTCGCGGAAAGCCTTGTCCGTCGCCACCTGCGCGCGCTTGGCTTCATCTATACGGGGTGCGTCCAGCGGAAGCCTGAGTTCCCAATGCATGTCGGCAACGCTTTTAACGCCGACCTTTTTCGGACGCAGAAGACGCTCCATTTTTTGTTTGAACTTCCAGTTGTGGTCGCCTTGGAATTTCTCGTGGAAGAACGCATAGACATAGGGTTTCGCACCCTTTTTCCCGACAAAGGATTCAACGACCTCGTCAAACCGGTCGGCAGGACGGACATCGGCAAATCCCGTCAATTCTGCAGCCTCGGAGTTCCCTTCCAGATAACCTATTCTCTTGCCGACCCAAAACTCCTTGAACGGATCCTTTTTCGGGACAAACAAAATTTCCGACTTCGATGCGGGGTCCAACAGCAAAAAACAGCCGGCCTGGTTCACGCCCGTCAAAAAGAGGAACGACGGTTCTTGAATAAACTTTATCCAGGTGGAGGTGAAAGCTTCCTCGCCCCCCGGTTCAACGGGCATACCCGCAAAAACGCACACGGAGTCCAATTTTTCCATCAGGGCCCGGCGTCTGGCACGGTAAATTTCCCTGGAATCATGTTTACAAGAAGATACAAATACCTGAGAATAGGCTTTCGCCAAAGAAAAATCCTTTTGCATAGGTAAAAATTTATGTTTTTTACAATTGTTTGCCTTTTAACAATATATATTTAGGCTACCACAGACTAGAATGGAGCCTGAATAATGATTTTAAAGAATTGGAAACTCATCCTCGCTGCCCTCAGCCTCGCCATGTTCACTGCTTGCGCCGGTTCCTCCGGTGGTAGCGACGATAGCGGTGACGACGAATACTCCTACGAAGACGATGGTAGCGGAAACACCGTAAAGAAGAAAAAAGCCCCCGTCAAGGTCGACAAGAACGAACTCAAGGAGTCCGAAAAGGAAGCCATGGCCCTCACCGAAGAGAACCACAAGCTCCGTAAGGAAATCTTCGACGCCAAGAACAAGCTCGGTTTGCCCACCGGTCAAGGGAGCGACGACGCTTCTGCCGGTGAATGATTAACGAAGAGCATTACCATATTTCTGATGACCTGAAGCGCATCGTTTCAGGTGAGAACGAGACGGTTTTCCGATTGCTGGAGAGCCGTTTTTCTGTTGAGATACAGACGCGGCTCCCGGGACTGAAAATCAAGCCCCGCAAGGGTGCCGACATGGAAGGCGTCCTCTCCGTACTGGACCAGCTGAAGATGTCGGCCAAGCATGGTGACGGCATGACCGCCAAACAGCTCGACCGGATTCTCGGCCCGACCGTAGCCCCCTCTGCCAAGTCCGTACCCGACACTCCCATCTTCCGCAACAGGTTCGGCATTGCCATCTCGGCAAAGACGCCGTCGCAGGTGGAACTGGTCGACGCCGTCGAAAAGAACGACGTCATCTTCGCGAAAGGCCCCGCAGGCACCGGCAAGACATTCCTCGCCGTGACGCTTGCCGTCGCAAGCCTGGAGCGCCACGAGGCCGAAAAGATCTGCCTTGTCCGACCGGCAGTCGAGGCCGGCGAGTCGCTCGGCTACCTGCCCGGCGACCTCAAGGAAAAGATCGCCCCCTACCTGCGCCCGATTCACGACAGCCTGTCCGAACTTTTGCCCCCCGAGAAGCTGCGCCGGTACGAGGAATCCGGAGCCATCGAAGTGGCCCCCCTCGCCTATATGCGCGGACGCACGCTAAAACGGGCCTTCATCATCCTCGACGAGGCGCAAAACACGACAATTGCGCAGATGAAAATGTTCCTCACGCGCCTGGGCCCCCACAGTAAAGCTATCATTACAGGTGACGCCACACAGGTTGACCTCGCCAAGGGTCAGGTTTCCGGTCTGGAGCATGCCATGAAAATCTTGAAGGGGATTCCTGGAATCGCGCAAGTGCAGTTCACGGCAACCGACATCCTACGCCACCACTTGGTCAAGGACATCCTGGACGCCTACGCACTGACGGAGAAAAAAGGAAAAAAAGGATAAAAAGAAATGAAGAAGAAACAGATGAAGCTTCACCTCTTTATCGGATGGCTACTCATACTAGGCATCGCTTTCTTGCTTTTCCCGGACAAGAACGTAGCCGTGCAAGCCGAGCGCCCGCACCTGGGGCAGCTCAGCACCCGCACTATCGTCGCCCCCATCAATTTCGAGGTCCCCAAGACCGAACAGGAAATCGAGCAGGAACGCAACCGCGCTGCCGAAAAAATCAACGCCATCTTCGAGTTCAATACCGACGAGAGCAACCGCATCTACGACGACCTGAAGCAGTACCTCTCCAAGCTCGCCTCGTACGGTGCGCTCCAGTCCCAGATCAACTCGGCCGACGAAGACGACTCCCCTGTCCAATCGAAGGTTCAGCAGGCCTCGCGCCTGTACGAGACTCTCAAGTCCCGCCTTTCCCCCTCGGCCATCAAGCAGCTGAGCGTCAACTCCAAGGCCAGGGATTCCCTGCTCTCCCAGTTCAACAGAATGCTGCAGAAGGGAGTCTCCAACACATACATCGCCAGTTCCGAAACAGCAGTCCAGCTGTACCGCGACACCTATAACGTACAGGAACTCAAGTTCATCATCTACAACAAGCCGAACGTAGCGCTCATCAAGGACAACGAAGAGATTACGCTCGAAGTGAGCTCCATCCAGCCGGTCCAGCGCAGCATCGACGAGGCGTTCGCCGAACTGCAGCTGAGTTTTCCCAAGGACCAGGGCATCCTGAGCGCCTTCTACGAAGTTTTGTACGTGTTCACGCTGCCGAACGTGTTCTATCTCGACAAGGAGACGATGAGCCGCAAGCAGCAGGCCCGCGACAAGGTCACCCGCATCAAGGGCATGATCCCGCGCGGCATGGAAATCGTGACGCAGGGCTCCCCTGTTACCAAGGAAATCCTGGAAAGGATCGACGCCCTGCAACTCGCCCAGAAAAAGGAAGAGAACTCGAAGGTGCTCACGGCCCCGTACGGTCACTTCCTGATGTTCCTGATTGTCATCACGGCATTCTACCTGTTCATGTTGGTCGTCTCGACGCACTCGATGTTCAGGACCCCGAGGCAACTGTGGAGCCTCACCGTGCTTGTCGCATTGCAGTTGTTCGCCTTCTGGGGCGGCAAGTACCTGGCCGACTTCCTGGGCCAGACGCCTGAGCTCGCCACCATTTCCGAGAAGGTCGACTTCATGTGGCTGTACCCGTTCGCGTTCACGCCGGTCATCGCGACAGTGCTCTACGACCGCCGCCTGAGCACGGGCTTCTGCGTATTCTCCGCATTCGCGTTCGGCATCCTCAACGGATACGACCTTGCAGCAACGATTGCCGTCATCGTGGTGCTCTTCACGACGACACAGCCGCTCACCCGCATGCGCTACCGCGTGCAGTTCCTGTGGGGCATCTTCGCCGGCATCGGTTCACTCGCCGTCGCCATCACGGTCATGTTCCTGCTGCGTAACCGCATGGAATTCACCTCGTTCTACCAGACGCTGATTGCCGCAAGCGTAAACGTCATCGCCTGCACGGCAATCGCCTCCGTACTTTTCATGCACTTGATCGAGCGCATCCACGGCATCACGACCGTGCTCACGCTCATGGAAATGTCCGACTTCAACAGGCCGGCCCTCAAGCGCATCTCGGAACTCGCTCCCGGCACGTTCCACCACAGCATCCAGGTTTCGAACCTCGCCGAGAAGGTTGCCGACAGCATCGGGGCCAACTCGCTCCTCGTCCGCGTCATGGCGCTCTACCACGACCTCGGTAAGACGATGCGCCCGGAATACTTCACCGAGAACCAGAAGCAGGGTGTGAACCCGCACAACTCGCTCGACCCGTACCAGTCCGTCAAGATTATCACCGGACACGTGGAGCACGGCGCCGTCCTCGCGAAGGAATACAAGATTCCGGACCTCGTCGCCGCAGGCATCACCGAACACCACGGTACGACCATCATCCAGTACTTCTACCACAAGGCGCTCGAAGAGACTACGGACACCGACAAGGTCGTCAAGGAAGAGGATTTCCGCTACAAGGGTCCGAAGCCGCAGAGCAAGGAAACCGCCATTCTCATGCTCGCCGACATTATCGAGGCCACCAGCCGCTCCATGACAGACACCTCGGCCGAAAGCCTCGAGGAGATGATCCACAAGACCATCCAGGGCCGTTTCATGGAAGGCCAGTTCAGCGAGAGCGACCTTTCCATCAAGGAACTGTTCAAGCTCGAGAAGGCGTTCCTGCACAGCCTCGACGGTACGTACCACACTCGCGTGAAATATCCGGGACAGAGATAGACGAGAGGACGCCGCTACGCAGCTACAGACGAGAGACGAGAGATAATGGTGGTTAGGGGCGATGAGGTATGAGGTCGGGGCTAAAGCCCCTTTGAGGTATGAGGCTCGAGCCTCACTGCTCATAGCTCACTGCTCACGGCTGACTCAATTATTTCGTCAAAAAAACGAAGAATCGGTTGACAACACCCATAATCTTTGTATATTTGGCTCTGTAACTTTGAGAACGAATAGAAGGTTATCTGATGAATAAAAAGAATCTCATTCTTATTGCGGTCGGTGTCCTGATGCTCGTCATCGGTTTCATCTGCCTTGCCTCCGGCCCGGCAGACAATCCGGTATCCCTCACGGTTGCACCCATCATCCTCTCTATCGCCTACCTGGTGATCATCCCCCTCGGGATTCTCTGGAGCGGCAAGAAAGAGGAAAAGAAGTAATTTTCTCGGGCGATTAGCTCAGTTGGTTCAGAGCGTCTGCCTTACAAGCAGAATGTCAGCGGTTCGAATCCGTTATCGCCCACTACCGAAAGTCGGAAACGATTTGGGGTGGTAGCTCAATTTTGGTTAGAGCACCGGCCTGTCACGCCGGAGGTTGCGAGTTCAAGCCTCGTCTATCCCGCGAAAAAGCCCTCTCAAAAGAGAGGGTTTTTCGTTTTTTGCAAAACACATTTTTTATAAAAAAAGAAGAATTAACTTTCAAAATACCCTTGACAGGATTCAGAATAATTAATATATTTGGCAAACCACTGGGGTGGTAGCTCAATTTTGGTTAGAGCACCGGCCTGTCACGCCGGAGGTTGCGAGTTCAAGCCTCGTCTATCCCGCGAAAAAGCCCTCTCGAAAGAGAGGGCTTTTCGTTTGTACTGAATTTGTACTGAATAAAAAAAGAACCCGTTTCCGGGTTCTTTTTTAGACGAGAGATAAAATCAAGTACACGATGCGCGAAGCGCCATTATAAATCTTTCGTCTCTCGTCTGTAGGCCCGCAAGGGCCGTTCTTTCGTCTAACCTTAGCAGCCGAGCTTGGCGGAGAGGTAAGCTTCGAGTTCGTCGATCTTCACCAGTTCCTGCTTCATGGAATCGCGTTCGCGAACCGTCACGAAGCCGAGCTTTGCCGGATCGGATTCACCCTCGCCCACCGTGTCGAAGTCGACGGTCACGCAGAACGGCGTGCCGAGTTCGTCCTGACGGCGGTAGCGCTTACCGATGGACTGCGTTTCATCGTATTCCACGTTCCAACGGTTGAGGAGCTTCTGATAAAGTTCTTCGGCCTTGGCCTTCACCTGGCCCTTCTTCACGAGCGGGAGAACGGCAACCTTCACCGGAGCAATCTTCGGGTCGAAGTGGAGAACGGTACGTTCGTCGTTTTCGAGCTTTTCGACATCGTAGGCGTCGCAGAGGAGCACGAGGAGCAGACGTTCCACACCGAGAGACGGTTCCACGACGTACGGGATGTAGCGCTTGTTCTGGACCGGGTCGATGTATTCCTGCTTGACCTTGGATTCGTTCTGGTGCTGCGTCAAGTCGTAGTTCGTACGGCTGGCGATACCCCAGAGTTCGCCCCAACCGAACGGGAATTCGTATTCGACGTCGGTGGTGCCGTTACTGTAGTGGGAAAGCTCTTCCTTGGCATGTTCGCGGAGGCGGAGCTTTTCCTTGTTCACGCCGAGGTCGTTCACGAGCCAGTCGAAGCAGTACTTGCG
>JAGCGO010000064.1 GCA_017649565.1 Fibrobacter sp. | reverse complement strand
ACCTTGAGGCTTCCGATGCCGAGTTCGCGGGCGAGCGGGGCGGCGTCAAAGAGCGGGCTCCAGCCTTCGCGCATCGTCACGATGTCTTCGAGCGGCATGTCGGGGAGAACCATTTCGCGCTTGCTCCAGATACCGCTCATGTCGGCGGGTTCGAAGCTCATGCGGCGTTCGGCAAAGAGTTTCTTCCATTCGTCGGGGCTCTTGCTAGCAAGTGCCTTGCGGTCGTGCTCGACTTCGAGCAGGCTTCCGTCCACCTTGCTGCGATAAATGACGTCGGTCAGCGGGTAGGTATCGTCCCCGTTGATGTTCCTAAAATGCGCGTTAAATTGGGCCATAATGTCCTCTTGATTTTACGGGGACAAATATAGTAATAAGACGAGAGAACGGGCTACGCCCTACAGACGAAAGACGAGAGAAATAAGGCTCGAGGGCGGTCCTATTCGGCCGGGGTGTTGGTGGTGTCTGCTGGGGTGCCGGTGGAATCTTTCGGGGTGCCGGTGCTGTCCGCCGGTGTTTTTGTGCTGTCGGTCGGGACTTCGGCGGCTTTGCAGTCTTCGATGGCCTTGTCGATTTCTTCGCGGATGGAATCCAGTTTTGCTTGGTAATACGGGTTCACCGTCGTGTCGCCGTCGCAAATCTGGGTCTTTGCGTATTCGCCCACGTGACTAGTATGGAGCGTGTCGTTGACGCATTTTTTCAGATTATCTGAAACGGTATCGCCTGCCGCAGTTAAACTGTCCAGTTTCTCGTTGATGCTGTTATGTGTAACTGTGCTCTTTTTTTCAAAATCTGTTTTTTGGCAAATTGGGGAAGGGGCTGCCGAACTGCTGGATGCCTCGTTGGAGCTGCTGTTGAACAGGCTGTCGTATTCGGAGTTTGTATAAATTAAATCGTCCTTCTCTTTTAAATTTGTATAGGTTATGCCGTTGGAACACTTAAATTCAGTACGCACTCTCATTTGGTTCATACAGGAAGGTGTTCCGTAAACGGGGACTGCTTCAACGCAATTTTCCAGGCGGTCTTCGATTTTAATCAGTTCTTCGATAGTCAGTGTTGTGTTGAACTGCAACTTGTTTTCTGGCGTATTGCACATTTCGCTAGAACTACCTAGGTATACGCATTCATTGTAGGGAACTGTTGTTGCGGTGCAGGTTACGCTTGTGTCGCTGGCAAGCTTGTATTGCTTTGCGCTGCTGCTGGATTGTTCCCCGACGGACGAAGAGGAAGACGGTTCCGTGGTGCCGCTTGAGATTCCCTCGGTGGCCCCGGAGCTATTTGGGTTGCTCGATTGCGGTAAGGCGTCTCCGGAGCTGCTAGATTCCGTGGCGGACTCGTTGATGCTGATGGGTTGCGAGTCGTCTTCACCGCAGCTGGCCCAGAAGAAGCTGGCGACGATTAAAAGGGACTTGCTTATGAAGAATCTACGTTTCATGGCCGCCTCGAAAATGTTGTAGAGGTTCTATGGTTAAAATATGTTTTTTTATATGTCGAATCCTTTTTTGATGGACTTTTTTGTTGACTTTTTGTCTGTGGACGGCCTGCCGCAGTATGGCTCCCTTTTTTGGACGCATTTTGGGTTGGAATAGGGGAGATTTTCTATATTATAGCTCGAAAAAAGATCAACACGATTCGGAGATCCGCGTGAAGAAAAAATTTGTTTTATTGTCCTTTTTGGCCATAGGGACCTTGTCCCTTTCTGCCTGCTTGTTCGATTCCGATGAGGATGGCCTGGGTAATTGGCTTTCGGACCAGGGACTGCCGGACAGCTACAAGGTCCAGACTGTAAGTATCGATGGTCTTGTTCCGTCGAAGGTAGAGGTCGGTAGGGATTCCACTCCGCTTGTTATGGACAGCCGCGTTGTCCTTGGCAATGCCGGTAACATGTCGCATGAGTTGGCCTTCGAGTTCTTGTACAAGGAGAAAAAGGACGGCTATTTGAATCTTTTCAGTTCGGCCGATTCGACGGGTGCGTATATCTCGCTGAACCTGCTGACTTCGTTCTATAACGAAAAGAGCATCCCCGTAGAACTGGTGCCCATCAAGGAAAAACTGAAAGTTAATGTGAGCTGGTCGCTTCGCAAGGGCAAGAATGAGGATTTCCTGGATAGCCTCTATTCCGTTGCGGATTCCGCCTGGGCGGAGATGCTTCAATCCTGGAAGCCGGATGTCGTTGTCGATACCACGTATTCGATCAATGTCAAAAAGTCGGATGTACAGTCTAAGAAAAAGAAGAACGGAAAGACCCAGGAAGCGGATAGCCGCCTTCTCTTTGAAATGCCTAGCGCGTTCGTGGACAGTTTCAAGACCTGCAAAAAGTACTGCCATTTGGAAATGCGTTTCTCTGCTCCCGAAACAGAGAGACTGTACCGCTTCTATTCCATGGATTCCAAGCGTCAGGCATCCCTCAACTTGAGGGCAAAAAGTGAAGGGGATACCCTCTTTGATGTCCTGACGTATGCTCCGTACCGTATGGCAAACGTTGTCGTCAACAACGACTGTTCCGACTGCCTTGTCCTGCACGGCGGTGTCAAGGACTCGTTGGTCTTTGAGTATTCCGCTGAACCCATTCTCAAGGCTTTGTCCGATTTCTACGGGGACGAATTCCCCTACGAGGTGGGCGATGGCTACGATGTTCGCCAGGCTGTGGTCCTTGCCCAGTTGACTTTCGCCCGTGATGATTCCGATAGCAAGAGTTATCTTGGCTTGCCGATATGGGTCGTGGCCAGTTCTTTCATCGACAGTTCCGGCAAGGAACGCCGCATCCAGGAATCCTACAAGCCGAACAGGCCGGATATTGCGGAAAATGGACACCGGAACATGGTGTTTTACGATGGGGACTCCCTGACTCTCCAGGTTACCCAGGGACTTCGCGACTTTATCAACCGTGCGAGCAATGGCGCAAAGTTGAAGTTCATGATCAACCTTTCTTTCCCGCAGTTGCAGGATAACGATTCCACTTACCGCACTCATATTGTCCAGAAGGACACGGTGAAGACGAGAGTTGTCTATGGCGATACGGTTGAGATGAAGTTCGAGAAAGGCGACACGAGCTATGTGTACCTCGGCCATTATGACTATGCCCGCTATGATTTCTCCAGCATGATGCAGAAACCGGCTACACTCAAGTTGTGGCTTGCCACCAAGCGTGGAGGTGATGATGAATAAGTTATTGTGTTTTATCCTTTGTGCGGCCTGCATGGCCTCGGCTTCCTTGTTAGGTATCGATGCCCTTGGTGAAGAGCAGGTGCTTGGCGGAATGGTGAATGCTGCTGGCCGCGGTTTTGCCGGTGGAGCAAAGACGGGAGATGCCGAAGGCGTGTCTGTCGTGAACCCCGCCCGTATTGCTTTTGATACCAAGGTCGTGTTCAACCTGAATTTCTTTATCGACATGACGACTGCGGAGAGCGACGAGTCTACGTATTCTACGACGAACATCTCCTTGCCGTCGTTCAACTTCTCGTTCCCGATGGGGTCGCTGGGTGCGGTGGGACTTTCCCTTTGGCAGCACTATGCGTCCAATATGGATGAGGATGTCAGCGATTCCGCTTCCGGCATGGATGCCGCGGTCAAGTATCAGGGAAGCGTTTACGAAATCATCCCGACTTATGCGGTGCGAGTTCCGTTCTTCCGCATGATGTCTCTGGGTGCTTCGGCGCATTTTGTGATGGGCAATGTGGAACGCAGCCTGACTCTTGGCCCGGACAATAGCGGGGTGGGCGAGAGTGATGCCTGGGCGACCAACAGCTCGGAGGTGACGGATTATGCAAGCGGCACGTGGGAAATCAAGAACCATCCCGCCTACTATACCTTGTCCATGCAGTTCCGTGGCCGTCAGTCTTCGTACTACTTCTCCTATACGACTCCGTATGTCTTGAAGAACGATCTGTCCTACGATTTCCGCTTTAGCCAGCTGGACACTTTGATCCCTACCCGCTATACGCGCGAGGTCGAAATTCCTGCACTCCTGGCGACCGGTGTGAACTACCGCCTGTTCAAGCGTCATAACGTGATGATGGACTTGCAGTGGCGCGCCTGGGATAGCGATGTCGAGAATGTCGCGGGGGGCTGGGACATGTCCAGCGTGACGAAAACGCAGAACGATTTTATGGTTTCCCTTGGATATCAGCGTGACGGAAGCCCGCTGTTCTACGATTCGTATTTGGACAGGACGACATTCCGTTTCGGCGGCTGGATGAAAAGCTGGTACGTGAAGGACGTCTATGAGTATGGCGGTTCTATCGGAGCCGGGCTCCCCATGGGAAAGAAGGGGACTATGATTGATTTGGCCCTGCAAGGGGGTAAACGCACTACGGGCGGTCATGGAGATTGGGAAGAATTGTTCTTCGGAATCCGTCTTGGCCTGATGGGCGTTGGCACTTGGGGACAATCTCGCGGACGGTAACCGCAAGTTTGGTTTTATAAAGAAGGAGGTCCGAAATGGCTGTTAAGAAGAATGCTAAGGACACGAAAACAGAAACGAAGAGTGTGAAAAAGGCTGCTACTGCAAAGCCCGCCGCAAAGCCTGCTGCCAAGGTTGCAGCCAAGGCTCCTGCAAAGACTGAGGCTAAGGCCGCTGCCAAGCCGGCTGCCAAACCGGCCGCAAAACCGGCTGCAAAACCGGCAACAAAAGCCGCTGCAAAGCCAGCGACAAAGCCCGCTGCCAAGGTTGCAGCCAAGGCTCCTGCAAAGACTGAAACTAAGGCTGCTGCCAAACCGGCTGCCAAACCGACCGCAAAACCGGCAACAAAAGCCGCTGCTAAGCCTGCAACGAAGCCTGCTGCCAAGGCTGCAGCCAAGGCTCCTGCAAAGACTGAGGCTAAGGCCGCTGCCAAGCCGGCTGCCAAACCGGCCGCAAAACCGGCTGCCAAACCGGCCGCTAAGCCGACCGCAAAACCGGCAACAAAGGCCGCTGCAAAGCCCGTAACGAAACCCGCCGCAAAGGCTCCTGCCGCCAAGCTGGAACAGCCCTTCGATGCCGAGTACCTTGTGCTCATGCAAAAGGACCCGAACTGGCTGCATGCTTTCTGGGAAGTTTCCGAACAGCGTGTAAAGCGCTCCAAGAACGGCAAGGGCAAGCTCGTGCTGCGCCTGTTCGACATTTCGGACGACCTGACCGTACAGCGCGGCAAGAAGCGCAAGTTCCACGACGTGGAAGTCCCTGCCGATGCCCGCAGCTGGTATGTCGAAAATCCTGCTGGCAATACCTGCATGGCTGTCCTCGGTTCTGTTGACGGTAACCAGTTCATGCCGATCCTCGAATCGTCTCCGGTTATCACGTTCGACAAGAACGCCACGGTCCCGTCCTTCGATGATGAATTTGTCCGTGCCTCGCTGGGTGGCAGCGTGAACGGCAACTTCATGAGCTCCGGATTTTCCAGCACGACTGCAGAATCCTGGCTCAACAGCCTCCGCCTGGGCAGCTCTTCGGAGTCTATGTTCTCCGGTGCGCTTTCCAGTGCCGCTCTCAAGAGCAACGAAATTGCCGCCCCGAAGGATTCCGTCAACTACGGTAAGGATTTCTTCCTGTGGGTCAAGACGCGCTTGATCGTTTACGGCGGTACTCGCCCCGACGCCCATTTGCAGGTGCGTGGCGAACCGTTCCCGCTGAACCCGGATGGCACATTCAGCTTTGAAGAGGACCTTCCGGATTCTACGAAGATTATCCCCGTGTTTGCTACGGACAAGGATGGCGATTTCCCGACGACAATTGTACCTATCGTTGTTAAGCGTACGGAATAATTCAGTTTTCGGGTGTCGTTAATTTGTCTGCACCGGGCCAAATCCTTTTTCTGCTGCATGCGCACCTGCCTTTCGTGCGTCACCCCGAATATGACCGGTTTTTCGAAGAAAACTGGCTGTTCGAGGCTGTCGCGGAATCGTACCTGCCTTTAGTGCAGTCCCTGCGTCGCCTGCTCGAAAAGGGTGTCCCCGGGAAGTTCAACCTGAGTGTCTCGCCGCCGCTGATCGAAATGCTCCGCGACGAGAGCTTGGTTTCTAAAATTTCCAACCACCTGGTGCGTCTGGAAGAACTTGCCGAAAAGGAAGTGGCCCGTTTCAAGGAAGGCCCGCAGGCAACACTGGCCCGTTTTTATCTGGATCGCCAGCGCGCGCTTGTTGATACTTGGGAAAATCGGATCGGCCGTGATTTGCTGGGGGAGTTCAAGGCCCTTGAAAATGCAGGCAAGCTGAATCTGCTCACCTGTGTGGGGACGCATCCGTTCCTGCCGGCATACCAGAGCGACCCTGCCTCTATCCGCATGCACCTGGATGTGACTGTAGATTGCTTCGAAAGAGCTTTCGGTCGCAAGCCCAAGGGAGTCTGGCTCCCGGAATGCGGCTATTTCCCGGGACTGGAACGCTACCTGGCCGAATTCGGCCTGCATTACTTTTTCCTGGAAACGCATGGCGTCCTGTTGGCGTCCCCGTCCCCGAAGTATGGCGTGTTCACTCCGCTCCGCACTCCGTCGGGACTCTATTGCATGGGGCGTGAACAGGCCAGTTCCATGGAAGTGTGGAGCCGCCGCACTGGTTACCCGGGCCATCCGGAATACCGCGAGTTTTTCAAGGATATCGCGTCGGAACGCGAACGCGCGTATCTCGGCGAGTATTTCTTTTCCGGTGACACACCTATCGATACCGGATTCAAGTATTATCGCATTACGGGCTCCGAGAAAAAGGAATTTTATCGTCCCTGGAATGCGATGCGCCTAGTCCAGGACCATGCACGACTCTTTGTGGCCAACAGGGAAGCGACTCTTACGGATCTCATTCCGAAAATGGGCGGGAACAAGGCCGCGCTCCTTTGCCCCTACGATGCGGAACTCTTTGGACACTGGTGGTTCGAAGGCCCCTTCTTCCTGGAGGCGTTGCTGGAACGCGCCGCGGCAAGTTCCGTGCTTGAATTTGCTGGAGCCGACGACGTGATGACTTCTTCGGCCGACCCGGACGCCCATGAACCGGCATTCTCCTCGTGGGGCGAGGGCGGTTTTGCCTCGGTATGGATCAATCCCGAGACGGAAAGCTATTACCCGCTGTCGTACCGCATCCGCTCCAGAATCGACCTCCTGAAAAGCAGGACGTCCAAGGTGCAGGACTCTAAGCTGCGCCAGCTGATGGATCGTTTCGTCCGCCAGATGGAACGCGAACTGATGCTGTTCCAGTCTTCGGACTGGGCTTTCATGATTCACAACCATTCCACGGAAGGCTACGCGAAGCAGCGCCTGGAATCTCATTACCTTAGGGCAGAATCGCTGTACGGCGAAGCCTGTATGGCTCTAGACGATTGTAAGGCCCGTAAGGATGCCAGTCAGGTCGACACTTCGGTCCTGACGAAGCTCGAATCCGAAGATTGCATCTTTAGTAGATGATGATGAACTTTTCGGCCTTGCCGCTGTTACCGGCCCTGAACCAGTAGACTCCGGGGACCATTTTTTCACGGACCGTTTTTTCGTCGATGCAGTGGATCGTACCCTGGTATTCTTCGTGCATGACAATGGCTCCGCGGCGGTTGCGGATTTCGATATAGTCTTTATCCCGCGGCAACGGCGAAAAACAGAGCGAGCCTTCGCGCCATGGAATGGGGTATGCCTTGAGCTTGCTGTCCTTGGTTATGGTCTCGACATAATCGCCTTCTCCGATTCGGCTGAATATCCAGATGGTGGAATCCGCGCTGGACATGGTTCCAAAAATGGAGTCGGCGGTGTTGGTTGTCTTGACCGGGATAACTGTTGCCTTTCCCTTGCGGTAGATTGCCGCACTGGCTTCGCCCTTGTAGGTGGACAGGTTCGGGAGCCCTCCCGAGTAGTATGAAATCAGGAATCTTGTGGTGTCCGGTACGAACTCATGTTCGTAGAGGGTTGCTACGGTGTGCGCCGAATCGAAGTTAATCGTCGTCCATTTGTTCTCGTCGATGTAAACCCACTGCGATTTGTCTACGGCATTGCTGCGTTCTCCGGAAAAGGACAATCTTACGGCGAAATCGTGGAATACGGAGTCGGCGTCCATTTTCTTCTTTTTCAGGTAGTTTGAAATTTGCACGTCCAGGCTCTTGTTCGGGTTCTTGGAAAAATTGGTCCAGATTTCCTGGTCGAACTTTTTGTCGATGTTGTTGTACAGGTAAAGATAAAGGGGGCTGATTCCGTATGCGAGATCGCCAAACTCGTTGAAGGGTCTGCCTAGTTTCCTGAACGTTTCGGCGATGTAGCCGAAATAGTCGTTCACGTCGGGGTTCCCGACTTCTTCGACCCCGACTGCCGATGCTTCGAACCAGATGGTGAAATTGTTGTACATGTTGAGGTAGCGCAATTGACAGGCATGGTAGAGTTCATGGAAAACCGTGATTCGGATGGCCTTGTCCCAGTGCTTGCTGAAGTCGTCTCCCGTGATTTGTTGTGTCAGGGGAATGGACGCTTCGATGTAGGTGCATTCTGGATTGTCCTTCATGCTTTTCCGTTTGCCCGTCATATGCGTGTACTTGAAATCGTTGTCGATTAACAGGTTCGTGGTATCCGTGTTGCGGTTGTTTTCCGGATAAGTAACTCCGAAACATCCGCCGCAGGCATTGGAATCGAATAGTGAGAACGGGTTGCGGGCCATATCGATGTCGATGATTTCGACGGGGTAGAGCCCGTCCTCGACATTTTGCCGATAATGGTAGCTCGTTTTGTTGCCTAGCGGCTTGCGCATTCCTACATCGGTAACATGGAACTTGTATGCGCGCTCCAGGTTCGTAGCCACGCTGTCAACAAAAGCCTTTTGCGTAGCGTGGGGGCCTTCCAGCGTGTAGAAAATCTGGAAGTGCTCCGTCTTTTTGGAAAGGACGGTGTTGTAGTAGGCTTCGGGCTCGCAATTGGCAAGGGTGAATAGGGCGACCGGTCTTGCTTGGGCCTGCAAGGAGCTTCTGCCATATTGCTTGTTGTGGAACAGGTTGGCTGTAGCACAATTCCTGCCGTGCGCGATGACTTCCGTGCAGGCGAGCAAAATGACAAAGGAGATGACAATTAAACGCTTCATTTGGCCTTGTCGAGGATTTCCCTCGCGCGTCTCGTGATGGCGGCGGGAATGGTGAGAGGCTTTTGGTGGTGCGGCTTGATGCGGGCGTCGAGAATGAGCGGCGGCTGGATGCTCCAGTGCTTGTCGCGGAATTCCTCGTTCAGCCCGTGCACGTCCTGCGCCGGGTCGGAGCGCGTGAATGTCATCCAGAGGAAATCCCTCAAGTCGATGTTGTCCGTGGAGTCGACGATACTTACCCAGGGGTAGTTTTCGCGGTAACCCCAGCCTTCGATTGCCTTGCGGAGCGTATCCAGGTCGGCATCCGTTTTTGCTCGGATGGCAAGGGTGCCGGGCAGGATGACCTTCGGGTTGTCGAAACCGTCCGGTAGGGGGAGCGAGTCCAGGTCGTGCGCATTGTTGCGTAGGATGCGTCGGGGTTCGCCGACGGCGGCAATGACGAGCTTGGAACCGTGATTCAGCTTGGTGCCCGTGTAGTCCAGCGTGTCGATGGTCGTGGATGTCTGGAAATGCAAATCACGCCCGAAGTCGATGCGTTCGAGCACGTGCGTGAAGAATCCGGGAATGTCGTTCACGTCCAGCGCGGGATTGTCCTGCTTTGCTGCGAGCATCAGGTACTTGCTCAGGCTCACCTGGTTGAAACCGAGGAGCGCATTTGCGGTTTTCAGGATGCCCAGGGGCTCGCGGTTTTTCTGGTACGGGCATTCGCGTTCGTCGGCAAGGGCGAGGCAGAGGGAATGCACGCCGGCGTCGTCGACCGCGTTGATGGCGTGGACGCCGGGCACCGAGGCGGGCATCATCGGCCTTGTAATCTGGTGGATGAACTTGCCGAACAGCGTGTCTTCTTGCGGGGGCCGCCCGACGACAGTGAACGGGAAGATGGCGTTCTTCTTGCAGAGCACCTTCTTCACGTTAATGTAGGGGAAGGGGTGTGCTGCGGAATAGTAGCCGATGTGGTCGCCGAAGGGGCCCTCCGGCTTAAGTTGCGGAGCAACTTCCCCGAGGATGCAGAAATCTGCATCCGCGGACACGACATAGCCGTCATGGATAAAGTAGCGGAAACGCCTGCCGCCGAGCATGCCGGCGAACACCAGCTCCGAGAGATTCTCGGGCATGGGCATGATGGCGGCTATGGCGTGGGCCGGAGGCCCGCCCACGAAGATGCTCACCTTGAGAGGCCTGCCTTCTGCAAGAGCTGCCTGGTGGTGCCTGGCGATGTCCCTGCCCAGCTGGTAGTGCAGCCCGCATTCGCCAGCCATGTAGCTGTTGCCCGAAATCTGGATGCGGTACATGCCCACGTTGGTTTCCAGTATGCGCGCCTTGGGCGATGGCCGCGTGGCCACCTGCGGCAACGTGATGAAAGCGCCGCCGTCTTCGGGCCAGCACTTGATCTGCGGCAGGTCCGCGAGGCTGCATTCTTCGAAATCGTGGATGCTCCCGGCTTTGAGGGGGAGGCTTGCCTTGCCGGCCTTGGCCGCACGGTACCAGCGGAACGGGTTGATTCTCCTGAAGAACCCCGCCGGGTCGGCCTTGAAGGCGACCGCGTCCGTGACGGACTTGATTTCCTTGCGGAAGAGGTACTGCATGCGCTTCTCGGTGCCGTAGATGTTGCATGCGGCGCGGAAACGCGAACCCTTGACCTTCTCGAACAGGATGGCCTTGTCGCCACGGGCGAATGCCTCGCGCGCAATGGCGGCCATCTCGAGGTCGGGGTCGACTTCTTCCTTGATCCTTTTCAGCATCCCCGCTCTTTCAAGATCCAGCAGGGCCTGTTCGAGGGAGGTGTACATGGCCTACCCCGCGGTTGCGCTAGATTCTAGGCTTTCGAAGGACTGGGTCTGCTTTTTAGCTTCGACGGAGAGCTCTACTTCGCGGGCGGCCTTGCGGGCGTTCAGCGCGTAGACGACATGAGTATTGTCGATCAGGTCCTTGAACGTACTTTCCGAAATGTCGGTAAATCCCTGGAACGTGAAATCGTCGCAGCAGGCGGTAAAGCTACCTTCGGCCTCGAACCAGTGCGTTGCGGTGAAGCCGCGGAACGGACCCTTTTCGAGACGGACCATCAGCTTGCCTTCGTTGATGGCGCCGATAATCCCTGTCCACGTGATAGTCTTGAACCCGGCGACAAGCGTGTACTTGATCTTTTCGCCGGCGACAAGTTCCTTGGGGAGTGTGTAGTGTAAAACGGGGGAGGTTCCAATGGCCAGGTTCATTGGGGCGTATGTGAGAATCTCCTTAATGTCTGCCAAGGGAGAGTTTTGCCACGATGTCTGACTCATTTGTACCATACGTTACAAAGATAATAAAAAAAGTCGCAAAAAAACGAGGGGAAATTCCCCAAATATTGCACAGAAATTAAGAAAAAACGCTAACTCCATGATAGTCATGAAATTAGCGTTTTAGCCCATTTTTTAGGCTGCCGGAATGCGGCTAGAGCTCTTCCACGGCGTTCGCGTGGAGGTTCTGTACGATATGTTCCTGGCGGGAAGGTGTATTGTTGCCCATGTAGTATTCGAGCATCTTGCCGAGGCTTGCGTCAGGCGGAATGTTCACCGTTTCGAGGCGCATGTCCTCGCCAATGAACTGCCCGAATTCTTCGGGGCTGATTTCGCCCAAGCCTTTGAATCGGGTAATCTCGAGGTCCGTCTTGCCGATGTCGCTTGCGGCCTTGTCCCTTTCCGATTCGTCGTAGCAGTAGCGGGTTTCCTTCTTGTTTCTCACGCGGAACAGGGGAGTCTGCAATATGTACAGGTGCTTCTGTTCCACGAGTTCCGGGAAGAACTGCAGGAAGAATGTCATCAGGAGCAGTCGGATGTGCATGCCGTCCACATCGGCATCGGTCGCGATGATGACCTTGTCGTAGCGCAGGTTCTCGAGCCCGTTTTCCAGGTCGAGTGCGTGCTGCAACAGGTTGAATTCCTCGTTTTCGTACACGACCTTCTTTGTCATGCCGAAGCTGTTGAGCGGCTTGCCGCGCAGGCTGAACACGGCCTGCGTCTGCACGTTCCTTGCCTTGGTGATGGAGCCCGATGCGGAGTCGCCCTCGGTAATGAAGATCATGGATTCGCGGTTGAGCGCGTTCTTCGTGTCGGTGAGGTGGACCTTGCAGTCGCGGAGCTTGCGGTTGTGCAGGTTCGCCTTCTTGGCGCGTTCGTTGGCGAGTTTCTTGATGCCCGCGATTTCCTTGCGCTCGCGCTCGTTCTGGTTGATGCGGTTGAGCAGCGCCTTCTCGGTTTCCGGATTCTTGTGCAGGTAGTTGTCGAACTGGCTTGCCACGTAGTCCACCACCCAGGTGCGCAGCTGTGCGCCGCCCGGGGCGACCGTCGTGGAACCGAGCTTGGTCTTGGTCTGCGATTCGAACACCGGTTCCTGGATGCGCACGGAGATCGCGCCGATGATGCAGTTTCTAACGTCGGAGGGGTCGAGTTCTTTCTTGAAGTGGTCGCGGGCGCCCTTGACGATACCTTCGCGGAAGGCCTGCTGGTGCGTGCCGCCCTGCGTGGTGTGCTGTCCGTTCACGAAACTGTAGTAGTGTTCGCCGTACTGGTTGCCGTGCGTGAACGCGCACTCGATATCCTTGTCCTTGAAATGGATGACGGGGTAGCGGATGGAATCGTCCACGTGCTTCTGGAGCAGGTCCAAAAGGCCGTTCGGGCTTGTGTAGGGCTTGCCGTTCATGATCAGCGTGAGCCCGTTGTTCAGGTAGGCGTAGTTCCAGACCTTCTCTTCCATGTAGGCCGGGAGGTAGCGGTAGTTCTTGAAGATGTCCGCATCCGGCTCAAAATAGATTTCGGTGCCGTTCTTTTCGGTGGTGGCGCATTCCCTGTATTCCTTGATCAGGACGCCGCGGCAGAATTCGGCCTGCTTCATGCGGCCGTCGCGGAAGCTCTTCACGATAAACTTGGTCGAAAGGGCGTTCACCGCCTTGGTACCCACGCCGTTCAGGCCGACGGATTTCTGGAAGGCTTCGGAGTCGTACTTGCCGCCCGTGTTGATCTTGGATACGCAGTCGATGACCTTGCCCAGCGGAATGCCGCGGCCATAGTCGCGGACCCTGGCGGACCGGTCCTCGATGTCGATTTCGATTTTCTTGCCGGCACCCATGACGAATTCGTCGATGGAGTTGTCGATAATTTCCTTGACCAGGACATAAATACCGTCGTCGGGGCTGTTGCCGTCGCCCAGTTTGCCAATGTACATGCCCGGACGGAGCCGGATATGTTCGTGCCACTCGAGGGATTTGATGCTGTCTTCGGTATAATTATTCGCTGCCATGGGTTTCCTTTAAACTTTTTACGGGGGATAATATAGAAAAATTTCAGCTAGTGCACTTGTGTACACTCTTTTTTTGTGCAAAAAAACGGCCCGCCTGGGCGGACCGTCTTTAAAAAGTCGTAATCTTCTATTAGAAGTTGATGTTCAGGTGGGCGTCGAAATACATTTCGGTATCGTCGTGACCGTAGTAGTCTTCGCCGAACTTGAAGCGGCCGGAAAGGTCAAGAGCGAACATCGGGTTGAAGGCGATGGCCACGCCGAGGTACGGTTCTACGCCGATATCGCCAGTCCTGTTGGGGCCAGAGCTCTTGCCGTCATAGGAGGCCTTGCCGATGAACATGTTGAGGTCGAGGCCGAGATACGGGGTCACCATGTTGTTGACATTGAAGTCCGCTTCTGCACCGAGGTTGAGGTTCCACGGAGCTGCGCTCTTGTCGTCACCTTCGGTTTCTACTTGGAAGCCGAGTTCCGTGCCGAGAGCGACCATGCCGAATGCCTGGGAGTACTGGACACCGAGATGGACTCCGAGACCGTCACGGTTGAACGCTTCTTCGCCGATGGGGATGTCCAAGTCCAAGAAGGCGTTCATGACGGGCATGAACTGGTAACGGGCCATAATCGGGAGGTTGAACACGCCGTCGGCACCATCTTTGCCGTTAACGTCGGTGAACATCTTGTATTTGAAAATCGTTCCCAATTCCAAGTTCTGGATGACAGTGAAGCGTGCACCTGCATAGATGTCGCCCGTGCTGACGTCTTCGGCGGGAATGCCATAGACAAAGCCGACCTTGGCCTGGCCTTTATGTTCCGGGAGGACCGGGAACTTGTCCCATGTTGCGAAGGATGCCGTTGCCACGAGGGCGGTTGCGAGGATGATTTTCTTGAGCATTTTTTCTCCTTGTGTAAGATTTTTATATGCAAAATCTAAAAAACATCGGTGATTTTTGGGGCAGGAAAATTTTGAGTGTGATTAAGCGCAAATTCTGGGTGGAGTATGGCGTTTTTTGTATATTAAACGGCGAACAGGCGAATGTCCTGTGCACTTTCGGGTGCATTTGTACATCCCGGGCAGGGGCTGCCGGCCTTCAACGGTCACGGCGGGTATGCTTTTTCTAGGAGGCCCCCGTGTCCAGAATCCCTTTGGGGTGTATGGGGTGTACCCCGCCGCTTGCCGCGGCCTGTTTTCTACTAGCCCTTTTCCTGTGTGTCTTCGGCCCTGTCGGGGGGTGGTGCGCGCCGTCCCGCGACGCTTCCGTGCACACCGGCACCGTCTCGCTCGATTTTGTCGACGCCACGCTTTCGGACGTGGCCCGCAGCCTCTCGTTGGCGTACGATACGCCCATCGTCGTCGACGATGGCGCCGAGGTGCCGGTGACGCTGCACCTCGACAGCGTGGGGCTGCTGGAGGGGCTTTCCGCGATTTGCGGGGCGCACGGCCTCGAGGTGGTCAAGGACGGGCGCGTGCTGCATATCCGCCGCGTCCGGGAGCGTGGCGAGGTGGAATTCGCGGTGTCGGATTCCGGCGTCTCGCTGACCGTGAAGGGGAAGGACGTGGCCGAGTTCGCGTCGGAGTATGCCGCGAATACCGGGCTCAATATCCTCGTGGAGCCCGACGTGCAGGGCAAGGTGTCGGGACGGTTGAGGAACATGCCCGCCGTGGCGGCGTTCCGTGCGCTGATGGAGTCGCAGGGGTTTGTCGTGCGCTCCGAGGGAGGTTGCCTGCGGGTGTCGGTACGCCGCGACCGGGCGGGTCCGGAAGGCGCGTCCGTGTTCCGCGACGATTCACTGTATTCCGTCGACCTGGTCGCCGTCCCCCTGGCGAGCGTCCTGCGCGAGATTGCGGCGGCTGCCGGGCTGAACTTAGCGATGTACGGCGACATGCAGGAGCCCGTGCGCCTCAAGTTCGACCGCGTTCCGCTGCGGGACCTCGTCGGGGCGGTATTCCGGGGGAGCCGCTACGCCTACGTGCTGGATTCGGCGAATTTGTTCGTGGCCGAGACGGGACTGCGCAATGCGCTTTCGCAGACGCGCCTTTACCCGCTGAAGTATATCGATTCGGAGAAGGCGCTTGCGCACCTCTCCAAGTTTATGCCCGGGAGCAACTTCGTCGCCGCCGAGGTCAAGGAACAGAACGCGCTCCTGTTGGGTGGCTCCCCGGAAGAAATCGCGATGGCCGAATCGCTGTTGGAGCAGGTGGACATGCCGGCGCTCCAGGTGACGCTCTCGTGCATCATCGTGGAGATCAAGCGCGGCAAGAACTTCGAGATCGGCCTGCGCGGGGGAACGGCCCGGAAGACCGCCGCGGGCGATATCGGGTTCCGGGGCTTCCTTGATTTTCTGGGGAAGGATGTGTCGAAGTCGGGAGCGTTCGGTAAGGTGGGCTTTCTGCCGGACCGCTTCGAGATGGAACTCGCGAGCCTCGAGGAAAACAACATGGCCGAGGTGCTCGCCCGTCCGAGGCTTACGACGCTGAACGGGAGCAAGGCGGAACTGAACGTGACGAACACGGTCTATTACCTGGTGAGCCAGGTCTCGGCGGACGGCTACCCGATTACGGATTACCGCTCGTTCAACGACGGCATATCGCTGGAGCTGACGCCTGTCGTGACGCGGGAGGGGAGCATCACGCTCGACGTAGCGCCTGAAATCAAGACGGCGGGGCGGAGCTCCGGCGACGGCCCGCGCGACATCAGCACGCGGAACCTCAAGACGTCCGTGGTGCTGCGCAACGGGGAGACGCTCTGCCTGGGCGGCCTCATGCGCAAGAACAAGTCGGAAGTGCGCACGGCCGTGCCGTTTTTGGGGAGTCTCCCGCTGGTGGGGCGGCTTTTCAGTTATACGTCCACGCAGGATGAACTGAGCGAGCTGGCCATCTTCATAACGCCCGAAGTGGAGGGCCCACCTGCGGGAGGCTCCGATGTTCCGTAGGCTGGTCGCCGCGCTGGAGCGCGTGGGCGGGGTCGGGGCTCCCTTGTTTACCTGGGAAGTGTCGGTCCCCTTCGACGACGAGCCCGGGGAGGCCCGACTCCGCGAAACGTTTGCGCGGGAATTCCCCGAGACGTCCGCGCGCGGGCACCCCTGCTTTTGGAAGATGGTCTCCTTCAACGGGGATTCGGGAAGGAAAGTGCGCTACCTTGTCGCGGTGCCGGCGGAGGGCGTCGACGGGATGCGCCGGAAGTTCGACCGCGTGCTGCCCGAAGGGGCGGCGCTGTACGGGATGGCGGATAACGTTATCCGCACAGGCGGTATCGCGTATGGTGTGCTCGGGGGTGCGCATGGTGACGCACCTGGGAACCGTGCGGACTGTGCCGGCTGTGGAGGGAATGCGCTGTTCTCGTTCCTGTGCGGCTCCCGTCTGGTGATATTGGTGTTTTGCGAGGGGCGGCTCTGCCATTGGTCCGAAGAGGTGGGCTACGAAGAAGGTTTCGCGGGTGCTGCCTATGCCGATCGCATGCAACGCTTCCGGCAGTTCCTCGCGCGCGACGAGTATTTGTCCAGGGGCTGCCCGTATGCGGAATTCCGGGAGCGGGTGGACCCGGTAGAGATGCGCGGGGAGTTCCGCAGGGCCGCTCGCGATCCGTTCTGGAGGCGCCTGGACTTGGATTGCGCCCCGAGGGTGCGCCCGCTCCACAGGAAAATCGCCGTCGGATGCTTCTTGGCCGTGGCCGCGTTGGCGGGGGCGGCTGCAGATTTTGCTGTCGGAAATGCCGCTGTTGCACATGTCTCCGTTGCAAATGTCTCTTTTGTGGAAGGTGCCGGGTTCGGTGAAGACATCTCGCTTTCCGCACCGCCACCAATGCCAGCCGTGTCCGAAATCCGGGAAACGCCGCCGCCAATGCGCCCGCTTCCTGCCGCAAGGTGCAGCGCCCCGCCGCTTCGGTTGCGCAGCGTCGTCCAGGGAGTCCTCTTCCAGGGAGATGTCGGGGGCGCGTTGGGCTGGTACCGCCCCGGCGATTCCGTCGGGACCTTTGTCGTGGATTCGGTCGGTCGCGACCGCGTTGCCCTCGTGTGCGGCGGGGAAAGGATGGTCGTAAAGCATGGGGAGTAAGCGGGGGATGGTGCTTTCGGTTGTCCTCGGTGTCGCGCTGGTGGTCACGCTGTTGCTGTCGGGACTTTTGCGCGTGCCGCTTGCTGTTTCGCGGTATGCGCAGCGCAAGGCGGAAAGCGTCGCCGAGGTCTACCGGGCGGAATCGTCGCTGCTCGCGAGCCTCGCGGGGTTCCCGTCGGGGTATTTCGACGGACTTCCGCCCGTGTCGCAGGGGGAACTGGGACCGTGGGGGCTGTGGACCGCGGAGGCGGGGCTTCCGGGGAGTGTTTCCGGCGGGCACCCCGGCAGTTTGGGCGGGCACCCCGGCAGTTCTGGCGGGGCTTCCGTCCGCGTTTCCGTGCTGGTGGGCAAGTCGCGCGCGAAGGCTCCGTGGCCCCGCTATGCGGAGTGGGCCGACGGTGCCGAGCAGTACCGGCAGGCCTTGCACAACCGCATCGAGGCGCACGCCCGGCGGCTCTCGGGCAACCGGCGCTTCTTCAGGGCATCGCCGAGAATGGAGTATTCGGTTGCATCGGGGGACCTCACGCTGGACGCGGACGGGCGTGTCGAGCGGGCCGCCTTTTATGTGGAAGGTTCCGCCCTGCTGAAGGGGAGCCTCCGCGTGGACACGCTTCTTGTTTATGCGGAAGGTCCCGTTACCGTGGGCACACGCCTGGACGTCGGCTGGGCGGAAATCTATAGCGGGGAAGTCGTGCGCGTGGAGGGGAATGCGCAAGTCTGCGGTCATGTCTGGGGACGCATGGGCGTGACGTTCTCCGGGAACGCGCGTGCGTCATTCCCGAGCGTGGTGCTGGCGATGGGTTCGCCGCTTTCGGACGTGCAGCTGCAGGGCCGCTCCAGGGTCGAGGGAGTCGTGGCCGCCCCCAACGGGCACGTGGACGTGGAGACCACGGCGCGGTGGGACTCCACGGACGCCCTGTTTCCTTATTACGTGCAGGGGGTTCCCGTTGCGATCGAGCAGAAAACTTCCAGATAGGTCGCGCCACGGTTGTTCCGGCTTTACTTTGGTCGAAGTCCTTGTCGCGATGTGCGTCCTCTCCATCTTCGCGACCTCTACCGGGTATTTCTTCCGCGTGTTCGGCGAAATGCGTGTGCGGGAGCGTACTGCCGTCTTCGCCTTCGTCTCGGCCACGGAGTATGTCGAAAGGGCCGTGGCTAAGCCCCCGCCGTGCCGCGACACGAGCTTTACCTTGCTTGTAACCCGCGATGTTAGTTTATTTGTTGGTCAGACCGTGCTGCCAGGAAGGGCGGAAATGCTGTGGCTGTCTGTCGAGCCCGTCACCGCTCCGGCTGTCATGCCGTCCGGTCCTGTCCGGCTCAGGAGGCTGGTCTATTGCCGTTAAAGTCGCCGAAACCGCCCGATCTGCCGAAGTCGAAGTCGGGCTTTACCTTGGTCGAGATGCTGGTCGCCATGGCCGCAGCCTCCATTGTCGTCCTGTCGGCCTACGCCTTCCTGGGGCAGAATGTCCGGTCGTACCACGCCGTGCTCAGGTCCTATGCGGACGAGTCGGTCGGGCTGATAAGGCAGGTCCAGGAAACGCAGCGGAAGGTCTTCCCGGCGGTACAGCAGGACCTCCCGGCAAAAAAGAAAAGGGCGGATCGAATGATCCGCCCGAACTAACCCTTTAAGTCCGACCTGTTAGAAGATGGACGCCTGTCCGGCTCCGGCAAGCTTCTCGGCCTTCTTGGCCTCGACGCGAGCCTTGTGCATTTCGAGCAGGTTGCTCACGTAGTGCATGAAGCTCAGCGTACCCACGGAGAGGAAGCCGACGGCATAGAGCGCGAGGAACGGTCCGATGATGAACTTCTGCGCACCGATGTATTCGAGCAAACCGAAGATGCAGTAGACGCCCACGCCCAGTTCGACAATAGCCTGCCAGGGGAACTTCTGTGCGTAGTGGCTCTTGGCCTTCTTCTTGGATCCGCCGCTCTTCGGGGTGCGGACGAAGCTGCCCTTGGAACCGATCACTGCGGAGAATACTGCGCGGGAGTTGCTCACGGCGATGCCCACACCCAGAGCCATGAGGATGGGGAGGGAAAGCAGGCGGATCTTCCAGCCGGTGTAGCCGGAGCAGCGCTGTGCGACAAAGTAAAGAACGGAAGGAGCGATAGCGGCGAGGAAAATGAAACTGAAGCCGATGGTGTATCCCCAGCCCGGGATGTGTGCGACCGGTTCGAAGAAGGCGAGCAACGGCCATGCGCAGAGCGCGGTAAAGAGCATGCAGGGGTGAATCGAGTAGTGCGTCGTGTGGAGGATGGCGCCGATCTTGACGCGGAGCGGGACCTTGGCCTTGAGCACGCGGGGTAGGATCTTGATGGCTGTCTGGATGGAGCCTTTTGCCCAGCGGAACTGCTGTGCCTTGAAAGCGTTGATGTCGTTGGGGAGTTCGGCCGGCACGATCACGTCGAACACGAACTTCATCTTCCAACCGGCGAGCTGAGAACGGTAAGAAAGGTCCATGTCTTCGGTCAGCGTGTCGCCTTCCCAGCCGCCACCGCCGTAGATGGCCTGCTTGCGCCACACGCCTGCGGTACCGTTGAAGTTCATGAACAGCTTGCCCCAGCTACGGGCGGACTGT
>JAGCGO010000063.1 GCA_017649565.1 Fibrobacter sp. | reverse complement strand
TTGCAAACGAACTTTACGAATATATCATTGCCGAATGCAAAAAAGAAGTCTCCGTTGTGGAAACGGGCCGTTTTGGCGCCGATATGCAGGTGAGCCTCGTGAATGACGGCCCCTTCACCATAATGCTCGACTGACGTTTGCTATATTGCCAATATGCTTTTATCGCAAAAGAAATTCAGCCGGATTGCGGGTTCGCTTGTGCTTGCGGGCCTTTTCTGCTTTTACTTTGCGGGTTGCGCAGGCCTGCGCGACGATGCCCGTGGCAGCGGTTCCGGCGGCGATTCCAGTATGCAAGATGCTCCGTGCGAGGAATGCGGAACCCGCGGCGAAATCGAACTGAAGATTACCGACGAAAAGTCTTACCGCGAATGGAACGCGAAGGCGTATTCCCGTATGGATTCCTCTGCGGTGGTGGGCGTGTTCCCGACATTGCGTGTGAAGGCGATGCGCCCCGAGGTGTGCAAGATGTGCCACAGCTTCAGCGCGGATGCCCTGGATTTCGATCTTGCGCATGTGGAAGATTCCCTCTTTGTGAAGGCCTTCCCGAAAATGAAGCGTGAACTGATGCTCCCCGGAATGCGGCTCCCGGACAAGGATTCCCTATATATCGATACCCTTTCGGTAAGGCTCCTGAATTCCGCCTTTGCCGATGGCAAAAAGTTGGGCGATTTTACACCGTGGGTAGAACGTGACGGCATCGAACAGGCGTTCTCGCGCGAAGTCCCCGCTAAGCTCAAGGACTTGCTCTCTGGCATTGCCTCGCGGTACGAGGTGCGCTACCTGTCGCTCCCGCTGGTACTTGAGGTCGAGATGGACCCGGACTTGGGCAAGAGCGGCGGTTACACCTGGAAAATAGCGTGGAGCCTGTGGGACGCCCGTTACGGCGAGTTAGTGTTCCTTGTCTATTCCGAATTTACGGCATCGACAACGAGCAGGGTGGCTCCCGAAAAAGAATGGGCGGTACCCTTCGCCTCGCGCCTCTGGAAGATGTTCTCCACCGACCTGAACAGGCTCGAAAGCCACTAATTACTATCTTTCCGAACCATGAATACACCGTTCTACGTTTTTATGAAACTCCTGCCGAAGAATGCGGCCAGCCGTATTTTCGGTATCTTCGTGCGCCTTCGTATTCCCTTCGTCTCGAAGCTTGCGCGTAACGCCTTTGCTGCCTACTACAAGCTGAACATGGAAGAGTCGGAATTCCCGCTCAAGCATTACCGCAATATCGGGGAACTCTTCATCCGCAGGCTCAAGCCTGGCATGCGCCCCGTGGCAGATACCGAAATCGTCTCGCCGGTAGATGGCGTGCTTTCGCAGACGGGTGCTTTCGACGAAAAACAGGAACTTATCCAGGCGAAGGGAAAAACTTACACGCTCAAGGACTTGCTCCGCGACGACGAAATGGCGAAGCGCTTCGAGGGCGGCATGTTCGCGACAATCTACCTCGCTCCGTTTAACTACCACCGCATCCACAGCCCGGTCAAGGGCGAACTTGTGGATGCCGCCTACTGCCCTGGTACCCTTTGGCCGGTCAATGTGGGCAGCGTGGAACGCGTCGAAGGGCTTTTCTGCATTAACGAACGCCTTACGAGCCGTATCCGCCTGGAAGATGGTTCCGAAATCCTCGTGGTGAAGGTCGGTGCCACCAACGTGGGCCGTATCGGTGTCGTGTATAGCGATAAGTTGCTCACGAATGCGGGCAAGCTCCCCAGGGACTGCAAGCGTCTCGACTGGAAGCCCTCCGAAAAGGTCTCGTTCGAAAAGGGAGGCGAACTCGGACGTTTCGAGATGGGCAGTACCGTGATTCTCATCGTGGACAAGAAAATCCGCGAACGCCACCCGGATTTGTTCAAGAGCCGCCTTGGTTCTGCCGTGAAGGTGGGCGAGGCCCTGTAGGCAGATGGTTTCGGTCCGGCGTTTTGTTCAGGATGAACCTGCGCTCTACAAGGCATCGCAGGAATTCGTCGCTTTACTTGCCGATGTTCCGGACCCGGTCCTTTCTGTTGCCCGCCGCGCAAACGGCCTGAATGCCCAGATTGCCTGGACGCTCCTCGGGACGGTCCTTTTTCAGGATAGGTCCTATACTGAAATTGAGCGCTTGCTCGAAGCTCTTTACGCGAAGTTCCCAGACGAATTGCTTTGGACGCTCCCCGTACCTGCCGCCCCCCAAATCAATGCAGTCGTTGTCGACACCTTCGGGAGCCGCAACTGGAGCCTGTTCGTGCATGTTGCGGGCATATTCTGGAGTGTGGGGCTGTTCGCGCGCCGCCATCCGGACCTTGCCGCCTGGGCCCGTGAGCGCACCCCCGAAGAAATGTGGCGCGACCTCGGCGAAATCTACTTCATGGGCAAAAAGAGCGTGCGCCCCAAAGCGTGTGCCGCCATCTACCGCCTGCTTGCTCCCGCTCCCCTCGGGCTAGGTATAGAATTCCGGCGCGATGTCCGCCCGGCGGGTCCGCGGAAGGCTCGCGGAACCATGCCGCCGCTCCCGCTTACGATGGGGGCGCGCCGCTTCCTGGCTATCCTCGGGCCTGCGCGCGATACCGGTTTTGCAGATATGGAGCCCGAAAAAAAGCAGGCTCTTGCCAATACATATTTTACGGCTCTTTGCAAGGAATGCCCCTACCGTAGCGCCCATGCGCTCCAGTTCTTCCTCGAAATCGGGGGCGAGGATTTTATATGTCGCGAAAAGACCGAAGGCTGTGCGAAGTGCCCGCTTTATGAGTTCTGCGACTATGCGCTTTGCAGGGAGTGAATGCGTCTATGCTAAATTTTAACTGTATGTTCCACCTGCAAAAGAAATTTCTGGTTCTTCTCGGTATCGCGATGCTTGCGGTTTGCGGCTGCAAGCAAGAAGAAGAACGCCCGGTGGACTATCACGAAATCCTATATAAGGATGTGCGCCCGATAGGCGTTCATGTGGACGAGCACCCCTCGACGCAGGATATTGCCGCCCTCGTGAAGCGCATCGACTTGCGCTACCCGGTGATGGTGGACGATACGCTCGACGTATGCATCCTTGAATTCAAGAGCGACGTCTACGCGATGGACTATTACACCAACAGCGGGCGCTTCCAGGGGATTATCCCGATCTTGCGCGGTTCGAATCTTGAACAAAGTATACGCTCCGACGCCCGCATATTCATTTTCACGCACGACAGCTTCCGCCGGTACGAACGTACCGACCTGGAAAATTACGTGCGCAGTTTCCCGGGGTATCACGGCGGGTTCCCGCAGGAATTCCTGAGTTTGCCCTTTGAACACCGTGAGTCGAACAAGACGTCCATCCAGACGAGGAACTTCCTCGGGGTCAAGTCGTATTTCCCTGTGCTTGTGCAGAGTTACCGCAACTCGAACCTCCAGTGGAACGTGGCTCGCAGCTGGGAGCAGGTAGAAGAAGACGCCTTTGCTTCGTGGGCCGCCCAGCTGAATAAGGTTAAGCCTGCCGAAATTGCCTACGACGTGGATGTCGTCTATTTCAATGCGGGCGAGGGCGTGAACGGTATGGCTTCGCGTCTGTCGGGTGGGCGTGTGGTGGTGGTCTGGGGTTACCTGAGCTGGCCGGACCTCGAACGAAAGTTCTTTGTCGCCTCCGACCGAGTCTTCGAAGCCCGTTATTAACTATTTCACAATTCTTTTGTTATATTAAAGTCATGGCTATTGAAAAACTTGCAGAAACTCTTTTGGAAAAGCTCCGTTTCATCACCCAGGCGGAGACTGTTATCGGCAAACCGATCCAGGCGGGTGAGTCTACCGTCGTGCCCGTGAGCCGCGTATCTGTAGGCTTCGGTTTCGGTGGTCACCAGAGCAAGGGAGACACGTCCGCCTCCGGTGGTGGGGCCTCGGTTGAACCGGTGGCGTTCCTCGTCATCAAGGGCGACGACGTGCGCATCATGCCTATCAGCAAGGACAGTTCGCTCGTTTCGAAGGTCATGGATATCGTTCCCGACGTGGTGAACAAGTTCTCCGGCAAGAAGTCCGATGCCGAATAAGGCCTATTTTTCGGCCTTTTACACCTAATCGTAAAAAATCCACTTTTTTTTGAAAAAAGTCGTTCCGGCAGTGTTTTTTTGTGTATATTCCAAATTGGAATAGAAAGAGGTACACATGAACCGTTATGACTTGGTCCTTCTGGGCCTAATCCTTGAAAAGGAGCGCAGCGGCTACGATATTATCACGGAAATCAGCAACCGTGAACTCGACCGTTGGGCAAACCTGAGCACTTCCACCGTATATAACCGCCTTACGACGCTCGAAAAGAACGAGTGCATTGTCGGGCGTGCCGAACGCGATGGAAACCGCCCGGAACGCATGGTTTTCAATATTACCGAAAAGGGTAGGGAAGTACTGCGCAAGGAAGTCCTCAAGCACTTGACCGGGTTCAATGACGACCCGCGTACGCTCGGCTTTGCCTTCCTCTATGGCGCCGAGAACAAGGAACTCATCCGCACGCTGGAGGTCCATGAACGCCGCCTGGTGCAGGAAATCGAGAACCTGGAGAAGATGATTGCCGAAGAACCGCGCCCCACGCTCTACCCCGAAGGTCCGTTCCTCAACTGCATGAGCCGCGACCACATCCTTGTGGAACTCAAGTACGTGCGCGCCGCCATCGGCATCCTGCGTGACCCCATCCGCAACAAGAAACTCGACGGCTACTTCTACATCAACTTCGGCAACCGCGATTTCGAGAATTTTAATCAAAAAAAGGATTAGAGCTTAGATGGCGGACCTTGTCCGCCATGACGTCATTCCGGCCTCCGAGCCGGAATCTGTTAACTAAGCCTGCCGACAAAAAACTATATTTACCGCGTTGAATTTAACCCCCTCTTACGGAGACAAAATGGCTACAAAACAGACCAAGAAGAGCGCCCCGAAGGCCGCCAAGAAGGTTGCAGCTAAGGCTGCAGCAAAGTACGGCTATTTCGATGACGCCAAGAAAGAATACGTGCTCACCACGCCGGCAACCCCGATCAAGTGGTGCAACTATGTTGGTACATTGAACTTCGGCGGTATCGTGGATACTACCGGCGGTACCCTGGTTTGCAAGGGCGACCCGGCCCTGAACCGTATCACCAAGTACATCGCCCAGATGCCTTGCTCTGACTTTAAGGCCAGCACCGTGTACATCCGCGTCAAGGATGGCAAGGGCTACAAGGTTTTCTCTCCGTTCGTCGTCCCCACCCTCACCAAGATGGACAAGTGGGAATGCCACGTGGGTCTTTCTTACATGCGCTGGATCGCCGAATGCTGCGGTCTCCGCACCCAGGTGACGATTTTCGTCCCGACCGGCTCCAACACTCTCCTCCAGGATATCCAGGTCACCAACCTCGGTGGTGCCGCCAAGGAAGTGGACATTATCCCGGTTTATGAATTCAGCCACTTCGAAGCCGAAAAGCAGCTTACGAACGCCGACTGGGTCCCGCAGACCATGACCCTCAAGGGCCACTGGGAAAAGGACGGCCACGTGGTGCTCGAACAGTATGCCTACATGAAGCGTGACTTTGCCGTGAACTACGTTACTGCTGACTGCAAGGTCGGTAGCTTCGACGGCGACCGCCGCGTGTTCCTCGGCGCCAACGAAATGGGTTCCTGGTCTGCTCCGCTCAGCCTCGGCAACAAGGAACTCTCCAACAGCGAATGCGACCGTGGCGACAACATCGCCGCTCTCATGATCCACGCCGGCAAGATTTCTGCGAAGAAGACCTTCCGCACTTGCACCCAGCTCGGTCAGGAACAGAGCCTCAAGGTCGCTGCCAAGGCTATCAAGAAGTACCGCGACTTGAAGAACGTCGACAAGGCTTTCGACGAACTCGCCAAGTTCTGGGAAAACTACCTCGCTACTATCCAGGTGCAGACTCCGGATGCTGCGTTCAACTCCATGGTGAACGTTCACAACCCGCGTCAGTGCCACACCACCAAGAACTGGAGCCGCTACCTGTCCCTGTACCAGCTGGGCTACGGCACCAGCCGCGGTATCGGTTACCGTGACTCCAGCCAGGACTTGATGGGCGTGATGAGCCACATGCCGGAAGAAGCCCTCCAGCTCGCCAAGAATTTGCTCTCTGTGCAGCGCCCCGAAGGTAACGCCATGCACCAGTACGCTCCGCTTGCCCTCGAAGAAGACAACGGCAACGAAGCGAACGCCGGTGACTCCCGCGAAAAGAAGGGCGTCCTCGACGAAAACGGCAATCCGGCTTACGCCGACTGGTATGGTGACGACCATCTGTGGATTGTCCTCACTGTGGCCAACTACCTCAAGGAAACCGGCAAAATGGACCTCCTCAAGGAAGAGATCCCGTTCTACGAAGCCGGCAAGAAGCGCGCCCAGCGTGAAAAGGGCACGGTGCTCGAACACCTCAAGCGCTCTCTCAACTTTACTCGTACTCACCTCGGTAAGCACAACCTCCCGCTCCTCGGCTTCGCCGACTGGAACGACTGCATGAACCTCCCGCTCGGTGCAGAATCCTCCTTCAACACTGGCCTCTATGCTAAGGCCTTGCTCGAAATGATGGACATCTGCGACGCTCTCGGCGACACCAAGTCCGTTGAAATGTACAAGGGCTGGTACGAAGACGTCAAGAAGGCGTTCAACGACAGCGCTTGGGACGGCAAGTGGTGGGTCCGCTGGTTCGACAAGCAGGGCAATGCTTACGGCACCAACAAGGCCAAGTACGGCAAGATCTACTGCAACAGCCAGTCCTGGTCTGTGATTTCCGGTATCGCTACCGGCGACCGCGCCAAGCAGGGCATGGACAGCCTGAACAAGCTCCTCAATACCGCCAACGGCGTGAAGAGCTCTACTCCGGGCTACCGTGGCTTCGACCCGAACGTGGGTGGCATCTCCACCTATCCTCCCGGAGCCAAGGAAAACGGCGGTATCTTCCTCCACACCAACCCGTGGGTGATGATTGCCGAAACGATCCTCGGCCGTGGCGACAATGCCTTCCAGTACTACAACCAGATTAACCCGGCTTCCAAGAACGGCATCCTCGATGTGTTCGAGTCCGAACCGTACTGCTATCCGCAGAACATCCTCGGTGACGAACACAAGCAGTTCGGTATGGGCCGTAACGCATGGCTCTCCGGAACCTCCACCTGGACGTACCAGGCTGCCACGCAGTTCATCATCGGTATCCGTGCCAACTACAAGGGCCTCGTGGTGGATCCTTGCATCCCGTCCAAGTGGGATGGCTTCGAAGCTACCCGTAAGTTCCGTGGCGCTACCTACCAGATCACGGTGAAGAACCCGAAGCACGTGTGCAAGGGCGTCGCCAAGATGGTGGTTGATGGTAAGGAGATTGACTCCAATATTGCCCCGATCTTCACGAAGGGTGTCCATAAAGTCGAAGTCACCATGGGCTAATTTGAATTATAACCGTCGGTTCTAATCCAAATTTGAATTTTTAGGTCTGCTTCAAATGAAGCAGACTTTTTGTTTTGCTCTCGCTAGGCTCTCTGCGCTTCTTGAATGAGTGTGTCATCCTGAGCTAAACGAAACTTAGAACTTTAGTTCTCTAGTTGAGTTATGCCCTTTGGGTAGAAGAACCGTTAGGTTCGTAGTCGAAGGATCCAGACCAAAATTTCATGTCCGCTCCGTTTGGGGCGGCTTTTTCTATATATAAAATATGGCTAGTTTATTTGGAAAATGTTGGAATAATTTTGTGCTCTTGGCTGCGGCGGTGCTGTGGGCGGGGTGTTCCGATGCCGATAAGAATGCGGATAAATTGCCTGAGCAGGAAAAAGTTAATACGGAACAGTCCTTGAGCGTGAAAAAGGAAAATGATGAAAAAGCGCGCAGGGACAGTGTGTTGGAAACTTTGAAAAAAATTAAAAAAGCCACAAAGGAACTAGAGGTGGAACTTACTGGGACGACTACGCTTTATGGATGTCGTCCGGAAAATGGCTGTTCCGTTAAAATAGATGAAAATGGGATTCCTGTAATAGATGAAAAGTACTTGCAAGGCCGTGCACGAGGCGTCGCAAAAGCCCCTACTTATGAGGAATTGAGTGTGGCTAGTGGCGTTGATTCTAATAGGGTTCTAGTTTTAAGGACTATTCGCCAGCGGACTCCTGGATTGCGTCATATTTATAATAAACATTTAAAGAGGAATCCCAGTTTTAGCGGGACGATTGTTTTTCGGTTGAATATCAATGCTGATGGCGCTGTTCAAAAAGTCCAAATAGACTCAACGACTACCGGCAATACGGATTTTGACGCAGAAGTCCAGAAAGCGGTAGGTCGCTGGAATTTCCAGAACATGAATTCGGGTGTAGTAGCCAAATTAAATACGGATGTAGTTGCGACTTTCCCGATAAGATTTTATGAAGATGAACCGACGATGCAGGGCGATTAAAGTTTTGCTCCGTTTGGGGCGGATTTTTGTGTTTTTGCGGAAATTGGGGACTAAACTGCTGAAAAAACGCCTGTTTGGTACCCAATTTGTTAGCTTGTTTGTGCTAAAAAAGTCAAATTTTGCTTTTAGTGGGGATGAAATACACAAAAATTGTCGGTTTAATCCCCAATTTTTGTGCTGTACCTGTGTTTGGACTCTAGAAATGCTTTATTTGTTGTTAGTTTGTGTGTGAAAATGGGTACTAAAGTGCGTCAAAATAAGTCGTTTGGTACCCTTTTTTTTGAATTTTGTATTATTTTTAGTGACGTATGAATATGTTTTCTAGACTCTTTCGCGAAATTTCTCTGCTTGCGGTGCTTTGCGTGTGCTGTCACGCAGCCGAGGACAAGTTGTTCAACATGAACACTGATATGGAAAAACTCATAGCCCCGTATATCGAAAAGGCCAAGGCGACGTTCCCTGCGGTCAAGAAGAAGTACATTGCGGGCGATTATGTGCGCGAAAATCGTCAATTGGACGTGCAGATTGAATTTGCCGACAAGGGCGGGACGAAGGAGATGGTTTTCGTTCATGTTACCCAATGCTTGGGAAATCGATTCCAAGGGATTATTGTTAATGAAATTCAGCTCCTTAAGGAATTCAAGAAGGGCGATGAAGTCTCGTTCACGCAGGACCAGGTGAAGAACTGGGTCGTCGTGGATTCCTTGGGCAACGAGGAAGGCAATTTCGTGGGGAAGGCCATCGAGGCGTTCGATTCGGGAATAGTCGGCGTCTTTTTCGAGGGAGTGTTCAAGAAGGGCAAGTTCGAGTTCAAGTACCAGGATGCCCAATCGGCGAAGTACCAGAACAGCATAGACGGAATTGTATCGCAGGAAATCATTGCGGAAATAGCAAAGCGCTTGAAGGCTTCGTACGAAAAGAAACGACGCGAAGGGCAGAAGTTCGAGGAAGGGAAACCGTTCTACACCTACGGAATTTATGACTTCCGAACCGGTGAGATAAAGCCCTGATTCCCCGGTCTAGAACTCGTCCGGCTTGATGACATAGACCGAATCGCGCCATGTCGGTAGGGGCTTGTAGGATTCTAGTTCCTTCCGTATCGCGTAGAAAAGGTTCCCCTTGAAGAATTGGTCCAGGGTCTTTTGGGAATGGACCCTTGTGAAAAGTTGGAACTTCGTGATTTCGTGGTTGCAGACGCTTGCCTTGAGGTCGTAATCGATGTAGGAGGTGTCCTGGTTGCGAAGGTTGTTGCAACTTTTCACGAATTTCTTCAGGATATAGTCGAACTTGGCGCCGATGTAGTTGTTGTCATAGATGAAATGCGCTTCCTTGAGGGAAGGGTTGAAAAGGTAGATATCCGAGTTCCATGTAAAGTAGTTGGAA
>JAGCGO010000062.1 GCA_017649565.1 Fibrobacter sp. | reverse complement strand
GGTCTTGATCTTGTTGAACGTCATGCCGATGACGACGTCGTGCGTCTCGCCGTTCTGCGTCGTGTCGGGTGTCTGGAAGCAGACGACATACTGCGACATGACGTTGTCGCGGATGGCTGCGTAGAGGCCGCCCAGTTCGCTTGCGTCGCTTGCGATCGAGAATGTCCCGCCTGAACTGAGTGCAAGATTTTCTAGAGGATATTTTGTTTCGCTTTCGAGTGCTATGGAGTAGATGGTTGTTTTCTTTTCCCTTGCGAGATCTACGGTGCCCCTCAAGTCTTTAGATCCGCTGTTGTTGTCGCCATCGGAGAAAACGATGACTGCGGTCGGGTTGGTCTCGTTCACGATTTGCTGTATGCCGATGTACGTTCCCGTGATGATGTTTGTCTTGTCTCCCACGGCTTTAATGGAATCAATGGCGTTCAATAACGAGAATTTGTCCGAAGTCATTGTCTGGTGGATCATTGTCGAGTCGTTTCCGCGGAAGCCCACAATGGCAGTCTTGTCGTAGGGGCCCATCTTTTCGATGAATTCTCGGATGGCCTCTTTCGCTTTATTCATGCGGTTGTTGATTGCCATCGATGAGCTTTCGTCAACGACAATGACTACGGAAACGCCGGAGATGTTGTTGATGCTGGTGACCTGGGGCTGCAAAGGTTCGCCGTCCTGCGTCAAGGTGAAGTCGTCGGAGACTAGACCGTAGAAGGAGTGCCCATTCTGCTTGTCTGTTACGGATACCTGGGTGCAGATTTCGGGATAGTTGCTCAGGTCGAGGTTCATTATCTTCAGGAGGGGGTCTGCTGCCGGGTCTACGGTGTAGGTCGCCTTGATAGAACAGATGGAATCTTTCAGGTATACCGAAGTCCTGGAATCCCTCGGTGCCGTAATGGTCATGTCGCCATCGATGTCTATCCAGGACTTGAACACGTAGCCACCGTAGGGCCATGCCGTGAGGATTGTTTTTTCGCCAGGAGTCGTGTAGACTTTGCCGTATGGATTGACGGAACCTTCATTTGAGGTCCTTACGTTCAAAATGTAAGGCGTTGAAATCCAGGCGTTGAAAGACTTGTTTGGTATGTTGCTGGAACTGTCTTGAATCGTCCAATAAAGGGGTGTGCCGGGTGTACCCTTGAATGTAAAGCCGGCGGAACCGCTGACCGCAGTTTCGGATTTTACGTTCGAGAAGGTATTGTCGTTCCCGTAATCCTTGAGTATGCCTCCGATCGGATCGACTTGCTCAAAACGGATGACGTAAATGTTGGTGTCGGGCGGAGTCCAGGTGAATCGAATGGCTGACAGGGTGGATTCGTTATAGTAGTTGTCCTGATAATTGAATGCTTGTTTTGTTCTGGTGAGGGTGCATATCGTGCTCGGCTTGAACAAAGCTTTCAGTTCGGAGGCGGAATTTATTGTGACGTAGGTATAGGGAGCGCTCGTATCGTCTAATGTGGGGGTACCGGAAACCGTTTGCCAGTTGGAGAAACGAAAGCCTGTATTTGCTTCTGCGGAAATGGAGTACTTTGAGCCGACATAGGCTGTGTCGTAACCGGCAGCAGGCTTGGTTTTGCCATTTCCGTCGGTGGTGAGAATGATCTTGTAGGCTTGACTTGCGTAATTGATGTAGAAGGGATTGTCTTTTTTGTTGGATGAGTTGGAAACGACGATAGAAACGACTTGGCCCGCTGTGAGGCTTACCTTGTCGGAGGCTGTGCCGTTGAATTTTTTGTTAATTGCCAGCGTTTTATAGGTAGAGTTTGTGTATCGCAGATAGTAGATGGAATCGTTTGAAAGGTCTGTTGACGTGATAAATGTATAGTATCCATCGCTTGGTGCCGTGAAGGTGAATCTGACTCCAGTATGCCCGCCGGACATTGTCTTTGCGTAGGAGTTGTCCGTGAAATTGTATTTGGTTGGGGTTGCTGTGATGTTGTAAATTGTCCCCGGATTGAAGATGGCGTTTATCTGGCAGTCGGTCTTCACATCAAAAACCATCGTAGTCTCTTTCTTGGTATCATGGATGGAACATGTCCCGGATGTGACTTCCCAGTGGTCGAAAACGTAATCCGTGTCCGGTGTGGCGTAAATCTTGATCGAATCGAGGTCTATGATCCTGCTGTATGATAGGGCTTTGAGATTTAGGGAGTCAATGTATGCCGTTCCTTGTCCCGAATGCGTAACGCTCACGGTATGCGTCGGGGCGACCCAAAAGTATGCGGAATCCTTCATGTCGTGATTGGGATAATAGGCAAGGGATGCGCAAAAATAATTATTGGTATTGGCTGTTGTCCTAAATACGCATTTTACTTCTCTAGTCTTGGTGTAAGTGCAACTTGTACTTGCTGAATAAACGCTAGTTGGTGCCGCCGTGGTAAAAGTGGAGTCCTCGACGAAATATATGGGGCTAAGTCCTTGATTGGATTTGTAGATGAAAGCGAATTGCCCTTCTTCAGTTGTTTTATAGTTCATCCGGATTCCGTATTGAGATGCCCTGGGAATCTTGGTGCTGCTTTTGTAGAAATTGAACACTTGGGGACTTTCGGATAGATCGTAAATGGGCAGGGTCTGAGTCACTATCCTGATGACAGCTTCGTTCGATGAAGTAATGAATCCGGTTGAGTCTGCGGTCGCGTCGACAAATTTCCCCGAGCCAGATACGATTTCCCATTTGACAAAATTTTCGCCGTATTTGAGGGCCTTGCGGGATGTTATGGAAACGGTGTCGCCGATGGAGGAGGTAATGGCAGTAGTATCCCCTTCGATAAGAACGTCTGCACTGGCACAAATGGTGAAGACTAAAGTGCAAAACAGTAATTTGAAAAAGGACGCCACTCGTACCCCTCTTGAACAAAACAACGGAACATGCTGCTTGCTATAAGCAATATACACTTATTTTAAGTCAAATGCAAAAAAAACAAAGCTTTGAAGCTGTCGTTTTGAGATGTGTTCTAAAATGGGGCAAAACAATTTAAATTCAGATTAAGGTGTTTTAAGGCGGTCACTCATTTTTTAAGGGGAAAATATGTGAAAATTTCGGGTCTACATTTCGTTTGTCTTCGTGGCTATTGTTGCCGCGGGTATGGCTGCCTGCGGTGCCGACGACTCAAGTTAGCGTCCTGACGAGTTGCCCGATGATGTGATTGCGTCCGTTGACGATGTTGAGTACAATGTCCACTGCATAAAGGACTAAAAGGGATTGCATTTTCTCTCGTCCCACGTCTTTCGTCTCTCGTCTAATTTCTATCTTTACGTGCATGAAAGTTTTTTTATATGACACCACCCTCCGCGACGGTAACCAAGACCGCAAGATAAGCCTTTCTCTCGCCGACAAGCTGCAGATTGCGCGAATTCTTGACCATTTCGGTTTTGACTACATCGAAGGGGGCTGGCCCAATCCGAGCAACCCGACCGACGAGGAATTCTTCCAGAAGATCAAGGAAGTCAAGCTGAAGCATGCGAAGATTGCCGCATTCGGTTCCACGCGCCGTCCGAAGGTGCTTCCCGAGAAGGACCCGCTGCTGCAGGCGCTCGTGAAGTCGGGCGCTCCGGTCAAGACGATTTTTGGTAAGAGCTGGGATTTGCACGTCACGGACGTCATCCGCACGACGCTCGAAGAGAACCTCGACATGATCGAGTCTTCCATTGACTACCTCAAGGACCATTCCGAAGAGGTGATTTACGATGCGGAACATTTCTTTGACGGCTACAAGGCGAACCCGCAGTACGCTCTCGAGACGCTGAAGGCTGCGGAACGCGGCCGCGCGGACTTTATCGTGCTTTGTGATACGAACGGCGGTACGATGCCGTGGGAACTCGAGAAGATCGTGAAGGATGTGAAGAAGGTTGTTTCGACGCCTATCGGCATCCACGTGCACAACGATGCGGGCCTCGGCGTGTGCAACAGCCTGTTTGCCGTGAAGAGCGGCGCTACCATGGTGCAGGGCGTGGTGAACGGTTACGGCGAGCGTTGCGGAAACGCGAACCTCACGACCATCGCTGCCGACCTCCATTTCAAGATGGGCGCGAAGTTCTTCGCTGCGAAAAAGATTGCAAGGCTCCGCCAGCTGAGCAGCAACGTGGACCAGATCGTGAACCTGCCGAGCGACGTGCATGCCCCGTACGTGGGTGATGCGGCCTTTGCACACAAGGGCGGCGCCCATATCGATGGCGTCATGAAGGTCAGCCGCAGTTTCGAGCATATCGACCCGCATGCCGTGGGTAACGACCGCGTGTTCGTCACGAGTGACCAGGCGGGCGGCTCCCTCGTTGTGGAAAAGCTCAAGGCCATCAAGCCGGGTATCGACAAGAAGGACCCGGTGGTGGGCAAGCTGCTCACGCTCATCAAGGAACGCGAAAACGCCGGTTGGCATTTCGACTCTGCCGAGGCGAGCTTCAAGCTGTTGGTGTACCGCCACCTGGGAATGGTGGAGGAACCGTTCAAGGTTTTGAACTACCGCGTCATCGAAGACAAGACCCCGCAGGGCGTGTCTGTTTCGCAGGCTACGGTCAAGCTTCAGATTGGCGACAAGGTGAGCCATCAGGTGAGCGAAGGTGACGGTCCGGTGAACGCTCTTGACGCGGCTCTCCGCAAGGCGCTGCTCCCGTTCTTCCCGAACATGGCGAAGGTCAAGCTCGACGACTACAAGGTGCGCGTGCTCGGATCCAAGGTGGCATCCGATGCGACGGTGCGTGTGTGGACAACGTTCGGCGACGAGAAGGGCTACTGGAATGTGGTCGGCGTTTCGAGCAACATTATCGAGGCGAGCTGGATGGCGTTCGTCGATGGCCTGACCTACAAGATTCTCGTGGATAACAAGGTCATCGAGAGCGCGTACAAGCATATCGACGTGAAGCCGGTTGTCGAAACGACCAAGGCGAAGGAAACACCTGCGCCAGCAAAACCGAAAAAGTTGACCAAGAGGCAAGTGAAGCGCGCCGCTGGAATTTAACAAGGAATAGTAGGAAGTAGACAGTAGACGGTAGACAGTAATTTTATCGTGATGATAATTCTTTCTACTTCCTACTTCTAACTTCCTACTGAATACTATTATGAAAATCGTAAAAGTCACACCTAAGTCTCAAGAAATCGAACGCATTTGCGGGCGCGAAGTTGCCCCGTCCAAGGAAATTCACGACAAGGTGATGCAGATCCTTGCCGACATCAAGCAGGGCGGCCTCGCTAAGGCGACGGAATACGCCCAGAAGTTCGACGGCCTCAAGGCGAAGAGCATCCGCGTGCCGGCTTCCGCTATTGCGAAGTCTGCTGCCAAATGCCCGAAGGAACTGCAGAAGGCCCTGAAGCAGGCCATCAAGAACGTGCGCGACTTCCACAAGAACCAGATGGAAGAATCCTGGCTCATGGAAGGTGCCGACGGTGTCGTTCTCGGCCAGCGCATTCGTCCCATGAAGCGCGTGGGCCTCTACGTGCCGGGCGGTGCGGGCATCTACCCGAGCACCGTCATCATGAATGCGGTCCCGGCCCTCGTGGCGGGCGTGGAAGACATCGTGGTCGTCACTCCCATCAAGGGCGAAATCAACCGCGCTGTGGCTTTCGTGCTCCAGGAACTCGGCATTGACGAAGTCTACCACATCGGCGGCGCCCAGGCCATCGGCCTGCTCGCGTATGGCGCGAAGGATGCCAAGGGCAAGACTGTGGTGGAACGCGTCGACAAGATTGTGGGACCGGGTAACGTGTTTGCCGCCATCGCGAAGAAGGAAGTCTTCGGCGTCGTCGATATCGACATGGTGGCAGGCCCCAGCGAAGTGCTCGTGATGGCTGACAATACCTGCGATCCGGACTTCGTGGCGGCTGACCTGCTTTCCCAGGCGGAACACGGTTCCGGCTTCGAGGCGGCCATCTGCATTACCGACAACATGGAAACCGCGCAGATGATCAGCGAGTGTGTCGACATCCAGGTCGAAAACTCCCCGAAGAAGGAACTGCTCCAGAAGGTGCTCGACAACTATGGTCGCATCCTCGTGGTGAAGGACTGGTTCGACGGCGTGGAAATCGCAAACCGCATCGCTCCGGAACACTTGGAAGTGATGACATCCGAGGCCGAGTCCATGGCCGCCCAGATCGAAAACGCGGGTGCCGTGTTTATTGGTCCGTGGTCCAGCGAACCGGTGGGTGACTACTTTGCGGGCCCCAACCACGTGCTGCCCACCAACGGCACGGGTCGCTTCTTCAGTCCGCTCGGCGTGTACGACTTCCTCAAGCGCATGAGCATCATCCGCTACAGCGAGAAGGCCATCAAGAAGAACGCGAAGGCGATCGCTGCCGTCGCGACCGAAGAGGGCTTTATCCACCACGCTGCTGCGGTTCTCAAGCGTCTCTAGTCAAATCTGTAAAAAGGAATAAGAAAGGCCCGCTTCGGCGGGCCTTTCTTGCATAAATGAAAAACCATCTGCATTTGCAGATGGTTGATTTCTCTTATTCTTCTTCGGCGGGACGCTTGGAGAGCTGCTTGCGCTTGATCGGGTCGAGCTCGGTCTTGCGGAGACGCAGCACTTCCGGCGTGATTTCGATGCACTCGTCGTCGTTGATGAAGGTAACGCATTCTTCCAGGGTCAGGCGGCGGTACGGCGTCAGCTGGATGTTGTCGTCGGAACCGGCGGCACGCATGTTGGTGAGGTGCTTGCCCTTGGTCACGTTCACGGTGATGTCCACGTCGCGGTTGTGTTCGCCCACGATCATGCCCGGATAGACTTCTGCGCCCGGTCCGATGATGAGGTAGCCGCGGTCCTCGAGCTTGGAGAGAGCGTAGCTGGCGGCTTCGCCCGGTTCCTTCGCGATGAGCACGCCGTTGACGCGGGCCGGAATTTCACCCTTGTACGGCTGGTATTCCTTGAAGAACGACTGCGTCACTGCGTAACCCTTGGAAAGGGAGAGGAGCTTGGGACGGATGCCGATAAGGCCACGGCTCGGGACGATGAACTCGAGGGAGACGCGGTCGTTGTCGTCGGTGGTCATGTTGACCATCTCGCCCTTGCGCTGCTGGATTTCCTGGATGCAGGCACCGCTGAACTCGCTCGGCACTTCGACCTTGAAGTCTTCGACCGGTTCGAGGATCTTGCCGTTTTCGTCGTTGTGGAAGATGACCTGCGGAGAGCCAATGGTGAATTCGTAAAGTTCGCGCCTCATGTTCTCGACGAGGATGGTGAGGTGCAGAATGCCGCGGCCGGACACCTTGAAGGTGGAAGCGCCGTCGACCTTTTCGACCAACAGGGCAGGGTCTGCCATGTGGGCGCGTTCCAGGCGTTCCTGGAGCTGGTTACCCGTCATGAACTTTCCACCGTACTTGCCGGCGAGCGGCGAAGTGTTCACCGTGAAGAGCATGGAGATGGTCGGCGGGTCGATATGGATGCGGGGGAGATGCTTCGGGTTGCTTGTCGCGCTGATGGTGTCACCGATGTCGAACGTGTCGAGACCGGCAATCAGGACGATGTCGCCCGGACCGGCTTCGTCGACCGGCTTCGGGGTCAGGCCTTCGTAGCGGAGGATCTTCTGCGGACGGATGGTCTTGACCGTGCCGTCGGTGAAGGTCTGCGCGTAGGTCTGGTTTGGCTTGAAGGTTCCCTGCTGGATGCGTCCCACGGCGAGACGGCCGAGGAACGTGGAATATTCGAGGGAGGCAATCTGGAGGAGCGGTTCGCCGCTCGGGTCGCCCTTCGGGGCCGGGATGCGCTGGATGATCTTGTCCATGAGGATGCTGAAGTCGCCGTCCTCGTCTTCCATCTCGGCGCGGCAGATTCCCTTGCGGCCGCTGCCGAACACCTTGTCGAAGTCCAGCTGTTCTTCGCTGGCATCGAGTTCGCAGAACAGGTCGAACACCTTGTCGAGTGCGCCCTGCGGGTTGCAGCCGTCGCGGTCGATCTTGTTCACCACGACAATCGGGGTAAGCCCGAGTTCAAGGGCCTTCTGGGTCACAAAGCGCGTCTGGGCCATGGGGCCTTCGAACGCGTCGACAACCAGGAGAACGCCGTCGACCGTGCCGAGCACGCGTTCCACCTGTCCACCGAAGTCGGCGTGCCCCGGGGTATCGACGATGTTCACGCGATAGCCCTTGTACATGACGCTCGTGTTCTTACTGAGGATGGTGATGCCGCGTTCGCGTTCAAGGTTGTCGGAGTCCATCACGCGCTCGTTGACTTCTTCACCTTCGTGGAAGGTTCCGCACTGCTTGAGAAGTTGGTCCACCAGGGTCGTTTTACCGTGGTCGACGTGGGCGATGATGGCTACGTTTCTGATTTTTGTCTGATCCATATTGCTCTTCTTGAAAGAAAACGTTCAATTTGGGCGCAATTTAGAAATTTTGCGCCACTTTTGCAATATCAAGAAGGGCTGGATTTCTTGCCGGAACTAGAATCCGAGGCTGATTTGGCCCATATAGATGCGTTCTTCGTCCTGCCCGGTATAGTAGCCGCGTTCTTCGGCCCAGGTGGCGAATTCGAGCGTGAGCACGTGGAGTACCTCGACTCCCGCACCGAGGGTGGGATAGCCGCCCTTGAAACCGGCTGCCAGACGGCCGGCAAGGGCCCTGAGCTGGTTGTTGAGTCCCGGCCAGGCGAGGAGTACCTGCTCGATTTCGAAACCGAAGTTGAAGTGGTGCATGAGCTTGTAGTTGCGGTCACTGTCAAAGGCGTCGGCAAAGTCGCAGGCAATGTTGAACTTGCGGGCGTAGGCCGTGTTCACGTTGAAAAATCTGGGGCTGTAGTTCACGCCCATCGTGAGGTTCGGGGTGATCTTGTCGCCGGCCAGTTCCTTGAAGTACACGTCGCGGAGCGAAAGGCCGAGGCGCACTTCGCGGGTGGCCTGCCACAGCGTACCGAAGTCCATGCCCATCGAAAGCGTTTTCTTGTCGAAAACATGCTTCTCTACATCTTCGAAGCGGTCCTGCAACGTGTCGTTGATGGTCTCGTAGTTCGCGATGTCCATGACGATCATTTCGACCTTCTGGCGCTTTGCTCCCTTTACGCCGATACCGATCGAGAACTCGTTGGTGAAGTCGTAGGCGATACCGCCTTGCATCACGGCATCCACGTAGAACGTGTCGATGGTCAGGTACGGAAGCACGAGGCCTGCGTCAATGTAGGGGGCGACGTTTCCGTCGACCCAGATGGCGCCACCGAAGTTATGGAGCGCAAGTTCTGCGTCCATCTTGACCTTCATGGAAACCGACTTGTGGTCGTAGCTGTTGAGCGTGTGGATGAGTTCCGGGTGTGCGGCAAGCGTGTCGAGCAGCAGGTTGGTCTGCGGAAGCCCAGTTTCTTCGGCTGCCTTGTTTACGCGCTTGTACATGTTCTGCAGGTCGCGGGCGTCCCTGTAGGTGGAAACGTAGGATTCGAATGGACCGGCCCCGCCGGCGTTGAGTCGCATGTCGAAGTAGTTGCGCGGGTAGTAGCCCTGTTCGGGACGCTTATCGTAGTTGCCCAGGCGGTTGATTTGCGAGAGGCCTGCGTAGTTGAAGTAGATAGCTTCCTTGTCGTCCACGACGGCGACATGCGCGTTACCCATGGATTCTGCGCGGATGGAATGGTGCGTAGGGGCTTTTGCGGCAAAGGCTGCAGTAGAAAGGACGAGTGCGAAGAGCAGTACGGTCGTTTTTTTCATTGCCTAGTTCCTCCCTTGGAACCAGTTGATGAAGTCTGATTCGCTGTAGTTCACCCAGCAACCGCCAATGTTGATCTTTCGCCAGGCGAGGTCGTATTGGATGTTGTTTATGTCCTTGTCCAGTCGGGCGAGTTCCTTGTTCTTGATCATGTCGCCATTCGGACCCGGCACGAAGTTGATTTTCATGGCGAATTTCAGGAAGTGGTTCTTCTGCGATTCGCGGTCTTCCGGAGCGGCGTAGATGAATTCCCATTCATCGGTCTCCTTTGCAACGCCGTTCATGTCGATGTCCAACGTTTCGTATATGCTTCCTTCGGGAATCTTCAGTGCGGCAACGGCGCGTCGGGATGTATGGCTCTTGTAGACGAGCACCGATCCAGGACGCTGGTCCTCGTCGATTTCTCCGTCTCCGTCGTTGTCTTGTCCGTCCCAGACTTCTTCGTCGATGCATCCGTCTCCGTCGTCGTCTATTCCGTTGCCGGCCCTGATGAACACTTCGGCTCGGTCCGGATGGTTGGTCAGGTTGTCGGACATGTTGATGATCTGGTCGGTGACAGCAAGTGCTCCATCCCTGAACTCGTCGTCCGGGACCGTGTCTGTACCGGGCAGGAAGCTGCGGAAAATGGGGAAGGTATTGTCCGGGTCGGCCTTGAGGGCCTCGGCGCTTGAGGCTAGTGCGGTTATCGTCTGCACGGCTTCGTCCGTTGGCAGATTATGGAGGCTGCTCCAGTCGATGGCAATCTGGTTAGATGAACCGTCGTAGCTGAACATGGTCTCGGCTTCGGAGTTTGCCTTGCGGATCAGGATGGCAACATTTGTCAGCTGGAGTATGGTATAGCTGTTCGCGACGGTAGAAAAACGGATTTGCTTGTCCGTACGGTCCGTCGTGTCGCGGTCGATGAACTGGTCGAGAACCTTGAGCACAGTGTCGATGCCTACGCGGTATTTCTCTACGGCTGCGTCAGGCATGGTCATGAAGCCGTTCGTGTTGTTTTCCGTCTTGGAGTACTTGAGCATTTCGAACACGTTCAGACCATACTGGTTCAGGACCGCCTTGGCCAGTCCGTACCATGCCTTGGAACATGCGGAGTCGGCCTTGAGGGCTTTCGAGAAATTTTGGGCTGCTCGGGTGTATTCCGATTTCTGGATGTCGATGTACCCTTCGTAGACGAGGGCGTCTGTATCGTCATCACTGATATGCTCCTTGCCGCCGGGGTTAAAAATGTTACATCCGACGACACTGGTCGCTATTAATGCGGCGAGTGCAAAAAATTGAACATACTTAGCGCGTCTCATATTTTTTTTCGACACTCCTGTTTCCAATAAAGATAACATTTTAATTCAAAAATATTTGTTTTTTATTACAAGTGCCCGTTTTTTTTTGCTAAAAAGAAAAATGCGGGTAGTTTTGGCCCTTCCATAAAAATATATTTGGTCAAAGATGGACATGTATCGCGATTATTTCCCCACAAAGGCCTACCGGCATGCCGAAATGCGCCTTTCGGCCCTTTTGCTTGCCGAACGGGACCGCCTTGATGCGTTGGCTGCCCAATTGGGCCGTGAAAACGCCATCGGTCAGGATAACTTGTCCGAACAGTTGCCCGAAATAATCCGTTTTACGAAGGCGTTCCACGAGACTTTTGCTCGCTACTTGGCCGCCGTCCTGCCCCAGCAGCCGCGTCCAATCCAGTGCCGGGCCGCCTGCGGCAACTGCTGCCACCATTATCCCATGTCGGTATCCCCGTTCGAGCTTATATACATATACGGGGAACTGCGCCGCCACGATAGCCTCGTTTCCGTGATGGAGGCGTGCCAGGTGCGTTCGGCGCTTTTCGAAAAGATTTTCAACAAGTTTCGCGAGACATGCCCTTCCGACGACGAGTCCGAGGACCTGGCGTTGCACGGCTATTTTTCCGAGTGGGTGCCGTGTCCCTTCTCGGACCACAAGGGGGACTGCCTCATCTATCCTGTGAGGCCGGTGTCCTGCCGAATGTACTTTAGCGAGACTGCCCCGGAGTTCTGCACTCCCGAATACCTCAAGACCGACAAAAACGACAGCTATATCGTCTACCTGCCCGACAACATCGAGGACGCCATTTACGGCATCTCCGAACATTACGCTCCGCTCATGCTGCCGGAATCCTTCTTTGGCGGGCTCCTGGCGATGAATGCGTTCGAGGGGATGATGCGCTGATGGGACTGTTCGATTTCCAGATGGATCTTTTCGGTGCGCCCAAGGCGGACCCCGAGACTGCACGCGGCTCAGGCATCTCGCCGAACTGCTCGGCAAACGGGCTCGTGCGCTTCCACTACAGTCCGCTCCTGAAGAAGAGCATCCGCTGCAAGGGGGCGTTCCTTTTCGGACACCCGGAGGTGGTGCTTCCGGAGTACATGAAGTCCCCGGAGTTCGCTCCGGCTCGTGAACTCGCTGCGGAATGGGCAGAGCATGCTGTCCGCCGCAAGACGGCGAAGAACAAGGCCATCACGAAGGATTTAGTGACGCGGTTCTGGGCCGTGGTGGACCAGGTCCTGGTCGATCGTGGAGACAAACCCGTCGAAAGCAAGGGACGCATTCCGCCGATCTGTCCGCAGGGCAAGTACCACAACCTTTCGCAGGTGTTGGCGGCCATCAACGAGACATATTTTGACGGTACGCTTTCGTGCCGCATCACGTGGAGCAACCGCGTCGGCGGGCTCAGCTTCCATTCTATCCGCAAGGACCCGATCACGGGCGAGGATTTCCACCTGATCAGCATCAGCAGGGGCTACGACGCCGCGAACTGCCCGTTCTATGCGGTGGCGGGTGTCGTTTACCATGAGTGCCTGCACATCGTTGTCCCGGTCGAGGAGCGTGGCGGACGCCGTGTTGTTCATGGCCGGACGTTTAGGCAGCGTGAACGGCACTACATCTATTACGATGAATGGATCAAGTGGCACAAGGAAGTGCTTCCGAAGAACATTCGTGCCCTGCGTCGCGGCAAACTCTAGCGACTTTACAAAATTTGTTCTAGAAATGTCTTGGTACAAATTGGAATAATGCCTTTTTGTGTATTGACATTTTTTTGCAAATAATTAAAAAACATATTTCTTTTGGAATTTTTTGTGATAGATTAATTCTAGGCTTTTTCCTATAATACATCTGCCTAAAATGAGGTCCACATGATCACGATTCCAAGCTATTGGTTTTTCGTTCCTGTTGCCGCCGTATTCGCCTTGTGCATGGCTTACAATTTCTTCAAGAAGATGATAAGGCAACCCTCCGGCACCGACAAGATGCGATCCATTGCTCGGTATGTTCGTATGGGCGCGTACGCCTATCTGAGACGGCAGTACAAGACGGTGTCGATCGTGTTTCTCGCCTTGTTCCTCATTTTCGTTGTCCTTGCCTTCTTCAAGATCCAGAATCCGTTCGTGCCTGTGGCCTTCCTTACGGGCGGCTTCTTCAGCGGGCTTTGCGGTTTTCTTGGCATGAAGACGGCCACCTATGCGAGCGCCCGCACGGCGCAGGGCGCAATCAGCAGCCTGAACCGCGGGCTGGTTATCGCGTTCCGTAGCGGAGCCGTGATGGGCCTTGTCGTGGTGGGCTTCGGCCTGCTCGACATTTCGGCCTGGTTCTTCGCGCTCAACTACATCTACGACAACAACGTGTTCGGTTTCGGTGCGGATATCGCCGCCAAGCTTTCGCTCGGCGGCTGGTCGGATGCGCTTGTCAATAACGAGGCGTGGCGTCACGGCAAGATGGTGGAAATTACGACGACGATGCTTACGTTCGGCATGGGCGCATCGCTCCAGGCGCTGTTCGCGCGCGTGGGCGGCGGCATCTATACAAAGGCCGCGGATGTCGGCGCCGACCTTGTCGGCAAGGTGGAAGCCGGTATTCCGGAAGACGACCCGCGCAACCCGGCGACGATTGCGGACAACGTTGGCGACAACGTCGGCGACGTGGCCGGCATGGGCGCCGACCTCTACGAGTCCTACTGCGGCTCCATCCTCGCGACGGCCGCACTGGGTGCCGCATTGCCGGGTGCTGGATTGACCTACGTGATTTCCCCGATGCTTGTCGCGGCTATCGGCATCATCTTGTCTATTGTCGGAATTTTCATGGTGCGGACCAAGGAAGATGCCGACACCAAGTCCCTGCTGCGCTCGCTTTTGACGGGAACGCTCGGCTCGTCTATCCTGGTGCTGATAACGCTCCTTGTGCTTGTGAAACTGGAATTCATTACGTTTGGCATCTTCGGCTCCGTGCTCTCGGGGCTTGCCGCGGGCGTGCTGATCGGCCAGTTCACCGAATACTATACTTCCGATGCATACAAGCCCACCCGCGGGATTGCGGGGCAGGCCAAGCTCGGAGCCGCGACGACGATTATCGACGGCATTTCCGTGGGTATGTTCTCGACGGGACTCCCCGTGGTGACGATCGTTATCGGCATCATCGCCGCGTTCGGCTGTGCGGGCGGATTCCAGAACATGGCCATGGGCCTTTACGGAGTCGGTTTCGCCGCGGTCGGTATGCTCAGTACGCTGGGCATCACGCTGGCCACGGATGCGTTCGGCCCGATTGCCGACAATGCCGGTGGTAACGCCGAAATGGCCGGGCTCGACGAGAAGGTGCGTGCGCGTACCGACGAACTCGACCAGCTCGGGAACACGACGGCGGCGACGGGCAAGGGCTTCGCTATCGGTTCTGCCGCCTTGACCGCGATGGCACTGCTTGCGTCTTACGTCGAAGAAATCAAGATTTGGATTGGCCACCTCGCGTCTTCCGCCGAAGGCGTATGGCGCGTGGGGCAGGTCGCGTTCGTGAACCACGCCGACGACCTCATGAAGGTTGTGGCGAACGTTCCCGGCGTGAAGCTCCTGGACGAGGGAACCCGCGCCATCTCGGCGAACGGCGACCTGATCGGCATGGTGGCGAGCCGCGTCAACTACACGGACTTCATGCATGTGTATAACCTTAATCTCATGAATCCGATGTTGCTCGGCGGTCTTTTCATCGGCGCGATGATGGGCTTCATCTTCTGCGCGCTGACCATCAAGGCCGTGGGCCGCGCCGCGAGCGCGATGGTGGAGGAAGTCCGTCGCCAGTTCCGCGAGATTCCGGGAATCATGGACGGCACGGGACAGCCCGATTACGCCCGCTGCGTCGAGATATCGACTGCCGGTGCGCAGCGCGAGATGGTGCTCCCGTCACTGATTGCCGTGGTTGTCCCGGTCGTAGTCGGCCTGTTCATGGGCGTTGCCGGCGTGTTCGGCCTGCTTGTCGGCGGTCTTGCCAGCGGCTTTGCCCTTGCGACGATGCTCAACAATGCTGGCGGAGCCTGGGACAACGCGAAAAAGTTTGTCGAAAAGGGCAACTATGGCGGCAAGGGCTCCGAGACGCACAAGTCCGCCGTCGTGGGCGATACCGTGGGTGATCCGTTCAAGGATACCGCGGGCCCCTCGCTGAACATCCTTATCAAGCTCATGACCATGGTGAGCGTGGTTTTTGCCGGCGTAATCGCCCGATTTGGCGGTTTCCTGTTCTAAATCCAGATTTTCCCCAAAAATGAAGAAGTCGACCTATTGCTAGGCCGGCTTCTATGGGGTTGGTTTGGAGTATGTTTTTAATATAGGAAAAAATTCCGCACTTTTTGTCACGTTTTTGTATAAAAGTTTACTTTTTTTGATTTTTGTTGAAGAATTTACAACTGAAAACGCTGGTTTGTAAATTTGCATTTACGTGTTGCAGCGGAAATACAGCTGGAATTTGTCTGAAATTAAGCCCTGTATTCGTCTACAAAGTCCGAAAGCGTGACTTTTTTCTCGTTCAGGAGGGCTTCGGTCAGGGTGCTCCCCACGTATGTCAGCTTGAGCGAGAAGAACGGCTCGCCACGTTCGAGCAGGGCGAGGAAGATGAGGTCGCCGTCCCAGTGGGGGAGCTCGCGCACCTTCGCCTTGTCGACCCATTCCAGGTTCCCCTCGTCGCATTCCTTGAGCGTTCCCGAGAATTCCGTGGCCGTGAACAGGTGCATGAATTCCGTCTGGTCCATCCCGTCGCTGATGAAGGTGACGATGCCGCGGTACCTGGGCCGGATGAGGGTAAGGCCGGTCTCCTCGAGGCATTCCCTGCGGATGCAGTCTTCCGGCGATTCCCATTCCATGAACTTCCCGCCGATGCCTATCCACTTGTCCTTGTTGATGTCGTTCTTCTTCTTGACGCGGTGCAGGAGCAGGTACTTGCCGTCTTGTTCGATATAGCAGAGGGTCGTGTTGATCATGGGAGGCCTTTCTTTTTTCGCAAATATAATTTATGGGACGCCTTCCTATTGCCAGATTGATTCCGGGTGGGTGTCCGTCGTGGGGTACGACCAGCTCGGCCGTGTAATTTATACGGGAAACATTTTTTTTATGAAGTTCCAAATGGAATTTTTTTCCATCTATTTTTGGAAAATTAAGTTTGCTTGACCTGCACTGCGTGCCGGTTTATATTGTCCGTGTTTGAAACATTGAACGACAATATCGACAGGGGAAATTGCAATGGCCAAGCGCAAGCCGCTCAAGGACTGTATCGTGAAACCGGGCGAGAAAAGTCCGTTTGCAAACTTGCTGGTGGATCTCGCCTTCAAGAAGGCCTTCGACCCGGACAAGCCTTCCAGCCGTGAAAACCTTGTGAACCTGCTGAACGACCTGCTGGAACCGCAGCTCAGGCGGCCCATCAAGAACGTGTGGACCCGCAACGTGGCGAAAAACCTGAGCGGAAGCAGGGAGTCGCGTACGGCGATTTTTGACCTGCACTGCGAGGATGACGCCGGGGAATTGATAGAGATCGAAGTGCAGATCCGCAAGTTGAGAAATTTTCGCAAGCGCCTTGCCTTCTATGCGAGCGAGTTGGTGGCAAACCAGGCGGAGCCCGGCCAGGAGTGGAAATTCGACGTGAAGCCGACCTACGTCATCGCGTTCGCACAGCACAACGTGTTCGACGATGACCGGATTGTCCATCGTGCGACAACTACGGACTTGGAAACGGGCGAGCAGTTTGTCGATACCTACAACTATACGGTTGTCGAACTGCCGAAGGTTCCGTTCTTCATCGATAAAAAATCCGACGACTTGAGCAAATGGCTTTTTTTCTTCCGTTTCCTGAGCAGGCTCAGGGAACTCCCCGCCGAATTTTCCGAGCACAAGTTCGAACGCTTGACAGAGAGCTCGAAAGTATCTAATTTCAGCAAGGAAGAATTCGAGGCATACCAGAAAATGTACCACAAGGAATGGGACCATAACGCCATGGTCGACGGCGTCTTTGAGGAATTCGCGAAAGAGATTGACGCGAAGGTCGAGGAGCGTGTGTCTGAACGCATTTCCAGGGAACTCAACGAAAGTAAACGCGAAATGGCGAAGGCCATGCGTGAACAGGGCGTGACTGATTCCATTATTGCGAAGGTTTCCGGCCTCTCCGTGGAAGAAATCGCCAGGCTGTAGCCCCCAGTGCGTACAAACGTACGCTTTCGGACAATTCTGTATATATTTTAAGGTGTGATGGAAAAAATCCTGACAATACTGGGCGCTACGAACGGGGTGAACTTCGCTTGCAATGAGTGCGCCGTTGCCGCGCATTACTACAATGGCGTAGATTATTCTGAGCAGAGATTCGTATGGTAAAAGGACTGTAAGTCATTTGGTCAGAGGTTCCAATGGTAAAAAGGATGTTTCTTTGTTTAATAGTTCTTTTTCTGCTTTGTAGTTGTGCTTTGGTAAATTCAAAGCCATCGGCTTCCGAAAGAAATAATCCATCAAAAACGTCTCAAGAAACTGAAATTGCGCTGAAGGAAAGTGTAGAGAAATGGATTGAAAAATATAATCGAAATAGGTCATTGATAGATGATGTTTCAAGATGTGCTTTTGGAAATAAAATTTTGCAGGTCGTTGAAATGTTTTATTATGACGCAGACAATAATTATGCAATAATTGGTATTGGAGGTGACTTTGATGAATATGCTATTACCAATGAATTGCAAGGAAATGCATTGTATTTGAATTATGAAAGGAAAATAAAGAAAAAAGATCTTGAGAAGGATCCTGTTACGGGTAAAATTCGTTTGTCTGGTGTCTCTGTAGGTGGCCCGTCGGATGGCTTTGATATTATTTTTGAAAATGAAATTTTTGTTGCTGTAAGACCTCGTGTTGTTGGGGATTTTTATTTATCCGAGTATTTTGTGCAGAACCTTAATTCGTGTGCCGTTCGGTATAATATTGAATTTCGTGAATAATGACGCTAATTGATTTTTCATAAACAAACAACTCAATTTTATCAGCGAGGATTAGTCCATAACGGATCCCCGCGACATGAATACGTACAAGGTCATGAAAATCGGCGACCAGATTTGGATGGCCCATGACGTTCGATTCAGATCGCTTTGCCCACGCCCACCCGTCCACTTCAAAGACTTTCTTGCTCAGCCTTCGCTGCGTGAAAAACCCAGACTATGAATAATAGGGCGCTGGTTACAAGAAATCCCGGCGACCGAAGCCGCCGGGATACCTCTCTCACTAAAAAAATCTATTTCAGCGTGATGGCCGCCTGCGACAGGGACTGGCCCTGGCTGACCTGTACCACGTATTTCCCGGCGGGCAGGCCCTTCAGCTCGACGTTGTGCGTTCCGCCGGAAAGCTGTAGGGTCTGCACCATCCGGGCGTGTCCGAGTGCATCGAACACCTTTACCTTGACCGTGCCGTTTTTAACGATGATGAAGGATACCGTACGGTCATGGATGGTTAACGCGGCCGGGGCGGCGGCGACGGGGTGGAGGGCGTCGGATGCGCTGCTTTTTGGTGCGGGTGAACTGCTCGTTGGGGCGGGAGTTGAACTTGTCGGTGCGCTGCTGCTGGAGGCGGGATTCTGCTCTTCGGCGGGGGTGTCGGATGATGCGGGCGCCTTTGTCGGGCAGAGCGTATAGGTTTCCGCGTTCGTGCTCAGGTAGCTCTTGAGCGTGTCGCCGGACTTGGTAAAGGTGAGGCTTGTCGGGGTGGCTGTGGCGGAGTCGAACGCGGCGGAGCCTTCGTTGATCCTCGATGCCGACCAGTTCGCCCAGGAGAGCTTGTGCTCGTTCATCCAGTTTTGCCAGCCGTCGTTGTCACCCGCGACGCTGCCTTTTCCGTCGGAGGTCGTTACGCCCCATTCGCTCACGAACACGGAGAGGCCCGCGTTCATCGCTTCCACGGCGTTTTCGCCTTCGCAGGGCCAGCTCTGACCGAACATTCCTTCGTGCTTTCCGCTAAAGCAGTGCGTTCCTGCATAGTAGTGGAACGTGTAGGCGGTGTTCTGCTTGGGGTCGTTGATTTCGCTGCCGATGACTCGGTTCGGGTACTGATCCCATTCCGGCGTGCCCACGAGGATCAGGTTGTCTGAATACTTGCGGATTTCGGCCACCACGGCGTCGGCGTAAGTCTTGATGACGCTCCACTCGATTTTCTGGGGCTCGTTGAAAACTTCGAAGATGACGTTGTCGTATTTGCCGTAGGCTTGGGCCATCTCGCCGAAGAACTTGACGGCGTTCTCGGTCTGGGTGTTCGCCGTATGCGAATGCCAGTCGATGATGACGTAGATGTCCTGCTTGATGGCCGCCTCGACGACCCTCTTTACAAACTGGGTCTGCGAATCGGGCTGGACTGCGTAGCCGATGTACTTGCCCTTGGTCCAGTCCTCGTTGCCGGCTGCCATGGCCGCGCGCACGATCTGGATTTTCATGTCTTTTACCATGGTGGTGATGCCGTCTTCGCTCCAGAAGTCGAGGGCCTCGTCCATGAGGCTCCAGTAGAGGCTCATGCCGCGCACCTGCACCTCGGCGCCGTCCTTGACGCCTTCGCAGCTGCCGTAGATCTGTCCCTTGTTCTGGCTGTTCTTGCCGGCGATGAGCTTGCCGTACTGGCTGACGGGGCCCACGCGGGTCGGCGTGATGTCTTGCGCCATGGCGCTAGCGCTGAAAAGCGCCACGATGGCTATCGTCATATACTTGAAAAGGGGGTTCATATTCCACTCCATTTAACAACCTGTACCCATAATCTATGTGTTTTTGGCTTTTTTTTCCTTGAAAAGGGAGGAAAAGTGTATACCGCAGGAACCAGTGGAGAGGTCTTTTTTGCAAAAATTGGTGAAAATTGACAAAAATTTTTGCGAAAAAAGAAAAAATTTAAAATTTGTATCATTAGTCTATTGACAAATGATACAAAAGTCTGTATATTGTGGATGTGGGGAAATGAATTTGTTCAGAAGTTTCGAGATAGGAGTCCATATGAAACCTATAACCGAATATCAAGATTATCGTTGCTGCATGCAAGATTTTTATGATGAACGCAAGAAGAATGGTTCGTTTACATGGCGTGAATTTGCACGGTTGGCAGGCTTCACGTCGCCAACTTACCTGAAGTTGGTTTGTGAAGGGAAAAGCAGCCTCAGCGAATTGGGAATAGAAAGGGTTGCCGTGGCCATGAATTTGGGCGGCTTCGAATATGCGTATTTCCGTAACTTGGTGCGGTATAACCAGGCGAAGGATGACGAAACGAAAAAAAATGCTTATGCAAGCATGAAGGATATCGCAAGTGCCAACAAGATTCGGGTCGTGGACGGAGATGCCTTTACTTATTTTGAATCTTGGAAAAATCCGGTCTTGCGTGAACTGGTTGCCATGATGCCGGGAGCTTCTCCTGAGGAAGTTGCCGAAATGTGCTGGCAGCCTATTACTGCCTATGAAGTACGCAAGTCACTGGATTTCATGGTGAGTGTTGGAATATTGCAGCGCAAGTCCCGGAATGTCTATGTACAGACAGACAAGGCCCTGGTAGGCAATTCCGACGTGATGCCTTTGGTACTGCGCACCATGCACCGTGAAATGGCTGGTTTTGCTCGGGAGTCTATAGACGCATTCGATACCCAGGAACGCGATTTTTCGGGCGTGACCATGGGAATTGACCGCGAGGCCTACGAACAGATCGTGCGGGAATTGGATTCCTGCCGTAGAAAGATTGTGGCTATTGCCAACATGAGTAAGGAACCGTGTCAAGTTTACCGCTTGAACTTGCAGATGTTCCCATTGTCTAAAAATACACAACAATAAAAAAGGGGTTAATATGAATAAGTACATAGAAACAAACGTTCTTTGTTGGGGTTTGTTATGCGCCCTTTCATTAACTGCATGTTCCGGAGATGCCGGATTGTCTCAAGACGACGGCACTACCGAGGAAAAGAATGCCTTCTGGGATGGAAATTCCAACCTTAAGGCATGGAATGTTATAGCCGGTTCTAGCATTAATCTGGAAGCGAACAAGAATACTTTGGCGGGCCGAGTCACTTTCGATAAAAATGATAAGAAGGTTTTAAGTCGTGCAGGCATTGTCTACGATGCGTCTAACCCGGATGGCTCTCCTGTCGATCTTTCGGAAGACAACGAAGGCTTGTGCATTACTTACCAGTCTGATTTTGACGTGGAAGTCCGCCTGGATGAAGGTGATATCGGAAACTCTTCCGTTGATGCGGATTTGCCCTTTGCGAGCTTCACTACGAAGAAAGACGGGAAAGAATCTAACTGCGTGACGTGGAAAGAGTTCAAGAAGAAAGGTTCTAGTTCGGGTGACGATTCCTACGCTACGAAAGTTCGTTCCGTGCAGATTATCTTTGTCGGCGAGTCGGGCTCGTCGGGTGAATTCGACATTCAGCGCTTGGCTCCGTACGTCCGCTGGGAAATGTGGTGGAGCAAGAAAGACGGTGACCGCGTAAAGACTGGCTTCGATGAAGGCGATGAGGGTACATCCGGCAAGTGGAGTCTTTTTGGAGATTCTACCAAAGCCCATATCGAATTCGATGATGGTGAATTCGAACCTACGGATGGTGGTTATGAAGGAAATGTCGTTTTCGATGCATCCAGTTCGAATCCGGATGTGGGCCTTCAGTTCCTTGTTGCGGGAAAATCTACCGAAAATGGTACGGATGTCATTCATTCGGCAGATGTATCGACAAAATGGAATGGCATATGCATTGAGTATGAATCTCAGATAGATATCGAGATGCAGCTTGTTCCCGAAAATCCCAGTGAAGATAACATTCTCAAGTTGACCTTTGCCAAGAACGACGATGTGAACGATATGACTGTTAGCACTCTGGACGAATCAAAAAGAGCCTCCCATATGGAACATAGATGTTACCAATTCGCGGATGTGCCAAATTCTGATAATGTCCTGAAGAAGTTGACGACTGTTCGCTTGAAATTTGTAAAGGAAAATAATTCTGGTACGAGTTTTGTTCTTAGACGTGTAAGTTACCTGATGCCTGAAAACTTTGCTGTAAAGGGTGTTGGTGAATTCAAGGATGTAAAGCCGACCGAGTCTTCTGATTACAAGTCCGGAAAGAGCTTCTTGTGGAATGGTGCAGTTGACGGAGACCACGTGGATCTCGGCATAGCACATGCAACGTCTGGCGGAATCTGGACTAATAATCCTGAGTTTGATGATCTCTTCGATTACAACTTCCCTTATGATGTGGTGACCGATGCCAATGGGAACGCTATTCCGTCCTTGGTGAGCAAGCATCATGAATTTACGATGTATGTGAAGACGGATGGTGCCTCGGGTTTGGATAGTATTGCATCTATTGGCTTCAATACTGTCAGTTCGAAGCTGGAACCGGCCGACATCAGTGCATGGGGTGGCTTCTGCATCCATTACAGTACTTACAACTATATCAGGATCGCTATCATTACCGACTATGACGCCAACAAGTACTGGTATGCCGATGTCGATTATTCCGACGACAAGGTATGGACCAAGGTCTCCTGGGATGCATTCAAGAATATCGACAAAGAATCGGATGAAAAGATTGAAGATGTCCTGGGAAAAGTCACTACGGTCCAGCTCCAGTTCCTCACGGATGGCGAAAATATCATCGACAGGTTCGGCTCCTACGACCAATGCGGTGAATAATAGACTTTGGGGTTGTTGAATGAGGAAAAGCCACGAGAAATCGTGGCTTTTTTGTACTATGCGAAATAAGTATTACTTGTAGTACACGCAGTTCGTGGTGCTGCTCCCGAAGCACTGCTTCTGCATGCCGTCGACGCTGTTCACTGCGGTGGGCTGGCCCACGTTGGAGACCATCTTGTTGCCGCTGAAACTCGGCTTGAAGGCGATTTCGGAGGTGCCGTAGTACTTGTCGTCGGTAAAGCTCACGCTGTACTGCGTGCCTTCCTCGGAGTTGTTCGTGCCGAAGCCGAGCATCTTGCCGCCGGAAATCTGGGTGTCGCCGTTGCTGTCGACCATGCCGCCCATGCCGCCGTTCATGCGGCATTCGATGACCACGACTCCGCCGGTCATGTCGATATCGCCGTTGCTGTCCATGCCGTCAGTGTCGCCCGTGCCCACGTAGAGGTAGTGGAACCCGCCGGTGATCTTGATCTTGCTGCCGTCGGAACCGCCGAAGCCGCCTCCGCCGAATCCGGGACCTGCGCGGCCGCCGTTGTTCCCGCCGGTACTGCTCGACGCATTCGCTCCGGCCGCATTCCAGGCGTCGTCCGTGGTGACCACGCTCGTGACGCCGCCCTCGAAGTTCATGTAGGCCGCTTCCATGCCCTCGTAGGCCATGGTGACCTCGACGGTGCCGCCCTTGATGGCCAGCGTCTGTTCGGCGTGGATGCCGTCGTCGTCGGACTTGACTGTCGCGAATCCGCCGGTGATGGTGAGCGAACCGTCGCTGTGGATACCGTCGTCACGGCTGTTGATGTCTATCTTGCCCGCCTCGATGACAATGCTCGAGTCGGCCTTGAAGCCTTTCATGCTGGAGTCGGGACTGCAGGAGTTGCCTTCCATGCCGAATCCCATGCCGCCGCCCGGACGACCGCCCTGGCCACCGCCAGTGCTGTTGCCGAGGCATGTCTGGCCGCCGCCCGCCGTAATCTTGATGGTCGGCTCTTCGGTGGTCTCGCCCTTGGTAATGAGTACGGTATTGTTCGCGCTGATGCCGTCGAAGCCCGCCGTGATGGTGATGTTGCCGCCGGCAATCTTGACATTGCCCTTGCCCTGCACGAGCGCTGCTGCATCGTCTTCGTCGCTCTTGATTCCGTCGCCCTTGGAGGCGTTCACGGTGATGTTGCCGCCGTTGATGGTGAGCGATGCCTTGCCCTTGAGGCCGCAGTTGGCCGCCGTGACGTTCAGCGTGCCGGTGCTCTTCTTGATCTTGAGGTCGTTGCTCGTGTGGATGCCGTTGTTGTAGTTCGCCTTGACAGTGAGGCTTCCGCTGCCCTTGATGCTCAGGTCATCCTTTCCGTAGATGGCGGCCTTGGTCGTGTCGGCCTTGCCGTTGACCGTGTATGTCTTGGAGCGTGTCGCGCCGTCTTCGATGGAGTTCGTGGTGCCCTTGACCAGGTGGAGTTCGGCCTTCTCGGCGTTCTGCACGTAGATGGGCGCGTCACTGCTCTTGAGCGAGACCCCGTTCAAAAAGAGGTCCACCTTGCCGGTGTCGGTCGCCGCGGTGTTCACGATGACCTGGAAGTCGGTCGCAGAACCCGTGAGGTAGTAGTTGCCGGAGCACTTGACGGTGACGACTCCGGCAGCCTTCTCGAGGCACCCGTTGTCGTTGGCGATGGTAACGTCGGTGCCGCTGAACGTGAGGGTCGTTTCGGTGCCGTCGAGGCTAACATTGTCGTCTTCCTCGTTGTCGTCGGAACTGTCGCCGGGCTGTACTGTCGGGGTTGTCTGGGAGGGTGAACTTGTGGGGCCGGGGTCGGTGCTTGTTGCCGTTGCCGAGGAGCCGGGCTTTTGCGCGGGGTCGGCGGGCAGCGAGCCCGAGCTGGCCGGGTCCGTGGCGGGCGTCTTTTCTCCGGACTGTGCGCCGGATTGTGCGCTGGCCGGTGAATTGGTGCCGGTCTGTTTTGCGTCGGGGTTATCCGTCGTCGCTCCGCTCAAAATTTCGACAGCGCTTTCGTCGCCCTGGAGGGCGGATTCCTGCAGGGATACGCCGGAGGAGCTGTCGCCGCAGGCGATAATAAGTGTTGCTGCTATGCCGAAGGGGATTGTCTTGATTATACTCATGCTAAAAACCAACCATCGAATTATTCTTGTTTCTTCAGAAAATAAACTTTTCCCTATAACAACAAAATGGACGAAATATTTTTTTTTACGCCCACTGTGAAGGATTTCACGGGTTTTTGCTTGGATTTTGAGCGAAATGGGTGATTTCGTTACATTTTTTTGATAAAACAGAGAATCTTCTGGACTGTCGACTGAGCCTTGGACTTGCCGTAAGGGGCGTGGAAGAACTTGACGACATCGAATCGGCTTTGCTTCATGACATTGCGTTCGTGGCTGAACGTCTTGAAACCGTAAAAGCCGTGGTAGTTCCCGATACCGCTGTTGCCGACGCCGCCGAAGGGGACGGACAGGTTCTCTATCTGGATGATGCAGTTGTTGACGCAGGTGGAGCCTGCTGTTGTCTGCGTGATGACGGACCGGATTGCCTTCGAGGACTTGCCGAATACGTACAGTGCAAGTGGCTTGGGATTGTCCTGCACATAGTGGATAGCTTCGTTGGGCGAATTGACGGCAAGAATGGGGAGAATCGGACCGAAAATTTCACCGGACATCACCTTCATCTGGGGAGTTACGTCCTTGAGTACGGTGGGGGATACATAGCATTCCCCGAGGCTGCATTTTCCGCCGATGGCGACTGCGGCGCCTTTTTCCACGGCATCGTAGATAAGGTCCTGGAGTTTCTCGGTCGCCCGCTTGTCAATAATCCTTGCGAAGTCCTCGTTCTTTTTCCGGTCTTCTTCGGTTTCTCCGTACATGGCCTTGATGCTATTGACAATCTCGTCGGCTAGGGCGTCGACCTTGTTGCTTGCACAGAGGACATAGTCCGGGGCGATACAGGTTTGACCCGCATTGATGAACTTGCCCCATGCGATTTTCTGGGCTGCGTCCTTTACATCGGCGTCGTCGAGGATGATGGCCGGGGATTTTCCGCCCAGCTCAAGTGTGAGACCGGCATGGATCTTTTGGCTCATTTCACCGACATGGGCGCCGACTTCGGGGCTGCCGGTGAAGAATACGTGGTCGAAGGGGAGGTGCAGGAGTATGTCTCCGGCTATGGACCCGGGCGCTTCGATGATGGCGATTTCGTCCCTTTCAAACAGGGACTCGAAAAGCGATGCGAGGAATGCGCTCACATTGGGCGTCTTGTTGCTCGGCTTTGCGATGATGACGTTTCCGGCGGCGATGGCCGAGACTATCGGCGAGACCAGGAGGAGCAGGGGATAGTTCCAGGGAGCCATGATGAGCACGCGGCCCTTGGGCTCGAATCTTGAGTAGCTGCGCGTCGTCGGCAAGATAAGCGTCCGTTTAGCGGGCTTGTCCTTCATCCATTTCTTGAGGTGCCTTGTAGCGTAGTCAATTTCTTCTATGGCTGGGAGGAGCTCTGTCGTCCATGCCTCAAAACGGCTTTTATGAAAATCTTTCCAAATGGCGTCAAAAAATTCCTCTTTTCGTTCTACGAGGGCCTTGCGGAGTTTCTTGAGCTTGGCGATACGTACTTTTGCCGGCGTAGCGGCAATGGGCCAGCGCTTGCAGCCCTGGTCTTCGAAAAGGGTGTTAATTTGTCTAGAATCGGTGAGTCGCATGTGTGTTGGGTTGGAGGAGATATTGTTAAAGTAGTATTATTTTGGGGGCGGGAACTTATTGTTTGCTTCTTTTTTTTGTACATTAGAACTATGTCTTCATTAATCAATTATAAAGAAAAAATGCCCAAGATTGGCGAGCGAGTCTTTATCGCCGAAGGGGCTAGGATTATCGGTGACGTGGAAATCGGTGACGATTCTTCCGTGTTCTACAATGCGGTTCTCAGGGCCGACCTTGCCGAGATCCGCATCGGCAAGCGTACCAACATCCAGGACAATGTGACGGTCCACCTTTCTACGGATGTCGGTGTCCACATTGGCGACGACGTGATTGTCGGTCACAATGCTGTGCTGCACGCCTGTACGGTCGATGACCGTGTATTGGTGGGCATGGGCGCCATCATCATGGACGGTGCGCATATCCAGCCGGACAGTATTGTCGGTGCCGGAGCCCTGGTCACGCAGGACAAGGAATTCCCTGCGCGTTCATTGATTGTCGGCTCGCCGGCACATGTCGTGCGCGAACTTTCGGAAACCGAAATACGCAAGGCTCACGAAAACGCCACGCATTATCTCGCAATCAAGGACGAGTTGTTGAAGAAGGAATAATTTTTCTTATTTTTGTCAAAGCAGTATGTTCAAGTTCTTTTTTCTCATAAATCCGATAAGCGGCGGTGGCCAAGGGAAAGTCATCTACAAGTTCCTTCCCGAAATCATGGAGTCCATGAACCATGCGGACTCCGAGTGGAAGGCCGAATTCACCGACAAGGACCGGATGGAGGAACAGACTCGCGATGCCCTGGCCAATACAGAAACGCTGATTGCCGTGGGTGGTGACGGTACTGTATCGGCAGTCCTTTCTACGATGCTTTTGAGCGGCTTTGCGAGCAAGGTGAAGATTGGCCTTATCCCGCTGGGGACAGGCAACGACCTTGCACGAGTGCTGCACCTGTACAAGCCTTTTGTCGACCGGGGCCTGCTGTTCCTGGTCCGTCGGCTGCTTCTTGCCAAGCCCCGTCCGTTCGACCTGTGGCAGGTGAACGGAAAACTGGCCATGGCGAATTATTTTTCCGGAGGTATCGACGCCCGTATTGCCCACGACTTTAACCAAGACCGTGCGACTGGGGTCATTGCCTCGAATTCCGTTTTTTTGAACAAATTGCATTATGTGCGTCGCTTCTTTGCCGACAGGTCGTACCATCTCAAGACGACCAAGGTCCACTATGTGGACGATGCGGGTGTGACTAAAACCGTGGACATTTCCGGTAACCGCACCGTTATCATTGGCAATATCCCGAGCTATGCAAGCGGCAGCAACCCGTTCTTTGGTTCCGACATGGCCGACGGGTTGCTAGACCTGGTTGTCGTGCCCAATATGTTCAATTTCCTTTCATGTATTGCCTTGGGCACCGTCCCCGTCATTGGTTTCCTCTTCAAGAAATTTGTCCTGAAGTCTATCAAGGTGCAGTCCATCCAGATTGACCTCGATTCCCAGGAATTTTTGCAGCTTGACGGGGAAGATGTGAGCGGGAAACTCGGTGACCGCATTGTCATCAAGTATGCAAGCCAGGTGCAGATGCTTTCGTTGGGGGCTTGATGCGCCCGGTAAGACTTTCCGATATTCTTTCTTTTGTTGACCGTCTCGAAGGGACGGCCTATGCGCAGGATGCCGCTTCGCGTTCCGTCGATTTTGAACTTACGGGCTTTGCTCCGGTCGGATCGGCGGGCGAGGGCGATGTTTCTTTTTGGACTGGCGATGCCTCCGTCGAGACGGGGCTTGCCGGAAATGCGGGCGGTGTGAGCGCTGCGAACCTTGAATCTATTTGTGCCGGGTTGCTCTTTGTCCCGCGCGCCGATGCGACCGGTGCCGATGAGGCTACCCGTTTCCCGAACGTGAAGTTTGCCTGCGCCGTGGAAAACCCGTACCACGCCATGGTCCAGTTCCTGAACCATTTTGCCGCAGCCGAAGAAGCCGTGGGCGAGGCGATTGTTCCCGCGTCTGCCAAGGTGCATCCGAGCGCAGTCGTCGAGGGTCGCCTGGGCGAAAACGTTATTGTCGGGCCGGGATGCGTGGTGATGGCTGGCTCCGAGATAGGAGACGGCTGCGCGCTGGAAGCCAACGTGACTGTCTACTCGCACGTGAAGGTCGGCAAGGGCTGCGTTTTCCAGGCGGGCTCCGTTGTCGGCAGTCGCGGGTTCGGTTTTTACGGGTACAGGGGCCGCAAGATGATGGTCCCGCACCTTGCAGGCGTCGTCATCGGCGACGGCTGCAGCTTCGGCGCCAACAGCGTTGTGGCGGCGGGGTTCCTCTCGCCGACGGTCATCGGCGACAACTGCCACTTCGATTCCTTTGTCCAGGTCGCCCACAACTGCACGCTGGGCAACAACATCTTCATGGCGTCTCAGTCGGGCTTGGCCGGCTCCGTCGTTGTCGAGGACGACGTGGAACTCGCCGGCGGTGCACAGTCCGCCGGGCACCTGACTATCGGGAAGGGGGCCAAGGTGGCGGCCAAGGCCGGCATCACCAAGAGCATCCCCGCGAACGCCGTCATGGCGGGTTTCCCCGCCGAAGACATCACCGTATGGCGCCGCTCGATGGTGCGCCTGCGCCAGATGGGGAAGAAGTGATGGGCAAGGGAAATGGCAATAGGGACCGCCGGGTGCAATTTACGTCCCCTTCGCTCAGCTACCGCAGCACCACTGTCGAGGTGACGCTCCGCGACGCCAGCGTGACAAGCGCACCGGGCGTGAACTGGCATGTGGGCGGCCGCCCGTTCTACAGCACTTCCGCCCACAAGCTCTACGAGGACCTGGTCCATTCCGTGGAGCGCACGACAATCTATTCGCTCGACAACGGATTCGGCGCACCGATGCGCCTGCGTTCGCCCGAGCATCTCGCTCCCGTGTTCTTGATGTGGCCGGGACGCATTTTTGACGTGAACCTGTTGAACGCTGACGAGCCCGAGGTCCCGATGATGGACGGGAGCGCGCTGCCATTTTTTAGCCGGCTGCGCCGCGAGGCGTGCGTACCGCAGGAACTCTCTTTTTACGATGCCCCGGTGCGCGCGGAGTGGGAACTGTCGCGTCCTGGAGAGGCGGCGTACGGATGTGTCCGCATCGCGCCCTCGGAGGCTTTCGAGGTGGATTACCGGCTGACGACAGTCGATTCCGCCGTCTCGGTGGCGATCTATTCGGCCGAGGACCTGTTTGCCGAATTCATGGCGCGCACGTTCATCACCGAGAAAGATTACAGGGAGGCCCGCGTTGCGGGGCTCCTGGCCGGAGTCGACGAAACCAGCGGCCTCTTGCTGCCGGAAGGCTCTGCCAACAGGAATTTGTACCGCGTGGACGAGGAACCGGCAAGGCACAAGGTGCTTGACCTGCTTGGCGACATTGCGTTCGTCTGCCCCTCGCTCCCTAAGGTACGTATCGAAATTTTAAACGGAGGCCATGTGGCCCATCACCAAATAGTAAGGAGGTTGTTACCTTATGTCGCTCTTAGAAACCCTTCGCAAGTCGGATAAGCCCGGAATCCTTTACGACGCCGATGTCGTCCATGAACTCCTGCCGCAGAAGTTCCCCTTCGCCTTTGTTGACGAAATCGTCTCGCTCGAAGTGGGCAAGGAAGCCACCGAAGGCGCTGAAGCCGTGAACCCGAGCATTGTCGCGAACTTCCACCTGACGGGCGAGGAAGGCTTTTTGAAGGGCCATTTCCCCGGAAACCCGGTGATGCCCGGCGTTATCCAGATTGAGGCGATGGCCCAGGCGGCGACCGTCCTCACGATGATCGTGAAGGAAGCCGACGTTGCGGGCAAGCGCCCCGCGTTCATGGGCGTCGAGGAATGCCGTTTCCGCGCTCCCGTCATCCCGAAGGCCGACCTTACGCTCAAGGCGACGCTTGTCCTTGCAAGGCGCGGCATCTACAAGTATACCGGCGAAATCTACCAGGGCGACACGCTCGTGAGCAAGGCCAGCTTTAGCGCGGCCATGGTCTAGTCGAATGAACGTCCTTATCCTGGCTGCCGGCCTGGGGACCCGCCTGCGTCCCCTGACAAGCTCCATCCCCAAGCCTATGGTTTACGTGGTGGACGCCCCGATCCTCGAACTGCAGGTGCGCATGGCACGTACCCTCGGGGACGTCGTCGTGCACGCCAACGCCCATTACCTTGCCGAGCAGATCGAAGCCGAAGGCAAGCGTCTTGGCCTCGAGAAGGTATGGACGGAACCGGAAATTCTCGGGACTGCCGGTCCGCTCAGCCGCCTATACCGCGGCGGGTACCGCGGCGGTCTGCTCGTGATGAACTGCGATGCCTACTGCCGGTTTGACCTGGCGCGATTCGTTGCCGCTGCTGAATCGTCGGGGGCGGACTTCGCCCTCCTCGGCGTCGATTTCCCGAAGGTGAACTCGATCCGCGTGGGCGGAGACGGGAAACTCTCCGGCGTGCGGAACCGCTTCGGGAGCGACGCGGGGGAGGCGGTGACCTTCTCCGGGGTTTCGTGGTATAGCGATGCGGCCCTGTCGAGAATCGAGCCTGGCGAGTTCGACATCCTGAAGTTCTGGGAAAAGGAAGTCGCGGACGGCCGTGCCCCCTTTGTGGATATGAGCCAGAAGGACGCTCTCTGGATAGATATGGGAAGCCCGGAAGGCCTTAAGGCCGCCTGCGACGCCCGCCGCAAGGATCTGAATGTGGATAGCTGGGTGCATGGCGCCCCCGCTCAAGACCCGCGTTTTGTCCGCTCGGTGGTGATGGACTCCGTCCATGTCCCTGCCGACGCCACGCTGACCGACGCCGTCCTTTTCGACGGAGCCGTCGTCAATCCGGGCGAGAATGTGGTCAGGGAAATCCGCGGCGAGGGCTTTTGCTGGAAGGTTTAACCCTCGCTTCTTGTATTTCATCACAGGAAATACCATTTTTAGTGCTTTTTTCTGAAAAAAACTGTTTTAGGTGCTTTTGAAAACATATATTGAGCATATGAATAAAGAAGAACTTGTTATATCTCCCAAAATAAACGAATATCTTTTTGCTCATGGCTATGCCGACGGCTTTGAGGTTGAATCCATTGCCGGTGCCGGTTCAGGCCGCCGTTATTACAGAATCAAGAGTCCGGAACGTTCCTGCGTCCTGCAGGTTTCTCCTGTGGTGAATGACGACTTTAACCGTTTTGTCGAGTATTCCAAGACGTTCCTCGATTACAAGCTGCCCGTTCCCCGCGTCTATTGCGTCGACGCCTCGGCCTGCCAGATTCTGCAGGAAGACTTGGGCAAGCGCAGTCTCTACGACTATGTCAATCCCAGCGCCCAGTCCGGGAGTGTGCGCATCCTCTATCCCGAAGTGATCGAGGCCCTGATCCGTTGGCAGAACGCTTCGCAGTCCCTTTTCAGCAGCCATACCAACATCTGGCTGTATCGGTTCGATTATGCTTCGCTCAAGTGGGAGACGGATTACTTTACCCAGAACTTCCTCGTCGACTACAAGGGCATCAAGGATATTCCGGTCGCGGTCAAGAACTTCTATTCGCTTCTGGCCGTTTCCGTCGAGTCGCAGACCAAGGTGCTCATGCACCGCGATTTCCAGTCGCAGAACATCATGGTGCGCCCGAACTCCGAAATCGCGTTTGTCGATTTCCAGGGTGCTCGCCGCGGTTCCATGTTCTACGACATTGCCTCGTTGCTCTGGGATCCCTATGTTTGCCTGCCTCTTGACATGATCAAGGATTTCTTTGAATACTGGCATATGTACTATGCCGGTGCGAGGATCTATTCCAAGGAAGACGCCTGGATGGGATTCATCCATGCGAGCCTCCAGCGTGTAATGCAGGCTCTCGGTGCCTACTGCTTCCTTTCGAGGCAGAAGAAAATCGAGAAGTTCGCTCAGTATATCGAACCGGGCAAGAAGCAGCTTCTGGCCCTGTTCAATGAATTCAAGCTCATCGCCAATGCGACTGACAAGGAACTCTTCCCGTTCATGGAAGAAGCCCTTTCGTAGGCCACATGAAACCGATTCTTTGCAAATTATATTCCGACTCCGTGGATTTCGGGCGAGCCCTGGGGCTCGCGTACGAATCCCTTGTCAACGGACCCTACCAGTTTGATTCCATTGCGGCGTGGACGAAACTTTCGGAACGCGTCTCGCAGGGTGTCTACATGGGGGATGGCCTGCTGTTGCCGCATACGCGTGTCCCGGGGCTTCCCGCTCCGCTAATGACATTCGTTGTTGCTCCGGAAGGCTTTTCGGGAGTGACTATTCCCGGCAGGGAAACGGCACGGTTCATGTGCCTGCTTTTGTCGCCGGCGGAGTCTGCGACCGTGCATACACAGGCCATCGCGGAAATGGCTCGCCTCATCCTGGACAAGGATTGGAAGGCGAGGGCGCTAGCCTGCAAGTCGGATGCGGACGTAGCCGCACTTTTCTAGAACTGGATTGAGCCGGACAGCGTTGCCCGGAAACCTTCGTAGTCGCCGAAATAGCGCGTGTACGAAGTCTTGAGCGTTGCCCAGTACCATGGGGTAATGGCGATGGCTCCGCCGAGTTCATCGTAGCGGAGCGTGGAATTGTCATCCAGGAAATTCTTGTCGGTACGGTCCTCGGGTCCGTGGATGTCGGCGATGTTCCCGCCGAAAGCCGTGTCCTTGGCGACGGTGCCCGCGATGAGCGTTCCCTTGATGAATTTCCAGGTGGCACTTAGTTCGCTGTGGATTTCCTGGCTGTTGGGGCCGAGGTCGCTACCCAGGCTCTGGGCATAGTTGGCGTAGGTGTAGCCACCGCCCTTGTGGTGCGTGTAGACCCAGGGCTCGATGCGCGTGTATTCCGTGAACCAGTCAAGTGTCACGGGGCCAAGGTGCATGTTGTCGCGGGCAAGTCCGATAGTCGCCGCCCACTTGTTGCCCCACCAGGAATCGTCGAACATGGATGTCGGCGACTTCATGTCGTCCCAGAGGAGTTCCGCATAGATTTCCCAGTTCGGTATCGTCTTTACGCTCAGGTCGAATGCAAGCGAGATGTTGTCCTGGTCCCCGAGCAGGTGCTCCTCGAAAACGTAGGGGATGAACGGGATGACGTATGCCCATTCCATTTCGCGCGTGGCGTATTCGGCGTCGGCGTTCGGGTTGGTTCCCGGTTCTTCCGTCGTGGTCCCGTAGAGTGCCGTCTCGGAAAGCCCGAGCGTAATGTCGAAGGGCAGTTTCATCGCGAGATGGTGGTTGTGGAAATACTTGCCGTCTCCCTTCTTTTCGAACAACTTTGCCGCATGCTGCGTGTAGGTCAGGGGCCCCAGCGTGAATTCGTAGCCGAAGTACGGGGTGGGGGCCGGGTCGAATATGCGGCTGCTGCTGTCTTGCCACGGACGGTAGAAAGTGCGTTCTCCGCGCAGGATGACATGGTGGCGGCGTGCGGGACCGATTTCGAGGTAATCAAATCCGGCGAGGAGTCCGAGTGGGGCGATGTCGTAGCGTGCATTTGCTGCGAACAGGTCCCAGGTGCGCTTGTTTTCGCTCTGCTTGTTGTAGGGGATGCCCTCGTTCGGATTGTAGAAGTGGTCGACGATGTCCTTGTTCGTATGGTCGGTGCTCACCTTGACGCGGGCAGCGAAGTTGAATGCGTCGGTAAACTTGCCGTCGAGGAAAACACGTACCGATGCCGAGTTGTCGTAGTGCGTCGGAGCGTTCGTGAGGTTCGTGATGGCGGCGGAGTCAAGCAGCTGCGCATGTATGTTCAGCGCTGCGCCGCGCGAGGTGTCCGCGAGCGTGAATGCCGTGGAGTCGTCAAAGCCCTGGAATGCGCCGGCCTGGGTCGCGAACATGGCCATTGAGGTCGAGAACGCTAGGGTGGCGGCGAGTGTCGGGAGCGGTTTGCGTAGTGGAGTGCTCATAGGGCTTCCTTCAGCAGGGTCAGGTGGTTCTTGGCGTATTCCGCGAATTTCTTGTTGAACAGGGCAAATCCGCACACGGGGAGCAGGCGCGCAAAGCTGCGGCAGACGCGGAAACTCCTGGAAAGGATCACTCCCTTCTTGCCCATGTGCTTGCCGAACACGTATTCCTGCGACCTGTCGTGCTGGAGTGCCCGGCTCAGGTTGCTCTTGGCCGATCCGCCACCCAGGTGGATGATGCTGCACTTGCTCTGGATGTAGAATTTGTAGCCGATCTTGATGGCGCGGTGGGCGAGGTCCCAGTCTTCGTAGTACATGAAGATGTTCTCGTCGAATCCGCCTAGCATGCCGTACAGGTTTGCGGGCATCATCCAGCACACGGCACTCGCCCAGTACGTTTCGTAGAAGGGGGTGTCGGGACACAGCTTGGGCGTGCCTTCCAGGTAGTGTGCGGCACCGGATTCCATACGGAACGCGTTCAGGAAAAATTGCAGCGGATTGATTTTCGCAAAGTAGTTGTGTTGCGGTGTGCCGTCGCTGTTGCGTACGGTGGGCACCACGATGACGTCGCCGAACCGGGTCTGCGCCTCGGTCAGGGACTTGCGCAGCTCGACGATTGTCGCCGGGTCGAGGCGCGTATCGTTGTTCAATAGGCAGATGGCGTCGAACTTGATCCCGTCGTCCTTGAGCCCCTGGACTGCGGCATTGTTGGCCCGGCCGAAGCCGAGGTTTTCTGCCTGGGGGTACACCTTTACGTGCGGGAACTGCTCGCGGATGTTTTCTACGGTTCCGTCGGTACTTGCATTGTCGGCGACAGCGATGACGAAGTCGTCCTGTGGGAGGGCGGCCAGGTCGGCAAGGCAGTTCTGCGTTATGGGCCAGCCGTTATAGGTGACCATGACGATGGCGGTTTTCATCGGCTTCCCCCCTTTGTGGCGAGGGTTTCAAACAGGCGCAGCAATGAGCGGGCCGAATTTTCCCAGCAGAAGCGTTCCAGGAGTTCCTTGAGTCTTGCGCTTTCGTTTTGGAACTTTTGCTCTGCGGTTTCCCTGTGTTCGAAGAAGTTCCTTATCGCGCCTGCGATGGAACTCGGGTCGTTCGCATCGAAATAAGTGGCGAATTCCCCGGCAACTTCTTCCATTGAACTGCCCTTGGTTGTAAGGACCGGCGCCCTGTGGGCGAGCGCTTCCAGGACGGGGAGTCCGAATCCTTCGTAAACCGAGGGGAATACCAAGGCGGCACAGGTATGGTAAAGTTCGCTGAGTTGCGTATCGTCGACGTAGCCCGTGTGCGTGATGTTCTTGGCGACACTCGACGACGAAATAATGTCGTGGATGGACCTGTTCCTCCAGCCCTTGGGACCGGTGATGGTGAGGGGAATGTCCGTGCCCTCGTCGTGCAGGATTTCAAGTGCCCGGATCAGGGCGGGGAGATTCTTGCGCGGCTCAAGGCTGCCCACGAACAGCAGGTTGTTGTTCCTGGGGCTCGTTGTAGGCGGTGTTGCCAGGGGCTTGGCTCCGTTGTAGACGACATGCAGCTTGTGCGGGTCAATTTTCGGGAAAAAATGGATGAGTTCGCCCTTCGTGAATTCGGAAACGGGGCAGATGGCGTCGGCAACCTTTATCGAGCGGTTGCCGAAAAAACGGTTGACCAGGAGGACGCTCCGCTCCATTGTCTTGGGGAAACGCTTGTATACAAGGTCGTGGACGGTCAGAACCCTGACCGTTCTCCCGGTATTGCATACCGGGAGCGTCTGCTCCGGGCCCCAGAATACATCGATATTGTCCTTGCGGATGGCGGCGGGCAGAATGGTCTGTTGCCACAGAATTCCCGGAAGGTGGGCGGGGCCCTTGCAGACCACGACCTCGAATCTGGGATTTGTCGGTTTGAATTCCGTATCGGCGGGGGTGTACAGCCTGTATTCGTTTTCGCTGTCCACCTTTTGCAGTGCTTCCAGGATACACCTGAGGTAACGCCCGATTCCGGCGTTGTTGTAACGGAGGCACTTTATGTCGATCCCGATACGCATCAGTCTTTACCGAAAAATGTTTTGGCTAGCGGGAGGCCTACAGCCATGAAGAGCACCCGCTGCACGGTCTTGAGGGGGCTTGCCTTCAAGAAGAGATCGTGCCGGTTGGCGAATATCCACGGGATGGCCGAGGGGATGAATGCTTCGTTCTGGCGGCGTAGGGTAAGTTCCAGGAGCCTTTCTGCAAAGCGGGCTTCGCCGTGCGAAAGCCTGAGTTCATGCTTGTGGCAGAGGATTTCTTCGATCCACTTTTGCTGCGTCGAGAGCGTCTCGCTCATGGATGGCTGTCGTGCGCCACCGACGGCATTGTTCCCGTGTATCCTGTACTGGGCGACAATATTCGGGATGGCCTTTATCCCGCCGTTCTTTTGGGCGTACATGGCGATCCATCGGTCGTGAACCGTGACATTTTCGGAAATGGGGAGTACCAGGGGAAGCAGGCTTGCCCGGAAAAGGGAGAGGCATCCCGTGACATTGTTGATCCCGGCAATCTGGCGCTTCATGCTGTTGTGTGTATCAATGTTGCCGAGTGCACGCCAGGAGGGGGCCGTCTTTTGGCCTTTCCCGTCGATGACTTCGGCGTCTCCGTAGACGAGTGCGGAACCTTCGATTTCTTTCTCGAGCGTCTCCAGCTTGTCCGGTTGCCAGATGTCGTCCTGGTCGGCAAGCGCGATGTAGTCGTCGGCGCCCAGCCTGTGCCTGGCTTCTTCGAGGCCGGTGGAGAATGCCGCCCGGTGCCCCATATTTTTGGGAGAGTGGACGATTTCCAGCGGGAGCCTGTCGATGTTCTGTTCCAGAATGCTCATGGTGGAGTCGGTGGAACCGTCGTCCACGGCAATGATCATGTCTGCAGCGCGGGTTTGCCGAACCAGGGAATCGAGCATCTCCTGGAGATACTTCTTCCCGTTGTAGGTCGCGAGAACGATGCAGATTTTAGCCATATTTTGAATATAGTTAATAATGAACGCCCATGTTGTGATTGTGGACACCCGTTTCTGTTCTATATTTGTATTTTGTTTTCCGTAAAGTAAAAATGGATTGCTGCAGAGGCCGATGATGAACGCTCGAAAGAAGGTTTTGCTCGTTTGTGACAAGAACGAATGCACTAGTTTCGGTCGGTTGGCACTTTCCATTATGCAGGCCCTTGAGCCTGAATTTGACGTCGATACGCTTTGGCTCAAGACCCCGAAATTCTTCAAGGACCGCACCACCCGCGCGAAGCTTGAAATTTGGGCACCCTCCCTGCACGTGGGATTTTTCACGTTCCGTCGCCCGTTCAAGAAAATTCTCAGGCGGGAGCGCCCCGATGTCGTCTTCTTTATTCGTCCGGAGCTCGGTTTTCTGGTTCCGGTCGCAAAGTCGGCCTGTCCGGCGGCGAAGAACGTCATGTTCGTCCACGATACCTTCGCGGAAACGCTTTACCCGGACAGCCTCAAGTTCAAGATCCTGAACCGCTTCTTTATCCGCGATACGGTCAAGTCGGATTACTACGTGTACAATTCCCGGTGGACACGAGGTGAGGCCGAAAGGCATTTCGGTACTGCCGGGACCAGGGGTACGGTCATCGGCTGTCCCATCGATTCCGGACTTTTTAGCGCACCGGAGCAATCGATTGACTCCGCTGCCCGCGAGGCATTCCGCGAAAAGTTCAGTATCCGCGGGTTCAAGGCGATGTGCCTGAATGTGAGCCTTGACGAGCCCAGGAAGAATATCGAGACGTATTTCGAGATGGCCCGTCTCCGTCCCGATGTGGCTTTCGTGCGCGTGGGGAAGGTCTCGGAGCGGCTGGAGCAGATAATTGCACGCGACCACTTGGCCAACGTTTTCCATTTTCCCGAGTTCAAGGCGCATGAACTGCGAGACTTCTACCGCCATGCAGATTTAGTTGTCTACCCGTCGCTCCTGGAAGGTTTCGGCATGCCCCCGATCGAGGCGCTGTCGTGTGGAACCCCCTCGGTTGCTGCGGCCACGTCGGCCATGAAGGAGAACCTGGATAGTGTCGTTCCGTTGGTGGATCCGCCGACGGATGCCGAGGCCTACGTGAATATCCTGGACCGTGTCCTTGCCGGCGAGGATATCGTAAATGCGGAAAACAAGGCGAAGTTGCTGGAATATTGCTCGAATGCTGCCTTTGCGCGTCGCGTCGGTGGAGCGATTCTAGAATCTCTTGAAGGCTAGGCTGCCTATTCCTTGATGTCCTTGAACATTTCGGGCGTCATCTTGCTGAGCGAGATTGCCGCCTCCCTTTTGGCGTTCAGCGCCTTGATTCCGTTGAAAAGAGCAAGCCAGGATTTCGGGTGCCGCATCGTGAACTTTCCGGCGGCGGCGATACCGAGGCTCTTGTACAACGTCCTGACGCAACCTGCGTTGCATTCTTTGGGGGCAAACGGACAATCTGACGGAGTACCCTCGATGACTAGGTAGGGGATGCTCAGCATCCTGCCGCCTGCGTGGAGCATCCTAAGCGAATAGTCTATGAGCTGGAACGGTGCCGGCAATGTCGTGTCGACTCGGCCGGTACGCTGGACGATACGGCGGCTGAATGCCGCAATGTCGGGATGCGGACCCGCGACAAAGCGGATGGGCGAATCCTCCGAAATTTGTACAAAACTGCCGTTTTTGGCGATGATAGACCCGCCCAGGAATTTTCCGGCCGCTTTGATCCGCGGGGCAAGCGCGTCCGCCATGGGGAAGGACGCGTTGCATTCAGCCAGGTTGTTCAGGAATTCTCGCGTGATTTCGACATGGTCCGTGGCAACGATAACCCATTCGGCTTCGCAATTCTCTAGACCATTGTTTATGTTGTCTACAAAAAACCAGCCTAGCGAAGGATCGGTGAAGGGAGGGGTTGCCGTCGTCCCGTCCTTGAAGCGTTCGCTTACGACGATGACGTCGAACTGGCGGAGCATGCTGGAATCCTTAGAAGCCTACTCGCAGGCCGACGCGGTGCTCCATTCCGAGGCCTTCGGCCAGGTAGGAGAATGCGTAGTCAAGGGCGAACAGGTTGGATGCGTAGCCGAGGCCGAGGCTGAGTAGCCTTGCCGTGTTGGCTTCGTCGGGACGGCTGTTGGAAGCCGCAAGTTCCTTGATGTCGCGTACGAGGTCAAGCCAGCTGCGTGTCCAGCCGCCTCGTATGGTAAAGCTTGTGCCCAGAGCGTATTCGGCACCCAGGTCGAGAATCGGGGGCGTAAAGCGCGGAAATTCCGTTGCCGTATGGATTGTCAGGCGGCGGATGCTTTTGGGCTTGAAAAACGCAGATGCCGTAAATGTCTGGCTCATGGCGTAGAAGTCGTCCAGGCCGTCGTCGGTGTAGTCGCGCAGCATCGATCCGAAATCCTTGCCTGCAAACGCAAGGCCTACGCTGTTGCTGCTGTTCTGCCAGGCAAGACCCCAGTCGAATGCAGCGCCGATGGCTGTTCTGTCGGTATTGCGTTCCTCGGCCAGCTTCTCGGCGACGACCTTCAAACCGGCACCGAACTGGATGTGCTTCATCGGGAAGGCTAATCCTGCCGTGAACAAGTGACCGAAGGGGTTGTAATCTTTGCCGGTGTACTCGCCGTTCTCGTCGACTCCCTGGATTTCGCCTACATCGTACCAGTTGTACGAAATCTGGATGGCGTAAGTCTTGTACTGGGTCGTGTAGAAAAGGGAACCCTGGTTTTCAGCGAAGTCGCCGGTCTGCCAGTGGGCTTCTACGATGTGCTTTTTCCCTTCTTGCATGCGGAGCGCAGCCAGGTTCATCTGCGTAACGGTGGGATCCGTGCTGGGCATGGCTCCCGCAGAGTGCTCGAGTGCGGCATTACGCGGGCTGTCGAATGTGTTTACGAAAGAGAAAGCTTCCTCGCCGGAATTGTCTTGCGAAAAATAGGCATAGGTCAAGGCCGGTGCGGCTGACGCAAGTACGGCGAAAAACGAAACTCTTTTCAACAGGTCCATGTCTAAAATTTAGAAAAATAACAAGATACAGATAGGCGTGACGGGTATTTTATTTGGGCAAAATTTGCGGTTCGCCTTTACAAAATGTGTGTTTTTTTGTATATTTGGTTCGCTCGGGCTATTAGCTCAGTTGGTAGAGCAACGCCCTTTTAAGGCGTGGGTCGAAGGTTCGAGCCCTTCATAGCTCAGAAAACCGGCTCCGAAGTCTCGGGGCCGGTTTTTAGTTTTGGTCTTTTATGGAAACTTTGTCGGAATTTCTTCAGGAAGCGGCCAGCGGGTCCATTGCGCTTTTCGATGACGTGGACTCCGGGTCGCTCCATGTCTGCGGCGCGACGGTCCCCATGCTGGCCATGTCGGTCGCGAGCCGTTTCCTGAAGCGTCCCGAGCCGGTGCTTGTCGTTGCAAAGGACTACCGCAGTGCCGAAGTCTGGGTGGAAAACCTGGAAAGTCTCGTCGGCGAAGATTTCGTGCGGTTTTTCCCGTCGCTAGGCCTCAAGCCCTACGAGTCCAAGATTCCATTCGAAGGCGTCCTTGAAGAACGCCTCAAGTTTTTCCGCGACATCGCCCGCAAGGACATCCCGCTTGTCGTGGTATGCCCGCTCGATGCACTGCTCGCCAAGCTCCCGAAGCCGGGCAGCGTACTCGATGGCATTTTGAAGATAAAGGTGGGCGACGTCATCGAGCCCGCCAAGCTCAGGCCTTGGTTCCTGGACCACGGCTTTGTCGAACAGCCCGTGGTGAGCGGGGTGGGCGAGTTCTCCATCCGCGGCTGCATTGTCGACGTGAACTGCCTTTTGTACCCGCACCCCATCCGTATCGAGTTTTTTGGCGACGAGGTGGAGTCCATCCGTTCCTTCGACATCTTCAGCCAGCGCTCCGTGGAAGAGAAAAAGTTTGTCGACCTGTTCCCGATGGGCGAATTTACGATTCCCGAGAGGGATGCCGCCCTGATGGGCGAGGGCGTGCACGACATCTGGTGGTGCAGGGACCGCTACCAGCCGCTTACCTCGAGTCTTCTGGACTACCTGCCGGGTGCGGCGCTTGTGTTCGAGGAACTTTCCGTGCTCTCCGAGACGGCGAGCAAGCTTTACCTGGCATACGAGGCCGCCTACGAGAACGCACGCGGCCCCGAATCCAAGGTGTCGCCGCCTAGCGCATTCTGGTTCAAGATGGGCGAGCTTTCCGCGAACTTCGCCTTGCGCCCGTGCCTCGACATGACCAACGTCGAGACCGACGCCTCGAACTGGTACAAGGTCAACCTCAAGAAACAGGACTTTTCCTCGACCGGCACCGATGCCGTCGCGAGGGAAATCGAGAATTTTTACGCCCGCGGCGTGCGAGTCTACGTCGTGGCACCGACGCAAGGCGGCCTGACCCGCCTGCAGCACTATTTCGAGGATTTGCCGATAGAGGGTTACTTTGTCGGTAACATCTCCGAAGGCTTCTGGCTCGAAGACGACAAGGTCGCCTTCCTCACCGAGACCCGCATCTTCAATCGCCACCCCAACAAGGTCCGCAAGCGCAAGATTTCCGGCTCCGTATCCAGCGCGCTCATGGTCGAGTCGCTGAACCGCGGGGACTTTGTCGCCCACGAGGACCACGGTATCGGCCGCTACCTGGGCCTTGTCCGCGTCGAGGTGAACGGCGGCATGGTGGACTGCGCCCTGCTCGAGTACGAGGGCGGCGACCGCCTCAAGTTCCCCGTGGCCGACCTCCAGAAGATAGAGAAGGTCGACTCCCCGCAGGACAACCCGCTCAAACTCGACCGTCTGGGTTCCAAGAACTGGGAAAACAAGAAAAAGCGCATGAAGCAGAAGGTCGTGCAGATTGCGCGCGAACTTGTAGACCTCTATGCACGGCGCGAACTCGTGGAAGGCTTCGGCTTCCCGCCCGACGGCAAGTTCCAGAAGGAATTCGAGGACGCCTTCGAGTACGAACCGACGCCGGACCAGGTCAAGGCTACGGCCGACATCAAGCGCGACATGGAAGCCCGCAAGCCCATGGACCGCCTCATCTGCGGCGACGTCGGCTTCGGCAAGACGGAAGTCGCCATGCGCGCCGCCTTCAAGTGCATCCTTGCGAAAAAACAGGTGGCCGTGCTCGTGCCGACGACCATCCTTGCCGCCCAGCACTACGAAAATTTCTGCGACCGCTTCGCCGCCTTCCCGGCCGTGAACATTGCGCTCGTGAACCGCTACAAGAGCCCCAAGGAAAAGAAGGAAATTCTCAAGCGAGTGAGCGAGGGCAAGGTCGATATCGTCATCGGTACGCATGCGCTGCTCTCGGCCAAGAACGAGTTCAAGGATTTGGGCCTGCTCATCATCGACGAGGAACAGAAGTTCGGCGTGAAGCAGAAGGAAAAGCTCCGCGAACTGCGTCTCGCCGTCGACACGCTCAGCATGAGCGCCACCCCGATCCCGCGCTCGCTGCACCTGAGCATGACCGGTGTTCGCGACATCTCGCTCATCAACACGCCTCCCGTGAACCGCCTGCCCGTCGAGACCGTCATGCTGAAGCGCGACGACGAGGTTATCAAGAACGCGATTTTAGACGAGCTGGCCCGCGGCGGCCAGGTGTTCATCGTGAACGACCGCGTGCAGACTATTTATACATTGGCCGAAGAAATCGAGGCGCTTGTGCCGCAGGCACGCATCGCCGTCGCGCACGGCCAGATGGACGACCACGACCTGGAACGCGTGATGGACGCCTTCCTCAGCCGCAAGTTCGATGTCCTCGTGAGCACGAGCATCATCGAGTCCGGCCTCGACGTCCCGAACGCAAACACGATCATCGTCATCAACGCGCACCACTTCGGCATCAGCCAACTCTACCAGATGCGCGGTCGCGTGGGCCGCAGTAGCGTACTTGCGAAGGCATTCCTTGTCATTCCTGCCCGTGGCGAGATCTCGCAGGAATCCATGACCCGACTCAAGGCGCTCGAGCAGTTCTCCGACCTCGGCAGCGGATACCAGCTCGCCATGCGCGACCTCGAGATTCGCGGTGCAGGCAACCTTTTGGGCCAGGAACAGCACGGCTTCATTGCCGAAGTTGGCTTTGAGACTTACGTCCGTCTCGTCAAGGAGGCGGTGGAGGCGCTGCGTGGCGGAAGCCCGCTCGACAAGCCTGTGCAGACCCGCGTGGAACTGGGCGTCGACGCCTACCTTCCCGAGGACTACATCCAGGACGGTCTTACACGCATCTCGCTGTACCAGCGCATCTCCCGCACCCGCTCCACGGCCGAAGTCGAAAGCATTTCGCAGGAGCTCGTGGACCGCTTCGGCCCGCTGCCTGCAGCAACGAAGATGCTTCTCGCCGTCACCGAAATCGGTCTATTGGCCGGACGCCTGCGTATCCAGGGCCTCGTGCAGCGCAAGGGCATGCTCGCCGCGACATTCACGGAATTCCCGCCGCCCGACTTGCGTGTCGTTTCGGAGATGACCTCGCTTTGCCCGTTCCCCATCCGCATCCTCGGCAGTACGCCCATGCAGGCCGTGGTCGAGTTGGGTACCGGCACGCCTTCTATATACGCCGAGAAAACGCTCGAAGCATTCCGTGCGTTTGCTCCTATCGAGATTACTCCCGCTAAACTTTGAGATTGTCCCAGAGGGACTTTGTGGCAAGCCAGCGCTCCTTGAGCGACTGGACGATTTGCTCCACGCTGCATTCCGCGAACGTCGTTTCGTCGGCGTCCGTCTCGAACTGCACGCTCTCCGCCGGGATAAGGGGGAGCGCTGCGAGTGTCGACTTTTTCTTGAAACTGTCTGCGTGCAGGCTGAAGATGGCCCCCATCGGGAGTGCCGCCCGCACAATGCCCGCATCGCCGCCGAACCGGTGGAAAACCGGCCTTGGCACCGAATTTGCATCGTCCGAAGCCCTTGTTTTATTATTTGCCGCATCCTGAGTCGGCCCTTTTGGCGGATAATGCGCGGCTTTGAGCAATGCCACAATCCTGCCGTAGTCGCCCACGCAGTGGATCTGCAGGTCGCGTCGGAGGTCCCTGGCCAGTTCCACCTGACGTATGAAGACAGCCTCCTGGGTGCCGTTTTCTCCGTATCCCGGGTATCGCCTGTCTAGCCCGCACTCGCCGACGGATGCTGTTGGGTCGGTGTTCAAGTAGCTTTCGAGCTTCTTGAAATCGTCTTCCGAAACCTGTGATGCCACCATTGGATGGACGCCAAATGCCTTGTTGCTAGCGTCCATGGCGGCCACGGCCTCCCATTCCCACGGTTCGCACGCGATGGCGACAAAGCCGTAGTCGGCTATCCCGAGCGCTTCCTGGAGCGCCTTCGGGTGGGGGAGTCTGGCCGGATGCAGGTGAAAGTCGAACATATGGAACAATATAATTCCCGAAAATCCTTGTTTTTGAGCATGAAAAGATTTTCTTTACTTTTTTTGCTTGTTTTTTTGGAAGAAAAAGCCTAGTTTAAAGGTGCCCAGGGTCGTGATTCCCTGTGTCTAAATAAAAAGGAGTTTTTAATGCGAGACCTTCTTGAAAAAGTTCTTAAAAAGGGCCTGAATATAACGTTCTCCGAAGAAAATGGTTTTTCTGTTATTAGAATCTGCAAAGGCGACGAAGTCGTGGCGAGCTGCAGCCTAGGTGCCGCAAGCTTCAGGGATTCCGTCGAGGAATCTTTGCAGGCGCTTCTGATGGATCTGGACCGGAAGGGAATCTAGATTGGACTAAAGTCCCGAATCGCAAAAATTCTGATGATATGACAAAAGGCGGTTTTCACCGCCTTTTGTTTTTTCATAATCTGTCGTTGCCCTTTCGGGACGAACGGGTTTAGTTGATTCGGCCGATCAGGTTGCCGGAAAGGGCGAAGTCCTTCGTGCAGCCGTAGCTGTGGAAACCAGCAGACAGGCTGAAGCGATCGGTAAATGCCTTTTCGAGGTAGAGGGCGCCGAGCACATCCTTGATGTGGTTCGGGTTCTCGAGTCCCCAGTAGGCCGAGTGTTCCTGACGGTCGCCGATGTATTCGGCTTCGAGGATAATCCTGTCAACAACCTTCGTCTGGAACAGGAAACCACCCGTCAGCGGGATGATCATGTCGTCGTCGCTGGAGATGTCAAGCAGAGCAGCTTCGGCGAAGATGCTCACGGCATTTCTGACGATCGGGAGGCTGGCCTTCAAGGAGGCGTTGTGCTTGACCTTGGAGTCCGTGTCGTAGACCTTGTCGAAGAGGTTGCTGCGGTAGGCAAGCTGGATCTTCAGTTCGCTGAGACCTTCAAGACCGTGGAAGTTGAAGGCGGCACGGAGGTCACCTTTATCCAGGTTCACGGCTTGGCTAATCAAGGCGAGGGTGAAGTCCAAGTTGTCCGTCGGGGAGACACCGAACTGCAACTGGTTCTCGGGCTTCTGCGTGGAGAGGAAGCCGGTCAGGTAGCCGTCGATATAGCCACCGAAGAAGTCACCGTTCTTGTCGGTGTTGTCCCAGCGACCGACCTTGAAGTTGAACAGGTCGGTGCTCTGGTAGGCCCAGGCTTCGTCGAGGGAGAAGTAGTCGTCAAGGTTGCCGTTCTCGTCGCGGCGGAGGGCTTCCTGCTTGGCGTCCTTGCCGCCGAAGTTTTCGTCCCTGAGGTCGCCCGGGTAGAAGGCCAGGGCCAACTTGCCCTTGAAGTTCTCGCCTTCGGCGAGGATGGCGAAGTTCGCTTCGCCCTGCCAGGTTTCGAAGTTGTCGTTGTTGACGTCTTCTTCGCCATTCCAGAACACCTTTTCGGCGCTCAATTCGAAGTCAGCGAGAATGCCGAATTCGGCCTTGTCCGTCGAGATGACGGCGTTTTCAACCAATTTTTTCTTTTTGCGGCGTTTTTTCTTCTTCGGCTGATCTTTCTGTTCCGGAGCCGAGATGAATCCCTGGTCGTCGGTGTTAGCAGCGATCTGAGCTTCGGAAACCTTGGCGGTGTCCTTTGCGGCGACTTCGGCTGCGGGTTCGGCCTTGGTTTCTTCAGCCGGAGCGGCAGCGGGAGCTTCGGCAGGTGCCGGTTCTTCGGCCTTGGCCTGTTCAGCAGGAGCGGCCTTTGCAGTGTCAGTCGGAGCTGCGGCGGCGGGAGCGGCAGCAGCAGGAGCAGCGGCGGGCTTGGCCGGTTCGGCGGCCGGGGCAGCCTTGGCGTCCTTTGCAGGTGCGGCAGCCGGAGCTGCAGCCGGAGCGGCAGCGGGTGCGGCCTTGGCCGGTGCTGCATTGGCATTAGCAGCAGCCTGCGGTGCGGCAAACACGGATGCAGCCAGCATGCAGGATGCTAGGAAAATTTTCTTCATGACACGATCTCCTTATGGATGATATTTTACGAATACTCCAATTGTAAAATTCAATTAGAATTATAAAAATATTGTTCTCAGGTAGGTATAAAATATTACCTTTTTTGAGAAAATAGGGTGTTTTTTTGTGCAAAGGGGCTAAATTTTGAAATTTTTGTTTGTTTTTCTGGTCACTTTGGGATGTGCTTGTTGCTTTGGACAAGAAACTTTGAACGTTTATAAGAAGGTTAACCATGAAGTAGACGAGGCTAATCCCATCGGATCGCTGTCCAAGTCGGACTGGATCAAGGAGTTGCCTCTTCCGCCAGATTCCATCAAGCATGTCCGTGAAGAAAAATCACGCCGCGAAGTCGTTGGCAAGAACGGCAAGAAGAAAATTCAAAAGGTGACAAAACGTTATATCTCCTGGGAAGTCCGCAAGCCGAAGGACCCGCCGCGCTTCGTCCCCATCGAATGCAAGCTAGGCAAGAAGGTTTACGTGAAGCGCGCCGAGCTGGCCCGATTCCAGCAAGAGGCGAAGGACCTCAGCGGTGAGTACGCATCCTCCACTGGCAGTGTGTTCCTGAGAAAATCCCCGAACAATCCCAAGCGGTTCGACGTGATTATCCAGAATGGTCCTGTTACGGAGCGTTCGGAAATCGAGATGGGTAACCTCGAAATACACGAGAGTAACGGCCATGCAAGGCTTTCTTACCACGAAGAGGGCTGCAATATCGAAATCGGAGTCTTCAACCGCCAGGTGAAGGTCGCGCAGCGCGGCTGCTACGAATACAATATCGGCAAGTACAAGCTCGAAGGCGAATATCCCACGTACAAGGGCAACACCCGCAAGACCGAGGTGTTCAACATGCCCGAGCAGCAGTTCAAGTTCAAGAAGTACTTGTGGTGCGGTAGTGGCTTTGACAGCTGCGAAAAGGTGAAGGACGATAACGGCGTTATTACCATTACCTGGAGCAAGGACGGCAACGGCTTTGTCGAGAGGCAGGCGGGCGAGGAAGTGCATACCTACCGTCCGTTCGAGCACATGATCCCGCATAAGCGCGATTACTACAAGGGCGAGAAACCCTACGTGATCAAGACGAAACGCACCGACATGAGCGGCGAATGGATGATCTGGTATTTCTATCCGAAGGCCGAACGTCTCAAAATGGTGCGTGCAGGCATGCGCGAAGATATTGCCTATATGGAAATTTACGAATGATAAATTCCATCGAGCAAAGTCGGATTCTGTTCCTCGATTCCGGACCGCTGGTTCGGCTGCTGCAGATGCATCCGGATTTTTATCCTGCAGTTTCCGGGGTTCTCGACATGGTGTACGAGAAAAACATCCAGGTTCTCGTATCGTCTGTTACTTTGTTTGAAATTAGCCAGAAGGCTTTCGGCGCAAACGAGGGCGTGCTTGCTCGCCAGTATCGCGAGTTCTTTGAACATTCGGCGAACGTTCGCTTGTGCGAGGTCAATGCGGATGTCTCCGTGAAGGCTGCCGAGTTGTGGGCCTATGCGAACCGCACCAACCATAAGTTGACCGAGAACGAGTCCCTGCGCCTGGCGACGGCGTTCGTAAACGGCGCTGATTCCATCCTGACAGAATGTGCTTCCTTCCGCGACGCAACCGACATCGCGGTCTTTACGTTGGACGAGATTTAGTTTATCTTTACCGACATAAAAAGGAGGTTGGCCTTGAAGAAGTTCTTTATAGCTGTTTCTTTGTTACTTTTCCCTGTTCTTTTTGGCTGCGACGATGGCAAGGGTTCCGAGGGGGCGATTGTCTTCGCTTCCGATGAACCGGAAAGTTCCAGCAGTTCCGTGACCCCGTCCAGTTCTTCTGAAAAAATTGTGAGCTCGTCGAGCGTGGTTTCCAGCTCGTCCGCGCCCAAGCGGTCTTCCAGCAGCGTCGCGAGCAGTTCGTCTTTCGACGGGGCGTGCACGTCTGTCGAGGATTGCCTGAATCCGGATATAAGGTACAAGTCGTTTACCGATGAACGCGACGGGCATGTTTACAGGTTCGTGTATATCAATGGTAACTTCTGGATGGCCGAGAACCTGAACTATCTGGACACCGTCGCTGTCCCGGAGCTCAAGGGGAAAACGTGGTGCTATGACGACGACCCCAAGAACTGCAGGCGGTATGGTCGTCTTTACAACTGGACCGCCGCTTCTAACTTTAATCCCCAGCCTATCATCTACGACACCGTTCAGGGGCTTTGCCCTGCCGGCTGGCGTCTGCCCACTCATGACGACTACCACTCCCTGCTGAGTGCGGCCGGAGAACGCGGTGGTGGCAACGGATATGTCATTGAATCCTTGCTGTCCAAGGAGGGCTGGTTCAAAAATAACGGTACGGATATATACGGTTTTTCGGCTATCCCCGCGGGAATCAGGAACAAATCCGGACATTTCGAAGGTGAAAATGGAAGAGCGTCGTTCTGGGTTATCGACTGGACCATAGGAATCCATTCCTATGCCTATAGTTTCAAAAATTATGCATCCGACGCGTATGCAAGAATGGCCTACGAGAAGATCGAAAATGACTCTTCCGCCTTTTCCATCCGCTGCGTTAAAAAGGTCGGCCGCGACGAGCCCTCGCTCGTGCCGAAGGATTCCATCGTAGACGAGCGTGACGGCAAGGTCTACAAGACTGTAGTGATCGGCAACCAGACATGGATGGCGCAGAATCTGAATTATGCGGATTCCGTGGCGGTTCCCGAGATTGCGACACGCTCCAGGTGCTTCACGGAAGCCGACAGCTCGTGCGAACAGTTCGGTCGCCTTTACGCTTTCTCCCTTGCTATCGACTCGGCGGCTTTGGCCAATGATCCGGACAACCCGCAAACTTGCGGAGGTTCTACATTGTGCCCGGCGATATCGGATACCGCGACGCGTCCCATAAGGGGCCTTTGCCCGGCGGGGTGGCATATCCCGAACAAGGGCGAATGGGATGAGTTGCTGCGCTATTTGACGGTGGACTTGGGTCTCGACAGCCACACCGTGCATAGAGGCCTGAAAGCCGAGTATTACTGGTTTTCCGTGGATCGTGGCACCGATGAGTTCGGCTTCACGGCCTTGCCAATAACGCCCACGAATTTCGAAAGGGAAACTGCTTATGACTCTCCTGGTGAAGGGCAGATAGCGGTTTTTATGTCTTCTACATTGATTGAGGAATCCACCAATAGAGTCATCTGCATGGTGCTGTACGACGAATACCCTGATTCGAAACCGCGTGTCGGCGAAATCGTGTATTATCTTAAGTTCCCGATTCGTTGTATACAGGACTAGAAATCGGTATGCGCCGAACCACGTTTCCTGTCTAAATTTCTATCTTATTCCCCGTAAAATATACGGAGTTTATATGTCCAACTACTGTCCTGTTATCGGTCTTGAAATCCATTGTCAGCTCGCGACGAAAACCAAGATGTTCTGCGGCTGCGAAATCGAAGTGAATACGACCCCGAACAAGCACGTGTGCCCCGTCTGCCTCGGTATGCCCGGTGCCATGCCCGTTCCGAACAAGAAGGCCGTGGAATACGCCATCCGCCTTGGGCTTGCGCTCAACTGCGAAATCGACCTGAACGCCATGTGGACCCGTAAGAACTACTTCTACCCGGACCTGCCGAAGGGCTACCAGATTACCCAGACGGGCGGACTTCCGGTGTACGACCACCCGATCTGCAAGAACGGCTGGCTCGAGATCGTGAAGGAAGACGGCACCAAGAAGCGCGTGGGCATCACCCGTATCCATATGGAAGAAGACGCCGGCAAGCTCATCCACGACATGAGCCCGACCGATTCCCATTTTGACGCGAACCGCTGCGGCACGCCGCTCTGCGAAATCGTGACCGAACCGGACATCCGCAGCCCCGAAGAGGCCGTGCTGGTGCTCAAGAAAATCAAGCAGACGCTCGAATACACCCGCGTTTCCAATGCCAACATGGAAAACGGCAACATGCGCTGCGACGGCAACATCTCGCTCCGTGCCAGCGAAGACGCCCCGTTCGGTATCCGCGCCGAAATCAAGAACCTGAACAGCTTTACGAACCTCGAGAAGGCCCTGTACTGCGAAATGAACCTGCAGGCCTCGACCCTCGATGCCGGCAAGGAAGTGGAACAGTGCACCAAACGCTACGACCCCAACGCCGACAAGACCATCGTGATCCGCTCCAAGGAAGACGCCCACGACTACAAGTACTTCCCGGAACCGGACATGGTCCGCCTCGTGACCGACCCTGCCTTCGTGGAAGAAATCCGCCGCACGCTTCCGGAACTGCCGGATGCCCGCCGCAAGCGCTTCATGGACGACTTCGGTGTTTCCGAATACGACGCCATGGTGCTTACTGAAGACCGCGACGTGAGCGAATGGTACGACACCGCCGCGAAGAACTGCAAG
>JAGCGO010000061.1 GCA_017649565.1 Fibrobacter sp. | reverse complement strand
GACAGCGGCTGGATGTTCACGTGCTCGCAGCCAAAGAGCTTCTTGCAGCGTTCGATGGCGAGGGCTTCCATCTTGTCGATGACTTCGTTACCGCCGTAGTAGCGCTTGCCCACGTAACCTTCACTGTACTTGTTGGTCAGCACGGAGCCCATGGCTTCCATGACGGCCTTGGAAGTGTAGTTTTCAGAAGCGATGAGCTCGATGCCGTACTCCTGGCGTTCGGCTTCTTCCTGAATGATGTTATAGATTTCCGGATCGGTCTGTTGCAGTGTAGATTTGAGCATTTAGCTACTCCTTGATATTGTACGGCGCAAATATAGTAAAATAGGAGTTAGGGAGTAGGTTCTAGGGGCTAGAATCTAGGGGTTGGAGCAGTGAGGACGCTACAGCACAAATTCAACACCCCCTCATTCCTCATCGCTCACGGCTCACTGCTGACGCCTCGGGCCTCGAACCTGGAGCCTCGAGCCTCAAGCCTCTTTACCGGGGGCCGGATTCGTTCCTCACGCGGACGACGAGTTCTGCATCTGCTTGATCCACAACGACTTTGTAACCGGGCTTGTAGCCGCGGGCATCGCCCTTCAGGGCATCGCCACCTGCCGTGAACCAGTTCCCCCGCATCGAGACAAAGCCGGCTGTCGTGTCGACCGGGACATCCTTCTTGTCGAAGGCGCTGTATTCCGAAACGGGCACGTCACTACTGAAGACATTGTTCTCGATATAGCACTTCGCCGAATCCCCGCACTCGATGCCGGATTCTCCCAGGTCCACAAAGAAGTTGTTGTAGGCATGGAGTTCACCGCCATGGGCGCGGATGCCGTCTTCGGAAAGTCCGGCAAAGTAGTTGTGGTGCATGGAGAGTTCCTGGTCCGGCTCCTTGACGATATCGGCAGGCAAACCGAACAGGATACCCGTCTGGGCGTTCTCGAAGCGCGACCAGGAGACGGTCACATTGTGCGAACCACGCTTCACGTCGAGCTGTACCAGCGGGTATTCCTCGAAGGTGCAGTGGTCCACCCACACGTGATGCGACCCATTATGGATGGAAAGCGCACGCCTGGAGCTCGTGTCCAGCGCAGTAATCGCGGGAGCGGTAAAGGTCAGGTTCTCGAAAATCAGGTTGCTCGACACGTCAGTCAGTACGCCCATGCCGGTAATGCGGATATCTCGGCCGCGGCCGTCTATCGTCTTGTCCGACTTGAGGCGAAGCGGGGCCTGCAAGTTGTAGGTTCCGCTCTTCTTGAAAATCACCCATGTCGGGCCTTCGCGGTAAGCGCAGTCGCGCAGCGAGCCAGGGGCAATGACGGCCGTCGTCTCGAAAGCACCCGTCGAGTCCACGCTCGTCGTGTCTTCCACAATGATGTAGTCGTCCGTCGTAGTCACCTCGCAAATCTCGCCTTCGGCTTTCGCGATTTCGCCCATACTGTCAGTGAGTCCCGCAGCCCCGAGCGTCCCAACGGCATAGCCATCGATCTGCGCAAGCAGGGCCTCGTGTTCGCTCCAGTCGCCCTTGGGATACTTGGTCGCTACATTCTCTTCTTGCGTCACGACCTCGGCACCCGAATCGGAACAGACCACGTACAACGTGTCCCCCGCCGTCGACTGGACCCTGGCGGAGCGAGCCTCCGACGGGTCGCCCAGCTGGATGTCGAAACTGCCGACCGGGAGCGAGTCAATGACAAAATGTCCCGTGCTATCGGGCACCACGAAACGGTCGAGACCGGCCACGCGAACCACGAGGGAAGAATCCCCAAGCACCACAAAGCCTTCGATAGAGGAAAGCTCGCCCAGCTTGACGGTATCTACCCTGGACGCTTTTTCGTCGAGAGTGAAACTGTGGACAGCGCCCGCCGCCTCGGAGCGTGTCACGTTGCGAGCCTCGACCGTGTAAACGCCGGGCTCGGCGGGAATCTTAATAAAGCCATCGCCATCCGTCTCTGTCCATTCCGTGACACGCTCGCCGTCGGAAAGGAACGTTTCCGGCAACGCGCGGACGCGCGTAAAGGCGGCGGGCGTACCGTCGGCAAGCTGCACCTGCAAGGCAATCGTCGATTCCGCCTCGGTACCGCCGGCAACATCCTTGTTGTCCGAACAGCCCGACAAGCAGGCAAGAGACGTCAGCGCGAAGGGAATCCAATACAGCGACTTACGCATCGGAACCTCCCCCGACATCATCTTCGCCACAGGCGTCCTCTTCGGAAGCCTTGGCAGCATCGTTTTGTTCCATCCCGCGGATACGGCGCTTACGGCCGCGGCGCTGCGGAGGCGGATACGGGTCAGAAAGCGGGAAAAGCTGCATCCCCAGCTGGAAAACTCGATTCGGCTTTTCGCATTGCGAGACCTTGGCCAATACCTCGCGGCGGAAACGGCGCACCATTTCGACCAGTTCCGCATACGTCGTCTCGTCACAGGCGAACGCGAGCGTCGAAAGGTTCCGTTCATCCTTGCCGAAACGGTCCATTGCCGTCTGCGCCACGTCCAGGTTCTGCTGGATGTAGGAATTGACGGCCGTGCTGTAGGATTCCGAACCGCTGGAAATCAGCCCCTGCGTCTGTACGTAGGCACCGGTCGTCTCGTCCTTGCGAATCATGGATAGCCGTTCAAGCAACGCAATAGAGGACTTCACCTGGCTTGCCGTAATCGGCGGACGCACCATCAGTCCCAGGGCTGCATCGTCGCCCACGTAGGGGTAAAAAGTCACCAGTTCACGGACAACCGCATGGTACCAATGGTCAAAATACTCGAACTGGTCCTTCGCAAGATCCTCGACCTTGCATTCCTTCGTCGCGACAAGCTTTTCCAGGTACTGGCGGCTTTCGGAATGGGTCTTGGCCTGGTTGAACGCCACCATGTCGGCAAAATAGGACTTCTCGCGGGAATCATTGCAGAAAATGTCGGCAAATTCGATAACCAGGCGCTCGGTGAGGTTTCTCTTACCTTGAAGAATCTTATTGAACATCGACGAATCAAAACCGGCACGCTCGGCAATATAGCGGTGACTGAAGCGCCAATCTCCGGAATGGCGTTCCTCATAAGCGTCGCGCAGGAATTCGCGATAGTTCAAGTATTCAAAAAGATTGACCATAGGCAAACAAATCAGCGGGAGAAAAGACGGTTCATGGGTTGGCGGCGAGCCGCATTCGAAGCGGGGACTTCACGGCCGAGGGCATTGAACGCCCTTGACCTTGCGGGCTGCACGGAAACTGCACGAGCAGGAGCAATACGCGTCGTTTCCTGCGGGTCGTTTTCCACCTTCGCGGGCTTGCATCCGGTACGGTACACGCCCTTGATGTCAAAAGCAATCATGTCGATATTCGGGCCGCCGTCATTTGTCGTGGAGGCAATTGTCACCTGGAAATCCAGGGCGTCCACCCAGACATCGTCTATATAGACGGTATCCCACTTGTCCCAGGCTCCCGTCGGCGGGAAGGCGACATCGTAGGTGCCCTTGTCGATCGTAATTTTCATGTCGCGGTTGGCCGTCCCGGCAAAGGCGTAGCGCACCATGACGCGGGCGTTGGAGGCCGACTGGTCCGAAGTGATGTTGTAAACAGCCTTGCTCGTCGCGCTGTTCGAAATGTTGTAGAATCCCTGGCCCGTATAGCCCTCGTGGTCCTTATCGGTCGAGCCATCGCTCACCTCGGGGCTGGACATGTCTATCGGGGAACGCCAGGCCGTATCGGCCACGCCCGTAAAGCAGAGAGCCGTATCGATCGAGGCGGACGAACCCGGTTCTTCCGAGCTAGATGACGTCGGATTCTCCCCACTGGAGCCTTCCTCGCCGTGCTCGATTTTCTTGCATTCAGAGCCGCCCTTGAACATGGCCGTGTAGGTAATGTCGCGGGCCTTCGTCTTGAAGCCGTAATAAATCTGCTTGGTCGAAAGTTCGTTGCAATCGTCGTCGACCCACTTCTCGAACGTCTGGCCGTTCGGGGTCACGCGAAGCGTCATCGGGGAACCCGCCGGGAAATACTGCGTCTGCGTAATCAGGCCATTGTAATTCGTAAGGTTCGTCTGCACCTTGATAGTGTAGCGTGGCTTGATGGCAGAGACAAGTATCGTAAGGGCAGCCTTCGCCTCGTCAGAAAGGTCCGTATTGTTCTTGAGGTTATCCTCGAGTTCCTCGCAAATCAGCTGGGCATGGCCCATCGAGCCCATTTCCTGGAAATGCGTCGTCCCGTCGTTCACGCCGTCCGGATAATTCGGATACTCGCCCTTTTCCAACTTCTTGTACAAGTAGCGCGTCACGTAATCCGGGATATTCTTGTACGTCGTATTGTACAGGTTGTACGACTTCATGTTCAGATCGACAAAGGGAATCTTGTTGTTCTTCGCCACGGTCTGCATCATGCCGCGGGCATCGTAGTTGTTGTTGCCTGTCGAGAACACGTTGCGCGAGCCGTTCAGGTTCATGGGAGAAACCAGGATGACATTCACGCCCTTCTTTTTCCCCGCATCGACAAACTTCTGAATGTAGCCCGGGAAATCCTCGGGAGGCACGTAGCGGGCTTCCTTGCTGTAGTCGCGGTCGTTATGGCCGAATTGCACCAAAAGGTAATCGCCCTTCTGCGCCGAGTTGATAATTCCGTCCAGGCGGCCTTCCTCGATAAAGTTCTTGGAACTGCGGCCACCGAGAGCGGCATTGTTGACCTTTACACGTGCACCGTCAAAGAAGTAGCCGATAACCTGTCCCCAGCCTGTCTGCGGATAGGCGGAGTCCTTGTAAGTCTGGACCGTAGAGTCACCCGCGACATGAATAGTAAAACTCGTAGAGTCGCTCACGGCAACACCCGCGAACACAGCAGAAAGGAGGAAAAACTTCAATACAGACTTCACCGCTATTTCACCTTTGCATACATTCCGTTAAACTTCACGTTTCCTTGCTTCACGACAATGCGGTAAAGACCGGCCGCACCGACAGTAGATGCAAGGTCCAGCGTCCCAGACCCAACCATCTTGCGGGCGACAATGCGACCCTGCATGTCGTAGATGCTTACCTGGGCCAGCGCACCACCTGCTAAAATCAAGTCGTTCCCCTGCAGGCGAACTGCAGGCTGCCCAGCACCACCGTGCAACGCAATCTTCGTAATGTCGCTGGAATCTTCGCAAGATTCATCCCCCATGCGGCACACGCCGGCAATGCTGAAGCCGAATGCGTCGATATTGGGAGCCCCGTCGGAAGTCGTCGACATGAACTTGAGTTCCGCCTCGCCCTGCGGGACATCGAGCACCACGTAGGCCGTATCCCAGGTATCCCAGGAACCCGTCGGAGGCGCTTTCAGGTAATAGTCGTGGTCCAGGTAGGCGTTGAACGTACGGTCGGAACTTCCGCCATTCGCATAACGCACGGCAAGCGTCACATAGCCCGCCGCTGGGAATTTCAGCTTGTAAGATGCGAACGACGTGTTGGAATTCTCCATGTTGTAGAACCCGTCGCCGATAAATCCGGTCCAGTTGTTCTCGGTATTACCGACACCGCTGTCCGGATTGCTCGCATCGATGAACTTCTTGATGTCCTTGTCGACCTTCACGCTGTCCTCGGTACTGCCTTCCGGCGAAGTGTACGGTACAAAGGTCACATCGTCCAGGCTCTTCGGAGTCGTCGTCGGGAAAGCCGTCAGCGCGGCACCGTCACCAGTGTACTTCTCGGCTGAACCGCCCTCGTAAACCGCGGTAAACTGCGTCGAGGCGTCCCCCATCACGAATGTATGGATGTAGGGAGACTTCACAGTGGAGCGGCTCGGAGCGCCCACCTTGTTACCGTTACCGTCGTACCAGCCCAGGAACTTCTTGCCGTTCTTCGGGATGGTCTTGAGCATCACAGTCATTCCCTGCGGATAGTAGGCGCTGATCGAGGTCGCATCGGCCGAACCTTCCGGGCTCACCTTGACACTCACATTGTACATAGGCGCCATGTACTCGCCCAGCTTTTTCACGTCCGGGTCCGAATGCGCGCGCATCTGCTCGGTGATGATACGGCCAAAGGCGTTGGCCCCGTTCATCTGCAGGTGCACCTGGTCCGCCTGGTCGGAGCCGAGATTGCTGTACTCGCTCTTGGTCGCATAGTTAAAGATGAACTGCTGCGCATAGGATTCGCCCACAGAAATCATGTAGTTCGCGACCATCTCGCTCATGTCGATAAACGGAACGTTCAATTCTTCGGCAAGCGACTGATTGAGTGCCGGGTAGCCGCGGTAGCTATTGTGAATCTGCGTCGGGGAATCGTAATAACAACGGCGGATCGGGCTCATGATAATGGGAAACGCGCCCTTCTCCCGGACATCGCTCACCAACTTCTTCATGTTGGACTTGAAGAAATCCTCCGTACTGTAGTTGATGTCGTTGATGCCGAACTGGACAACCACGTAGTCTCCGGCCTGCAGCTTTTCGGCAACGCAGTTACCGTTGGAGCAGCCCTTCTTGAAGAACATGTCGTAGTATCCGACCGCAGTACCGCCGTTCTTGTCCTGGCCACCGCCACCGAGCGACATGCCGCCCTGGCCACGGTTCACGACCGCCGCCTTGTTCACGTCGAACCAGTAATGAAAATCCTGACCCTGGCCCTGCTTGGGGTAATACCCATCCGCCCAATCCTGCATAGTAGAATCGCCAAGCATATAGATGGTCACCTTCGCCCACACAAGAGGGGTTGCAAGCATCGTAGCGATAACAGCAGGTTGCCAGATTTTATTCAGGAATTTCATAAGGACCAAGGGTTAGTAGTTAGTATTTCGGGGAGACAAACAGACTCCTCTGCATCATCTTCCCATCAAGTTTGACATTCACGATATACATTCCTCCCGGGAGCACGCCACGATCAAGCGCGAGCACGGACTCGCCCGCCGACACGTTACCCGAGATGGTGCCACGCATGGTACCGGAAACATCGTAGAACAGGATTTCAGCAAAGCCGGAAACCGAAGTAAAGAGCACACCCGTTTCCGGTCTATAGAAGAATCCCCTATTGAGCTGAACAACAGGCAATGCATCCGACTTCTTGTCCGTATAAGCTTCTACGCCGGAAATGTCAAAGATGAACGCATCCACATCGGCACTGCCGTTCTTTGTCGTCGACTTGAGCGTAATGGTATTCTTGCCTTTCTTCAGCTTGATGTTCATGTCGTACGTGTTCCATGTCGACCAGCCGCCCGTCGGGCCCATCTTGACCGTGCCGATTTCTTCACCGTTCACGACCAGGAGCGCATCGCGGGAAACCGTATCGCCGTTAGCGAAACGCACCGACATTGTCGTCGAGGACTTGGTGGCCGACCGGATCAACCATGTCGCACTGCTCGACTTCGAATTCTTGAAGTCAAAGTAGCCGCTTCCAATATATCCCTTGGACTCTTTACTCGTCGAACCTACGCCTTCATCCGGAATGGCTGCGTCCACGATGGAAGAAGCGGAAGCAACCTCCTCGGGGGTTTCCGGCCTGATAGAGTCCTTCGGCGTCGTCGTGGAAGTGTCGACCTTCGAAGTGTCTGCCGGAGTCGTCTTGGACGAATCGACCATTGAAGTATCCGGCTTAGCGGCTTCCTTCACCACAATTTCGCCCTTGGCCGTTACGTTTTTCGCAAGGCTACCCACGGTCGTTATCTTGTACTTGAACGTACCCGTCTTTTTCGGCACTCCGGATATCTTTACAGTCTGCTTCGCCGAATCGACCTTGGCAGAAACCCCCGACGGAAGGCCTTCCACCTTGACTCCTGTACAGAACAGGTATTCGTAGCCGATTGTCTTTATCGAATTGCCCAGAGTAATGGTCTGCTTATCCTTCGCACCTTCCATCTTTGAAATGATTGCATCCGGATATACGGTAAACGCAGAGTCCCCCACGGTATACACGCTGGGCTTCGTCAGTTTCTTGACCATGTCGGGCAGGTAGTAGCTCGTATGCGGGGGCTGGTTGTAGCCCGTATTCTGCCAGGCAATAGCAGTCCTATACACGGCATCGTGCATCAGCGTGTACAGGCGGTACGGAGTTGTAACCGGAGTAGAGATGATATAGATTTTGGAAGGATCGTTCTCGGTGCGAAGAACCAGTTCCTCACGCCAGTCACCAAAGAGGTCCGCTACGAGAAGCGGAGTGTCCTTGGTACCATTGCATCCAGAAAGTCCAAGCGCCGCAGTTCCATCAAAATAGTGCGGCATTGACTGATTTGGCACATCCGGTTTATACACGATGGCTCCGTCAAGCAATTCATCCTGCAAGTTTCCATCGAAGTATATGCGGAAGTTAATCGGATAGCCTAAAGTGTCTTCATTTTCATAGAGATAATGAGTGAAATACAAAGTAGTGTCCGTTAGCTTAACCGTGTCATATACGACACCAACGGTATCACGGGTATAATATATGGGATCGTCAATATAATTTCCTTTCGCCGAACGAATCGCTCGGCCTTTCGAAGACCACATCTCAAGTCCACGGTACGTAGAATCAATATCGGCAGCCAAACCACGACCATTATCTATACCCCCCTGCAAGGTCCCCCAAAGGACCTTACCATTGGCATCACGCAGTTCATCCATATATGGGGTCTGATACCAATACTCATGAACACCCCAGAATTCAAGCCCCGGATTGTCCGGATCAATATCGGCAAGATGTCCGGCATCCCCGTGACCAAAGCCGGTAGAGTAACGAACCGTTCCGTCATGATTCAAAGCCGCAGCACCATAAACAATTTCGTCAAAGCCATCGCCATCCAGGTCGCCCACAAAAATATTGTGGTTGCCCTGAGCGTAAAGGCCTTCGCCCGGAGTTTCGGACTTGTGGAACCAACGCTGCTTCAGGTTCTTGCCGTCAAAATCATAGGCAACGACGTAAGCCGCCGTATAATAGCCACGGGCAATAATAGCACTCGGATGGATGCCATCCAAGTATGCCGTTGCCGCAAGGAAGCGGTCACAACGGTTTCCATACTTGTCGCCCCACGTAGTTCCGCCAACGGAGTCCGCCGGGCCAAACTTCCTGGCATCGCGCGACGGGAGATAATTAATCGTCGTGATTTCTGCGCCATCAGTTCCACGAAATACTGTCAAGTATTCCGGACCAGAGACGATTCGGCCCGCAGAATCGAGATAATTCTTGCTAGAATCACCTATAACCTTCCCCTTTCCATCAATCGTGCCGTCCGCGGTCTTGACAATCATTTCCGCCTTGCCGTCACCATCGTAGTCGTAGACCTGGAACTGCGTATAATGCGGGCCCGACCGTATATTCCAGCCCATATTGATACGCCACAGTTTGGTACCATCGAGTTTGTAGGCGTCAATCAAGGTCGGGCTGGTAAAGCCATCCATCACAGGGTCTTTGAAATTCGACGGCTCCCATTTCAGGACCAGTTCATATTGGCCGTCGCCGTCCAGGTCGGCGGCACTCATGTCGCTGGCCCAATAAGTACAGGTGTCTCCAGCCTTGGACTTAGGACAAGCCGGAGCATCCACCTTGAGCACCTTGTACGGGAAAGACAGCCCCCCAGAAGAAACGGTCGAATCCAAGACGAAGGACGCAGCCTTCTTTTCGCCTTCCACGGTGTCCACGACAGCCGAGACCGTGTACTTGGACGTAATCTTCCCATCCTTGTCCAAGTAGTTGGTCCCGCCCGTCTTGCCGATTGTGGCAATTTTGGTGCCATCACGGTAAAGGTTGAATTGCGTATCGGATTTTTCGGTGCCTAGGAGCCTCCACGAAACGAGCATCCCGGATGTCCCGACATTCGAGACGACAAGCCCTCGGTCAAGGGCCTCCATCTGGCGAGGCAGAGCGAAAGACTGGAGCGGAAGGGCGAAACCAAGCGCCACAACCGCAAGAAAACCTAGACAAGAATGTTTTGCCATATTTTCTCCTGACTTTTTGGTTGGTTTCCAAACATCCTTACCATTATACAAAATACAGCTTACCGGACCCCATGCCCAAACTTCGATACCGCGGCATTTTTGCCGTCAATCCTGACCTTCACGACATACAAGCCCTTCGGGAGCAATTCCCGGTCTAGCATAATCGTGTTACTCCCGGCCTTCACGTTCCCGGAGACGCCCATACGCATCGCACCGGACATGTCGTAGAAATAGACCTCGGCAAAGCCCGCATGCGGAGTGAACAGGACTCCCGTCGAGGGGTTGAACGTGACCCCGCTCCTGGACGGAACCGCCGGAAGCGCCACCGTCGAATCCGGCAATTTCTGCGTGCCGTCGTAAATTTCAACGCCGTCAACTCCAAACGTGAACATGTCGAAATTCGGGCCGCCTTCGCTTGTTTCCGAAGTAAACTTCAAGGTGTTCACACCGGCTTTCAGGACCACATCCACCGTCGCCTCGGAATACGTCGTCCAGGATTCGCTTGTCGAGGGGAAGCTGACCGACCCGGCAGATACCCCGTTCACGCTCAGCGACATGTTGCGCGCATCCTTGCCACCGTTGGTAAAGCGGATCGTAAGCGTCGTCTTGGCCGCAACCGGGGAGAAGATTTCCCAGGTACCGTAGCTCGACGCCGAATTGGTAAAGTTGTAGTAGCCGTTCTTGAGGAAGCCCTCATTGCTATTCTCCGTGGCGCCCTCGCCTTCCTTCGGGGTCGAGGCGTCCAGTTCGGACTTCCCGTCGTTCACAACGGGAGTCGAGTCAGTCGGCGTAGGAGTGGGAATCGGGATCGATGCAGGATCCTCGCCCACCACGTACACTTCCGGCTGCTTAAGCGACTTCACCATGTCGGGCAGGTAGTAGCCCAAGTGAGGTGGCTGGTTGTAGGCCACGTTCTGCCAGGCAATCGAGACGCGGTAATGCGAATCGTGCATCAGCGTGTACACTCGATACGGCGAGGTAAACGGAGTCGTGAAGACGATGACCTTCGAAGGATCCGAACCGGAACGCACAATGAATTCCTCGCGCCAGTCACCAAAGAGGTCCGCCACGAGGCAGGGATTCGCCTTGGTCCAGTTGTTGAGCGAGGCTCCTTGCACGTTGTAGAAGCTGAACAGACGGTCCAGAGTCTTCTTGCTGGAATTGTACTTCTCGATCTTTCCGCCCGTAACGCCACCGTTTTCCACCGACGGGCTACCGGTAGCATCCATCAATTCGTCCTGAAGGTCGCCATCAAAGTAGATGCGGAAATTCTGCGAGAGGCCCGTCGTGGAGATGACCGCCCCCTTGACGGAGCGGATACCCTTGCTTGTACCGGACCACATCTCGAAACCGCGGCTGTTGGAATCGACATCGGCAGCCATGCCGCGACCGTTGTCCACGTTCCCGGCTTCGGTCTGGGTCGTCCCCCAGATGACCTTGCCATCCTTGTCGCGGTATTCCTCGCTGTATGCGTTCTGCTTGTCCTCGTGCACGTCGTAAAGTTCCAGGCCCGGATGGTCAGGATCCATGTCCGAAAGATGCATGGCATCGCCGTGACCAAACCCAGTGCGGTAAAGGAGCGTACCGTCGGACTTGAGTGCCGCCGCGCCAAAGACAATCTCGTCCGTACCGTTGCCGTCGAGATCGCCGACAGAAACGTTGTGGTTTCCTTCGCCATAAAGCCCCTGCCCCGACTTGTCGGAGGTATGCTTCCAGCGTTCAACCAACTTCTTGCCGTCAAAATCGTAGGCAACGAGGTAGGCCATCGTATAGTAGCCGCGCATCATCACCACACTCGGGTGAACCCCGTCAAGGTAGGCAATCGCAGCCAGGTAGCGTTCGCTCCTGTTTCCGTAGGTATCGCCCCACGACTTCGAAATGTCAATCTTGGGCCAGTAGTCGATGGTCGACACTTCTTCGCCCGTTTTTCCGTTGAATACCGTCAGGAATTCGTTGCCACTCATGATGCGGCCCGCAGAGGTCCTGTAGTCCTTGCTTGCATCGCCGATAACCTTGCCCTTGCCATCGACCGTACCGTCGGAAGTCTTCATCACGATTTCGGCAATTCCGTCGCCATCGAGGTCGTAGACCATGAACTGCGTGTAGTGCGCACCGGCGCGGATATTCTTGCCGAGGTCAATTCTCCAGAGCCGAGTGCCGTCCAGCTTCATGCCGTCGACAAAGACCGAGCCCGTATAGCCGTCCTTCGAGTTGTCCTGGGCATTGCTCGGATCCCACTTGAGAACAAGATCCAACTGGCCGTCGCCATCGAGGTCACCCACGCTCATATCGTTGGGAGTGTAGGTGCACGTAGAGCCGTCCGGCATTTTTTGCCCCGCCGGGACATCGAGCTTGAGCACCTTGTACGGGAAATTGACGTTGTTCACGTCCTTGGCAGCATCCGCAAATACGATTTCAGCCGCAGACTTTTCGCCTTCCTTACCGCCCACCACGGCAGCCACCGTGTACTTGGACGTCGCCTTGCCATCCTTGTCGAGGTAGTTCGTCCCGTCCGTCTTGCCGATGGAAGCAATCTTGGTACCGTCGCGGTAAAGGTTGAATTCTGTGTCCGGAGCATCCGTACCCAACAGGCGCCAGCTGACAAGCACGCCGGAACCTACGTTTGCGACCGTAAGACCGCGAGTCAGGTTTTCCATCTGACGCTTGTCGGCAAACGACGGCACTGACAGGGCAAGCGCCAAAACAGAACACATCGCCACCGATTCAAGACTCTTTTTTCTCTTCATAGCAACTCCAGACATAAATTTTCCCGTTGGGGCATACACCTTTCCATGAAAATAACTTTTTTTATAAAAAAAGTCCACATTTATAATTGTTTTTTTTATTTCACGGATGATTATTCGCAGAAAATGTCAAGAGAATTGTCCACATATCCAAAAACGCATCCCGAGGGCAATTTGTTATCCGTTTTTTACAATTCCCAATAAAAAAACGACCTAGGCGGACAAATAATTTTCATATAAGAAACGGAGCCTCGAACAGCCGCGGCATTTTACTATCTTTGGGGGCAATGGCAAAGTGGATAAAAGACTTTTCCTGGGAAAACCTATTTGACGGGATTGCGGCAAAATCACCAGATTTTGTTAAAATCGTTGTGGTCGCCGGAAAATCTTTTCTCTACTATCACGGCCTTACGCGTGCAGCGGCACTGACCTACACGACTATCCTTGCCGTCATCCCGCTGCTCATCCTCCTGACCTCGATTACACTTGCTGTCGGGTTCGGAAACTTCATCTCGGACTACCTGCCCCATCTGCTGGACATGTTCAGCCTGGACTGGCCCACAGAGCCTATTGTTGCGCTTGTCGAAAATGCGGAACACGTCCCCATCGGCAAGCTCGGAATTATCGGTGCGGCGGGCCTTTTCGTCACGTTCATCCTCGCCTTCGGGAGTTTGGAATCGAACTTCAACGTCGTGTGGGAGAACAAGACCTCCAGAACGCTCTGGAAGCAGACCTGCATCTATACCCCGTTCCTCCTCATTTTGGCAGGCTTTATCGGCCTCTACGCCGGTTTCGTGAACCACGTGCAGGAAATCCTCTCGACCATCATCATCGACGGTTTCCACTTCTCGCATTCCTTCCTGAACCTGCTCATCAATGCCTTCTGGTACGTGTCCTTCCACGTCATCCTGCTGCTTTTCATCTTCATGATGCTCTACGCGCTCCCGTCACGACCCGACAAGAAGGGGGTCTACACAAAGCGTAAACTCTACTGGACCTCCGTCCTCGCGACATTCCTCGCTTGGCTCTCCATTTTCATCTATGTCAAGATCCTGATGCTCATCCAGACGGCCATGGTGAACAGAATGTCCATTTTTTATGGCTCTTTGGCGTTCATTCCGCTGGTCCTCTTCTTGCTTTTTGGCATCTGGGTGATTATTTTATGTGGGAACAGCCTGGTTTGGACAATCTGCCATTGGCCCGAAGCCGGGAAAAAAACATGGAACTGGCAAGGAGGCTCGAAAGACCTATGAGATTCGGAAAGTTTATTTCTACAGCGGCACTCGCACTTGCATTCGTGTCCGGCGCACACGCCGAACTCGCAGGCATGAACGACCAAACCAGCGTCACCGAGACCAAGGACCGTTCCTGGTCGGGCCTCATCGGGATTAGCGGGGGTAATTCGCTGATTGCCGGAGACGGAACCATCTTCATGAGCGTCCGCATCGGTGTACAGTGGAACGACATCATCGCGAACGGTGCCTGGGCGACATTCCTCATGGAAGACGTCGCAAACCCCAACGTCAAGGGACAGGAACTGGTCAACTACAACGCCTTTGGCCTTTTCGCCGAAATCACCCCGTACCGTAACGGGGCATTCTCCGTTTCCGTCCCGGTGTCTATCGGCGGAGGCGTCGTCAATGTCGTCGAAAAAGGCGAAGAAGCATTCTCCCCGGACGACAAGTTCTTCACGGGCGAAATGGCACTCCACTTCAACTACCGCGTAACCCGCATGCTCGAAGTCTCCATCGGCGGCGGCTACCGCATGTTCGCAGGCATTTCCGAGAACAACCTCGAAGACATGGACTTCTGCACCCCGTTCGGGGAACTGCGGTTCACGTTTAAAGAATAGGGGTTAGGGGCTAGGATCTAGAGGCTAGGAAGCTGGAGCCTCGGGCCTCACTACTCACCGCCTTTTACGACAAATGGATAATGTCATTTCCATACGCGGTTGCAGGCTGCACAACCTGAAAAATGTCGACGCCCAGTTCCCGCTGGGCAAGATTACGGTCGTGTGCGGACCTTCGGGCTGTGGAAAGTCGACGCTCGTGCTCGACACGCTGCACGGGGAATCCAAGCGCCGCTACCTGGAAACGCTCTCCCCCTTTGCCGCCGAACTCCTGGGCGGACGCCGTATCATCCCGATCGACAGTGCCGAAGGATTGCCCGCAAGCCTGGCCGTGGGCCCTAGCCACGGAGAAGCCCCAGCAAAAGCCTACGCCCTGAGCCTTTCGGAATGCGACAGTACGCTTCGCGCATTGTTCGCCAGGTTCGCAAGGCCCGCCTGCCCCATTTGCGGGAAGCCGATGGAAAGCCAAAGCCGCGAGGAAATCATCAAGGAAATCGCGGGGCTGCCGCAAGGGAGCAAGCTGCAGTTTTTTGCAAGGATCGAAAGTATCGGCCCTTCGGCAAGCTCAGGGACCTTACCCAGTCTCGACAAGCTTTCGGCGGTGTTCCTGGCGCAGGGTTTCACCCGCGCGATTGCCGACGGCGTCGTCTATTCGCTCGCCGACCTCACCGAGAACGAAAAGAAAGTCGTCCCGCAGGAATTCTTCATCGTCGTGGACCGCATCATCGTCCGCGAGAACACGCGCACCCGCATCGCCGAGGCCGTAGACGGAGTCCTGAAACTCACCCACGGCGAACTTGTCCTCGACATCAACGGCACACGCAAGCTCTACAGTACGGCTCCGCGCTGTCCCGACCATGGGGCACAACAGTCCAGGCCGCTCCAGCCCGAAGACCTCTCCCCCTACTCCCGCACAAGCGCCTGCCCCACCTGCGGCGGTACGGGAATTATCGAAAACGACGACACTACCGAAGACTGTCCCGACTGCAAGGGGTTGCGCCTGAAGCAAAACCTGCTCCAGTCAGTCATCGACGGCTCCACCTGGAAAGACCTGCTGGAAACGCCGTTCGCCACGCTCGGGACAAAACTGCACCAGTTGTTCGACAGCCGCCTGAACGCGAACCAGAAACCCGCCTTCAACGCCCTCCTCGACCGCATCGATGCCATCGTGGAACTCGGCATCGGCTACCTGACCGGCGGCCGCAGCGCCGCCACCCTCTCGGGTGGCGAGATCCAGAGGCTCAGGCTTTCGAGCCTTTCGACCGGACACCTGAACAACCTGCTCATCGTCCTCGACGAACCGGCCAGCGGCCTGCACATTAACGACGTGGAATCGCTCTGGAAAGTCCTCAAGAAGGTCCAGTCCCGCGGGAACACGCTCGTGCTCATCGAGCACAACCCCGCTATCATCAAGAAGGCGGACTGGGTTATCGAAATGGGCCCCGGCGCCGGCGAAAAAGGCGGCGAAATTCTATTCCAGGGGACAGCGAAGGAAGTGCTCGGGAATAGCGAGTCGCCGACGGGAGCATGGATTAAGGGCTTAGACGAGAGACGAGAGACGAGAGACGAGAGAGGAGGGTTTGTCATTGCGAAGGGCGGAGCCCTGAAGCAATCTAAGAACGCCGCAACCATCGACATCAAGAACTTTGCGTTGTTCGATATGAAGCCGGTCAGCGCTCATTTCCCGGTGCAAAAGTTCAGCGTCATCACGGGCGCAAGCGGCAGCGGCAAGTCCACGCTCCTGTTCAGGAACCTCGCCCCCCGCGCAAGCCAGGGCGAATTCGAAAAACTCGGCATCCAGGCACTCTCCGTCCTTTCGACAGGCGACTTCCACGGGAACCGTCGCAGCACGGTCGCCTCGGCCATCAACCTGAACACGCCGCTCCGCGACCTGTTCGCCAAGCTCCCCGAAAGCAAGGTGCGCGGCTACACCGCCGCCAAGTTCGCGACGCACGCCCCAGGCGGCCGCTGCGAGAACTGCAAGGGCGAAGGCGTGCTCTACGACCCCGCCGGCTACGAAGAGACGGAATGCCCCGTCTGCCTCGGCAGGCGTTTCAAGGACGAAATCCTGGAAGTGCGTTTCAAGTCGCTCTCCATCGCCGACGTTCTCGACCTGGAAATTTCGGAAGCCTGCAAAATTTTCGCGAACTTCAAGCCGTTCATGGACAAGTTAAAGCCCCTCGCCGATACGGGACTCGGATACCTGCGGCTCGGGCAGACGACCGCCCACCTCTCCGGAGGCGAACGCGCCCGCCTGCGCCTCTCCATCGCGCTCGCCCGCGCAAAAGCGCCCAACACGCTTTTCCTCTTCGACGAACCCGCCCGCGGCCTGCACAAAAAAGACATCGAGCACCTGCTCACGCTTATCCACGGGCTTACCGAGGCGGGACATACAGTCATCGCCATCGAGCATGCACAGGATTTCGTGAGTGACGCCGATTACGTCGTGGAACTGAGCCGATAAAATAATTGCCCCGACAGGCAAAAAGTTTTATAGTTTTTAAATAGATACCATAAAAAACGGAGGGGCTTTATGCAAAAAATCGTCTATTTCGCAGCCATGACGGTTTCGATACTGTGTTTCTTCGCTTGTTCTCAAACCGTAAAAGCACCATCCCAGGACGACGATGAAGAAGCCGAGTATTCTTCGTCTTCCACCAAGAACAATTCTTCAAAAGACAGCCAAACCAAGAAATCCTCAAGTTCAAAATCTTCCGACTGGGATGACGACGAAGACTACGACGACGAGGACTATGACGATGAAGACTACGACTTCGATTATGACGATGGTTCTTTCACCGACACGATCCCACTCACGCGATCTCCGATTCAGTTCACTGGAGACAAGATAGACTGCGAATTTTCCATTGACGATACCGTATGGACTCGCGAGAAGGTTGATACAAATTCCACATCCATTTCATACATCTCCTTCGATGAAAATGCAATGAAAGTCAAAATGGAGGTCAATGCAAAAATCGATTCCGGCTATACCTGTGATGAAACGCTGGCAATCTGGGCATTCGTGATGGCTCTTTCCGGCGGCAAAGACATTGACGGCAGCTGTACCGACGATAGTCTTATCGCTATGGGAACCCTAGTAGACTCCACCCGCACCATCAAGGACAAGGAAGAGGTCTACAAGGAAATCTGCAACTAAGCCGGTCTACAGCGTCGCGCGCGCCGCGATGGTGTAAATCGCGGACACGTCCTTCGCCTTGAGCGGCACGAATCCCCAGCCGTCGCCCGGGTTGAGCTTCCTGACGAGCGTCGGGATGTCCTCTTCTTTCGCGCCGAGTTCGGCGAAGTTGATGGGCATGCCAATAGAATGCAAGAAGCGTCGGAAGGCCTTGATACCCTCGAGAGCGGTGGCCTTCGGGTTTTCGAAGTTCATCTGGCAGCCGAAAACACGCGTGGCCATCTGCGCAAAGCGCATCACGTTGTGGTCCACCACGTACTCCATCCACGCCGGCATAATGACCGCGAGACCCGCGCCATGGGCGCAGTCATAGAGCCCGGAGAGCTCGTGCTCGATGGCGTGACTGTTCCAGTCCTGACTGCGCCCGCAGCCCACAATGTCATTGTGGGCTACCGTCCCCGCCCACATGATGTTCGCACGAACCTGGTAGTTGGCGGGGTCGGCAATGGCGCGCGGTCCTTCCTTGAGCATCGCCAGGAGCAGGCCTTCGCAAAGTCGGTCAGTCGTCTCGACTTCTTCGGTATTCGTAAAGTAGCGCTCGAAGATGTGCGCCATGATGTCGGTAATGCCGCAAGCCGTCTGGTAGGCGGGCAAAGAACAAAGCAAGGCAGGGTTCTGTACCGCAAATTTCGGACGGATCACGTCGGAACCGATATCGCGCTTGAGCATCCCGTCTTCCTTGGTCACCACGGAAGCGCCGCTGCCTTCGGAACCCGCGGCAGCAATCGTCTGCACCACGCCAATCGGGAGCGCCCTGGTGACCGGAAGCTTATGCGCATAGAAATCCCAGAAATCGCCTTCGTAGAGGGAACCCACGGCAATGCCCTTGGAGCTGTCGATAGTGGAACCGCCGCCGACCGCCAGGATAAAGTCCACGCCGTTCTTTCGCACCATATCGATGCCCTTGTAAATCAGTGTGTCACGCGGATTCGGCTTCACGCCGCCAAGCTCCACGAAAGAAATGCCTGCTGCATGGAGCGAAGCCTTCACGCGTTCGATCAGTCCCGAACGAACAGCAGAACCGCCGCCGTAATGGATGAGGACCTTCGTGCCACCGTACTTCTTGACAAGTTCGCCGCACTCCTTTTCGCGATCCTTGCCAAATACAAATTCCGTGGGGCTGTAGAAATTAAAGTTTTCCATGCTATTCCTCTATGTTTTTTAGAATAAAATACAAGAAATCTCCCCAAAAAACGAGTTTTTTCGTTTATTTCTGTTCTCTAGAAGAAACAGGGCCCCATCTTGTACAAACAAAGCCTTTACTGCGCGGGAAATTCCTCGAAGGCCTTGCTGTTCGCCTGCAGGTCATTCCCCTTCCAGTCGAATAGCGCGGGGCCCCAGGCGCCGCCGAGCGTCGGTTCCCAGAAGAACGTGCCAATCCAGCGGCCCATCCCCTTCACCATCTCGTTCGTGCGCTTGCGCGAGCCGTCGAACTTGTAGTGGTTATCGGAATCGCCGCCGTTGTATTCCGCGACAATGAATTCCAGGTTCGGATACTCTGAAGTGACGGACTGGAAAAGCGATTTCCAGTTGTCGGGAGCGCCGTCACCATATGCCGTGTACGCGGAAAAACCCATCACGTCGGCAGGGATTTTCTGGTTCTTGAAGATTTCCGTCATCCACCATGTCACCGTATTGGCCTGGCGGATGCGTTCGATATGCAGCACCGTCTTGGTCGAGGGAGAGACTTCCTTGACCGCCTTGATGCCCGCCTTGAAATACTTGGCCGCGTTCGCCTTGCCGCTTGCAGTGCCCATGTCGCCGTTGATGGTAGTGGACGCCTTGTCCACCCCGTTGCCCCAGCAGTCCGTACTGCTGTTCGGCACATGAATCAGGATTCCCGGAGTCGTCTCGTTGCCGATCTGCACCATCTCGGGCGTCGCGCCCACCTGCTTGAGGGCTTTCATGAGGTCGAGTGTGTAGGCATAGACGGAATCCGCAAGCATGTCGGAACTGCCAACCTTGCGCCAGCGTTCAGGAATAATCTGCTTGCCCGGATCGGCCCAGTTGTCACTGTAATGGATGTCGAGCAGGAACGCCATGCCGGCGGCCTTGATCTTTTGTGCGTAGGCGACGATATGGTCCTTGTCGGCATAAGCTTCGGCCTCGTGACCGCAACCCGACGCGGCATAGCCGTACTTGGCCTTGGGATCCACGAAGGTCTTTAAGCGGATGGCATTGAAGCCGTGCTTCTTGAGCAACGTAAAGACATCCATCTCGGTCCCGTCCACGTCAATGAACTTGGTCTTGTTGCGTTCGTATTCCTGCACGGTCGAGATGTCGGCGCCCGTATAGAAGTCGAAATTGAAGAACTGCTCGGAAGCCGTGGACGACGGCTGCGACCCCGAGGACTGCAGCAATTCTGCGGAAGAAGAGAGCGCCGAGTTAGAATCCAATGAACGCCAGGGAGCATAGCGCGAGCTTGAACTCGGATACGGGTCCCATAAAATCAAAGAAGAAGAAAACGGAGGGAAAACGAACGAAGAAGACGAAGAACTCGTCGGCTGCGCGCCTGCCGAAGATGCGGATTCACCGGAAACCGACGAGCCCGCCGAATCCTGCTGCGTATCTGAATATCCCAGAGAAGGCGAAGAACCGTCTACTGTCGAGAACGAGGACGGAATAGTAAGTTCGTCCCCTACTGTTTCGCTACCAGGACCTGTCGAGGAATCGTTGCCGGAACTGGAGTCGCCGGAGCACCCCGCCAAGGCAATCAATGTGCATGCAAAAAAAGCTGAGTTTGAAAAGCTCCTAATACCCATGCCCTTAATATATATTCAAAATCCGTCTAGGATATGGCTCTTTCCAAGGATTTTGACCGCTTGTCGGCAACAAGCTGCTTTTCCGCCCTCGAAATGAAGTCGGGAATGGAATCACCACCGCGGTTCCACAAGGTATAGCCGATACTCAAGCGCAGGGGGAACTTCAAGTGCTCGCTGTTCTTGGTGAGAATCATGAGGATGTTCCTGCGCAAATAAAGGGCGTCGGAGAAATCGTTCAGTTCGGCAACAACGATGAACTCGTCGGAGCCATAGCGGGCGATAAAATGCCCGAGACGACCACACACGCTCTTCAGTGCATCGCCTACAATCTGCAACACGATATCTCCCTGGAGACGTCCGAAGTTGTCGTTGATGTCCTTGAACTTGTCAATGTCCAACATGAATAGGAAAAGTTGTCTGTTTTTGCGAAGGAACTGGACTTTCTGATCAAGGAAGCGGTTCAGGTGGTTACGGTTATTGAGCCCGGTGAGCGGGTCTATCGATATCCGCTGAGACTGCAAATTGACAAAGATGATCAGTACAGAAATCGTAAGTCCGATAGATATGGACGGCGTCCCGGGAAGGTAGCGCGTCTGCAGGAACATCACCAGGAGCGGCAGGACCACGATGGACGAGAAGGCCATGTTTATGGTACGGTCGGAATAGAAGCGCTTCATGAAAATCCTGATGAACGAGATGGTGCTCGGGATCATAAGATACAGGCCGCACACGATCATCTGGAGGAAGAAGTAGGGACCTCTGCAATAGAAGCCGTTCTCGTCGAGCCGGAACAGCCAGCCCGTCCAGAAAGAAAAGGCAATCGCAATCAAGATGGCCGCCAACGGGACCACGGAAACCCAGCGGAGCCACTTGCCGTTCCACAGCTGGTTGCATAGCGTACTCATTGCATACTGGTACCACGAGAACGTGAGCATAAGACCCACAACAAAATACACCGAGTTCAGGAAAAGGTTCAGAACAGGATAGCTGGACTCGTAAAAGATGAAGCAGAAGCAGTCGACCAAGTTGAGGATTGCCGCATGAGCCATGATGCTCGCAAGCAAAGTGGAGTTGACATTATAGTCAGCCTCCGATTTTACCTTTAAAAGTAAAATTACGCAAATAATCGAACAAAAGGCGAGTAACTCTACAAATAAGGGTTCAGTCATACAATCCCCATAATCAATCCAACCTAAAGGAAAGGTAATAAAAAAAAGAAGAAAGAGCACCTCTATCGAAAAAATTATTATTTACAGCATGAGCGACCAGAAAGAAACCGACTTTTCCCGTTATTTTGAACTAAAGAAGCAACTTGAAGAGGCCAGCCGCCTGTATTACAAGGACGGCGTTTCGCCGATGAGCGACCAGGACTTCGACTTCGGGCTCAAGGAACTGGAAAAACTCGAGAAGGCCTACCCGGAACTGCGCGGTCAGGATTCGCTCACACAGCGCGTGGGAAGCGACCTCGTCAACGACTTTGCGAAGGTTTCGCACGCCGTGCCGATGCTCAGCATCGCAAACGTTTACAGCGCCGAAGAAATGGCGGAATTCGTGAAAGCCGCCGAAGACGCGGCCCCGGAATCGGGTCTCGGACCTCGAGCCTCGAGCCTCGGGCCCCATATCTGGATTTGCGAGCGCAAGATTGACGGCGTAAGCCTTGCCGTCATCTACGAGAACGGTCGTCTGAAACAGGCCGTCACGCGTGGCGACGGAGCCCAGGGTGACGACGTTACTTTAAATGCACTCACGATTGCGGACATTCCCGAGACGCTGGATGCGAAAAAACTGAAAATAGACCCGTCCGAAATCCCGCAAGGATTGTTCGAAGTGCGCGGCGAAGTGTACATGGAACGCGAGGCGTTCGAAAGGCTGAACGAGAGGTTCATCCTCGAAGGCAAGAAGGTTTTCCAGAACCCGCGCAATACGGTCTCGGGTTCGCTCAAGCTCAAGAGCGTGGCCGAATGCAAGACGCGCCCGATGCGCTTCTTTGCCTACCACATTCCGCAGAGCAACAACGCGACGCACGAAGAGAACCTGCTGCAGTTGAAAAAGCTCGGGTTCCATACAAACGATTACTGGAAAGCCGACACCGTCGAAGAAATCATGAAGATTTCCGAAGACATCGGTGCAAGCCGCGACAGCCTCCCCTTCGAAATCGACGGCATGGTCGTGAAGCTGAACGATCTCGCCATGCAGCGCTCTCTCGGCGCCACGAGCAAGAGCCCCCGCTGGGCCATTGCCTACAAGTTCAAAGCGGAACGAGCCTACACGCCGCTCCTTTCCGTAGAATTCCAGGTCGGCCGCACCGGTGCGGTCACGCCTGTGGCGAACCTTGCACCCGTGCGCCTCGCCGGCACCACCGTCAAGCGCGCCACCCTCCACAACTTCGACGAAGTCGCCCGACTGGACCTCCATTTCGGCGACACCGTCGGCGTCGAGAAGGGCGGCGAGATCATCCCGAAGATTACCGACGTCAAAAAAGAACTTCGCCCGGCCGGTGCACTGCCCGTGACCGCCCCGGCGAACTGCCCCGAATGCGGCGAGCCCCTCGCCCATGTCGACGGCGAAGTGATCCTGCGCTGCGAAAACCTGCACTGCAAGGCGCAAGTGCAATGCCTTTTCGAACATTTCGTGAGCCGCGAAGCCATGAATATCGAAAACCTTGGCCCAGCCCTTATCGCAAGCCTCCTAGAATCGGGCAAGATCAAGCGTATCCCCGACCTGTACCGCCTTACCATGGACGACCTGATGTCTCAGGAACGTATGGCCAAGAAAAGCGCCCAGAACGTATTCGACGCCATCCAGAAATCCAAGGAAAGGAGCCTCGAGAACCTGCTGCACGGCCTCGGCATCCGCTTCGTGGGCCGTACCAGCGCGAGAAACCTCGCCAAGCACTTCCGTACGCTCGAAGCCATCCGTACGGCGACGGTAGAGGACCTGCAGAACGTGAACGACGTGGGCGAACGTATCGGGAAATCCGTCTACGACTTTTTCCATACGGCACTTTACACGAACGAGGTCGACGAACTCGTTGCCCTCGGTTGCCCCACCGAATTCAAGGGAAACGTGGGAACGCTGTTCCAGGGCCAGACCGTGGTCATCACGGGGACGCTGCCGAGCATGGACCGCGACCAGGCCCGCAAGCTCATCGAGGAAAACGGCGGAAAAGTCAGCGGCTCCGTAAGCAAGAAAACGAGCTGGGTCCTTGCTGGCGAAGCTGCCGGAAGCAAGCTCACCAAGGCGAACGAACTCGGCATCCCCGTACACGACGAGGCCTGGCTACAAGAAAGGCTCGCCGAAACTGGCGAGCCAAACGAACCTGTCGAGCCAAACGGCTCCGAAAAGACTGAACAAATCAGCCTATTCTAAACTATTCAGCCGGAGTCTCCGCTTCCGGTGCCGGATCCGTTTCCGGAGCCGGGTCTGTTGCAGGAGCAGGATCCGTTTCCGGTGCCGGGTCAGTCGAAGGCGCCGGGTCTGTTGCAGGCGTCGGATCCGTAGCAGGAGCCGGGTCAACTACAGCCGGATTCTCAAAATCAGCATCGCTCATGCCGTAGAATCGGATATCGTCCAGCCAGATTTCAAGTTCCTCGTCGACAACCTGGCCGTAAGAGGCACCGTTGCTAAACTGCAAGTTGCGGATGTCGTCATTGTGGTCGAGCCATTCGGCACCAAGGCCTTCCAGCTCGGACCACGGGCTGGGTGCCCATTCATCGAACCAGATCGTATACTGCTTCCATTCCGGAGTCAGCGTGATTTCCGTGCCGAACGCGCCCCAGTTCTGCCTGCAGCAGGTATCGGCATAGTCGGACACCCAGGAAACCTTGAAGTCGCCCGTACCCTTGGCCCAGAAGGTCAAAGCCTTGAGGTTTGCAAAATTGGCGCGCTTGTTCTCGGAATAGAACCCGGCACCGAAGCCGGCCCACGGATAGGAATCGCCCAGCAGGTGCAGCTTGAAGTACAGACCGCGACCCTCGTGCCCGTTATTCGTAATCAGCTTTTCGAAGTTCGTCGCAGTGTAGCTCTTAGTCGTGTCGGCCAGCATCACCGAGGTAACAAGCGTATCGCCGCCGTCCATAGTGACCGTACTCGTAAAGTCGCAGTAGGCGTACCAACGGCCGGCAGCGCTGTCCACCGGGTTCCCTTCGGCAAGAGTCAACTTTGCAGAAAGAGCCGTGACGTTGATGTTCGCACCTTCGTTCTGGTCGAAATCGTCAAAGAGCACATACTGGAGCGTATCCAGGCTCGGGTATTCCAGTTCATCGAATGTCATTGTGGGATGCAGCAGTGCACGCATCAGATAGTCTTTCCACTTTCCAGAAGTCTCGTCGTACACGCCGAAGCCACTGCAGAATTCCCAGTATGCCCAGCCGAAGCCCATACGGTTGGCCAGGGTGACCATGAACGAAGTCCATGTCTCGCGGGACACGCTGTCAGCAGCCTCGTAGGCACCGAACTCGCCGAGATAGACCGGGATATCCTTCGCATCGGCCCATTCCTTGAGGTTGGAGAAAACGTTCTTGATCGTGCGCATTTCACCAAACGAAGCGCTCCATTCCTTGCCGGTGGGATACTTCGGGGTCACGAATTCCGCGCCCTGGTGAGTGAAGGAGAAGGGTTCATAGTAATGGAAGGTCACAATGAGGTTGGTCGCGTCTGTCGGCAACTTGAGCTGCGATGCCGCCGATGCATTGTTGTAATTGTGGGTACCGACCATCACCACGCGCTGCGGGTCCACCGTCCTTACGATATTCACGATAGAATCCACGAGGGCATTCCACTTGGGAGACGTCAGCTTGCCACGGGGCTCGTTAAGCGTTTCCACGATCAAGGAGTCCGTGGAATACTTCACCACTTCCGTCATCATCTGGCGGTAGACATCCAGCAAGCAAGGCGTTTCCTTATCCGGGTTCGAGTCATACATGGCATTCCAGTGATGCGCATTCAAAATGACCACCATCTTGTTCTTGATTGCAAGGTCGACAGCCCAGAACACCTGCTTCATCCAAGGTTCGTCCACGACGCACTTGCCGTTCTTTTCCTCGATATGCTCTTCCCAACTCACGGGAATACGGATGTTCCTGAAGCCGGAATCACCCAGCGCCTGGAAATCGGCAGGGACAATCGTCTCGCCCCAGCTGCTGGAGAACTGGGTTTCGTCAAAGGTCATGAAGCCGACATTTTCCGCTTCGAAAACGTTGCCCAGGTTAATACCGGGGCCCATGTTCGCGACCAGGCGCTTGGCAAGGCCCGGATCGACCTTGACATCTTTCTTGGGAGGAATGGAATCCGTCGTAGAATCCTGCGTTGACGATGTGTCCGCCGGGACAACATCTTCCGGATTGACCGGATTGACCGGTTCCGGCTTTGTGGACGAATCGTCCGAACAAGCCAGCAAAACCATAGTAGCCGCGCAAAGGAGCGACATTCCCATTTTTTTCAGATAATTCATATTACCTCACCTTTTATTTCCAATATATAGTATAGAAACATATAAGGCCAAAAGCTCCTTTTTAGGGCCATTTTTTGGTTACATCGGGAAACACAGCAAAAAAAACCGCCACAGTTTGTACTGTAGCGGATTACGAAAGTTCATGGACTAAAGTAGGCCAAAACGTCCTATTCGCCCGTCCTGTAGTTCGGGGCTTCCTTCGTGATCGTCACATCGTGCGGGTGAGATTCGCGGAGGCCTGCGCCCGTAATGCGGACAAACGTCGCCTTCTTGTAAAGTTCTTCGAGGTTAGCAGCACCGGCATAACCCATGGCAGAGTGGATACCGCCAATCAGCTGGTAAACGGTGTCGCGGAGCGGTCCCTTGTACGGGACGCGGCCTTCGATGCCTTCCGGAACGAACTTGCGCGGTTCCTGGACGCCACCCTGGAAGTAACGGTCGGCAGAACCGGCCTTCATGGCACCGAGAGAACCCATGCCGCGGTAGCTCTTGTAGCTACGGCCATCGGCCAAGATCACTTCGCCCGGAGCTTCTTCGGTACCGGCGAACAGCGAGCCCACCATCACGGCATGACCACCGGCGGCCAGAGCCTTCACGATGTCGCCAGAGAACTTTAGACCGCCGTCGGCGATAATCTTCACGCCCACCTTGCGGGCCATCTTGCCGCATTCGACGACTGCGGAGAACTGCGGGTAACCCACACCGGCCACGATACGAGTGGTGCAGATGGAACCCGGACCGATACCCACCTTGACGATGTTGGCACCGCACTTGGCGAGCTCTTCCACGGCTTCCGGCGTACAGACGTTACCGGCGCAAATCGTGAGCTTCGGGTATTTCTTGCGAACGGTCTTCACCATGTTGCGCACACCGATGTGGTGGCCGTGAGCCGTATCGATAATCAACAGGTCGACACCGGCATCCACGAGGGCCGCCACGCGTTCGAGCGTATTGGCAGACGTGCTGACCGCGGCACCCACGAGCAACTGGCCGTTCTTGTCGAGGCTAGCATTCGGGTTGTTTTCGCGCTTCAAAATGTCGGTCATCGTGATGAGGCCCTTCAGGGCACCGGAGGCATCCACCAGCGGGAGCTTCTCGATACGCTTCTCGGCGAGGATTTCCTTCGCCTTGGCGAGGCTCACCTTCGGGCTTGCCGTCACCGGATTCTTGGTCATCACGGAACGGATCTTCACGTTCATGTCGCTAACCGTGCGGAGGTCGCGGCTCGTGAGCATACCCACAAGCTTGCCCTTCGAGAGAATCGGGAAACCGCTCACCTTGTTGCGGGCGCGGAGTTCAAAAGCTGCAGAGACCGGCTGGTCCGCATCGAGCGTCACCGGGTTGGTGACGATACCGGACTGCCACCGCTTGACCTTGCGAACTTCTTCGGCCTGGTCTTCGACGCTCATGTTCTTGTGGATGATGCCGATACCGCCCTGCAAAGCGAGGGAAATGGCCAAAGGAGCTGTCGTCACGGTATCCATGGCGGCACTGATAATAGGGATATTGAGCTTGATATTCGGGGCGAGCTGGGTGCTCACGTCGGTCTGGGCCGGCAAGACAGAAGATTCAGCGGGAACTAGGAGGACGTCGTCAAACGTCAAAGCTTCTGGCAAAAGTTTCATAAATTACCTCTTTTGCGTATGAAATATAGCAATTTTAGACGAGGTAAAGCATAATAAAGCGATTATTTACGGCAAATTGAGGCATATTTTTTATATTGCCCTAAAATGAGAATGTTTCGTAGTTTATTGATTGTCCTTTTGTTCTCGTCGGCCTTGTGGGCAAAAAAGGAATACTTTATCTTACCGGTTCAGCTGCAAGGCGTTCATGAAGATTATGCCGAAAGAATAATTTCCCTGGTCAAGGAGTATGCGACTATCGACGGCTATGCTATTGTCTCAGACCAAAAAGATTGCGATTATTTATTGCAAATAAAGCTACTTCGCGACGAAATCGGTGTTGCCGTTATTTTTGAAAAGAAAAAGAAGAACGACAAGATTGTATGGTCTTACGGACACATCGCCTACGTGCCTAATGATTTTATTTCGATTGTAAGTTACGTTTCTGAAAAAATAAAGTGAAGAAAATTGTAGAATGAAACGTTCCTGCTTATTATTTGTTCTGCTCTGTGTGCTTGTCGGGTGTTATGGCCCTGCTATGAAAGTGCGTGTTGCTGACGGGCGCAGCGACTACTCTATTTATTGTAACGGTGTACAGGTTTGCGATCGAAGCGACAGCTGCGAATTTGCGACGCCATTATCGGATATAGGGTTCCATTTGCAGGTCCGAAGAAACAATGTTGTCTATGGTGGAGTAAACATATATCGCGAGGGTGGCACGGCACGGCCCCAACACGGAGCCGATCATCTGATGAGGGAAGCTCACGCACCCGGCAATCTCTTGAAAACGATGAATAATGCGTTTATCCTTTCGGTATTTTCAACAACTCCATCAGAAACACCAGGGCATTACCCTGCCGAAGTTGTCTTGTCCGTAGGCCCCAAGGATTCGCTACAAGCGAATTACCCGTGGGATCAACCGATGAAATAATCCGTGAATTTTTCGCCGAGACGAATTACTTCCCGTTGTAGCGTTCCATGCACTTCTCGATGCCGAGCTTGAAGTAGCATTCTACGAGGGCGGGAACCTTGGCGATGGCCTCTTCAAAAACAGGGCGGTCCTCGGGAGAGAACTTCGCGAGCACCCAGTTACTCAGGTCAAATTTCGGAGGGCACTTTCCCACACCAAAACGGATGCGCGGGAACTTGTCGCCCACGTGTTCAATGATGTTCCGAAGTCCGTTCTGCCCGCCGTGGCTGCCGTCCTTGCGGCAACGGATGCGGCCTACGTCCAAATTAACGTCGTCGCTGAAGACGAGCAAATGGTCGGTCTTCACCTTGTACCACGTCATCAGGGCCTGCACGGCCTCGCCCGAGAGGTTCATGTACGTCTGCGGCTTGGCAAGCAGGCATTCCTCGCCAGCGATGTTCACCTTCATGGTGAGCGCCTTGTGTTCGCTTTTCCAGTCCTTGTTCGGGTCGGCCAGCTTTTCGACAGCCATGAAGCCCGCATTGTGGTGGGTGTTGGAATATTGAGTACCAGGATTTCCGAGACCGACGATGATGTACATAGGGGTAGTAGGAAGTTAGATGTAGGAAGTTAGAAGTAGGAGGTAATATAGAAAAAGACGAGAGACGAGAGAGGCGCGTAGTACGAGGTGCGGGAAGCGGGGTTCGCAAAAAAAGAACCTGCCTGCACGGGGCAGACAGGTTCAATTCCAATTGCTTAAGGCAATTACTTGGCTTCGGCAGCTGCAGCGGCCGGAGCGGCTTCAGCGGAAGCGTCGGCAGAGGAGTCACCCTTCTTGGACTTGGACGTAATCGTGAAGATCACGGTACGCGGAACAGAAGCGAGTTCCACGCCTTCCGGGAGCTTGAGGTCCTTGGCGTAGAAGGTCACGTTGGTGCCGAAATTGGAGATATCCATTTCGAGAACGGTCGGGATGCAAGCCGGCTTGGCAGCGAGCATGAGGTAGCGAGCTTCCTGAGAGAAGAGGCCACCCTGAGCCTTCACGCCAATCGGGAGGCCGGAAAGCTTGAGCGGAACGCGAACCTTGACCATGGAATCCTCAGAAATCTTGAGGAAGTCGATGTGGATGATCTTCTGAGAGATGGCGTCCTTCTGGTAGTTGTAGACGACCGCCGGATTGCCGGCCTTGCCATCGATTTCGAGGTCGAGAAGCGTGTAACGCTTGCCCGGAGCGAGAACCTTACGCAAGTCGATATCGCTTACGGAAATGTTCAGCGCTTCCATACCCTTACCATAATAGACGGCCGGAATCTGACCAGCCTTGCGCAAACGGGCGTTATCGCGGTTTGCAACTAGCACTCTCGAGGTAGCTTTGAGCGTTGTGAGTTCCATTTTATTTATCTCCATTTGGATTAAGTAAAAATTTCATTGGGGTAGCTGGATTCGAACCAACGAATAACGGAATCAAAATCCGTTGTCTTACCACTTGACGATACCCCAATGGTGGGGACAAATTTAGCAAAAAAGGCGGATTTTCAAAGGGGAAAGGGCCTATTTGTGCCAGAATTTGGTGATTGCGAGGTAGCGGGAGATTGGCTTGAGGGCGGTGGCGGCCGTTTCCGCCAGGGCCTTGTTCGCAAAAATCCCGAAAACGGAAGCGCCGGAACCGCTCATCAGCACGGCTTCCGCTCCGAGTTCAGACATTTTCTCCTTCATCTCGGCAACAAGCGGGTGTTTCGGGAACACGGAGGTCTCGAAGGCGTTGAAAAGGGCCGACGGCTGCAGCGGATACGGGCGCGTGCCCGAGTGCGCGGAACATTCGGCCTTGTACCTCTCCCACCGGTCCGGTCCGGACTTGGGCACTCCGGCATAGGCGTCCTTCGTCGGGACGGCATCAAGCGGGGTCGCGATGAGGAGGGCGTAGCCTTCCGGAAGGTCCAGCGGGTCGATGAAGGTCAACCGTTCGCCGATGCCCTCGGCGAAAGCCGAGCCGCCTCTGACCAGGAAAGGCACGTCGGCGCCAAGCTTCGCGCCAATTTCTTCCAACATCGTGGCCTCGAAATTCAGATTCCAGAGGCGGTTCAGCAACCTGAGGGTTGCTGCGGCATCGGCACTCCCCCCGCCCAAACCGGCACCCAGGGGCATGACCTTTTCCAGGAACAGGTCGGCACCGAGCCCGGACATGCGGGACTTTTCGCTTTCGGAAACTCCGGAGCCGGACGCGGCCACCTCGGCATAGTCCTTCAAGGCGAGAGCCGCCCTGTACACGAGGTCGGATTCCTTCGGGTAGTCCTGCGGGACGCTGTACTCGAGCGTCACCACGCCGTCGTCGCGGATTTCCGCAGAAACCGTGTCGCCGACATCCACCGTCTGGAAAAGCGTGCCGAGGTCGTGATAGCCGTCCTCGCGCTTGCGGATGACATCCAGGAAGAGATTGATCTTTGAAGGAGCGTATTCGTGCATAAGAGTAGACAGTAGGAAGTAAGCAGTGGTTAGTGGTTAGGGGCTCGGGCATAGGGGCTACCTAAACGTGCCGGAGCGTTCGAGTTGCATGAGCTGGTCCATGTCGATGAGCATGGCGCGGGGCTTGGAATTGCCCGTGCTGCGCGCACAAAGCCCGAGGCCAAAGAGCTGGTCCACGATCTTGCCCGCGCGGCTGTAGCCCACGCTGAAGTGGCGCTGCACCGCCGAGGTCGAAAGGCCGTTGCCGCATTCGATGGCCCACTTCGCGACCTCGAACAACAGTTTGTCCTTCTTCTCGTTCAGGGCGGCATTGCCGTCATCGTCGTCATCGCCCCCGTCTTCCACAACATCGAAACTTTCGAGCTGCGGGTAGCAGACGTTCTGGTTGCTGCAGGCGTCGGCAAGCTTTTCGGCCTCCTCGTCGCTGAGGAAGGCGCCGTGCAGACGAATCGGGTCGGGGGCGTTCACCGCCTTGTACAGCATGTCGCCACGGCCCAGCAACTTTTCGGCACCGGCATGGTCCATCACCGTACGGGCGTCCACCTGAGATGCCACCTTAAAGCTGATACGCGTCGGCAGGTTCGCCTTGATGTTACCGGTAATCACCTTCACCGACGGACGCTGCGTAGCGAGCACCAAATGGATACCCACGGCACGGGCCTTGGCGGCGAGGCGACTCACGTTCTTCTCGATTTCCTTTCCGGCGACCATCATGAGGTCGGCCATTTCGTCGATGATCACGACGATAAACGCCATGCGGCGGTTGCGGTCTTCCTCGGGCACGTCGTCGGGCAATTCGCCCGCCTCAAACTTCTCGTTGAAGCCGAGCAGGTTACGCACCTTCGCCTTCGCAAGCACTTCGGTACGGCGGTCCATCTCGTAGCAGAGCCACTGCAAAGCCTGGATGGCAATCTCCGGCTTCGTAATGACAGGAGCCAGAAGGTGCGGGATGTTCTCGTACATCTTGAGTTCCACGGCCTTCGGGTCCACAAGAATCATGCGGAGCTCGTCGGGCGTCTTGCTGAGCAGCATGCTCGCCATAAGCGCATTGATGCAGACCGACTTACCGGAACCCGTCTGGCCGGCAATCATCAAGTGCGGGGCCTTCGCCAAGTCCATCGCGAACGGCTCGCCCGAAATGTCCTTGCCAAGCGCCATCACAATCTTGTCGGGGCTCGGCTTGAACGCGGCGCTCTCGAAGATGTCGCGCCCGTAAATCGTCTGGGTCTTGCGGTTCGGGATCTCGATACCCACGGCGCCCTTCCCGGGAATCGGGGTCAAAATGCGGATGGAGGTCGCCTTCAGGGCCATCGCGAGGTCGTCCTGCAGCGAGCTGAACTGGTTCACCTTCACGCCCGGACCCGGCTCCACCTCGAAGCGCGTAATCACAGGACCGGTCTCGCAGCCAACCACCTTCCCCTTCACCTTGAAGTTCTCGAGCTTTTCCTCGAGCATGCGGCCGATTTCGTTCAGTTCCTCTTCGGTATAGTCGGCAGGCTGCGGGGCATGCGCGTCCAAAATCTCGTCGACGGTAGGAATCTTGTACTCGTCGTAATGTTGCGTCGGGTCGGGCTGGGGGATGCCCGTCGACTCGGCCGTCCCGATGCGGTTGGGCGGCACGTATGTCGGGTCGCGGCCCACTTCATCGGCGCTCACGACCTCGGGGTAAAATGTTTCGTCGTCCGCGGCGGGTTCATCGTAGCGGGTCGGCTCGCCACCCAGCAAATCCTCGGGATTCGATGCCGGAGCCACAGTCGGATCGTTCTCGAAGTCGGGAGAATCCATCACTGTCGGCGCATCGGAACTGGGCGGAACCGGCTGCGCAGCGAGTGTTTCCACCTCGCGCGTGTTCGAGCCTCCGCGAACGGCACCCTTCACCACAAGGCGGCTCGGATGAGCCTTCTCCCAGTTAATCAGGTCGCGGGCGCGGCGGAGCGCGGCGATCCGGTCCTTGATTTCCATGATTTCGAGCGCGTTCATGCGCCCCTCGTTGCGGCGGAGTTCGTCCTCGAGGCGCGCGATTTCCGGATCGCCCTGCTGCGGATCGTACTCCGCAGCATCCGCGACCGGCGGCGTATTCAGCGTGTTCTCGTCCTGCTGTGCCTGGCGTGCATCCTGGGCCGGGGCAAACTCGGCCGGTGCCGGTGCAGTAAAGTCGGCCTCGCCCTCGAGCCAGTTGTTACGGCCGCTGAAGGGCTTGATCTTGTTCTTGCGCAAAATCTTGTAATCGTTCACGTTGCCGAGCATCGTCTCGTCGCTCATCATCGAGACACCGCGGCGGTTGACTACGGGATCCTCGTCGTCAGAATCGTCTTCCTCGCCCTCCTCATCGGTTTCCGGCGCTGCCGATTTACGCCCGAACAGCGAGAAGAACCAGGCCATCGCCTGGGCCAAGAAGCGGAAATGACGCGGACGCAGCCCGAAAGACAGCACCAGAATGAGTCCAAGGCCCGTAAGCAGCACAATCAACGGAGCCAAAATCGAAACCGGACCGAATACCGGCAGCAGAACGTACTGGCTAAAGAAATGCCCGACAGCACCGCCCCCCAACGACAATGCCTCGCTGGACGGATGGGGTTCGCCGTAGGACTTGAGGGCAAGCAAAAAACTCAGGTCGAAAGTAAGGAGAGAACAGCCGATGGCAATGCGGAGCAACTTTTCGCGTACTGCAGGCACGGCAATGCACACGCCCCAGAACACCAGCGAGAAAGAAAGGAAAATCGCCCCGACGCGACCGAAAACGTAGGTCGAAAAACCGGGGAGGAGGTCGCCGAGGTACGGTCCCAGCCAGTTTTCGGCACCACCGGAACAGGCGGAGGTAATGCCCCCCAGAAGAATCAGGGCACCGACGGCGGCAGAGAGCCAGCCGACGACAATCCAGAAGAAAGGCATCTCCGGGGCATTCGCGGCCGCAGAGCCGGACTTGGACTTGGCAGATTTCTTGGAGCTATTTTTCTTTTGGTTCGCCAATCAGGCCTCCTTATCGTCTACGGCATAATATAATTATTAATCTATGTCACGTTGTGACAATCCGGAGCTTTTTTTTTATAAATTGAAAAAGTCGAAGAATGGAGAAACATGCGCACTAAGCTTTCAAAAGGAACCAAGAAACTCATCGCGGGAATAATTGGCGCGACCGTCACCACCGTCGCCATATTCCTCACCAGTTCGCAAAACGAAATTTTCAATATCACGCACAGCGGCGCCGACACCATGGAGAACACCATCTACGACCTGTTCTTCAAGGCCGTGACCAGCGTTGACGAAGAGGAAAACTACTCCAACGACAAGGTTTCCGTCTCCAAGGGCTACGATCCCAACATTCTCATCGTCGACATCGACGAACCATCGCTCGCCAAGCTCGGAAACTACAACGAATGGGACCGTTCCATCCATGCAAACGTGGTGCGCCACTTGACCGAAGGCGGGGCAGCAGCAATCGGCTTCGATATTCTTTTCAAGAACGCGGACTTCGGCCAGCAAAAAGCGAACCAGATGCTGAATGTCCTCAAGCGTCTTTACCCCAAAAGTTCATGGGACACGCTCTATTCCACAATCAAGGCCAGTTTCGACTATGACTCCATGCTGGTAAACGCCGTCAGGGAAAGCGGCAACTCCATTTCGTGCCTCATGTTCGACGAAAGCAAGTCCTACAAGCACGAAACCCAGTGGAGGCCCATCAGTACGAGCGAACGCGCCGACAATCTGGGCTACACGTCTACGTTCAGCCTCGACCAGGCCGACTCCGCAGGCAACATCGAGGCCAAGGACCTGCTCGACAATATCTTCCCCGAGCTGGCAAAGGCATCGGCGCAGATAGGCTCCATCAACGCCTACCCCGATGACGACGGCGTCGTGCGCCGCGTCTCCCTGCTCTACCGCTTCCCCAACCCGGATCTTTACCCGGACGTCACGCCGCGCATCTACTCGACCATGTCGCTCATGACCATCCTGCACATATTCCACCAGAAGGCGGAAAACGTGGTCATCAAGATGGGCAAGTACATTGAGCTCGGCAAGCCCTTCGGCATATACAGGGACTCCCTGGGCAACTACCACACGACATACCCGGGATTCACCTACCCGATGTTTCTCTCCCTGCGCAACAAGCTGAAAAACGTCCAGGACATCGAAAACGACGAAGCGAAGTTCATTGACATTTCCTCGAAAATCATCGTCACCAGGCACGAGCACGACGAATTCACTTTTGAAATCTTCGAGGGGCAGATTCTCACGCCCAAGCTCTCGAAGATGCTCATGAAAATCAACATCGAAACCCTGAAGAGCCTGGGCGAAGATGAAGTCCGTGACCTCGGCGCAAGCGTCACTCTCAAGCACGACGACGAAATCGACGGGAGATACATCCTTCACGACGACGAAGAGGACGAAGACGCCGTCATCTCGCCCTACATCCTGAGCACGGTGCACTTCTTCCGCGATTCCATCGCGCGCATGCCGCTGGAAAGCCCCAAGCACCTTTCCATGGACCTGGACATCCGCTACGACAAGGACGACGACAAGTGGTTTTCCAACAATATCATCCTCTCGGATAAGGTCATCCGGGACATCCAGGCGACATCCGATTCCGCAATCAACAAGCTCAAGGCCGGCGAAGAACTGCGTTTCGGCAACGTGAAGCGCGTCCCCATCGACCGGCACGGAAGGTTCCTCGTCAACTACCAGGGCCGATACAACACTGCAGAAATCAACCGTGCGTTCCAGCACCTCTCCTACTACGACGTCACCAAGAACCGTCTTGACCCCGGATTCTACCAAGGAAAGATATTCATCCTCGGCTCGGCCGCTCCGGCCCTGTTCGACTTCGTCCCCGGCCCCCACGAAGAGAACAACCCCGCCGTGCTCATCCACGCCACCATCATCAAGAACATCCTGAACGACAGCTACATGACCGTGCTGGACGACCGCTACCAGAAAGCCATCATCGTCCTGCTCGCCATCATCTGCATGCTGTTCGGACTCTACCTCAAGAGCTACTGGTCTATCGGCATTTCCATCCTGATTGCCGTCATCTACACCATCGTAGCCTACATGTACTTCGAAGACGGGCTCTATATCGGCGTGCTGCGCCAGCTCATCGCAATACTTGCCACGAACGTCATCGCGCTTATCGTCCAGTTCTACTACGAGTCGCGCGAAAAGAGGTTCCTGGACAATGCGTTCAAGCAGTACATCTCCCCGGAACTGATCGACGAAATGGTGAACAACGAAATCATGCCGACCCTCGGCGGCGAAAAGTCGAACATCACCGCCTACTTCACCGACATCGCGAGATTCTCCACGTTCTCCGAGAAAATCGGCGACCCGAGCCGACTCGTGGAACTGCTCAACGAATACCTGACCGCCATGACCGACACGCTGTTGGACAACAAGGGTACACTCGACAAGTACGAAGGTGACGCCATCATCGCCTTCTTCGGCGCGCCCATGCCGCTGGAAAACCATGCGCAGAGCGCCTGCGAGACCGCGGTGGACATGCAGCAGAAACTGGGCGAACTGCGCCAGAAATGGAAAAACGAAGGCGACAAGTGGCCCACGGTCGTTCACAACATGCACATGCGCATCGGTATCAACTCGGGCGACATCGTCACAGGCAACATGGGATCCACCATGCGCAAGAACTACACCATGATGGGCGACGCGGTGAACCTCGCGGCACGCCTGGAAAGTGCGGCCAAGCAGTACGGAGCCTACATCCAGATCAGCGAAGATACGCAGGCACAGCTCAAGCCGGGATTCTTCATATACCGCTCCCTGGACACCATCCGCGTCATAGGCAAGAGCCAGCCCGTCAAGACGTTCGAGCTGCTCGGCAAGGTCGGCGACGAGGACGAAGAGAAACTCACGGAATTGGTCGACAAGTGGGAAAAGGCCCGCAAGCTCTATCTCGCAATGGAATGGGACGAGGCCATCAAGATGTTCACGCTCTGCCTAGACCTGGAACCGCACCACCCCGACCGCGACCCTGGTAGCACGTCCACCCCGTCACATGTTTACATCAAGCGCTGCGAGCTGTACAAGTTGAATCCGCCCGTCGCCGAAGGCGAAGTCTGGGACGGAGTGTTCACCGCGACCGAGAAATAGTCCCCACCAGCAGCAGGGCGGCTATTGCCCTACTTCGAAGAAATCAACGCCGGACCCTGCGTTCCCGGCGGCATCGTAGCATGCCACATAGACATGCCACCTGCCGTCTGCCCGTCCGATAGCCCAATCTTTAAGAGGTATTGAGAACCTGTAATCTTTGGTTGTTGCCGCTGCAGAATCCGTGCGCACAAAAGTCCAATCAAACGTGGTATCCGGTGTATCTAGTTTCCTTCTGCAGGAAATTGGAGAAACATTCCGCACATTATCCGTCGCCTGCGAAACAATGGCCGTTATATCGCCAACAGTAGAATCACTTTTATACACAAGCCCAGCAGTGAGAATCACCGACGGAGGAGTCCTATCAAACACAACCGTATCAGCCACCCGTTCCGAGAAGACATTACCAATAAAATCCTCCAGTTCCACAGTCAAGGAATACATTCCATCCCTAATCCACTTCGAAGATGGCTGAGTAAATTCATACCGAGCCGTTGAGCCAGTCCATTCAAGAGAATCCCTAATAACTCGATCAAATTGAGACACCGAATCCGAAAAAATCAGGCGAATTTTAGTCTGTTTTTGCGGCATATCCAAGATAGAATCGCTAAATTCAAAAGAAAGAGAAAGTTGGTTGCACGCATTGTATACAGGATACCCTGCAAGGGTCCGCTCCGCCGAATCTATACAGAAGGCCGGCGTAGTGTCAAGAACGGAGCGGAATTCCAGAGAACCGTCCACAATAGAGGGAGGAGCAGTCTTTACCCAAATAGTATCAGACAACGTTACGCCATTGATTCCCGGAACAAACAAGCCGGTAGAAGCATCAAGCACTTGATCCCAAGACGTTCGTGATGAATCACGCCCAACATATTCTAGAGCGCGTAGAGCGTTCTGGTCGGGGTCCGCATAGTCATAGGCCTGCACCACGACCGCATAACGCCCCTCGGCCATGGGCACATGTTCAGGATTCCAGCGAAGGTCCTGGAATTCCGCATTCACGTGAGCCTTGTAGAACAACGTATCCGCCTCACCTGTAGTCAGGTTGACGACATAAGCGCGGATAGCCCGCAATGCACCGTCGCGAAGCGTATCACGCACGTTCGCCCAATTCGCATCCGCTAGGGTTCCACGAACATAGTGACTGGGGACCTGGAGCAAAAGGCCCGGAAGAGTGCCGTCCAAGCGCGATTTGGAGCTGGCATAATGATGGGACTCCCTGATTTCATCGGCAACGAAAGACTCCAGCACAAAATCCCACTCAAAAAGGTAATCCCCATTCGCAAACGGTAAGATTTTGTTCCAAACCGTATCTAGACGCACGGACGCTCGCCCACCAAAGTAGAGCTTTCTTGGAGAGTTTTCGTCCTTGACAAATTCGGCCTGAACGGAATCACTTTTCCCAGTAGACAGTTGGGTCACCTTCATCCCCACTGATTTTAGCGATACAGAGTCACAAGTCGTATAATCTAGGGTCGCATAGGCCAAGCCGGAAGCAGAGGCATCAAAATATTGAGTAGGCCACGAAGCCTTCAGGTTCATGGTACTCTGGAACGGGTACGCTTTCGAATAGCATTCCGCACGATCAGGGTCAATCTCATCCTCTCCTTCAACGGAATTTTGATCTGGCTCCGTATTTTTTCCTGAAGAATCTTCGGAGCACGAATCTGTCGCATCACAATGCACCAAGTCGTCATCATCAGATGAGCACGACACGAAAGCCAGCGCAACAAGCAGGAAAAACAGCTTTTTTATTTCAACACACATTCGAACCCCCTCCCGTCAAAGCTAATATCAAAAAACAACGTTGTCAAGCCATAGAAACTAACCTTTATCATGAGCACGGTAAAAAAAGCGAAAGGCCCCGCCGAAGCGGGGCTCGTGCAAAAAGAGAACCCCGCTCGTTTGAGCGGGGCTTCTTTGTAAAAGTTTCAAGCGGAAGTGCGGAAATCTCGTTGCGTCCGCACCACTATCACTTATTCGAAATCAATTACTTGGTGATGACGCGGGCCATTTCGCAAACCTTGTTGCTGTAGCCCCATTCGTTATCGTACCAGGCGCAAACCTTCACGAAGGTCGGGTCGAGCTGGATGCCAGCCTTGACGTCGAAGATGGAGGTGCG
>JAGCGO010000060.1 GCA_017649565.1 Fibrobacter sp. | reverse complement strand
TGCAAAATCGTTATTATCAAATAAGCCATGGTGTGCACGATTTGCCGCATCAGATTCATATTCTTCAGGACGGAACCAAGCCATCACTTCCTTTAAGCCATCAAATGCGCCCAACTTGGTTCTCATACCAGCACCTGTAAGAGAAAATCCGCTCGCATTCGTCCCACTAAAGCCGTATGTCGAGCGCAGGCCTTTGATTCCGTCACCGTTTTCATCCTTATAACCTCGGACAATTTCATAATCATCGTACGTGAACAATCGCCAGCCTACCGGGCAAATTCCCCGATGATCTTCCTGAATCAAGTCGGCACAGCTTTCCGTGTTGCAACGGCTCGGCAGCTGCATCATCTCGGCCCACTGGTAAAGCCCGCCAAACTCGTCGCACTTGGTCGTGTCGTTATTGTAGCAGTAGCGTTCAATCAGGGTATCGTTCGCTTGATTTTCGGTGCCGAGCACCATTTCTCCGATGTTCAGGTTTTCGGCCATGACAGTGACTGATTTCCCGCTGTAATCCGACGTGATCGTTATGTAATAGTAGCTACGGCCATTGCGCGGATCCGTAAACGTCTTGTAGGCATCTTCGCCGACCTTGTAAGCACCGGCCAACGTTTGCGAATGGTCGAACGGCACGTATTCGCTACTGCTGGATTGCTGCGTGACGCTGGAGGAAGATGATTTCGCACTGCTGCAGGACTTGTCGTTGTCAGAACTTGAAGATGAAGACGAAGTTTTCCCCTTGCTGGAAGACGAAGTTTTTTTAGAAGATGATGACTTCTTTTTGGCGCTGGAAGATGATTCCGCGGAACTGCTGCTGGATTCTTCCAGATTGTCATTGCGAGAGCTCGAAGAGCTCGTGGCAATCTTCTTACTGCTGCTGGAATCATCGCAGTCTTCGCAAATGGACGAAGAAGAATCCTCGTCGCGCGGGGTAACGCCGCTGTCATCATCCCCGCAAGCGGAAAACGCAAAGGCGAGGCAAAGAAATGCCATGCCCAAAAATGCCTTTGTACAAGCAAATCCCTTCATAATTTCTCCTAGTCCTTATTAAAATAACAAGAAACATGAAAAAATACACGTTCCACCCCCAAAAAAAGCCCAATTTCGGTGATTGGCAGGCGTTTATCGTCTCTCGTCTAACTATCTTTCCACATATGCACTACACTCCCTACCGCGACCTGCTCTTGAAACTCTTCCCCAACTACCTCAAGGTGCGCAAGCTCCCGCTCAACGGCGGCATGACCTGCCCGAACCTCGACGGTACCAAGGGATTCTCGGGATGCAGCTACTGCAACAACCGCAGTTTCAGCCCGGTGTTCGACCAGGCGAAGGTCTCCATCCAGGAACAGCTCGACAAGTTCGTACCGCGCCTGCGCGAAAAGTACCCGAATGCGGGCATCCTCGCCTACCTGCAGCCGTACACGAACACGCATGCGCCGCTTGAGCACCTGAAGGGAATCATCGACCCGATCATAAAGCACGAGGAAATCGCTGGACTTGCGATAGGGACGCGCCCCGACTGCCTCGAGGACGAGAAAATCGAATACCTCGCCGAGCAAAACAAGAAGAAGCCCATCATCGTGGAAATCGGGCTCCAGACGGCAAACGATCTGACGCTCGCGGCCATCAACCGCAGGCACACCCTCGCCGAATTCGAAGATGCGGTAAAGCGCTGCCAGGCGGCGGGCCTCACCGTCACTACGCACGTGATCGTGGGACTCCCCGGCGAGACGATGGAAGACTTCAAGAAGACAGCCACCGTCGTGCGCGACATGCACCTGGCCGCCGTGAAGATCCACCCGCTGCACATTGTCGCAGGAACCGTGATGGCGCAGGATTTTTCCGCCGGCGAAATCAAGCTGCTGGATTTCGAGGAATACTGCGCCGCCGTCGCCGAGATGATCAAGATTATCGGAACCGAGACCGCCATCGAGCGGTTCAGCGGAGAAAGCCCGAGCGAAATGCTCCTCGCCCCCAACTGGTGCGGGGAAAGGGACAGGATTATCGCGAAGGTGGAAGAATTGTTGAGTAGGAAGTAGGAAGTAGAATGAAAGAAGGAGATCCCCGCCTTGCTTCGACAATGCTCAGCACAGGTCGCGGGGATGACAGTAAAAAAAATGACTGATTATAAGAGTATCGAGGACTATATCATCTCCGTTCCGGATTTTCCGAAGCCGGGAATCCTGTTCCGCGATGTCACGGGCATCCTCAGCAATGCAGAAGGCCTGAAGCTTACGCTCGACACCCTGAACGAAGTCCTGGCACACTACGAATTCGACGCCGTCGCAGGATTGGAGGCACGGGGATTCCTGTTCGGAGTCTCGGTCGCGGAACATTTCGGCAAGCCGTTCATCCCCATCCGTAAAAAGGGCAAGCTCCCCCGCGAAACGGTCTCGGTGGAATACGACCTCGAATACGGAAGCGCCTGCATGGAAATCCACAAGGATTCCGTCAAGCCCGGAGACCGCGTCATCATCGTCGACGACCTGCTCGCCACCGGCGGCACGGCCAAGGCGGGCATCAAGCTCATCGAAATGCTGGGCGGCAAAGTCGAATGCTGCGCCTTCGTCATCGAACTTTTCGACCTGAAGGGCCGAGAAACACTCGACGGCTACCGCATCGAAACGCTGACCCGATTCCCCGGCCACTAAGCCCACTTTCTCGCCCTGCGCATTTCCGCGGGATTCACCTTTTACTAAATTTGCACGCGTAAACACAAAAGGATTTTCAATATGGCAAAGAGTAAGAAAGATTCCGCCAAAAAAGGCACCCAGACCAACATGTGGACCGGCCGCTTCGCTAGCGGCATGGCGCAGAGCATGGTGGACCTGAGTTTCAGCCTGCAGTTTGACGCCGAGCTCATCGAAGAAGATATCGAAGGAAGCATCGGCCACGGCAAGGGCCTGGTGGAATCCGGCGTGCTCAGCAAGACCGAATACAAGAAGATTTGCGACGGCCTCGCCAGCATCCTCAAGGACCACAAGGAAGGCAAGAACCTGTGGAAGGAATCCGACGAGGACATCCACATGGCCGTGGAACGCGTGCTCACCGAACGCATCGGCGCACTCGGCAAAAAAATCCACACGGGCCGTAGCCGTAACGACCAGGTCTGCACCGACTTCAAGCTCTACATGCGTCACCGCGCCGCCGAGATCCGCGCTCTCGAAGTGAGCCTGATGGAGACGGTCCTCGACCTCGCCAAGAAGTACTTCGGCAAGATGATGCCGGGCTACACGCACCTGCAGCAGGCCCAGCCCATCTACTTCAGCCATTACCTGATGAGCATGTTCTTTGCCGTGAGCCGTGACGTGAAGCGCCTCGACAACTTTTTGGAACTCCACAGCGAACTTCCGCTCGGTAGCGGCGCCATGGCAGGTTCCGCATTCCCCTACCACCGCGCCTTGGTGGCCAAGGAACTCGGTTTCAAGGGCGTGAGCCCCAACAGCATCGACGCCGTGAGCCATCGCGACATGATGCTCGAATTCGAAGCCGACCTCGCCATTATCGCAAACACCATGAGCCGCTACGCCGAAGACTTCGTGAACTGGAGCACCAGCGAATTCGGCTACCTCACCTTGCACGACGCATTCTCTAGCGGATCTTCGATGATGCCGCAGAAGAAGAACCCCGACTCCATGGAACTGATTCGTGGTAAGTCTGGCCGCATGCTCGGCAACTTCAGCGCCCTCTACACCCTGGTGAAGGGTGCCCCGCTCAGCTACAGCCGCGACCTGCAAGAAGACAAGGAACCGGTCTTTGACAGCGTCCATAACGTGAAGGTCATCCTCCGCGTGATGAAGGAAGCTCTGGAAAGTGCCCGTTTCAACTTCGACAAGATGCACGCCAAGATGCTGCCGGCGCTGCTGGCTACCGACCTCGCCGACTTGCTGGTGGAATCGGGAGTGCCTTTCCGCGACGCGCATCACGTGGTCGGTAGCCTGGTCGGCGAAGCCGCCCGCCAGGGCCTCGAATTCACGGACCTCTCCGACGAGGCCTGGGCCAGCGCCGGCGTGCCGAACGTGAAGCAGATGAAGAAGACCCTCACCTTCGAATACAGCGTTTCTCGCCGCAACATCGAAGGCGGTACCGGTCCCAAATCTGTGAAGCAGCAGTTCGCAAAGGCCGCAGCCATCCTGAAGAAATTAGGCTAAACCTTACATATTTCAAAAAGCGGCCTCGATGGCCGCTTTTTTTGTTTTTTGCTTCTAAGCCACAATGTTTATGTTTTTCTTGGGGCTGTGATTATTCCGGTGCTGATTCGGTTTCAAGCATCACACAGCGGACTGGAAAGCCCCAGTTTTTATCATTATATGCTAATAAAGATGTTCTCGTATCACTTATACTCATCCCTACAGCACCAGCTCGTTCACCATTTGTATTTTCTTGTTCGATTGGATAATAAAAGTAGGCATCATCCTTCAAATCAATAAATCGTCCCTTATCATCTCGCGTCCCAGCGCCGACAAGACTAAACCCAGTATCATTGCTGCCTCCGAAACCAAATGCTGACCGAGTACCTTTTATCCCATCTTTATTTCCGTTACTATTCACAATGATGTAAAAGTCGTTATAAGTCAACAACCTCCACCCCTCTGGACAAATTCCTTGATGATTAGGTTGTATTAAATCATCACAAACCTTTGTATTGCATTCGCTCGGGAATTGCATCATCTCCGCCCATTGATAAAGTCCCCCATAAATGTCACAATAGGCCGTATCATTGTCATGACAATAACGTTCTATGATTTCATCGTTTTTTTGATCTCCATTTCCATTGACCATTTCACCAATATTCAAGTTTTCAGCCATTGCATAGATGGTCACAACCTTACCTACGGTATCTTTTCCTTCAAATTTCAAATATTTGTACGTACGATTATTTCGAGGATCCGTAAACTCCTTGTATTCAAAATGAGCCAAGTTAAATGGTTGGAAGGAATAAGAACTGCTACTAAGCAACTGCCACCCAGCAATCCAGCTTATGCTGGAGCTGGAGCTTCTTCTGACATTTCCCGCAGAACTGCTGGATGACGAGGATGCCGTTTTTTTGTCGCTAGAGGAATCCGGGAGAATCTCGGCCGAGTCGGCCACAGAAGAGGAACTCGCCTTACCGCTACTCGATACGACCGACGAGCTTGTCAGTTCGTCACTGTCACCGAGAACATCGCTGTTTGCAGATGTCCCATCATCCCCGCAAGCGGATACCAAAAGAAGAACAGCCCATAACAGCACAGTCCAAAGGCAATACTTCTTATTCATATCCAACTCCATTTTCTACAGAAAGTCAACTTTCTGCAGTCGACTTCCTGTAGTCTGTTTTAACTACAGCTCGATATTGTCGATCAAGCGGGTCTTTCCGAAGAACGCGGCGACAAGGATCGTCACCGGGATATCGTCGGGAAGGAGCCCGTTGCAACGCTGCAACGTCCTGCGGTCGACAATTTCCACGTACTGCACGATTCCGCGGTTGCCGAGGATGGATTTCAGGACAAGGTCGCGGAGCTTCGCGACACCGCGCTCGCCCGAACTGTAGGCGACCTTCGCCTTCTTGAGGCCCTCGTGGATGCCGAGCGCCTTGTACTTTTCGTCGGAAGAAAGGTATTCGTTGCGGCTGGAAAGGGCAAGGCCCGATTCCTCGCGCACGATGGGGACGCGGACGATCTTGATGTCGAAATTCAGGTCGCGCACCATCTTCTCGATCATGAATACCTGCTGGTAATCCTTCTCGCCAAAGTAGGCGACATCCGCACCGACAATGTTGAACAACTTAGAAACTACGGTCAGCACGCCGCGGAAATGGCCGGGACGGTAGGCACCGCAGTACATCTCCTCAAGCTTTTCGTCGCGGACGGTCGTCATCGGCGAGCCTTCGGGATACATTTCGGCGACGGACGGGGCAAACACGTAGTCGGCGCCCATGGACTCTGCGAGCTTCACGTCGGCTTCGAGGCGCACAGGATACTTTGCAAGGTCCTCGTTCTTGCCAAACTGGATAGGATTCAGGAAAACGCTCACCACGGTCACGTCGCATTCCGCAGCAGACGCCTTGATCAGCGCACCGTGCCCGTTGTGGAGCGCGCCCATCGTGGGCACGAGCCCTATTGTTTTACCTTGCCTGGCGAGTGGTTTCAACTGTTCGCGAAGATCGTCAATAGTCTTGACTAAAAGCATTACAGACTTCCTTGTGGGACAAAATATGTAGTTTGGGTCGGGCAAGAACTGATTGCGTCAAGGATCAAATTCAAATGGTTCTCGTTATGGACGAAATCAATGTTGTCCGTATTGATGATTAAGACGGGTGCACTGGTGTAGTGCCAAAAGTGATGGTCGTAGCGTTCCTGCAGGTCCTTGAGGTAGTTTCCCTCGATGGCCTTCTCCATCGCGCGACCGCGGCTGCGGATGCGTTCCAGCAGAACGGGCACGCTCGCCTGCAGGTAGACCACGAGGTCCGGCTTGGGGATGTCCTTGTCCAGGGAGCGCGCGATAGTCTCGTACATGGCGTACTCGCTGTCGGACAAGTTCTGCGAGGCAAAGATCTGGTCCTTGTCGTAGGTATAGTCGCTGACCAGCAAATCATGGAACAGGTCGCTCTGCAAGCCGCAGTTCTGCAGCTGCTTGTGACGGTCCAGCAAAAAGAACAACTGCGTCTGGAAGGCGTACGCTTCGGGATTCTCGTAGAACTTCTCGAGGAAAGGATTCTTGTCGTAGTTTTCCTCGATGCTCATGGCGTTCCAGCGCTGGGCGATAATCTGGGCGAGAGTCGTCTTCCCTACCCCGATGACGCCTTCGATGGCGATAAAATGGATTCCGCTGTCTCTTAGCATATTAGGGTTCCACCTCTGTTATCGTGCGGAACGGGATTTTCTCTTCCCGTGCCAGGAGAGCCTGCAGCATGTCGCTCACAGTGACACCGCTGAACGCGTCCACCCAGTCCGGGGCGATGTCGTTCAAGGGCACGAGCACAAACTGCCTTCCTTCAATTTCCGGATGCGGGATGCAGGGGCGACCCGCCTGGACAATCTTTCCGTAGTACAGCAAGTCCAGGTCGATTTCGCGCGAATTCCAATGTCCGCGGTCCTTGCGCCCAAGGAGAATCTCGGCGCCCTTCAAGTAATTGAGCAAACGCTTGGGCGTCCCGGAATACATGAAGCTCACGACCTGGTTGAAATATGGACCCTGCCCCGCCGGACCCACCGGCGGAGTCTCGTACACGGGACTTTCTATCCAGCCGCCCGAAGAGATGCGACGGAGCATGTCCCTGCCGGAAAAAAGGTTCACCCATCGGGGAGCGACATTGCTGCCCAGGGCGATAAAAACTCTTTCTAATGAATCCACGGCACTAATATAACTATTCCAAAAGTGCGGGAAATGCTCAAAAATGGGAAATACTTCGTATTTATTCGTCAAAAAAAATTTTTTTCCTTTTTTTTGAGTTTTTCTATGACAAAGCCGATAATTTTATGTATCTTATGGCAGTTCTCAAGTAGAACATTTTATTTATTCCAATCAAATTTTCGGAAAATACAGACTTGCAAGCCAAGCTGTTCTCCAAATCTCCAATTCACAAAAAAGTTTTTTTAATCCAATCTACAGAAGGACGCTACAGTGCCTAGAACAAAGAAAATTCAAGATCAAGATAATGCATTGGAACTAGAAACTTCCCCCAAGCCCGAAGGCGAAGAATCACAGCAGCCCAAGCGTCGCGGACGCAAGCCCAAGGCGGCAGCAGAAGCAGATAAGAAAGCCGCCGAACCCGAAGCACCGGCACAAGAGACCCGCGCCCCCCGCCAGAAGGCTGAACGCGCACCGGAGCCCGCATTCGAATCCCCGCGCCCCGAAGCACAGCGCAACGAACCCGTAGACGGCATCGAGGCCGCAGAACGCCGCCAGGCCCGCGAGCTCGGAATAGAGACAAACGAACAGAAGGCCCCCAGCCAGGAAGGCGCAGCCCAGGCTTCCGAAGGCGCACAGGCCGGCGAGAACGGCCAGCAGAACGCCAACCCGCAGAACCAGGACGGCAACCAGCAGCGCCAGCAGTTCAACAACGGCAACAATGGCAATAACGGGAACAACGGCAACAACAAGTTCAACAAATTCAACAAGTTCAACAAGTTCAAGAACCGCCGCAACCGCTTCTTGCCGCAGGACGACATCCTCGACGACTCCGTGCAGCTGCCGCCCCCCGACCCCGAGAAGGTGGCCGCCTCCCGCGCCAAGTGGAAGGAACTGCGCGGTCTCCCGATGTTCGAACTCCAGCGCCAGGCGATGGAACTGAACATCCCCGACTTCAAGAAGATGCGCAAGCAGGCGCTGATCTACCGCATCCTCAGCGCGACCAACGGCGAGGACACCCCGATCTACGCCGAAGGCGTCCTCGAGATCATGCCCGAAGGCTACGGATTCCTCCGCAACCCCGACCACAACTACCAGGCCGGCCCGGACGACATCTACATCAGCCAGAACTGGATCCGCCGCTTCGACCTGAAGATGGGCGACACCATCACGGGCCAGGTCCGCCAGCCCAGAGACCAAGAAAAGTATTTCGCGCTGATGCGCATCGACACCGTGAACTTCGATTCCCCCGAAAGGACGAAGCGCCGCGTCGCATTCGAATACCTGACCCCGATCCACCCGAATCAGAAGCTCAACCTAGAATGGAAAAAGGACGAGTTCAGCACGCGCGTCATGAACCTGTTCACGCCTATCGGCAAGGGCCAGCGCGGCATCATCCTCGCTCCCCCGCGTACGGGTAAGACGGTGCTCCTGCAGAACATCGCTAACGCCATCACGCAGAACCACCCCGAAGTCAAGCTCATCGTGCTCCTCATCGACGAACGTCCGGAAGAAGTGACCGACATGCGCCGCCACGTGAAGGGCGAAGTCATCGCCTCCACGTTCGACGAGCCGCCCGAGCACCACACCCGCGTCGCCGACATCGTCATCGAGAAGGCCAAGCGCCTCGTGGAAAACGGCAACGACGTGGTCATCCTCCTCGACTCCATCACTCGTTTCGCCCGTGCGAACAACGTTGTCATCCCCCACTCCGGCAAGATCCTTTCCGGCGGTGTGGACGCGAACGCCATGCAGCGTCCCAAGCGCTTCTTCGGTGCAGCGCGCAAGATCGAGAACGGCGGTTCGCTCACCATCATGGGCACGGCGCTCATCGAGACCGGTAGCCGCATGGACGAAGTGATCTTCGAAGAATTCAAGGGTACCGGCAACATGGAACTCGTGCTGGACCGCCGCCTCTCCGAAAAGCGCATCTGGCCCGCCATCGATATCTTCAAGTCGGGTACGCGTAAGGAAGAGCTCCTGCTCACCGAAGACGAACTCCAGCGCGTCTGGATTCTCCGCCGCTACCTGCAGGACATGACCTCCACCGAAATCATGGACTTCATGATCAGCAAGATGAAACTCTACGAGGACAACGAAACGTTCCTCAACTCTATGAACAAGTAAGGTATAGCCATGAGTGAAAAAATTTTCTTCGCAGGCACCGGCAACATGGGCGGAGCAATCCTCCGCGGCCTCCTGAACGCCGGCACCACTCCCAAGGACATCCTCTTCTTCGACCCTAGCGACAAGGCCGCCGAAGCCGTCACGGCTCTCGGATGCGTCCGCGTGAAGGATTTCGCCGAAGGCGTCAAGAAGGCCGACGTGACCTTCCTCTGCGTGAAGCCGCAGATTTTCAAGAGCGTCGCTCCCGAATGGAAGAACGCCGTCAAGACCCTCAAGGGGACAAAGACCTTCGTGAGCATCATGGCGGGTGTCGCCCGCAAGAGCCTCACCGAAGTCCTCGGCGCCAAGAACCAGGTGCTGCGCGTGATGCCGAACCTCCCGCTCACCGTGGGCAAGGGCACAGTGGCTCTCGCCACTGACGGCGTCAGCGAAAAGACGCTTTCCACCGCCGAGAAGATTTTCGGCACCATCGGAGTCACCTGCCGCGTCACCGAATCCCTCATGAACGCCGTCACCGGACTTTCCGGTAGTGCCCCCGCGTACGTTTTCGAGTTCATCGAAGGCCTCACCCGCGGCGGTGTCAAGGCCGGCCTCACCCGCGATGTCGCGCTCAAGCTCGCCCTGGGCACCATCGAAGGGAGCGTCGAACTTGTCAAGCAGTCCGGCAAGAGCCCCAGCGACCTGTGCGCCATGGTCTGCTCCCCCGCCGGTACGACCATCGCCGGCGTGAACGCCCTCGAAGAAGGCGGCTTCCGCAGCGCCCTCATCAAGGCCGTCGTCGCCGGGACGGAACGCTCCAAGGAACTGGGCAAGTAAAACCGCCCCGGGCGCGCGATGCTACCCATAGACTTCTTCACGAAAGAAAACGCGACGTCCTCGTTCATCCAGGACGTCCTTTCTTCCGTGGACTACCCGGTAAGCATCTTCCCTTCGGCGCAGGACGCCGACACGGGAGCGCGCGCCTCTATTGTCATCTGGGACCTGGACGCCTTCGCAAGCGAAAGCGCGGAGGCGCTTTCCAAGCTGCGTAGCCGCAGTCCCGACACGATGATCCTCGCCTACGCCGAGAACCCCGACAAGTTCAGGGACATCCCGAACAACCTCTACGACATCATCCTTTCCGTGGAAGCGCTACGGCTCCACCTGATGAGCAAGCTAGCGCGCCTCAAGGAAATCTACAGCGCAAAACGCACCTTCCGCGAAAGGATGTCGCACCTGGTCGGCAAGAGCGAGGCCATGCAGAACCTCCGCAAAACCGTAGAAAAGGCCATCCTGAACACGGGTTCTGTCCTTATCCAGGGCGAATCGGGTGTCGGCAAGGACCTCATCGCGCGCGCCATCGCCTGCGTCTACGACAAGTTCGTCACGGTGAACTGCAGCGCCATCCCCGAAGCGCTTTTCGAAAGCGAACTGTTCGGGCACACGCGCGGGGCTTTCACCGGAGCGCAGAACGAGCGCATCGGCCTGTTCGAAGACGCGAACGGCGGCGCCATATTCCTCGACGAAATCGGCGACATGCCCCTGCACGCCCAGGTCAAGCTGCTGCGCGTCATCCAGAACCACGAAATACGCCCCATCGGCGCGAACAAGACGCGCCATATCGACGTCCGCATCATCGCGGCCACCAACCGCGACCTCCGCGAAGAAATCCGCGAAAAACGCTTCCGCGAGGACCTCTTCTACCGCCTGAACGTCATCCCGATGCAGCTTTCGCCCCTCCGCGAACGCAAGGAAGACATCGAGGACCTCGCCAACTACTTTATCCGCCAGTACGCTCCCGAAGGCGAGCCCTACACGCTCTCGCCCGAGGCCCTGCAAAAGCTGCAGGCACACAACTGGCCCGGCAACATCCGCGAACTGGAAAACGTCATCCAGCGCACCCTGTGCTTCACCGCCCCCGGCATATTGAACGCCGATGACCTGCAGATCGACGAGAGCATGGGAATCGCGACAAGCGGAACAACAAGTGCTGGGATTGCGACGGCATCCACGTACAACGAATTCCGCGAAATGCAGATGGACGAGGAAAAGGAATTCCTCAAGGCAAAAATCCGCGAATGCGGCGGCTCCATCAGCCTGGCCGCCGACAAGCTCGGCATGATACGCACGGCGCTGTACAACCGCCTTGGCCGTCTCGGCCTCAATGTCAAGGATATCCGCTAATCAGAAACGCTGAACCGTAAGGCCACGGCGGCGCAACAGGTCCACCACGTTGTCCTCGTCAAGCACCAAGTGGGCTGCCCCCACCACGACAAACACGTTCCGGTCTTCAGCGAGGAACTGCGCGATGCGTTCCGCCATCTTCACGTTGCGGCTCTTGTAGATCTTTTCGTCCAGCTTGTCGCTGAGTTCCTTTTCGGCAGAGTCCTCGGCATAATTCCGTTCATCCGCCATCGTCTCGCGCAGCAGCGCGTCGTCGCCCGTTTTCCAGGCACGCACGATACGGGCCACCATCGAATCCAGTTCCGACACCTCGCGCAACGTGGACTTGAGATAGAAAATGCCCGCCGAATCGGATTCCGTTGTGTCGGCCAGGGCGCCAATCTGCTCGCTCGCCGTCTCGAGCCCCACGATGGCCTTACCGTCATGTGCAGCACGGTCCAACAGTACGGCATCTACACCGAGCGTCGGGTCGATACCTGCACGCTGGATGGCAAAGGCACTTAATGTCATCGCGGCAAACCAGGGACGCATCACCTGGAGCGTAATGGAAGGGATCCCCCAGGCGGTACAGAGGCTATCTACGGAATTCCACATTTCGGGGGGCAACAAGTCCTGCAGGCGCTTTCCCGCAGGCATCATCCCGTGCTGCATACTCTCCGAGGCAATCTCGGTATTCACGGAATCGTCGCTCACGTCAATTTCGACGGCCAGTTCCTCGGCATTCACGAAGGCGGTCTCGATAACGGAATCCAGCGGGTAGAACGTCGAATCGGCAAAGTGGATGCTCCCGAGCAGCCATACGGAAGAATTCGCGTCGGAGACCTTCCAGAAAAAATGCTGGGATGCCGGTGCACTTTGCGGCGCGGGCGCGGCCGTTTCGCGCGGGGCGTTCCCGGCACAGGCAAACACTAGTAAGGCGGTAAAAAGCAAGCTCAGGAAACGCATCATTCGGCCCTCGCCCAATCCAAAAGTCCAAGGTTGCGCGCTTCGGAAGCCGGGGCAACGCGGAAGCGGCCGCCATCAATAACGGCAATACGGTCGCAATACTTCTCGGCGTACTCGACAGAATGCGTCGACACGACAATTCCCATCTCGCGCGTCTCTACAAACTTTCGCAACAGGCGGAACAGTGCATGGCTGCGGGGAATATCGAGGAAGGCATTCGGCTCGTCGAGCAGGAGCACGTTCACCTGCTGCGCCACGGCCTCGGCAAGGAACACGCGGCTGCGCTCGCCGTCGCTCAGTTCCGAGAAGGGCCGCTTCGCAAAGCAGCTTACATCTGTAACCTGCATTGCGTTGTCAACGATTCTTTCGTCTTCTGCAGTACGGCCATCCAAAAAACCTGAATAGGGAGAACGTCCCAGGCCGACAAACTCGCGGACCGTCATGCGGTCCGGCGCCGTGCCCGACATGCGGACAAGCCCGACACGACGGGCACGTTCACGGGCGCCCCAGCTTTGCAGCGGCGAGCCGTCCAGGACGACATCCCCCGACACTTGCGGCACGAGGCCGGCAAGCGTCTTGAGCAGCGTGCTCTTGCCGCAACCGTTCACGCCCATCAGGCCGACAAGTTCGCCCGCATGCAGTTCGAAGTCAAACGGCTCGAACAGGGTGGAGGAACTCCCATACCCTACGCAAAGGTCCATGCAGTTCAACAATACATCGGCAGCCATATCACCACCACCCCGTTCTAGAGCCGCGGACAAGCACGTAAAACACGACCGGCACGCCGACAATACTGAGCACCGCGTTCAGCGGCACGCTTACCGGGAAGAGCCCGGCCAAAAGGCATAGCACGGTACCGCACAACGCAGCCCCCGGCACAAGCACCCTGTGGTCCGTCGTTTTGAACAACATAAAAGCGAGATGCGGGACGGCGATGCCCACGAACGCCACGGGGCCGCAGAACGCCGTGCCTGCCGCCGCGAGAATACTCGCGCCGAGCAGAACGCACTTCTTCGAAAGTTCCACGCGCACGCCGAGACCGCGGGCAAAGTCGTCGCCCAGCCTAGCGGCGTTCAAGTAGCGCATACTCACCATGATCAGCGCAAGCCCCGCGGCCACGGCAATCGCGAAAACCCACACCCCGTCCAGAAGCACACGACCAAAACTTCCCATGCTCCACGTCACGTACACGCGAAGCGCTTCGGCCTCGCTCCCGGCAATCAGCACGCTCACGATGGCATCGATCAAGTAGCCGAGCAACAGCCCCACGATCAGGAGCACGCCCACGTTGCGGAAACGCCCGGAAACCCACATGACAATAATCGTCACAACTGAGGCACCCAACGCAGCCGCGCCCAGCACGCCAAAGTTACCGAAACTGAAACCCGCCAGCAACGAGAGCGCCACGCCCAGACTCGCGCCGCTGCTGATGCCCAGCACGAACGGTCCGGCCAGCGGATTGCAGAAGACGGTCTGCAGGGCGAGGCCCGACACGGAAAGCGCCGTACCGGCCAGCACGGCCGCGCACATCCTGGGCACGCGGAGCCGCCAAACGATTTGCGATGCTATGGAATCAGCCCCGACCTCAGCCGATGGTCCGGCGAAAAGAGCAGAAAAAAAATCAGGCCACGAAACCCATACAGGTCCCGTAGCCAATGTGCAAAAGCTCAGGGAGACGGCGACTAGAAAAAGGAAACCAAAGCAAAACCAGATGCGGTTTTTCATCGGCCCTTATTTTTTTCTCTTCGCCCAGAGTTCCGCAGTCTTCTTCATCTCGGCGGTAAGCTTTTCGTCCTTGATGTAGACTTCCGGCGGAACATTGTCGAAGCCCTGGAGGGCATTCAACCAGTTGTCGTTCATGTCGCGGAACTCGAGCTTCTTGAGGTTGTAGGTCAAGGTATCTTCGAGCTTGCGGAATGCGATGTAGTCCCAACGCACCACCTGGCGGTCAGCAAAGACCTCGCGGGTGACCATGGACGTGTCGTTGTCGAAACGGTAGCGAGCCTTGAAGGTGTATTCACCTGTCATCTGGTAGCGGCCCGAATCAGAATAAGTGCGTGTCGTACCGTAAACGGTATCGTTCATGTCGAAGCGCAGTTCGGCGTCACGGAAAGCATGACCGTGAGAAACGATCGGAGTGCGCCAAATGCCGTAGAGAGATTCCTTCATGCTCTTCTGGAAAACCGTGTCGATCTTCCAAGAATCGAAATTCGACTTGTCGTACTTGGCCCTCTGGACGTACTTGCCTTCCTGGATCATCTTGCGGACGCTGTCCGCCTTGGCCCTGGCGAGGCTGTCGGAACTTGCGGAAACCGGAGTGCTCACCTTGATCTTGCTGAGAGAGTCCAGCTTCTTCTGGATCATCTCGTCAAGAGAGGAAGCGCCTCTCGGAGCGACGTTGACCGGCACGCTAGGTACGACCTTCTGTTCAGCCTTCTTGGCCGGAGCAGCCTTCGGAGCTTCCTTAGCCGGAGCCGGTGCAGCCTTCGGGGCTTCCTTGGCAGGGGCCGGAGCAGGAGCTGCCTTCGGGGCTTCCTTGGCAGGAGCCGGAGCAGCCTTCGGGGCTTCCTTCGCGGCAGGGGCCGGAGCGGGAGCAGCCTTCGGAGCTTCCTTGGCAGGAGCAGGTGCGGGAGCAGGAGCAGCGGCTGGAGCCGGAGCAGGTGCAGATGCGGGAGCGGGGGTAGCCGCGGCAGGAGCTGCCTTAGCAGGTGCCGGAGCAGGATCCGCAGCGAATGCGAACCCAGCAAGAGCTATCGTACAAATAGAAGCGATAATACGTGTATAAGAAGACCAAATCATTGCTTTAAATTTAGTTAAAGGAATTTTTAAAAGACAAGAAGATATCATAAAAAAACGCTTTTTTCTTGCAAAACAACCCCAAAAAGGGGCAAAAAAAGCACCCCTGGCATCTTTTCCTATATTTGGCACATGCCCGATTACACACAAGCCACCAGTCCCTGTTTCGTTCTGGACGAAAAGCGCCTCCGCCGGAACATGGAAATATTAAATAACATTCAGGAAAGAACCGGCGTCAAGATCATTTGCGCCCTCAAGGGGTACAGCTTCTGGCGTTCCTTCCCCATCATCGCGGAATACCTTCCCGGAGCAACAGCCAGCAGCCTGAACGAGGCAAGACTTGCCAGGGAAGAGATGGGCAAGGAAGTCCATGTATTCGCACCGGCATACGAAGACAATGAAATCGACGAGATCCTCAAGCTCGCCGACCACATCACCTACAACAGTTTTTCGCAATGGCAGCGTTTCAAGGACAAGACTATTGCAAGTAAAATAAGCCCGGGCATCCGTGTCAACCCGGAGTTTTCTACCGTAGAAACCGACATCTACAACCCCTGCGGCCTGCATTCCAGGCTGGGCGTGACCGAGGCCGAGTTCAAGCCGGAACTGCTGGACGGCATCGAGGGACTGCACTTCCATGCCCTGTGCGAACAGGACGTCGACGCACTGGAAGGCGTGCTCGCCGCATTCGAGAAAAAATTCGGACGCTACCTGCCCCAAATGAAATGGGTGAACTTCGGCGGAGGCCACCACATTACGCGCAAGGACTACCACCGCGAAGAGCTTGTCAAGCTGCTCAACGATTTCAAAAAGCGCTATCCTCACCTCGAGGTCGTGATGGAACCGGGAGAGGCGGTCGGCTGGCAAACGGGCGAACTGGTGGCGACGGTCGCCGACATCGTACACAACAAGATGGACATCGCCATACTGAACGTATCCATCAGTGCGCACATGCCGGACTGCCTGGAAATGCCCTACAGACCGAACATTACGGGCGGAGCACTCCCCGGCGAAAAGAAGTTTACATATAAAATAACCGGCAATACCTGCCTGGCCGGAGACCAGCTCGGCGACTATTCGTTCGATCAGCCGCTGCATGTCGGGGACCGCATCATCTTCGAAGACATGATCCACTACACCATGGTCAAGACCACGTTCTTCAACGGAGTCCGCCACCCGGATATCGGCATGTTCGACATGGACGGCAAGTTCCACCTGCTGCACAAGTTCACGTACGAACAATTCAAGGAGAAGCTGTAGTTAGACGAGAGACGAGAGACGAGAGAAAGAAAGCCTGGAACCTGGAACCTATATCATGATATTCCATAGCGAAGACGAGACATTCAACTGGGCCGCCGAATTCGGGAAGACCCTGCAACCGGGAGACCGCGTGGCTCTCTACGGCAATCTCGGCGCGGGCAAGACCGTCATCAGTCGCGGAGTATGCAAGGGCCTGGGCTACACGGGCACGGTATGCTCCCCCACCTACACCATCCTCCACGAATATCCGAACGACCCGCCTATTTTCCACTTCGACCTGTACCGCCTCGAAGGGGGCGCCGACCTGTACGAAGTCGGCATGGACCCGGACTACTTGAAATCCGGCATCAGCCTCATCGAATGGCCGGAACGCCTAGAAGGAAACGACGCGGGCATTACCCACGTCATCCAAATAAAAATCCTCTCGGAAACCGAGAGGGAAATTTCCGTCGAGAAGCTCCGCTAAGACAAAAAGTCTTGAAACTTCCCGAACAAATTAACAATCAGACACGGGATTATTTCTGAGCCGCAGAATCGCCGGCAGGGACAGCTGCAGCCTCGACAACAGCCTTCAGCGCACCAGCCTTGGCAATGGATTCCCAGGTCTCGCGGTCGCTCTTGCCGAGCAGCATCGGGCCCTTGTAGGCGCCGACAATCTCAAAGGCCTTCGCGGAATCGCGGTCGGCAATGGCGTCCATCACATCGGTGAACAGATCCTTGAGATGGTTGCGCTTGTCCTCGATAATGCCCAGGCGGTCCTGGCGGAGGATTTCCATAGAATCGCTCACGAAACCGAGATCCCACGTGGCGTTGTAGCAAGACTCCGCCTCGATAAGCTGAGCGGGATCGGTCTCTGCGGCCACATAGAGCGCGTCGCACTTGGCGAACGCCTCGGCACTGCTCTTCTTGGTGTACTGATAATAGTAGTAACCACCAACGACCAGACCCACGAGGACGATCAGGAACACGACGTCCTGCCAACCCATCGTCGGAGTCGGGAGTTTCGGCTTGCCGGAAGGATTCTCGCCGGCTTCCAGTTTTTCTTCAGCCTCGTCAAAGGGGCTCTTTCCACTCAAGAAACTAAAGGACATTGTTACTCCTACCTATGTTTTGGATATTGCGTCAAAGACGCGAGCATATAAATAAATCTGCTTGATCAGACTCGCAAACCCGTTGGAGCGCGTGGGCGAAAGTCCGACATTCAGGCCGATTTCCTGGAAAAACGCAGCATTCACCGAAAGGATATCCTTCGGGGACATGTCGTTGTAAATCAAGAGAGCAAGGGCTCCAAGGCCGCGGCTGATAAGCGGGTTGGTCGTCCCGCCTTCCACGTCCATCTCGAAATGGATCACGCCGGATTCGAACTTGGGAACCAGATACATCGTGGACGCACAGCCCTGGATAATGTACTTCTCCGCCTTCAGGGAAGCATCCATACCCTTGTGAGCTCGGGCCAGGTCGAGCAAGTATTTCCACTTGTCGTCCTGATCCGAGAACGAGGCGAACTTAGTGCGAACCGATTCCAATCTTTCTTCTATAGCCGACATCACATTACCGCAAGAAGGAGCGCATTTTCCAAATCAACGAAGGACATGCACTCAGGACAGTGAAGAATATACGACAGAGGGAGGCCTTACCCTGCGGGATACGGGACAGCTTCTCGGCAGCCCGGTCGAACTGGGCGTCCGTAATCTTGCCGAAAGTACGTTTCGCGTTGGCAATCTGCAGGTGGGCGCGCCCCTGGGCCTTCATCCAGCGGTCAAGCACCGCAGATTCCACGCGGGAGCGTTCCGATTCAGACTTGCAGGCGAGCCACTCGACAACCGACTCGGCGACAATCTTTCCGCAAAGGAGGGATTCGACAATACCGGAACGGCTTATCGGGTTTACGCAGCTTGCAGCATCCCCCGCCTTGAACAGGCCGTGCATCGCGAGCGGACGGCGGGACTGCCCGCAGGCAATCATGCCTCCGTAGATGCCCTTGACCTTTGCGTTCGGATAATGCTTATTTATATAGTCAAGCAGTTTTTCCCTGAGCGGGACCGCCGTCTTGTGGTCCTTCCCCAGGACAAAGCCGATATTGACTTCCACACCGTCGCGCGGGAAAATCCAGCCGTAACCGTTCGGGAATTCGCTCCCGAAGAAAAGCTCGATATGTTCACGGCTGTGCTCGATACCCTCGGCCACCGCAAAAATGGCCGGTTCCAGGTCCGTATCGCCGGACTCGATGCCCTTGAGGCAGTCGATATTCCGGGTCAGCCTGCAACCCGGTCCCGTAGCGTCGACCACGACCTTGGCGCGGACCGTACGGGATTCGCCGCCGGAAGTCGCCTCGACAACCCAGGATTCCCCTTCACGGGAAAGCTTGGTCACCGCGGAATCGAAATGGCATTCGACACCCGCCTCGGCACAACCGTCCGCCAGGGCATGGTGGAACCTCGAACGGTCCAACAGGGACCCGCAGTCCTTGCTGTAGAACTCGGCCCTGTACCCCTTGGGCGATGTAAAATATATACCGGAGATACCGCCGCGGACCCATTCCTTGGAAATGGGCCACAAAGCGTTCAGGCGCCCCGTCGAGACGGCCTCCGCACAGAAAATAGGTTCTTTCCAGGGTTCCTTCTTGTCGAGAAGAAGAACCCGTCCGGCACCGCCCGTCAGCCTTCCATAGGTACAGGCAGCCATCAGACCTGCAGGGCCAGCCCCGCAGACGACAACATCGTATGCATTGTCTTTGAATTCAGACATTTGCGCCAAAACTAGCAATTTTTGCAAAAGAAGTGCCTTAGGTAAAGAGAAGCAAACATTTTTTTAGATGTTTTTTTTTTATTTGGAATTTTTTCACGAAATTTTAGTTATTTTAGGGCTATCCGTTATATTTGTTCATAATCAAAGGGAATTTTATATGAATATGATGAAAATATCCAAGTTGGGACTCGGCCTTGTCTGCGCAATGACATTCTCGGCATTCGCACAGCAGACCGACTGGTCCGGCAAAGACTTGAACATTTCTTTCCGCGACAAACGCATCGATGAATTCAACTTCTCCAAATCCAAGGCCGTCAAGCATGTGACGGACTTCCAGCGCGCAGCGGGTGAAAACGTAAAGTTCGCAGAAGCGAACCTCCCCGAAGTGTCCTTCCAGAACGCGGTGATCAGTGGCGCGAACTTCAAGAACGCAAACCTCTCGAAGGCAACGATTAGCGGTGCCGACATCCGCTCTTCCAACTTCAAGGGCGCAAACTTCGAAGGCGCAAACCTCTACCGTGCCACTTTGCTGGACAGCGAATTCCCGCAGGCGAACTTCAAGAACGCCCGCCTCGACGCCATGAAGGTTTCCGACGGCGCCGACTTCAGCAAGGCTGACTTCACGCAGGCCTCCGTCATGGACGTGGACCTTACCAACGCCGACTTCAGCAAGGCCAACATGACGAACGCGAACTTCTCGCGCTCCCTCATGGCTAACACGAACCTCAAGAAGGCAAAGCTGGTCAAGACGGACTTCACCGCCTGTAACCTGATTGCCGCCAACTTCGGCAGCGCCGACCTCGAGAACGTCAACTTCGCCAAGGCAGGTCTTTCCCAGGCCAACTTCGGCGGTGCTGAATTCAAGAACGTCAACCTCCAGGAAGCTGACCTCTCCCTGACGTCCTTCAACGACGTCGACCTCTCCAAGACGCAGCTCCAGAAGGCCAAGTTCGCCCAGTCCGCCCTCAAGAACATGAACTTCAACAGCCAGGACCTGACCGGCGTCATCTTCGACAAGGGCAGCGTTTCCAAGAGCTCCTTCGAACGTACCAAGCTCAACAAGGCCTCCTTCTTTGACTCCGACGTGAACAAGGTCGTGTTCAAGGAAGCCGAAATGATGAAGGTCGTTTTTGACGGTGCCTATATCCGCAAGAACATCTTCGACAAGGCCGACCTTACCAAGGCCAACTTCTCCAACTCTACCATCGAACGTACGGACTTCAACCTCGCCACGCTCTCCGGTGCAAGCTTCGCCGGTGCCAAGCTGGTCAAGGTTAGCTTCCTCAACGCCAACATGGAAGGCGTGAAGATCGACGCCGACACCAAGATGGACGACGTTGACTTCTCCGGTGCAGACCTGAGCAACGCCAAGATCGAAAAGTTCACCGCCAAGAAGGTCATCTACGACAACAGGACCAAGTTCCCGGGCGGTCTCGATCCGCGTCAGTTCGGCTTCACCAAGCGTGGCGAAAAGGCCGCCGACATCAAGGTCGAAGGCACTGGCAAGAGAAAGCCGCGTGAAGAAGCTTCGGACGACGACGATTCGCCGAAGAAGAAGAAAAAGAAGAAAAAGAGCTCCGACGACGAAGAAGAATAGTCTTCCCTACATAACGGATTTTACAAAGGACGCCCCGAGGGGCGCCCTTTATTTTTTGGCGGGAAACACCGCCAACCGAAATTGCAGCAGTTACTTCTGGTCCATGAGCCACGCCACGGCCTCGCCGAGACCGCTAACGCGCACGATGCGCATGTTCCCGACGGATTCCGGCAGCTTGCCGGCCGAGGGAATCACCGCGACAGTCATCCCCAGGCGGCGGGCCTCCTTGAGCCGCTGGTCCAAAAGGCTCACGTTCCGGACCTCGCCCGACAGACCGAGCTCCCCTATCGCGATGGTCTGGCGGCCCAGCGGGATTCCCAGATGGTTGCTCGCGATAGCGAGCGCGAGGGCCAGGTCGGACGACGTGTCGGTCACCCGGATACCGCCGGCAATGCTTGCGAACACGTCGCACACGCCGACACTCACGCCTCCGAACTTCTCGAGCAGCGCGAGGATAATGGTGAGGCGTTTGGGGTCGATGCCCGCGGCAACGCGCTGCGGGACAGCAAAGTTCGTCTGGTTCACGAGCGCCTGCGTCTCGAAGAGCAGCGCACGGGAGCCCTCGAGCGTACAGCAGACCACGCTTCCCGGCGTCGGCGGGACGCCCTCCTGCAAGAACACACGGCTCGGGTTCGGCACGGCAGTCAGCCCGTGGCTCGTCATCTCGAACACGCCGATCTCGTCGGTAGCGCCGAAGCGGTTCTTGATGGTGCGCAGCAGGCGGTACTGGTTGTTGCGGTCGCCCTCGAAGTACACGACCGTGTCGACCATGTGCTCCAGGATGCGCGGACCGGCAATCTGCCCGTCCTTGGTCACGTGGCCGATAAGGATGGTGATGCAGCCCGTGTTCTTCGCGAACACCATCAGGTCCAGCGTGCATTCGCGCAGCTGCGAGGCCGACCCCGGCGTTCCCGGCAGGTCGCCCTTGTACACCGTCTGGATGGAATCGATGACGAGCACCTGCGGCTGGATTTCCTTCGCCATCTCGATAATCTTCTCGAGCCCCGTCTCGCAGAGCAGGAGCATGTCACTCCCGGAAACGTTCAGTCGCTCGCTGCGGAGCTTCACCTGGTTCGCGCTCTCCTCGCCGCTCACGTAGAGAGTCTTCACCCCGGCGGCGGTCATCGTCGCAAGCGTCGTGAGCACGAGCGTGGACTTGCCTATTCCCGGGTCGCCACCGATCAGCACCAAGGAACCCGGCGCGAGACCCCCGCCGAGCACGCGGTCGAATTCCGTGTTCGCGGTGCTCAGCCGGCGCGTGTCCTCGGTGGAGACATCCTTGAGCGCGACCACCTTGTGGACCGGGCCGCCCAGGCCGCGTCCCCCGCGCCCTGCGCTATCGGCAACCGGGATGACCGCATGTTCCTTGAGGGAATTCCACTCCCCGCAGAACGGGCAACGCCCCACCCACTTGGGCGTAGTGTTGCCGCAGTTCGTGCAAAGGAACTCAATCTCTTTTTTCGCCTTGGATTTATTTACTGCTACCATGTGCACTAATATAACAAAATCCGGGTGACACAATATGTCACCCCGGCAGAAAAATTTTTCCCTAGCACCCCTCCCCAAACGCTCGCAAAAAAAGACATTTCCGGCAGCACATTTTCCCTGTTTTTGCACAAATTTGCGGAATTTTGCTATATTTCGCGACACTCGACGATTTGTGTACCAAACCGCCACGTTCAATGAAGGCATTTCGATGGAAATCAAGATTCTCCCTCAGCCAGACGATGTTACGTGCGGACCGACCAGCCTACACGCAGTCTATGCGCATCTCGGCTACAATATCCCCCTCAAGAAACTCATCTCCGAAATAGAATTCCTCGAAGAAGGCGGCACGCTCGGCGTGTTCCTCGGCATCGACGCTCTCAAGCGCGGCTTCAAGGCGACCATTTATTCGTACAACCTAAAAATATTCGACCCCACCTGGAGCAAGCTCAAGATGCCCGAGCTCCGCGAGAAGCTCGAAAAACTCCACAAGGCAAAGCACGCCCCCAAGCTCCGCAAGGCCATCGAGGCGTACATCCGCTTCCTGGATTTGGGCGGCACGGTCGCCACGGCCGACCTCCGCGCAAGCATGTTCGAACACTACTTCAAGCGCGACATCCCCGTCCTCTGCGGGCTTTCCGCCACCTACCTGTACCGTAGCCCCCGAGAGTACACCAACGACAAGGACCAGTCCGTCTTCGACGACATCCACGGCGACCCGATGGGGCATTTCGTGGTGCTTTACGGACTCGACGAGAAAAGGCAGTTCCTCGTAGCCGACCCGGACTGTACGAACCCCATGGCGAACGGCCCCTACTACAAGGTGGACAAGTTCCGGCTCATCCACAGCATTCTGCTCGGGGTCATGACCTACGACGGCAATATCCTCGTCGTCGAGAAGAAATAGCCCCGCAGCGGACACGCTCGGAACGATTTGAAAAAAAGGCGCCCATTTGGAGCCTTTTTTTTCTTTTGCGCTGTTTTTTTTCCCCGATTTCTATGTAATTTTAGTTTCGGATTTTAATATTCAAAATTCAAACTCAAAACTGGAGATACACATGGCAAAAAAGATGATTGCGTGTGACGGTAACGAGGCCACCGCTAACGTAGCGTTTGCTGTTAGCGAAGTTGCGGCTATCTACCCGATTACACCGTCTAGTCCTATGGCTGAGCACGCCGACAACTGGAGTGCTGCAGGCAAGAAGAATATCTGGGGACAGGTTCCCCGCGTGTTTGAAATGCAGTCCGAAGGTGGCGCTGCCGGTACCGTTCACGGTGCTCTGCAGGCCGGTGCTCTGACCACGACCTTCACCGCTTCCCAGGGTCTTCTCTTGATGATCCCGAACATGTACAAGATTGCGGGCGAACTGACCCCCACGGTCTTCCATGTCACTGCACGTGCTCTTGCTATGCAGGGCCTTTCCATTTTCGGTGACCACTCCGACGTTATGGCTTGCCGCCAGACGGGTTTTG
>JAGCGO010000059.1 GCA_017649565.1 Fibrobacter sp. | reverse complement strand
TCCGTCGTGCCTGTTTCGCTCTTCCTGTACCGCCAGTAGGCCTTGATATGCAGGCGCATCGCATCGCCCAGGGATTCATCTTCTGCGTTCGTGAATTCCATCTCGTTGCAGGCGACGTTGCCCAGCGAATCGATTGCCAGCCGAAGCCCCACCACAACATCGTCGGAATGCTTGTGCGACCGGAAATACGTTTGCGCAATCCAGTGCAGGCCTGCTGACCTGCTTTCGAAATACGTGGCCAGTTTTTCGATGTCGCGGTCGGCACTGTTCGACAGCACGAGAATTTCATCTACCGGCGGGAACACGACACGGCCATGGAACGGCTGCGGTTCTTCGGGTTCAGCTTCCTCGACAACTTCTTCCTTGGGCGGAGGGGGCGTAACCCTGCTGAAATCGCGGTAGCCTTCATATACGATATAAGCCGCCAGGGCGGCGACCGCGATGAACGAGAAAAGGTAAGGCAACAACTTGCGCATGCAAATCTACTCGATGGACTTGATGCAGAGCTGCAAGGTCTTCTTGTTGTTGAAGTAGTTCCACGTGGGCTCGAACACGACGGAGGCCTTGCGGGTTTCCTTGAGGCGTTCCTTGCACTTGCCGAGCCCGAAGGCGATTGCCGAGAACACGGGGCTCCCCGCCTGCGAAATTTCGAGCTGGAGGTGGCCGCCGCGCAGTTCCTTGACCTTGTGCACAGTGACATCTTCGGCCCGGAATACCGGGTACGGGAAGTTCCCGCCAAAGGGTTCCATGCGGTCGAAATAATCAAGCACGGTCTTGTATATGCGGGTGCGCGTGCCTTCGACAACGAGCTCGCGCAAGGCGACCACGATGTCGTAACCGCGGGTCTCGCATTCCGCGGGCCTCTCGCCGGTATAGCCCTGCTCCCTTGCAGAAGCGTCCAGGCGCCCGCGCAGTTCGTCAATTTTGTCCGCAGGGAGCGAGAAGCCGGCGGCGTTCGCATGGCCGCCCCAGCGGTCGAACAAGTCCCTGCTTTCGTGGAGCGCCCTGTGCCAGTTGAAACCTGGCACGGCGCGTGCGCTAGCATGCGCAACGCCGTCCACTATCGAGAGGACGGCGGCAGGGCGCGAAAATTCCTGCGCGAGTTTTGCAGAAACAATCCCGATGACACCCACATGCCAGTCGTGGCCGTCTACGACAAGTACTGTCGGGACCTTGTCACCGTAAATTTCCTTGACGCGCTTCATCGCCATCTCGGTAATTTCTGCTTCTTTCTGCTTGCGCTTCGTGTTCCAGTCCTTCAGTTCGGCAAGCAACTGCGGAGCGCTCGTATTATCGGGGCACAGCAAAAGCTTGAGCGCCGGGTCCGGTTTTTCCATACGGCCAGGTGCATTGAGGAGCGGCGCAATCTTGTACATCACGTCGATTCCGCCCACGCAACTTCCGGGCTTCATAAGCGATGTGTAAAGAGCCTGAATCCCTGGCAAGCAGCTTTCTTGCAGGCGGCGCAGCCCCTTCTTGGTAAACATCCTGTTCTCGGGAGTCATCTGCACAAGATCGGCCAAAGTTCCAAGCGCCACCAAGTCAAGCATCTCCGCCGGAGAGGGCATCCCGAGCCGTTCATACAGCGCGCATATAAACTTATACGAAACACCTACACCGCAAAGTTCGGGATTGGAGTAAGAGTCACCTTCCTGGTGCGGGTCCAAAAGAACATCGCACGGAGGGAGCGCATCGCCCGAAGGCTGGTGGTGGTCAATGACCATCACGTGCATCCCGAGTTCCCTGGCATGAGCGATTTCGTCGTTCGCCGTAATGCCGGTATCGACCGTCACCACGTAACGTGCTCCGGCTTCAAACATCTCGTCGACCGCAGAAACAGAGAGGCCGTAGCCGTCACCGAACCTGTTCGGCAAGCGCCAGTCCGTCTCGATTCCTATCTGCGCAAAGCTCCGCGAAAGGAGCGTTACCGAGGTCATCCCGTCCAAATCGTAGTCGCCGAAAATAAAGATCTTCTGCTTTTTTTCGCGAACGTCGAGAATCCAGCGCACGGCGTCTTCCATGCCCTTAATGCCCCACGGCGAAAGTTCGGCTTCGTCGCCCTCGCTCAATATCCGGCTTGCAGCAACAACATTGCACACGCCCCTCGAAACAAGGAACCTTGCAACCAGATGGGGAATCTTCAGTTCCCGAGCAAGTGTAGACGAGATGGTATCCAGCATTACTTGGAACCCTCGAAAAGTTTTATCGCGAGTGCCTGCAGGCACACCGTCGGCGATGTGCGGCGGCTCGCAATTCTCGATATCGTTTCCTGCACGGTCGCAAGCGCGATTTCGAGTGCAGTGGCATCGATACGCGGGAAGGCGTCCATATCCAGCTGCGCCATGGTATCCGGGAGCCTAAGCGGTGCGCCCGATTCCTTGCGCATGATGTCGGAAATGAGGAACGAGAGGACTTCCAGGAACCCGTTCGCTTCTGCTACTTCTGCAACAGATGCATCTTCGAGCCTGTCGAAGAGTTCGCTGTACTCGTTCCTAAGGCTGAGCACAAGGAAATCCGACGCAAGCCTGCACAAAGCCGGAGCGCGGTCCACGTAGAAGAGCGCCTTGCCCGGCGATCCTTCTGCAAGCCCAATCACGTCGGCAGAAACACTGTCTTCGTCGGCATCGGGCCCGAGCACGCGCAGAGTCTCTTCGCGGACTTCCGCATCGCTCAATGTCAGCAAATGCAAGGCAAGGCAGCGCGAACGGATTGTCTGCAGCAGGCGGTCGCGCGAAGACGCCGTCAAAATGAAGTATGTATCGGGCGGGACTTCTTCCAAAGTCTTCAAGAAGGCATTCGCCGCGGAATCGTTCATGCGGTCGGCCTCGGCCACAATTACCACGCGCACGCGGTCACCCTTCATGGCAAAGGAACCTGTCATCGTGCGGATGAGGTTCACCGATATTTCGCCAGCGGCACTAAAAATATCGGTGCGGTACGGGTTCGCCACAATCTGTTCGATATATTCCCGCTTGATATCCTGGATGGTCTTCGCCTTGCTGCCGGCAGAAACGCTGTCGTCGCTCCTCGCCTGCACTTCCTTCGATTCCATCGGGAACAACCAGTTGTCGGTCACGCCCGGGTCGGCGGCCATCTTGCAGCCGAAGCAATTACCGCACGGGCGTTCGCCCTCGGCAGTGCACTGCAGGGCCTTCGCGATTTCCATGGCCAGGGCCTTCTTGCCTATGCCACCGGGGCCATCGATGAGGATAGCCTGCGGGAATCGGTTCTCGCGGAGCGCCGCCATCACGCGGATGCGCTGGCGTTCCTGGGACACGGGACCTTTTAACCGATAATTAATCATTTACTCTTCAACCACTGAAGCGGGTCCACCGTCTGGGTGCCCTCGCTAACTTGAAAGTACAATTTAATTCCATTTAGGCTTGCGATATCGCCCACCTCACCAATTTCTTCGCAATTACGCACTTCTTTGCCTTC
>JAGCGO010000058.1 GCA_017649565.1 Fibrobacter sp. | reverse complement strand
CTCTTCCATACGGGCTAAAAACCGGCGAGCGTCCTCGCCGAACAAAATCGGAGTCTCTCGAATTTCGCGAGCCATGATCCCTCTTTTGTTATTTGTCCATATATCAATCAGGCCGAACGGCCAAGCGGCAACCGGTCAAGTTGGTTCCATGATAATAAATATAACTAAAGTATGGAATAAATGCAAACCGAATGGGGAAAATGCACGTTCAGTGCAGTTGTGAAAACATTTAGAGCGGCTCCTTCACAGGGGTCGTTCTCTTTTTTTCTATATTTAATGACGGAAATTGACCAAAATTTAAAAAAAGGACAAAATAATATCATGTGTGAAAATTGCAATTCCGCAAAGTCTCCCGTTCGCGTCCGTTTTGCCCCGAGCCCCACGGGTTACCTGCATGTGGGCGGTGCGCGTACTGCCATTTACAACTACTTTTTTGCAAAGCACATGGGTGGCACGTTCTACCTGCGTATCGAAGATACCGACCGCAAGCGTTACAACGAGACTGCCCTGCACGACTTGATGCGCGACCTCAAGTGGTTGGGCCTCCAGTGGGATGAAGGTCCGGGTTGCGAAGGCGACTGCGGTCCGTACTTTCAGAGCGAACGCCTGGATATCTACCACCGCGAAATCAAGAAGCTACTGGATGCGGGCTGCGCCTACTACTGCTTCTGCACCGAAGAACGTCTGCAGGAAGTTCGTACCGAACAGGAAAAGTCTCATGTGCCGGTCACGGGTTACGACCGCCATTGCCGTAACATCAGCCGCGAAGAAGCCGAGGCCCGCATTGCTGCCGGCGAGAAGGCCGTTATCCGCTTCAAGGTGCCGGAAACCGGCGTTACCGAATTCGACGACATGATCCGCGGCCACATCAGCTACCAGAACGAACTTTTGGATGACCTCGTGCTTATCAAGCGCGACGGTTACCCGACTTACCATTTTGCAAGCGTCGTCGATGACCACCTGATGGGTACGACGCACGTGCTCCGCGGTGACGAATGGATCAGCTCTACGCCCAAGCATGAACTGCTGTACAAGGCTTTTGGCTGGCAGCCGCCTGTATGGTGCCACCTGCCGGTCATTCTCGACAAGAACGGCGGTAAGCTTTCTAAGCGCAAGGGTGCCGCCTCCGTGGGTGACTTCCGCGACCTCGGTTACCTGCCCGAAACGCTCGTGAACTACCTCGCCCTCCTCGGCTGGAACCCAGGTGACGACCGCGAAGTCATGACCATCAAGGAAATGGTGGACTGCTTCACGCTCGAACGCATCAACCCGAAGTCCGCAAGCTTCGACGAGAAGAAGTTGCAGTGGATGAACGGCCAGCACATCCACATGTGCGACGACAGCTTCCTCAAGGGCATCATGAAGGAAGGTCTTGTTGCGAAGGGTATCGACCTTTCCAAGGAACCTGAAGAACGTCTCGACGAAATTGTGAAGCAGCTCAAGCCGCGTGCCCACTTTGTTCAGGACTTGGCCGAGATGGCCGTGTACTTCTTTGTCGCCCCGACGACCTACGACGAGAAGGGTGCCAAGAAGCACTTCGGCGAAGGCTCCAAGGAGCTCGCCACTCTCGTGCGTGACATGCTCGCCTCCATCGAAGACTTCAAGACCCCGGTCATCGAGAAGGGTTTCTACGACCTCGCCGAACGCTGCGGTCACAAGGTCGGTGAACTCGTCGGTGCCCCGCGTCTCGCTGTCTCCGGCGTTACTGCAGGCCCTGGCCTGTGGGAAATGTTCGAAATCATCGGCAAGGATGAAGTCCTCCGCCGTATCGATGTCGCCCTCCCGCTCATGAAGTAATGACCTCTCTCGTCTCTCGTCTTTCGTCTCTCGTCTAAAAAATGCGCACCCAATTTCCCCATAGGCTATACACTCAAAGGCTCTTTTGCCGCCGCTGTCAGCGCGTGGTTGAGCACGGCGTGTATGCCAGGGAAGCCTACTCGACTTATGGGGGCATGAATTCGGGGATTCCCCTGCTCTGTTGTTGTGAACAGTGCCAGTCCGTGTTTGTCGCCTTTTCGCAGGAGTTCTCTTTCTGCAGCGACAAGACAAGGAACGGCGACTATGCCAAGATTTACGGGCGCAACAGGGTAGCTCCGGGGAATTGGCTGTATTTCAAGGGGAAGGCGAAACCGGGATTCGTGAAGAGCTATTTCCAGACTTCGGAAAAGGAAATCATCGTGCTGAGTTACGATGGCGGCCCCGACCAGAAGGTGGAATGCCCGAACGTCGTCATCAACCAGGAGGAATCTCCCGACGGGTATCGCCTGCTGCCGGCACAGAGCGCGCAGACGCTTATCGGCGACCATGTCTACCATGCAATCCGTAACGCTTTTGGTGTAGCGGTCGGCCTGGTGAACGATGGCGAGAAGGACCTGCTTGCCGTACTGCTCGACGACGGGACCATCCTTTTCCTTGCATTGCCGGTGACTTCGCAGAACTTGCCCAACCCGAAACTCGCGGAAATTGTTCGCAACAGGCTGAACCAGCTTTTCCCCGATGATGCCCGACGCATCTCGGTGAACGTAGGGCAGGGCGTTGTCTACTTGGACGGTCTGGTCCGCAATCTCTCGGTAAAGCGGGCGCTCAAGGGCTGTGTCGAGGCACTGCCGAAAGTGCGCGGCTGTGTCGACTTCATGAGGGTCGCTACAAGTAGCATCGTGTCGGATTCCGTGATGGAAAACGATGTACTGTCGATTCTTGAAACTCCCGGCGTGCGCGTCTTTGATTACGGCGTGAAGGTGGAACAGGGCAAGGTGACGGTAACGGCTTCGTGTTTCGAGGACTACGACCTGAAGGAACTGGAACACCGCATTACGGATTACCCCGGCGTGCAGGAACTCGTCTTTTCGTTGAACGTGCTGCCGCTGGATGCGATGCCCAACAGGGCCCTGTGCGAAGAAATCGAAAAATCCCTGGAAGCGAGTACGCTCCTTTCGGGAGCGAAAATCAGGGTTTCTTTTATCAGGAACAAATTTTTGCTGGAAGGCCGCGTGTCTTCCAATTTCCAAAAACGTTTGGCGTTCCTTTCGGCCATGAAGACGGCCAAGTCGCCATCGGTAGAAAATAAACTGAGAATCATTTTAAAATAAAAGGAGTCGTTGTGGCTACAGGTTACGAGAAGATAAACAATATTAAGAACATCCTTTGCAAGCCGATGACTGTCGAAAGCATGGCCATTTCGCTGAACTGCAAGGCTCGTACGATTTACCGCCATATCCAGCAGCTCGAAAAGGAAAACTGCGGCCTGCACAAGTTCAAGCAGGACGGCCAGACATTCTATGTCATCCAGCCGGAAGAAAAGACGGACTACAACCAGGATCTCGTGAAGAAACTGGAAAAGCTCCGCAAGTCTTTCGAAAACGATTCCCCGACGGGCGTGAAGAACCGCAAGATTATCGACAACCTGATTGGTTCTTTGAGCGTGACCGATCCGGATGCATTCAAGGCTGCCGCCATTTCGCTGGACCCTGATTTTGAACTGGACTATGGCCCCTTCTGCGACCATAACCTCAAGGACACTATCGTTTCCAAGATCCTCAAGGCCATCCACGACGGCGTGAAGGTCAATATCACTTACCGCAGTTCCACTCACGAAGATGACCAGACGACCGTGACGGTGAGCCCGGTCAAGCTCGTGCTTCGCGTGGATACGCTTTACCTGATTGCCGCTGACGATGAATTTGAGAAAACGCAGATTTTCAAGAACTATGTTGTCTGCAACATTGTCAACATGACGACGACGAACATTCCGGTCATAAAGCTGGCGTTCGATTCAAAAATCCATTACAAGTACACGTTCGGCAAGTGGACCGATGCCAGTCTCCAGCCGCAGGATATTTCGCTTGTGATCAAGACCAAGTGGCTGCAGAGCCAGTTCAAGAAGTCGAAATTCGTCCCGGAGGCTATCATCAAGGAAGGCAAGTCCCGCTTTGTCGTCGACCTGAAACTCCGTATCACTCCGGACTTCAAGTCATGGCTTTTGGGCGTGCTCCCGGACGTGGAAATCCTGAAGCCGGCAAGTCTCAAGGCCGACATGAAGGCACTTGTCAAGGAAGCGATGAAATCTCTCCAGGGTTAAGATGGAACACAGGCTTTCTGACTACAATTTTGAGTTCCCCAAGGAACTGATTGCCTCCCGCACGGCGGGCAAGGGCAAGACGCGTATTCTGCATTGCCCTAAGGACGGCGGCGAGCGCCGCATAATGAAGGCTCCGGAAATTGTCGACCTGTTCAGGCCGGGCGACTGTTTGGTGGTGAACAATACCAAGGTGATTCCCGCGAGGCTGTACGGCCATACGTTGCATGGCGGCGAGGTCGAGACGCTTCTGGTGCAGTCGTTGATTCCTGCCGAAGACGGTTCTGCCCGCTACGAGGCGCAGGTGCGTCCGGGCAAGGCTTTCAAGGTGGGCCGCGAACTGGAAATCGCAGGCGTCAAGACAGTTGTCGAAGACGTCCATGAAGACGGGGCACGTGTGCTGCGCTTTGCGGTGACTCCGGTGGAACTTGAGTCGGTGATGAACCGCGAAGGGCATGTCCCGCTGCCGCCGTACATTGACCGCCCCGACGACGAAAGCGACAAGCTCGCCTACCAGACGATTTTCGCGAAGTATTCCGGCGCGGTGGCTGCACCGACGGCGAGCCTGCACTTTAGCGAGCAGATGCTCGAAGACCTCAAGGCGAAGGGCGTGTACGTGGCTGAAGTGACGTTACATGTGGGCCCCGGCACCTTCCAGAACATCTCGGTCGAGGACTTTACCCAGCACAAGATGCATGGCGAACATTACGAGCTCACGCCCGAAAACGCCGACATCATCAACAAGGCCAAGCGCGAAGGCGGCCGCATCGTGACTGTCGGGACCACGAGCACCCGCGTCATCGAGACGATTGCCGACGCTAACGGATTCCTGAAACCGCAGAAGGGCGTGACGCACGCGTTCTTCTATCCCGGCTACCGCTACAAGATCGTGGACGGGCTCCTGACCAATTTCCACTGGCCCAAGAGCTCGCTTATCTTGCTCGTGTCCGCATTCTACGGACGCGAAAACACGCTGGCCGCGTACAAGATGGCCGTCGAGAACAGGATGAAACTGTTCAGCTACGGCGACGGGATGCTGATATTGTAGTGGAGACTAGTTGTTCCCGCCCTGGTCGCCTTCGGCTTCCAGCGTCGGGATGTTCTTCTCTTCGTTGCAGAGATTCTCTTCGCGGATCTTGAACGTGAAGTCCACGAGGTTGTTCTCGAACATCTTCTGGTACGGCTTCTTCATCTGCACGCCTTCGAGCGCGCAGGTGCAGTAGTTCACGCGCTGCACGAGCTTGGAGCCGTTGCCGGGTGTACCCTTGGCAAAGACGCATTCGTGCATGATGGCATATTCGAGGGCACGGTCGTAGCGGAACTTGCATTTGTTCTTCGCGTCGGGGAGGGCGGCCACCTTCTCGATGATGCCTTCGGTCGGGACGCTGTTCATGACGCTGCAGGTCACGAACCCGAGAATATAAATGAGCAGGGCCACTGCGCCAATGATAATCAAACGCTTCGAGCGGGGCAGCTTGCTGAACTTGTTGCCGAGTGCCGCGAAGGTTTGCGTGGCGTGGAGCTTAACGTCGTCTGAATCATTCTGTGCCATAATGTCCAATATAGTTATTGTTTTTCTTCAAGCGTCCAGACATCCGGAAAAGTGCGGTATTCGTCTGCAAAATCGAGCCCGTAGCCCACGACGAACGCATTCGGGATTTCAAAACCCACGTAATCGGCCTTGATTGGCACTTCGCGGCGTTCAGGCTTGTCGAGGAACACGCATGTCCTGATTTCCTTGGCTCCCATCGCGGAAAGTTCCTTGACGAGTGCCTGCATCGTGTGCCCGGTGTCCAGGATGTCGTCCACCAGCAGCAGGCGCGCCCCCTCTACTTTGGCGCTGTCAAGTCCGCTCACCTTCACCTTGTGCGAGGATTCCGTGGAGTCCCCGTAGCTCGAAGCCTTGATGAACTTGATCTGCACCTTTTGCCTGGGCATGGCGCGGCAGAGGTCGGCCACGAAGATGAATGCGCCCGTCATGACTCCGACAAGGATGTCGAAGTCGTATTCCTCGCCGATCTGCTTGCCGAGTTCGCCGATGCGTTCGGCGATTCTCTTGGAGTCGATCAGCGGGGCGGCGGAGAGGCTAAGCATTGGGCCCCTCGAAGTTCAGCCAGTCGAACATCGGCTTGAGCGCGGCCAGCTTGCCGTTGGGGTCTTCCATGAACTTCTTGTAAGTGGGGAAGACCTTGTTCTCGAGCGTTGTCTTGTCGATATAGAGTTCCAGCCAGTCTGCGACGGTGATGAGGCCCGTGATGTGCTTGACGGATGCCTCGTCCTGGTTCCTTGCGACGTTCTCGATGAGTCCCATGAGCTTCCTGTGGAACATGCGGCCCGTGCCGCCGAACGAGAATGTGGTGTCCAGCGCCTTCGCCTCGTCAATGAGTTCGTGGATTTTTGCGAAGTCCTCGTCGCACGGATTGTCGAGATACGTGAGCGCGAGGTGGTGTATCTTCGCGTTGATTTCAAGCGAGAGAATCTTGCGCATAGTATCGGGCAGCGTGTGGTCCGGGTCGGCCAGGCAGTCGATGGGAATGCCGTGGTCCAGCGCGAACTTGGAGAAGGTCTTGGTGACTTCCGTCAGGTGGCGCTGTGTCGAAAGCTGGTTGATGCGCTTGAGGGAATCGCTCATGAGGTCACGCATGCGGACGACGTACGCCTCGGGGAATGCGGCCTTGAGCTCTTCGGTAGACATGTTCGGGTTGTCGACAAACGAGAGCCCGCATTCCCTGGGGTCGCCGTTGCAGACAACCAGGTTGACTCTCCCGAGCGCGTCGTTAAGCACGAGAATGGTCGATGCATGGTGCTCGTCGATAGTCGTGTCGTTGTAGGTGGTATAAACTATGGTCTGGCGGCGTCGCGACGAGATTTTCGAGGCGGTGAGGCGGTAGTCCTTGTTCAGGTAGTCGTCCTCGAGCCCGAGGTGGTAAATGGCGGCGCGTTCGGCCATCTGCTTGACGAATGCGGGGACGTCTTCTTCGGCAGACTTTGTGAATACTTCGGCTCCGCTCCACTTGTGCTCATTGCTCGTGGCCTTCGCGAGGATTTCGAGGACTTCGGCCTTGATGTCGCGGCCTTCGGGGAGGAACGGCTTGAGCAGTTCCATGGCGCGCAGCGCATAGCGCATGTTCTGCACGGGCTCCAGGCCTTCGATATCGTTGAAGAACCAGCCACAGCTCGTGAAGCTGAACATGCAGAATTTTTGGATTTCGAGCAAACGCACTGCCTTGGCACACTCATCCGGGTCGTGCGGGTGCAGAAGCGTGGCGTTGAGGAAACTCTTCAGGCGGTAGCTGTCGCCTGGGGCGATGAGAACGTCGACGTACTTGTTGCGGACATCCCACGGGTCCATTGCCGTGAGGTGCTGGAGTTCGTTTATAAAGATTTCGTCGGCGAGGGCCTTCAGGTGGTTGAAGGCGTCGCGCAAGGGACCGCGCCATTTCTGGTTCCAGTCCGGCCCGCCGCCCGTGGAGCATCCGCAGTCGCGGTACCAGCGGCCGACGCCGTGGGCGCAGCTCCAGGCACAGCCTTCGCCGTGGAAGTTCTTCAAGAGGACTTCGTGCTGCGGGGGGAATTTCTCGAGATACCAGCCGTAGTTCACCGGCACCATGTTGTGCTCGGGAGCGTAGCGGTTGTAGAGCCAGGCGGCGCACATGTCGCCGAACGGTTCGTGGTGCCCGTAGCTTTCGCCGTCGGTGCCGATGCTCACCAGCTGCGGGTCTTCGCGGTTCGCGTCCCAGGCGTCGCGGATGCGGCCGCCGAAGGTGTCCGCGTTGCGGAGCAGGTGCTCGAACCCTACGGCAGAAGAAAGCCAGGGATTGTAGAAAAACACGTCCAGGTTGCCGTCACAGACAAGGTTGCCCTCCTTGTCACGCGGGAAAATGCGGTAGGGGCGCGTGGTATCGATATCGGTATTGGCGCATCCCTTCCATTCGCTGTCGCCGAGCTTGCGGAAACTGTCGGCCTGCGTCGGCGAGAGGATGGTGAACTTGATGCCGGCCTTGATGAGTTCCACGACGGTGTCCAGGTTGATGGCGGTCTCGGCAAGCCACATGGCCTCGGGCATGCGACCGAAATGGAACTTGAAATCTTCGATACCCCAGTGGATTTGCGTGCGCTTGTCCTGTTCGCTCGCAAGCGGCATGATGACATGGTTGTACACCTGGGCGATGGCGTTGCCGTGGCCGTTCAGGCGTTCGCGGCTGCGCTTGTCCGCTTCTTGGATTCGCTTGTATGTTTCCGGGGTGTTCGTGCGGATCCAACTCATCAAGGTCGGACCCATGTTGAAACTCATGAAGTCGTAGTTGTTGACAATATCGACAATGTGCCCGTGCTCGCTCAAAATGCGGCTTGCGGAGTTCGGGCTGTAACATTCACTTGCAATGCGGTCGTTCCAGTCGTGGAAGGGTCTTGCGCTAGGTTGATTCTCAATGACGCCCGTCCAGGGGTTCTCCCGGGGCGGCTGATAAAAATGTCCGTGGATCGTAAAGTAAAGGGGGTGCTTGTCGCTCATGGCCTGCAATATAGGTAAAAAAAAGGCGGCCTTGTTGGCCGCCAGGATTTCGTCGACTCTACTTCAACCGAATCGGCTGCGTGGCTGCGATTCCGGTACCCTTGACGCGTAGGAGGTAGTGTCCGCTCCGGATTCCGGTGAGGCTGAATGTGTGGTTACCGGCTACTATTGCTCCCCTGTGCAGGGTGGCGACGTGCTGGCCGTTCATGCCGAAAATATCCACGCTCAGCATCCCTGCCGTACTTGTGACAAGGGAGATTGTGTTGGCGTTGACTTTGACGGAGGAATGAATGTTGTTCGCAATACGGAAATATCGTGTTGTTCCGCTTTCGTAAGTGTCGTCGTAGACAATTTTGATTTCGGGAATCATTTCTTCGGTGTTTTCGAAACCGCGGCTAAATGCGTCGTACTTGTCGGCATTGAAATTCCAAAGTGTGTCCGTACCGGCGACAAAGTTGTCGTAAAGAATGGTGCCTGTGTAACCCGCTGCGTAGTTCGCGATGACCGTACTCAAAGTCTTGTTGCGGTCGGCGTGGCTCGAAATATCAAAAGTGCAAGTCTTCTTTTCTCCGGCGGGCACTTCGCAGGGGCCTTCGACTTCGGTCCATGTCCATGCATCCGTAAGTTTGAAAATCAAGTTCAACTGGGCTGCTGTGGCTCCGTTATTCTTTGCTTCAAAAGACAGCGTGTTGGCCTTGCTCAGGTCGAATGTTTTCTGGTATTCGATTTGAGCGTTGTCGCCTCCGTAAGTTACGGCCATCTTGCCGTCGCCGGTGGTGTTGTCAATCGTTGCATCTTTAATCTTGATGCTCGCTTCTTCTGTGGCGGCGAGAGCCGTCATCGCTTTAAGAGCCGGGTCGATTGTGTAAGTGTAACCGCCGAAATTCGCTTCGGTCTTGTCGCCTATATACTGCCATGCGAGAGCGCCTGCGTAGCCACCGTCAAATGCTTTGCGGTAACATTCTTCTGTCGTAATCTGCGTCTTGGCGGCAAAAGTGGATTTGTAGGTTTCGCCAGCCCAGCCGCTTGCCGGGAACTCGCCGATAATCATCGGCTTGTTGTCGTAGCCATATTGGGTTGCCATCTGCGCCGCCGTATTCACGAACGGCGAGACGGCATCATCCTGGTAATACGGATAATAGTGTGTCTGGAAAAAGTCAAGGGTGCCTTTTGCTTCTCCACCGGCTGCGACGAGGGCTGCATCGTTCCACCATGCCTGATATTTGATGTTTACGCTGCCTGTCGAAACGAGAAGTTCCGGGTTCTCCGTGTGGATGGCTGCCGCAACTTTGTTTGTAAATTTCTGGAGCGTAGCCTTGTCGAGTTTCTTGGTTGTCCAGCCTTCGCTAGTCATGCCTTCGGGCTCGTTGAAAACTTCCCATGTCATGAGCGCCTTGTGGTTGCCAATCGCTTTCACCACCGGGATGAGTGCATTGTCGATGAATGCCTTGGTGCCCGCATCTTCGAACAGTTGCGTGTTCGCTGTGATATCGAGCTTTTCGTTGTAAAGTCCCCATTGGTTCGGTTCCATCAGATTGTGGCTGAAAAGGCACATCGAAACCATCACGCCGTATTCTTCGGCGATATCGAGGGCTTTTTTCATGTTGTTGATGGTGTTCGCCTTGAGGCCCGAAACCAGATGAGTCGTCTGGTCGATTTCCGGGCTTTGGCTCATGTTGTTGAAAAGCCACCAACGGATAGCGTTGCCGCCCGCGGCGCGAGTGCCTTCGACGGCCTTGCGCCAGGCGTTTTCGTTCAGTGGGGAATCGCCCACGTCGGAGTTGTAGTCACTCCAGGCGAGATTCGCGCCCGAAAAGAAGATTTTTTTCCCGTTGTACTGTAGTTCCGTCCCGTTTACGGTCAATCCTGGCGCGGCAATTGCTGTACTGCAAAACGCAAGCGCACACAGCATTTTGAGCTTGATGTTTTTCATCCTGTTCTCCATAATTATAAATTACCCCGCCTCAAAATAAATAAAAACCCGTAAAAACGGGTTTGCATTCGCTTGCGGCTGTGGACATTTATTTTTGAAAATGTCCACAGCTTTTTGGGGAAAAGAGATGTTTTTACTTCTTTTTGAATGATGCGCCGAACGAGAAAGTACGCTTTTCGCCGGGGGCTACGACAATTAAACCGCGGTGATGGTTCAGGGCGTCGGGCTCGGCGGTCATCGGCTCGATGGCGATGCTTTCGCGTGTGGGCGGGGTGTAAATCTGGATGGCGTTGTACTGCCCGTCGCTCGCGTCTTGCCAAATGTCCAGGCTACCGATGGTGCCCTTGAGCTCCATGCGGGCACGCGCGCTCTTGCCGTCGAGGCAGAAACAGTCGTTGATGAATTCGTCGTTGATCGTCCGGCCGCCCACGAAGCGCGTGTCGGCATGGAAAGTCCCCTTGGGAATGTCGGCGCTGTCAAGTTCTGCAAGGCATGTCTCGGGAAGCGTGAGCGTAAGACCGTCAATCTTTTCGCCCAGCATAAAGTACGGGTGCCAACCTTCGGAATACGGCATGTCCTTTGTCCCGATGTTCTTGACGGTGGATTCGACGGAATAGCTTTCGCCGGTAAATGTTATCTTGTTTGTAGCGCGGAACGGGAAGGGGAAGCCGGCAAATGCTCCCGGCCAGTCGCAGGTGAACTCGGCAACACACTTTTCGCTGTCGGCCCCGAAACTCGTGAATTCCCACGATTTGTTCTGCAGGAACCCGTGGAGGGCGTGCGGAGCCCAGCTTACGTTGTTGACAAGCTGGTAATCCTGACCGTTCCAGTTGAACTTCGCATAAGCCACGCGACCCGGGAATGGGGCGAGGCGGCAACCGGCATTCGTGTCTGGTCCCATTTTGAATATGTCGTCGCCCGGACGGTAACCGAACAGGAGATCGATGGACTTGGCGTTGTCCGCGGCGGGAATGCGCCAGGCGTTCAGGCCCGCGCCGTAGCCGGAAAGGATTTCGAATTCAGCGCCGTCGTCGCGCTGGAGGACAAAACATTGCACTGTGCCAATCGGCCGGGAAATAATCTTGAAACTGCTCATGGGAGGCAAGATAGAAAAATGGGGGGAAGGTTCGAGGCTTGAGGTCCGAGGTGCGAGAGGTTTAAATGCTCAAATATTGACAGGAAAGGTTACTTTGTATATATTTATGCGATTAGAAGTATGCTTTAAAGTGGGTGTTCGGCAAAAAAAGAGGTTTACAATGAATGTGAAAACTACTATCGCTTTTGTAGTGACGCTGTTCAGCGCTATGTTTGTTTGTTCTTGCTCTGGCGAAGCTAGCACAAACCGTTCGCCAGAAATTGCTAACAACGAGGTTCTTCTTCAGTTAGATTCGTTGTCGCCTTGTGCAACCAACGATCAACTGGACAGCATAGAAAATGTGGATACTCTTTTTATCGTTAGCAAAGATGGCAAGACTTCATTTGTATTCCCTGCACAAATAAGTTGGAGCCGAGATTCCATAGAGTCTATTGGGGTGGAAAGCAGGGGTGACACCCTAGTAGCGAAACTTCTCATCAGGGAAAATACGCCAGACATGCCGTTAGATTGTCCAGTTTGGGTATATTCCACCGTGAAGGGGACTATCGACGAGCATTACGCGATTACACCCGTAGGCCCTGTACATACACTAATAAAGAAGTGACAAAAGAAAAACCGACAAGCCTGGGATTCCTATTTACTATTTTTGCGGCATGGATTCCCGGACTATTGTAGCCCCGATGACCCCTGCCGGCGTGAGTGCCGTGGCCGCCGTCCGCGTGAGCGGGCCGGAGGTTCGTGACGTGGTACGCGCATTGTTCGGGGAGGCGGCTCTTGCCGGGATCAAACCGCGCGAAGTCCGTCTCGGGACGGCCCGCTACCCGCGCCCGGCTGATGCCGGTCAAGGCGAAAGCCTTGCGGCGGCCCCTGCCATCGACAGCCTCGTCTACGTCTTTTTCGAAGGCCCGAATTCCTACACGGGCGAAGACGTGCTGGAACTCTACCCGCACGGCAACCCGCTTATCGTGCGCGAACTCATCCGCGCTATTCGCGAAGTCGGCAGCGTGCGCCTTGCCGAACCGGGCGAATTTACGCGGCGCGCGTTCCTGAACGGGAAAATGGATCTTGCCCAGGCGGAATCCGTCGCCGACGTGATCCACAGCGCGAACCTCTCCGAACTGAGGAACGCCCACCGCTTGCTGGGCGGCGCCCTCTCGAAAAAGGTCGCGTCCCTCGCTGCACAGATCAAGGACATTTCGGCCCGCCTGGAGCTGGACGTGGATTTCGCCGAAGAAGAGGCCGACCCGGATTATGCGGCCTGGGGCGACAAGATCTCGTTGATCCGCGAAGGCGTGGCGGACATGCTGAAAAGTTTCAAGGGCGCCGCTTCCCTGAGACGCCTGCCTCTCGCTGTTTTGTACGGCGCACCGAATGCGGGCAAGTCGAGTCTCGCCAATGCGCTGCTCGGCGAGGACCGCATCCTGGTGAGCGACATTCCCGGGACGACCCGCGACTTCGTGGAAGTGCGCCTGTTCCTCGACGGTGGCGAGATCCGACTGGTCGACACGGCGGGCATTGCGGAGCATGCGACTGACAAACTCGATGCGCTCAGTATGGAGAAGAGCCGGGAGATTTTGGAAGAAGCGGATTTGAAGATTTTAGTGGATGCGGGGGAAGATGAGGCTCGAGGCACGAGGCCCGAGGCTCGGGAAAATGTGCGTCCTGATTTCATCGTTCATTCCAAGTGCGACCTGCGCGCTGTCTCATGCCCGAATGAAGCTAACGCCCTCCGTGTTTCATCCAAGACGGGCGAGGGTCTCGCGGAACTCAAGCGCATGATGAACTCCGCCCTGTTCAAAAGTGACGAATCCGCGGAGGACTTCTGGATTACGAGCGAACGCGAGAAGGCATGCCTCGAAGATGCCCTCGCCGGCATCGACCGCGCCCTCGATCTCATCCGGACAAACCCGGCCGTCGAACTTCTGGCTTTCGAGATGCAGCTGGTGCGTCGCGCGCTCCAGAGCATAGTGGGCGAGATTTCGTCCGAAGACATTTTACAATCTATTTTCGCGGGGTTCTGCATTGGCAAGTAGCGTTCTCAGTATAATCGGTGTCCTGATGGGCGTGTTCGCCTTCGGGACCTACATGATTCCGCTCAAGAAGTATCCGCACTATTCGTCCTGGGCGTTCATCGCCGTCATGTCGTTGGGTGCACTGCTTTGTTCGTCGGTGATCGCGACCATTACGGGGCAGTTCAACTTACAGCCGGTGGGCGTGCTTTGCGGCCTGCTCTGGGTTGTTGGCGGTGCGCTGTGCTTCTGGGCCGTGCAGGCGGAAGCGGACTTGGCGGGTGCCGGGCTTCGTTCCATGAGCGTGAGCATCCTGCTTTCGTTCATCACGGGCGTGACCCTTTTTGCCGAGCACACCTTGCTCTACTTCTCGATTCCTGCCATCGTGTGCATGCTCGTGGGCATCTGGATTCCGGCGGGCAAGATGCAGCACATCTGGAAAAACTGGCGTTCGCTCCTTTCGGGTGCCGTGTTCGGTTCCTACCTGATTCCGTACAAGCTTAGCAACCTCGGCGACATGGAATTCCTTTTCCCGTTCTCGGTGGGCGTCTGCATCGGAAGCATTGTCCTGTTCTTGTTAATCACCTTGAAGCGCGGCAAGCGCTTTGAAATGCCCGCGGTCCCGTCGCTGTTCGCCTTTTTTGCCGGTTCCCTCTGGATGCTCGGTACGCTCGCCATTTTCTGGGCCATTGCCGACGACGGCCTCTTTGGCTATGCGGTCGGTTACCCGCTGCTGCAGCTCAACCTTGTCGTGAACCAGCTCTGGGGCGTGTTTGCCTTCGGTGAATATGCGACCCGTCGCGAACGCATAAAACTCGCCACCTCCACGGTGGTCATCCTTGCTGGCGCCGTACTGTTGACTTTGTCTAAAATGTAGGGAGCCTAGATGCCCTTGATTTCGGCATCCAGCATTTCTGCAGACTTTGTGTCTTCGTTGTAGATGGCGTTGATTTTCTTGCAGCTCAGTTCGAGCAGCTTGCGCGCATTTTGGTCGTCGCTTTGCTTGCGCAGTTTCTGGATGGCCTTGTCCACGCGGGAAATGTCTTCCTGCTGGGGGTAGTCTTTCATGAAGTTGTAGAACAGCGCAATCTGGCTCTGGTAATCGTTCTCGGTTTCGCAGGCGAGCAAAAACGGGATGACGCGGACGTTCAGCAGGTTGTTCAGGTCGCCGACGAACGTGTTCAGCGTGGCCCCTTCCGGGAAGAGTTCCGCTGTTTCCTTCTGGATGTCGTCGTTGTCCATGATGTCTCCCGCCTCGAACTGCGAAAGGATGCCGTTCAGCAGTGCCATTTCCTCGACCTTCGTCTGCTCGCGGTAACGAGCCTGGTAGTAGATGGGCAATGTCGTGAGGCAGAAGTGCGCCTGGTTTGCACCGATGAATTCGCCGACGTAGTAGATGTCGGCATCTTCATTCAAGATGTCTTCCTCGTTCGTGAAGTTCCCGATGCGGGCCGGGATGGGAATGACTTCCATATTGGAAAGTTCATGGAGACGGTCGCGCAAGGTGTCCACGTCGAGGTTCTCCGGCAGTTCCACGCCGTTTTCCTGCATGGATTCCAACAGGTTGTTCAGCTTGTCGTCCATCACCTTCTTGCGTTGGCTGGGTGTCGGAACGGTCGGGTTGAACGTGCGGAAATCGCCTTCGATAGTCAGGAGCCCGTTCTGGATCATGTCGTCAAAAGGGGAGTCGTTGATGTCGCCGTCGGGCGTAGGCAAAATTCTTGCGTAGGCAATCAGCCTGCCGCAAAGCTTTTCGTCGTTTCCCTTTTTCTGAACAATACCGAGCATGCGAATAATATAGTAAATAGTGGGAAGTAGGAAGTGGTTAGTAAACAGTAGGAAGTAGGCAGTAGGAAGTAGGCAGTAGGAAGTAGGCAGTAGAAAGTAGGCAGTAGGAAGTGGTTAGGGCGTAGCCCGTAAACAGTGGTTAGTAAACAGTGGCTAGTGGTTAGGATCAAGGGATTAGAATCTAGAGTTAGAAAGAAAGATGTCATGCCCGGCTTGGTCGGGCATCTCCTTATCTCACTGCTCACCGCTCACGGCTGACACCTCGCACCTCGAGCCTGGAGCCCCGAGCCTCTCCCCTTTTTCTATCTTTCCTTTCATGGACGCTTCTACGTGGCAAAAGATTCTCGACTTGTGCACAAGGCTCTCGAACGTGACCTACGAGAACCTCACGAAGATTATCCGCCTGGAACAGACGGGCAGCGCCACGGGAGCGCGCAACCTGGACGACAGCGACCAGAACGATGTCGACACGTGGATGGGCGGGGGAACCTGCTTCAGCATGACATGGCACCTGTACCAGAGCCTGCGCGACATGGGGCTCGAACCCCGGCTTGTCATGGGGCACAAGCGCAAGGAACGCAACATCCACTGCGCCTTGATCCTCCCGAACGTCTCTCTCGACACCACCTCTCTCTCGTCTCTCGTCTCTCGTCTCTCGTCTTTCACTTCCTCTCTCTCGTCTCTCGTCTCTCGTCTCTCGTCTTTCACTTCCCCTCTCTCGTCTCTCGTCTCTCGCCTCCCCACAGACTACCTCTTCGATCCCGGCTACCTCATTTTCGACCCTTTGCCGATTCCGGCCGTTCCGCCTTTCGGTACGGGCGATGCCATTTTCCCGCTGGTGCCGAACAGCGTGCGCCTGGTCCGCCCGGTCCAGGACCGCATGGAACTTTGGACGGGCGGCGCTCTCGGTGACCGCGGCCTGGCCGGTGCCCAGATGAAGCTCCGTTTCGAGTACCCGCTGGACGGTGTCAGCGTCGAGGAGTTCAAGCAGCACTGGGTGGAAAGCTTCTCCCGCGAGATGATGACGTACCCGGTCCTGAACCGCCTGGACCGCGAACGCGGCATCCAGTATTACTACCAGAAGGGAAACCTGGTGACCCGCGACGCAAGCGGCAGCCGCATGGAACGCTTGGACGAGGGGGACCGCGTGGAGAAATTGAGCGAAATTTTCAAACTTTCGCCCGATTTGATCCAGAAAGCGCTCTCGATCCTTTCCAAATAACCTTTTTTACATTTTTTTATGGAATGGGGGTGCGTCCTGTAGATTATATTTTTGACACAGGCTGTTCTACAGGAGAATCTTATGAAAAAACTGCTTCTATCGTTCCTCGCCGTCATGTCCCTCGCCCTGATGGCTTGCGGCCCTTCCAAAGTCGATATGCAGGTGATGTCTGCCGAATGCGACATCATCATCGAGGTCCGCCAGGTGCTGAACGATTCCATTAGCCTTTTCGTGGGGAACACTCTCTACCTGAACAGCAAGCAGGCGGTCGCTTCCGACCTGTTCCCCCTCCTGGTGAGCGTCCGCGACCCGATGGAAATAGAAAAACTCACCGCGACCGACGTCGTGGGCGGCGGGGAGGAATTCATCGCCTACCTCCGCAAGGTGGCCCCGGACATGATTCGCTTTGGCCTCGTCATTGGCGAAACGGCCTATAGCGAAATCGGCTTCGACGAGAACGCGATTGTCGAAAAGATCAAGAACGTACTGCAGACGGTCGAGGGCGGCTCCCTGATTCTCTTCCACGAGAAGGGCGGCGAACTCGTTTCTGCGAAAAAGCTTTACTAACCGTTTACGTCTGTGCGGGGAATCTTCTTGAGTTCCCGGCGGAGCATGAAGACCGCGATGAGGCTTGCGCCTACATCGGCGATAGGCTGTGCCATGAACACGCCCCTGAGTTCAAAGAACCTGGGCATGATGATCAGGAAAGGTATCAGCAATATGAGCTGTCGGCAGGCATTGAAGAACATGGACTGCCACGGCTTGCCGATACCCTGGAAGAAGTTGCCCGACACCATTCCAATTGGCACAAAGGGGAGCATGATGAGGAATGTCCGCATTCCCCAGGTCGCCAGTTCCTGCATGTTCAGGTCGTTCGGTGCGAACGGTGCGACCAGCGACTGCGTACAAGTCATGACGACACACCAGGCGACAGCGATAAAGCCCGTCGCGTAAATCATGGTGAACTTGAGCGCCCCGCGGACGCGGGAGAACTTCTTGGCGCCGTAGTTGTAGCCGATGATGGGCTGGCTCCCGTTCACGAATCCAAGAAGCGGGAGGATGATGATGGACACGATGCTGTTGATGATGCCGAACGCGGCGATGGCCTGGTCTCCGCCGGTCATCCCGTTCACGTTTTCGAGGCTCTTGTTCCCGTAGTGGGTGAGGCTCCAGGCGAGAATGGCGTTCAGGAGACTGTTCGTAATCTGCATGACGCTCGGGGGGAGGCCCAGGATGAAAATCTTGCGTACGTAGGAGACGCGGAGTTTCATGTAGCGGCGGTTCATCTTGATGGGGGTACTCTTCTTCAAGAAGAACTGCATCACCGCCATGCCGCCGATGAACTGGCTCAGTACGGTCGCCCATGCGGCGCCCTCGATGCCCCAGCCGAACTTCATGATGAATAGCCAGTCGAGAAACACGTTGCTTCCGGCGCCGATCATGACGCGGGTCATGGCTGTCTTGGGGTGGCCCATGCTGCGGATGAAGTGGTTCATCCCCGGGACGATGGTCTGGAAAATGGCCCCCATCAATATGATGCGCATGTAGCTCTTGGCTACGGGCAGCAGCTGGTCGCTCGCGCCGAATAGCTTGAGGAGCGGGGTCATGAACGTCTGGCCCAGCGTGAACGCCGCCACGGCCATGATGACCAGCAGCAAGAACGAGTTGCAAAGGATGATGGCGGCCTGCTCGTACTTCTTTTCGCCCAGGCGGATGGCAAAGAGCGTATTGCCGCCGACGCCTACGATCATCGACATGGCCATGATGAACAGGGCGATGGGGAAGCATATCGTGATGCCCCCGATGCCCAGGCTGCCGACGCCCTGCCCAACGAAGTAGCGGTCCACGATGTTGTAGAGCGCCTCGATCAGCATGCTGATGATGGCGGGCACCGAGAACTGCAGGATAATCTTGGGGATGCTGGCCGTCCCCATCGCGTTGAGCTTCTTGTTTTCAAGGATTTTTGACATTTCGGGGCGCAAATTTAAAAAATTTACGCGGTGACGACTTGGTTGCGGCCGTCTTCCTTGGCGATGTAGAGGTACTTGTCGCTTTCGGCGATGAGATCCTCTATTTTCCCGATGAATTCGCCCTGCTTGCTGGCTAGCCCGAGGGAGATGGTGACGGGGATTATCGCGTCATCCCATGAAAAACGGTGGCTTTCGACGGCGGCGCGGAGGCGTTCTGCGCTCTTTTTCGCGTCTTCGGGGCCGATACCGCACTGGAGCAGCACGAATTCCTCGCCGCCGTAGCGGGCGAGCAGGTCGGATTCCCGTTTTTCCTCTTTCAAGATCCTCGCGACTTCCTTGAGCACCAGGTCTCCGCACTGGTGACCCCACGTGTCGTTCACGTGCTTGAAGTGGTCTACGTCCACCATGATGCAGTGCACGTAGTAGTTGTTGCGCCGTGCGAGTGCAAGTTCGCCGAGGCTCCTGTCCATGAAGGTGCGACGGTTCGCGATCTTGGTGAGCGCGTCCGTTGTTGCGGCTTCGAACAGTTCGCGGGCTATGGCCTCTTCGGTGGCGTCCTTGAATTCCACCTTCAAAATCATCGTGCCGAGTTGCAGGCGGTTGTCGGGCCCGAGGGGGGCTGCGGTAACGGGGTTGCCGTCGACATAGGTACCGTTGGTGCTGCCGAGGTCTTCCACGGTGATGCGGGTTCCGTCAAAGGTGAGCTTGCAGTGCTTGCGGCTCACCAGTTCGTCGTCCAGGTGGATGTCGGCGTCCTGTCCGCGACCGAGGATGACGCTCCCTACGGAAAGGGGAATCTGCTTGAATTGGGCTTGAGGGTACAGCACGATGAGGTGCGGGCGCACTTCGCTCGGTCGAAACCGGATCGTCTTGTTTCCTGTGACGATAGTTTGGTCTAAATCCTTCATCGGGCCCTCTCTTTTTTCAATATACAAAATGTAGCTTTTTTGGGTGGCGAGAAGGGCCTGTCCGGGGGTGTATTTGATGGATGGAACAGGGGCATATTTTACGATTGTAAAAGTTTGGTTACAAAATCGAGCAGTGCTTGGCTGAGGGCAATTTTTTCGTGTGCAATATTTGTGTGATTTATAAACATATTTTTGCAAATTAACCCTTTGTAAACACTTTTTTGTGTTGTTTTGGAAAAAAACACTTCTTTTTTTTCATAAAAAGGATAGATTTTAGGTCGGTGTAGCATATCAAGAACCGCGTGTTTTTGGTATTGCTGTATTGGTCGGAGAACCTAAATGGAAAAGAAGATTATGAAAAAACAATATAACGCCTTAAAAAAATTGGTGTTTGCATTAGTTCTTCTCTTTGCAGGGGTGCAAGGGGTGTATGCAGCGCTACCGTGCGAAGGCACGATATATTTGAAGCTGCCCGATGGATGGACTACTGCCTATGCAGCAGCTGGAGGTAACTTTATTGCCTTCAAGAAGAGTTCTACCACGGGATGGTTGCAACTTTCTGCTGAAGATGTCGGTGGAACGAACGATGCGACGGGTTTTAATATCGCTAGCCGTGCGAACGACTACGGTCAGTATCCGTCTATAACGCCGAAGATTATTACTTCGAACGGAGAATCGGTCCAGTTCTCGGAAGCAACGGGCTTTACCTGTAAAGCCTTCGGTAAAAACGGGGAGCTGTGGATCGAACCGGATCCGTCTGATCCGTCTAAACCGTATATTTCTAACAACCCGGCTGACGTGAAGTACTTCCGTATCATGCTGCCCGAAGATGTCAAGTGGAAGAGCGCCATTCCTATGATGAGCATTGGTGGTGCGGCAGGAAAGCCCATGGATGCTGATCCCGATAGGTGCGGTTGGTATTACAGGCGCTTTGTTGATGAGGAACCTCCTACCGAAGTCCTTATCTATCGTGATGACGACGAACAGATGAAGGAAGCTATCGGCATGGAAGGTGACTGGGGCGTTGGTGATCCGGTTGCCATCGACCTGGCCTCGATGTTCTCGTTCCTAGGCTCTGATGAAATCTTTTTTGTCGCTGCAAACGAGTTTGCCGATAAGACCAATCCCGCTATGGCTGGTTGGAGCGCCACTGATCCGCTGAAACAAGGTGCTTGCGGATATGACCTTGCTGCTAACATTTATGATACCGATGCTAGCTTGCACGGTGCATTTACTTGCAGCCATTATGAACAGCAATGTCAGGGCAATCCGGATGTTTGTAAGAACAACGCTTGCTACTATCCCAATGCTCCGTACAATGTTGTCTCTTCTGCTACGGCAATTGTCCCCTGTATCGGTGTTACTCCGGGTATGGTGACGGATGTCCTGGATGCGACTACGAAGAAGCCGGCACTCACGACTAAGGGTAAGTCTTGCTTCGGTAGCGATGCTGATAAGGCCTTTGAAGCTATGTTCAACCCGACTCCGGGTGTGAACGAAGCCTACTGCTTCAACATGCCGTTCACTCAGACGGATGACGGTAAGTACGAGTTCGATTCTGACAATTACCAGGGTCCTCCGGGTGGCGAATATCCTGCTCCGGGTGGTTTCTATCCGGCAGAAAAGACTCCGACGAACTTGTTGACGGAACATATCCCTGCTGCCGAAAACAAGCGCTTGGCTGAAGGTCCGGTGTTCTTGTGCACGAACGGTCAGTTTGGTGATGGCCTCCGCGCAATCAATGCCCAGGAAGGCGTTCCGGAGATTGACTTGCTCTGTAACGGTCCGGGTTGGAACGGTGGTATTAAGTGCGATGGCCTGTTTGCTAACGGTGGTGAATGGGAAGAAACCATTCGAGTCGGCAACAGAACTATCAGCTTCGACGGCGACGGCTGGGGCTGGGGTTGCCCGCAGGACGCTCCTATTGGTTGGACGTTCTATTCTTCGGGTGAAAAGATTAGTGGCACAAAGGTTGGGAAGAACCAGAATCCCGAGGGCAACGCCCGCTGGACTTCGGGTGATCCGGACACTGAATATGGCGATGTCCTTAAGAATGCCGGTCGTAACCAGCACTTCTGCTTCGAATCTCATGCGAACTTCCGTTACAAGAAGGGCCTGCGCTTCAGCTTCCGTGGCGATGACGACATTTGGGTCTATATCGACAACAAGCTGGCCGTGGACCTCGGTGGTACTCACTTGGCCGCTCCGGGTTACGTAGACTTGGATAATTTCAAGGGCGCCTCGGGTGATCTGAAGATTGGTACTGAATACGATATCGATATCTTCTTCTGCGACCGCCGTACGACGATGAGTAACGTGCGTATCAAGACGAACATGTTCATTAAGCAGCAGACCGGTCTTAGCAAGGACCAGACGAACGATGGCCGTGGCGGTAAGAGTGATTACGAACTCTGCTACGCTATTTCGAGCGATGGTTCCTGCGGTGGTGGTAGCGGCAAGAAGATGTGTGGTGACGAATTGTGCGAGTACCTGAAACAGAATGGCATGACCGTTGACTACTCTCTCACCACAGAAAAGGGCGATGTCATCATGGATCAGGCGCAACTTGCTGATCCGAATACTTATAAGGGCGGCCTTGATTTGACGAACCGCTGCAGCCCGACTATCAATAAGGGTCTGATTAAGGAACTTTCTGCGGGTAACTACGTTCTTGAAGCTAGGATCAACAATAGCGAGGAATCTTGGACGTTCACCGTCGAAGGTAACCTTGAAGTCATTAACGAGAATGCTGCCGGACAGGATATCAGCGGTCTCCCCGTTCAGTACACTGTGGTTAATTCCGCCTTGGCTAGCTCGGCCGGTAACCTGACAAGAATCCCGATCTACATTACGTCGGTTCTGTTTGCCGGTGATGATCTTGATCTTGATTTCGAAGGCGCTGTTGAACAGCAGTACACTCTCAACATCACTGGTGCTCAGGGTGCCGCTGTTGGTGCAATCAAGCTTGAAACTAAGGAAGCTGACGGAACCTTCAAGAGCTGGACTGGTAAGGCTGCCCGTACGATTGGTGCGACCGGTGTCGATACCGTCTATGCTTCTCTTGACATGTCCTTCATTCAGAGTGAACAGCAGACCTTCATGATTAGCGTGAATGGCGGTAGCCTCCAGCTGCCCGTGACCTTCTACGTCCCGAAGCTTGTCTTCGTTGAATCGGAAACGAGCACGGAACCGCTTGGCGGCGACCCGGTTGATGTCGAAAGGTTCGTTGGTCCGGTGTACACGTTCTACGTCTTGGCCTTGGCCCCGTCCATGACGGAACCCGGCAAGTACGAGGAATGTGGCGAACGCTGCAACTTCCCCTTGACAATCGGTTCTACGACCTCTGCGGGTATTGCTCTGGCCGCTGGCGATACGCTTGTCCTTGTCAATGGTCGTGCAACGGTTAACATCTATTCTACTAAGGAATACCGTGTTGCCGGTGACGGCATGCCGGACAACCCGGCTACGCTCAGCATTGTCGGTCCGAAGCCTGACTTGATTAATGCTCTCTACTCTCCGCTCCACTTCAAGAAGCCGCCTGTACCGTATCCGGTCTTTGCCGACATCTTCGACGCTCATGGCAAGAAGTCGACCACCGAACTGAATATGAAGGAACCGTATTTCGATATGGGTAAGGAATACCTCGATGGTATTGCGGACTCCCTGGTTATCTACTATAACCGTCCGTTCTACAACAGCCCGGACTCCCTGCCGAACCGAATTGTCGTGTTCTGGGATGACGGTGACGACTCTGTCGTTGTCGAAAGAGACGTGTTTATGTCCAGCATGCGTTGCGGTTCCGCAGCCGGCCTTGACGATACACTCTGCTTGCAGCGTGTCTCGATCGACGGTGTGAACTTCTCTAAGGATGTCAAGACCATGAACCCGAGCGCTAACCTGAAGTCTTACGCTCGCTATAGCGATCGCGGTAAGGTTAAGGAAGATCCGTTCCCGGGCGTTATCATAGACCGTGTTGCTCCGTTCATCAAGGCTGCCGACGTTCGCCAGCGTGACGAAAATACGGACGTTATGACGTTGACCCTTTCTGAACCGGTTAAGCTCGTTGATGCTGGCATGGCGACGACCGCCTTCACGGTGTACCTGAACTCCGCTGCCAACCTGAAGACTCCGGAACAGAAGTTCGTCGTTGGTGTCAAGTCTACGACTCCTACGATCGGTTCTGACAAGGTGACCCTCTACTATACCGGTTCCGACGACAATCCGACTCCGCATACGGGCGACTACATCCGCTTCCGTACGGACAGCAAGATTTGGTCTGATACCTCGAACATCGCGATTCTGGGTGATACCCTCCGTCCGCCTGAGGATGCTTCTTATGACTGGAACTCTCCGACGTCTTACGATGCCACAATCCGTCTGCCGTCGGCATGGACTCCGGTCACGGGTGAAGCTGAAGTCGGCGTGAAGGCTATCAAGTACACCGAAGTGTCTCCGGATATCGTGAACAAGATTAAGAAGGATGATATCAAGATTACCACGGTCAAGCCTTACGACGTGACGGTGACCTTCGATTCCGTCAAGGCTGCCAACCCGGGTAAGCTCGGTTACTTCCTGAAGTCCGACATGAACTCGCTGGTCTACTCTGATACTTCCATCTCCAAGTGGTTCACTGACCCGAACAACAAGGATGAAATCAGCAAGGTTTACCTTGAATTCCAGCTGGACCTCTTCTCTAACCTCGGTAACTTTGTCGCTCACGACGTCGTGAAGATCAAGTGCGACGACAAGGAAATCTTCGGAGATGGTCATACCTGCTTGGATACCCAGCGTAACTTCTTCATCTCCTGGAACCTCGTGTCCGCTGAAAAGCGTCTCGTGGGTACCGGCGCCTACATCTCGAAGATGACTTCTTCTGTCCACCTGGCCAAGTTTGGCAAGAAGAACAAGATGGAAGAAACCCAGATGTGGGGTGTCCGTCGCACGAAGAAGGCTAAGAAGATGACTGCGGAAATTGTGGACGACGATAAGTAGTTCTCGCAGGACATACGTCTAGTTTAAAAAGTCCCCCCGTGCGGGGGACTTTTTTTGCGTTCAGGTCATTTTTACTATTATTGTAGCGATATGAGAAAAGTATTGATTGCTCTGTTTCTTTGCACTGTAGGGGCATTTGCAGTCCAGCCGGGACAGCCGACGGACCTGGATTCCCTTTTCCGTGGACGTGAATATAAGCCGCAGTTGAATTCCTCCCTGCGCGATACGACCAAGATGAACGATGTTTCCTCGAAGTCGGCCAAGGGCGGGAAGTCTTCCGACGGTTACTACATGCTCCAGTTCGAAGCTGTCGGCGATTTCGATGCCGCTCAGCGTCGTCGTGCTCAGATTGCTGCGAGTACGGGCTTTGCAATCCAGGTAGTGTTCGACACGCCGTTCTACAAGCTCCGTGGCGGTGGATGGACATCCAAGAAGGCTGCCGAAGACAAGGCGCGCGAACTGTCCGCCTACAATATCAATGCTTTCGTCGTGAAGGTCCGATAAATTCGACAAATCCAATTTTACGGGCTCAGGTTTATGTACCTGAGCCCTGTTTTATTGACCGAAATTACCTGGAGATTATTCCAGCAGGCCGAGGGTCTGCTTTATTGTGAACTCGTCCATCGACGACGGCAGGAGCGCGCGTTCTTCCGGGGCGACATAGGCGAACTTGCGTTCGAACTCGCTGCACTGCGACCTGTCGCGGGGCTTCAGCTCTATCTGCTTGGTGCTGTAGAAGAACGTACCTGTCTTGATGAACTTCTTTGACTGCAGACCCTGGTTGATGGCCTCGGTGAGAGCCTTCTGGATCATGGGACCTTCGCGGTCGACATGGTGCAGTTCCATAAGCCTGTGGCGCAGCAGTTCCTCGTGGATGGGCGCCTCGTGGTCGACATAGAATTTCAGCTGGGTGATAAGCGACGCTGCCGGCAATTCCGGGATGGGCTTGTCGTGGGGTGTGCCCTCAATGTTCGGGTGCGTGCACTTGTACGGGACCACCTCGACACTGTAGGCTTCGTTCTCGGCGTTTTCCGCTTCGCCGTTTTCTCCGGTCTCTTCCGGTGGCGGCGGGGCGACGCTCTGTTCGATAGCGACTGTCGCGAGAAGGTGAGATTCTTCGTCCTTGCGGGACATGAACCAGAAGGGCAGCCAGATGTTGATGACCTTCCAACCGAGCTGGCGCAGCATGATGGGGCGGACGTATTCCGTGTCCTCGATGGATTCGCGGAAACGCTCCCTGGTACAGTCGTCCTCGATAAGCGCGAGGAAACGCTTCGGGTTGTTCGCGTCGACCACGACCGGTCCGACGGCGATGTTGCCCGTTTCGAAAATGGGTTCGACCTTTACGTCGTTAGCAGCGAGTGCCTCGACGATGTCCTTGCGCATGCGGGATTCCCCACAGTGCGGGGCTGTCGGCTTGAACTCGAGTTCGCGCTTCAGGTAGCTGATCCAATCCCAGAACAGTGTCGCCTTGGGATTCGCGTGCTTGGCGATGTCCGCATTGGAAATGAACACGCGCAGTTCCTGCTTGGCGAGCGTCGTGCATACCGCAAGCTTGTTCGCCGATGTAGCTTCGGGTTCGGCGCATACCAGGACGACGTCGCGGTACTTGTCGGTGGCCCTTTCAGGAGTCTTGACGTAGTAGCGGATGAGCGGGTTTTCTTGGTTGAAGAACTTTTCGGCAGCCGAGCCCTTCTCGACGAGTGCCCTGATGGCTTCCTCGATTTCCGTACAGCTGGACTGGTGGAATGCTATGATGCCGAGTGTCTGGGCCGGGTGCTTCTGTGCATGGTGTACTGCCGCATTGGCAATAGCGAGAATCTTGTCGTCGACGACCGTGAGCGATTCGACGTTGCTCTTTTCGCGGAAGGGCCTCGGGAACTGCCGGATACCCTGGTTGTAGATTCTGTTGTTCGCGAAACAGACGAGCTTCATGTCGACATACTGACCGGCAAGCCAGAGTTCGCGTGTCGGGATTCCCCGGCGCAGGGATTCGGCCAGGAGGGATTCCTGGAAGTAGGCGGTGTGCCTCGGCAGGACGTCGTTGTAGGCATCGTTCGGCAAGATCTCTATGGCCGGCGAATGCGGGTTGCCCATCAGCACGACCTTCTGCGAGCACAGCAGTGCGGGCAGGGATTCCACGATGGTGGTGCAGTCGGCGTCGAGGAAGATGACGATGTCGAAATTTTCCTTGCCGGTAAGTTCAAAGGTGTCGTCGAGTGTCACCTCGGTGAGCAGTTCGGGATTCGCCTCGACTGCGGCGTGGGCGATGCGGAAGTTTGCCTTGCAGAACTGGTCGTACAGGTTGCGGAAATCGCGGCTCTTGATGCAGCGTTCCTTGGGCGAGAGCGAGAACAGTTCGGGGTTCTTGGTCCCGAGTTGCTGGATCTGCGTGCGGGACCAGAAATTACGGAAGGCCTGGGCAAACTCGCTGCTTACCTTGTCTGCGTTCTGCAGGTAGACCAGCATCGGTCGCAGGTCGTACTGCGTGAGTTCCTTGAACAGGCGTGTGAGGCTTGTGTGGGTGTCGAGGTTGTCCCAGTTTTCGTTCCAGGACTTGATCTTGTCCACCCACTTTTCGATAGAAAGGCTTTCGAGCGGCGTCTCCAGGTCAAGTTGCTTGCCTATCTTGCGGATGGCCTCCTGCAGTGCCTTGACGGAGTTCGCATAGCTCTTGAAGTTCTGTAGCTGCGGCTTGATCTCGTGCCAGTGTTCCAGGATCTGCAGCATGAAGTCGAGTTTGGGATCGGCCTCGTGCTTGTCGCGGAAGTTGAACAGGTACTTGATCTTCGTGTTGAGATCGAACCAGTTGGACTTCTCGTATTTCCAGTCCTTGCCCAGCAGGTGGTTGCCGAGAACGGCGGTGTCCTTGTAGGCGCGCTTGTTCTCCTGCAGTTCCAGCAGCGTGTCGATCAGGTCGAGCAGTTCGGCATCGGAAGATACGGACTTGGGATGGCGGAGAACTTTCATGAGCGCACGGCGTGAACTGCGGTAGCGGTCCGAAAGTCCCTTCAAGGTGACATTCAAGCTGTCCACGAATTCTTCGCGGGCAGCGAGTACGTTCTCGTCGACAGCGTCGTCGGTATAGATGTCCGATGTCTGGCGACGGTACCTGACCCAGTTGTCTCCCGCTTCGGGCAGCGCCTTCAGCGAGTCGTGATAGGCGACCCAGTTGTTCGAGCGGAGTTCCCAGTCTTCGAAGACGGGCGTGTTCTCGTCAAACGATTCGAGTATAAGGTCGATGGTCTCGGCAAGGCTCGATATGAAGATGCCGGTGGGGAAGAGCGATGCATCCTTGAAAATGTCGATAATCGGCTGGAGGTCCTTGACCTTGTTCACGGCCTGCTCGAGCTGCGAGGCGATGGTGTCCTTTTCTTCGGCGGTCAGGTTCGGGACCTTGATTCCCTGGAATGCCTTGCGCGCCGATACCCCCTGCTTGTTGAAATACAGGTCCATCGCCTTTTCCACGATGACCTTGATGCGGTTGTACGTAGCGAAGTCGAGCTTGTCTACGCCGTCGAATATAGATTCCGAGAACTTGGCCTTTGTTGCCGGGGCGAGCGCGAATTCCGTAAGCAGGTCGGAAAGCGGGGCACCCGCCGGCTGGATGTTCTCGTTGACGGTCTTGTAATATTCGATGAACGACTTGCGGGACTTGATGAAGTCCGGGTCGATGACGTCGCGGTCCGGGCCTTGGAATGACTTGAACGGAGGCTTCCAGGCGTTCTCGAATGTCAGCCGGGTTACGGCTCTCCTGGAAACGACCAGGGTCTTTTTGCCGTTGGCGACAGATTCGGCCACTATGTTCGCCGCCACCTTGTCCTTGGCGGTTCCCGGCAACGTCTGGACTGCAAAGGCGAACTTGTCGTCCAGGAGGGATTCCATCACGGCCTTGGTGGTGTGCGAATCCAGCGGATAGGGGAAATGGTGGTCTACCGGGTTGAACAGGTCGTCGAACGGACCTTCGTCAAAATAGGAGTTCTGCATCTGGAACCCGTCTTCGCCGAATAGCGCCTGGAGGACCGGGCGGTCGTTGACGATGTTTTCTTCCCAGATGTCGGACTCGAAATGCTTCTTGAGCCTGAGCCTTGCCCCGTTGGCGAACGAGAGGCAAAGCCCGTGGCGTGTGAACTTCCACTTCTTTTCCTTGAGGACTGCCTTTTCAAAAAGTGAGAAGTAAAGGAGAATGCTGAACTGCCCGTTGATGCTTGCGTCCTCGACCCTCGGGAGGTCCACGACATCCTTGAGCCTTTCCCGCAAGATCACGTTTTCTATGGCGGGGTGCTTGGACAGCGAAAGTTTATTCGTCTTCGGATCGAAATCCACGGGGACGAGTAGCGTCGGGGCGAGCGCATTGCCGTCCCACTTGAGGAACCCGAGTATAAGGTACAGGTCGGACTTGCCGTAGTCCTCGTTCTTCTGCTTCAGCACGGAAAGCATCTGCGATTCCGTCGTTACCTTCTGTTGCGCGGTAAAGTTTGCAGAAACTGGCAGGAAGGTGTCCAGCGATATGGACTCTCCGGACTGGACCCATTTTTCGTAGAACAGGTCACCCGCCTCCAGGATCAGGGGGCTTTGCAGCGCGACCTTCGTCGAAAAATTCAGAAAACGATCCTTGGAATCAAAAAGCGCTGCTTCTTGACGGATTTTCGTAATCATGGATGACGGTAACAATCGTGCCATACCGAGAATATAACTTTTTTTAGGCCGTGGTGGCTTATATGCAAGATTCTATTAATAAAATCGCTTGGTCTAGCGAAAGCGGGGCCGGGGATTCCTGCAATTTGGCCTTGAAGCATACTCTTCCCAGCAGCATTTCGGGGGAGTTGCCCGCTTCGCGTTCCTGGCGGAGACTGTAGGCGAGTTCCCTCTTGGAAAGTTTCTTGCCGGTGCTGTCGGATATCAGTGCGTGGTGCAGGTAGACGGGGGGCTCTTTTGTGCCCAGAGCTTCCCGCAGGGCAATTTGGCGGGCCGTGGAACTGCGGATGTCCTCGCCGCGGACAATGTGCGTGATTCCCTCGTCAATATCGTCGACGCAGACGGCGAATTGGTAGGTCCATTGGCCTTCGCGGTCGCGGATGGGAAAGTCTCCGCATTGGAGTTTCGGGTTTTCGGCGAAGTCGCCCAGCCGCAAGTCGTGCCAGTGGATTACTTTGTCTGAAACAATGAACCTCAAGTTATGCGGCTCTATCTCTCGCCTTCCTTCTCGGTTGGTGAGCCTGTCGAACCACGTCTCTCGTCTAAAAAAACATTTCCCCTGGTACACGATTTCGCCTGTCTCGCTCTTGGGGTTTTCGGCCTCGAGCTGCTTGCGGCTGCAGAAACACGGGTACACGAGTCCCTGTTCTTCTAGCCGTGCAAGGGCCTTTTCGTATACGGGGGTGCGATTGCTCTGGATGCTCTCGCTGTCGTAATGGAAACCGAACCACGCAAGGTCTTCGCGGATACCTTCGACATAGGCGGGTCGCGTCCGGCTCTGGTCGTGGTCCTCTATACGCAGATGAATCCGGAGGTCCCACTTTCTGGCCGCAGCCCAGACGTACAGCGCGGAGAGCAGGTGCCCTTCGTGCAGGAATCCCGTGGGGCTTGGCGCGAAACGTATTTTACCGGACATGTCTCCAAATTTAATTCTTTTTTTTATTATTTAAAGCAGATTCAGTGCAGGTGCATTATGCGTAAAATTTTCTACTTGATAGGTTTGGTCGCGTTCTTTGCAATGACTTCGGTTGCTGTTGCCGAAGATATCATCGCGAAGACGTCGAACGGTTCCGTGGTCTTGCTCCACGATAACGGACGTTGGGAGTATTACCAGAACAACGCCCAGATCCGCGATGTCCGGCCTTCCGCGATTCCCGAAGATGCGAAGTTCGAGGTGAGCGTCCTATACGAATCTCCTGACAAAATCAAGAAGAACGTACGCATGGCGCTCGAAGCGGATTTCGCGACCGAAGAGGAAATCAAGGACAGCCTGCGCAAGGTGCCGAAGGGCGGTCTCATTTATTTCCAGGTGCCGACGAAGCAAATCAAGAAGGGTTTCTCCCGCGAGCTGACCTATACGATTTACGACAAGGGCTCGGCCCCGATATTTACGAAGACGGTACGCGATACCGAGGCGACTCCCAGCGAAGACCATGGAATTTCCAACCTGCTTGTGGTGCCGGTTTACGGCCGCCCGAAGACGGATATGCTCAAGGCCCGTGTCGAGAACCGCGAAGGGAAGCAGACCCTCGACATCGATATCCCGATAAAGTAGGCCGGATGCGTTTTGCCGTTGTAGACCTGGAGACGACCGGAGGCAGCCCCGTCGAAAGCCGCATCATGGAAATGGGAATCGTCCTGATGGACGGTTGCGAGGTGGTGGGCACTTACCAGACCCTACTTGATCCCGGCCAGGACATTCCGCCATTTATCCGTAACCTCACCGGCATTACCGAAGAGATGGTTTCAGGGCAGCCGCAGTTCTCCAGCGTTGCCGAACATGTCGCCGAATTACTGAAAGACCGCATATTCGTGGCGCACAATGTGCTTTTTGACTGTAAGTTCATGAGGGCCGAAATGAAGCGGGCTGCCATTCCGTACGACCCGCCGCGACTTTGTACGGTAAAGCTCTCGCGGCGCGTATTTCCCGGTTTTCCGAGCTACAGCTTGCACAAGTTAACGGAATCTTTGGGACTTTCGGACTTCAGGCATCACCGGGCTTTGGACGATGCCATGGCCGCTGCCGAAATATTGAAACTCGCGATTGCGAAAGTGGGCGAGGCCGCCGTCTTCAAGGAAGTCAAGAACATGTCGAACCCCAAGAAAGCGAAAGTGCTGTGAGGCTCGAGGCGCGAGGCTCCAGGCCCGAGCAATGAGCTGTGAGCGATGAGGTGTGAGCAATGAGTTTTCAAGTGATTAGTAAGCAGTAAAAGGTTAAACTCGGAGTCCATCCCCTAACCACTGCCTACTGCCTACTGCCTACTTCCTCATACCTCAAAGGGAGCGTAAGCGACCGACCTCGCGCCTCGAAGCGAAGCGACCTCGAGCCTCACAGCATTCCCGCCTTGTACTTCATCTTGAGTATTCTCGCGGCGGATTCCTCGATGCGCTTGCGGTAGGTCGAGTTGTATTTGGCGAGCCTTTCCAGGTAATTCACCATTTCCTCGGCCTTCTTGGGGTAGGTAATCATGAACATGTCGTTGCCCGCCATGACGGCGATACGGATAAGCTTCTTGAAGTCCTTTGTCGGGTAGGTCTTGCCCGTGGCGCGGTCCATGCCGCTGATCCAGGCGCGGAGGCTCACGCCCCAGAGGTCGTCGGTGAGGATGACGGTCTCGGGCGACATTTCCCTTGCCATCCGGACGATTTTCGGGTCGAATACGGCGGGGCGGTTCGAGATGCGGATGAACCTTACGCTCGACATCATGGTGACGGGGATGATGTCGCTCTGCGCCTTGAACAGCCCGACATTGCGCTGGATTTTGGTAAGCGGGCTTGCACTGATGGCAATCTGGTGGTCACTATTGGTCCAGGAGTCGTAACCGGGGAAGTGCTTTGCTGCGCAGACGATACCGTTGTCTTGCATTCCCTGGACAAAGGCGGCGACTTTTTCGCCACTTGCACTGTCCTTGTCCCACGAACGGTGGCTTTCTTCCATGAACGATTTCTTGTTGCGATGGTCGAGGGCCGGGTCGAGTACGGGGGCGAGGTTCAGGTTGATTCCCAGTGCCTTCAGCTCGGCGCCGATGCTTTTGGCGACAGCCCTGACAGAATCCGTTTCCATGCTGCGCATTTCGTAAGCGCTTGGGGCGTGTTTCCATTTTTCGGAGATGCCGCCGATGCGGTTGACGCGGCCGCCTTCCTGGTCGCTTGCCACGAGCAGCGGGATACGGAGCTCGGCGTTGGTCTGGGTGAGGTTGTGGATAAAGTTGTCCTTCTTGTTCAGGTGCGACTTCATCACGAGCACGCCGCCGAACTCGTTCTTGACCAGGAATTCGGCGGGGGACATGTACACCATGATAAGCTGGGCGGCTTTCTGCCTTATGGAAAGCGAGTCCCACAGCGGCATGAGCTCGTCGGGGAGCCCGTAGGGGTTCTCGGTCCGGGCGCTCTGTGCAAAAGACATCACCGCACACAGGAGGGCGGCGATTACCCAGGTCGTCCATCGTCGTGTCAGCATAGGGAGTCCTTCCTGCGCAGGGCTCTGCCGTGCTACCCTTCGGCCTTGGCCGCGGGTTTCTTCGTGAATCGCTTTGCCGTGAACGTGCGCGGCGGGAAATCGAACTTGAGCTTGCCCGACTTGTCCAGGTAGAGGAACGCGTCGAACAGGCGGTGCGTCTTGTTGCTGCGGAATCCCTTGATGAGCGAGGTCTTTTCGCTGTTGAGCAGCTTGTGGATTTCGTCGATCGGGAGTTCCTTGCCGAGCATCACCTTGGGAAGCTGGATGCCGCTGGGTTCCTTGTCGATGTAGCTCTGGCTTACGTAGCCGGTGAGCGTCTCGAACACGTCGGAACCGTCGATGGGGGACTTGCCGATCTTTTCGCCGACCTCGATTTCTTCGGGCTTCTCGTCGAATACGAACTCGATCTTGTTCTGGTCGTTGATGGTAAGCACTGCCGAGAACTCGGCTCCCTTCTTGCTGCGGAATCCCGTGAGCGGGCCGATTTTCCTCTTGGTCAAAAGTTCCACGATTTCATCTTCGGTCAGGTGCTTGCCGCCGATAATCTTGCGGATGACGATGCCGTCTTCTGTGGTGTAGCGGCTCACGGTCTCAAAGACCTTCTTGCCGTTCACCGGACTGAACTTCGCTTCGCCGGTGGTGCTTTCTTCCTTGAATCCCTTGATGTTCTTCACCATGGTCTTCGTCATCTCGACGATTCCCTGCATGAAGTTCTCGCGGGATTCCTTGCCCTTGGAAATCAAGTCCATCTTGTATTCCCACTCGCCGGTGAGTTCCGGGCTCGTGAGGGCGTCGCAGTTCATGGCCGAGAGCACCTTGATGAGGTCGAACGCCTTGGCCGTCGGGATCATTTCCTTGCCGTCACGGACAACGTACTTGTCGCTCACGAGCTTTTCGATGATGGCGGCACGCGTTGCCGGCGTACCAAGCCCGCGCTCCTTCATGGCGTCGCGCAGCTCATCGTCCTCGACGAGCTTGCCCGCGCTTTCCATCATGGAAAGCAACGTGCTTTCCGTGTAGTGCGCGGGCGGCTTGGTAAAGTCTTCGTCTGCACGGATGTCGAGCGTCTTGGCGGCCGACCCTTTCAGCGGCGGGATGTTGGACTCGTCATCGCTGTCCTTGCCGTACACGGCCTTGAAGCCGGGATCCACGAGAATCTTGCCTTCGGTGATGAAGGTCTCGCCCTCGACGGTCGTGACGCGGGTCGTGTTCAGGTACTGTGCCGGCGGGAAGAACACGGCGATGAACCGCTGGCAGATCATCGTATAAATCTTTTCTTCGGCCTCGGAGAGTCCCTTCGGGGTAACGCCCGTGGGGATGATGGCGAAGTGGTCCGAAATCTTCGAGTTGTCGAATACCTTCGGGGTGCGCTTTACGTAGCTGTTGTCGAGCGCTTCCAGGGCGAACTTCCTGAGCGGGCCTTCGATCTTGCCGAGGGTCGCCTTGACGGTCGTTACGTAGTCTTCGGGCAGGCAGCGGCTGTCGGTACGCGGGTAGGTGGTTGCCTTGTAGTGTTCGTACAGGCTCTGCGCAATCGAGAGTGTCGTCTTGGCACTGAACCCGAACCGGTTGTTCGCCTCGCGCTGTAGCGTGGTGAGGTCGTAGAGCTGGCCGCACTTCTGCAGGCTGGGGGCGGTGGTCTCCTCGATCTTGCCCGGCTTGCCCTTGCACTTCGCGAGGACTTCCTTGGCCTTCTTCTCGTCAAAAATCTGCTTCTGGCGTTCCTTGCCTTCCCCGGTGAACCACTTGCCCAGGTAGGCGCTGCCGCTGTTGTCGAAATCGGCTTCGACAGTCCAGAACTTCTGCGGCACGAACTTGAGGCGTTCCTCCTCGCGCTTCACGATGATGGCGAGCGTGGGGGTCTGGACGCGGCCGCACGGCGTGATCTGGAACCCGCCCATGGAGCTGTTGTAGGCGGTGAGCCCGCGGCTGCCGTTCATGCCCACGAGCCAGTCGGCTTCGCTGCGGCAGAGGGCGGCGTCCTTGAGGTTTTCCATTTCCTCGGCGGTACGCAGGTGCTCGAAGGCGTCCTTGATGGCGGCAGGAGTCATGCTCTGCATCCACAGGCGCTTGATGGTCTTGCCCGAGAACTTGCCCTTGAGCACGTAGTCGAGGATGTAGAAGAATATCAGTTCACCTTCGCGGCCCGCATCGCATGCGTTCACGATGGTCGTCACGTCCTTCCTCTTGATGAGCTTGCCCACGATGGAGAGCTGCGACTTGGTAGCGGGGGTTGCCACCAGCGGGAACTTCTCGGGCAGCATCGGGAGCGTCTTCATGTCCCAGGCCTTGTAGCGTTCGTCGATGTCCTTGGGGTCGGCGATGGTCACGAGGTGGCCGATGGCGTGGCTGATGATGGTCGTGTCGCTTTCGTAGTAGCCGTTGTTCTTTGTGAATGTCTTTGCTCCGAGGACCTTGACCAGGTCCGAGGCGACGCTAGGCTTTTCCGCGATGATGAGCGTCTTGCCGGCAGCGGGGGCCTTTGCAGCCTTGGCTGTCTTGGCCGTCTTGGCGGTCTTTGCCTTGGTTGCTGCAGTCTTGGTCGTCTTAGTCGTTGCTTTGGTAGTCGTTGCCATTGATTATTTCCATTTGAATCGCCCGAACAGGCCGAAGAGGACGGCCAGAACGGTAAAGGGGGCGTGGATAATCTCGACCGGGATGCACCACTTGAGCAGGTGCTCCTGCCTGAAAATCCTGAGCCCGCGAAGTATTAAAACAAGGTCGCCTATGCACTTGGCCACGAAGGTGGCTGCGAAGGCTATGAGAATTCCGATGCTGAACGGTGCCAGCAGGGCCGCGACGCACTGCATGGTGAGGAACAGGAACACCATGGTGAGCACGAAAACGATTTTCGGGGAATAGTAGATGGTCTTGGAGGCCCAGCGCTTGCGCTGTTCCCAGAGTTCCTTGAGGGTTTCCTTGCCGTTCGTGGTCACGAAGGTCGACTCGGCAATACAGTAGCGCATGGCCCAGGGCCTGTTCGTCGCGAGTTTCTGCATCAGGAGGTCGTCGTCGCCGCTCTGGATCTTGAGCACGTTATCGAACCCGTTCACGCTCTTGAAGAAGCTCTTTCGGTAGGCGAGGTTGTTGCCCGTGCTGGTGAGCGGCAGGTGCATGGCAAGTCCGGCCGTGCCCGCCACCCTGTAGATGAGGGTCTCCACCGCCTGCATGCAGATGAGTACGCTCGACTTGCCGGGGGTAGTCGGGATGTAGGAATGTCCGGCCACGAGCTCGATTCCCGGTTCGAATTCCGCCACGATGCCCCTGATCCAGGTGGGCTGCACGATGCAGTCGGCGTCCGTGAGGCAGAGAATTTCGCCGTCGCAGGCCTCGATAAGCTTGCTCAGGGCGTGTTTCTTGGGGCTGACCCCCTCGGGAATCTCCTCGATGCTGAGCACGTGGAGCCTCGGTTCTCGGGAGGCGTATTCCTCCAGGATCTCGGGGGTGTCGTCGGTGCTGCGGTCGTCGGCTACCCAGACATCCCACTCGCCGTCGTAGTCCTGCGCAAGGACGGAGTCAAGCGTGGCTCGGATGCCGGCTGATTCGTTGCGGGCGGCAATCAGGATGCTCACGTGCGGCTTGGGCTCCACGTCGGAGGTCCCCGTGCGCACGGAACCCAGGGCGCGGAAGAACCGCACCTCGAGGACTATATAGAATAGCCCGAAAATGGCCAATAGACCGATGACCAGGTATGTGAGCACCGTGATAAACATTTTTTCGGGCAAAAATTTAGCTCATCAAAAAGATTTTCCGAGCATTGCCCGGCGGAAAAATACCCGAAAATTTTCGCACCTGCCGTTTTTGGGCGAATTTCGCAGGTGCGGCAACATATATATATGTGTGACTATATATATAGGCGATAATACGTGCGGTGGCTTGTGCTTGGCTGGGGCAGGAACCGGCCGAAACTTTCTATTTTCTGTTTATTCTTATATATGGCTTTGAATCTATCGAATCCCATCGCGCAGGAGGAATAATGCGTTTTGAACACTTTGGCCTGACCAAGATGCTGGTCGTTCTAGCCACGTTCGCCCTGGCTTTGGGCCTTGCCGGCTGTAGCGGCGATAGCAGCACTGCCGCCGACGGGAGTTCCGACGATCAGGAGAATTCCGCTATCGACTCTAGCGACACGGATGGTTCTTCCAGTTCCTCCAAAGGGGACGGCTCTAGCGACGAGGACGGTTCCTCCAGTTCCTCCAAGAAGGACAGCTCTAGCGGCAAGGACGGTTCCTCCAGTTCCTCCAAAAAGAACGGCTCTAGCTACAAGGGACACTTCGACAACGTGAACGTGCCCGATGTCAAGATAGGGGAGTGCAACATCAAGGAAGACGACGGGGTATGGGCCTATGCCTTTACTGAAACTGAAGATGACGACTCTTTGACGGCCTTCAGTTTCACTTTCTTTGATGGCGAGAATATCAAGGATTCCTTGTATAGAGTCATCAGTGGGCCCGAGGCTACCAAAGCGTGCAAACAGATGAATGGCAAGCAAAGGGAGGTAGATGAACTCTTTGGCATGACAATAACCTCTACAAGGTGGTGCAAAGACGAAGTCATGTATATAATCGAGGTTATGACTATTGGGGGAATGAATGATGTGTCCCGCAAAGAACTTTTTGAAACGGCCAAGGAAGAGTGCGCAAAATACAACGAGGAAAATGCTAATTCTTCTTCGAGTAGTGATGGCCAGTCTTCGTCTAGTAGCGAGGAAGAAGAGGAGTCTTCCAGCAGTGCCGGGGAATCGGCAAGCGGTTCTACCTGCGATTTTGAGAAGGATGATGACGTATGGGTAATGGACCTAGTCGGTGTGGGCCGGACGACTCTCACGTGGAGCGGGAATAGCTATACCGCTGTTTCCGAAATGAGCATAAAACTCGAGAATGAGGAAGTATGCGAGCAGTCGGTGGAAAATGCCAATCCGGATGACCACGCCTACTGTGAAGGAAGCGTATATAAATCAAGAGCAGAAAGGGTCGTAGACGATGCGGACCGGGATGAAGTCTACGAAAGTGCTATGGCCGCGTGCGCTTTGTAATTCTTTGTGAACAAAATGAAAAAATGGGCCCTGCGGGGCCCTTTTTTGTATATTCCCCCACAACATGTACAAGGAGGAAGCATGCATATTGGAAATTTCGGCCTAATCAAGGTATTGGTTGTTTCTATCTCGTTCGCTCTGGCGATCTGTTTTGTCGGTTGTGGCGACGACAGCAGCAGCGCTGCAAGCGGGAGCGATTCCAAGACTGAACTTGATTCCAATGCCGAAGCCGATACTGCGGATGTCTCGGGCGATATCGACGATGCCGATGTTTCTTCCAGCAGCGAGGACGATGAAGACGAGGAAATCTCCTCCGACAGCGACGATGAGGAAGAGGATGACGACGCCGAAGAAGCCGAGTCCTCGTCCAGTAGTGCAAAGAAGGCCAAGTCCTCCAGTAGCAAGGCAAAGGCCAAGTCGTCCAGCAGCAAGTCCAAGCCTTCCAGTAGCGAAGATTCTGAAGAACCCGACGATCCTGAGGACCCCGGTGAAGAACCTGCAAAACCGGAATCGTCCTCTAGCGAAAAAGAGGAATATCCCGACCTGACCATCCTCGGCAACCCGAACCTGGAGCGGGGCTGCGATATTGACAAGAACAACGACATATGGGTCATCCCCTCGCAGTTCATGGAAGCCGAGAAGACGGTGTATATCTGGAAGGGGGACATGTATTCCGTTTCCTCGGTTCTTGAGTTAGACCTCAAGTTGCCCATGCTTTGCGAACAGGCCCTCGGCACGATGGATTCGACCCTGTCTAGTGACGAAGCGGGCAAGGACCTCAGCATCCAGAAAACCTGCGACGATAAAGGCGTATTGCGCACCTGGTCATCGTCCCCGTTCCAGAAGGGCGACAGGGAAGCCGTTTTCGTAAACGCCACAATCCTCTGCAGAGACGACCTGTTGGATTGAAAATAAGTCCCATATTGACTTTATTTCCCCATTTTACTACATTTGGGGCACTTTGAGAATCGATATCGCACAGAAACTTACTGAATCCGAAGACCGCCGGGTGGTCTGGTCCCATGCCGATGCCCCCGAAATCTTCGACGAACTGCACCTCAAGGGCGATCTGGTAGCCGAGGTGCTGGTTAGCCCCGAAGGCGAAAGTAAGTGGCTCGTGTCCGGTACGCTCTCCGGAGTGCAAACTCTGACCTGTTCCCGGACGCTGGAACTGTTCGACCGCCCTTTCAAGACGGAAATCGTGGTGGAAGTCGAACGTCTCGCGGTTGCAAAGCAGGAACTCGATGAAGACGATGCAGATGTCTTCGCATACAGAATTCCCCAGGGACAGTACTTCGTGGACGTCTCCGAGTGCGTTCGACAGCTGGTTATACTGCAAGAACCGGCCGCACCCGTGAAAAATCCTGACGAAGATTTTATCTTTGTATCAAACAAACCGACCGGCGACGGTTCCGGAGAGTCCGAGGACGCTGTGGATCCCCGCTGGGAAAAACTCAAAGCTTTAAAAAGCAAAATGGAAAATAGGAGTTAAAAATGGCAGTACCTAAAAGAAAAACCTCGACCGCCCGTCGTGACAAGCGCCGCACCCACTGGAAGATGGAAGTGCCCGCCATGGCCACTTGCGAACATTGCGGTTCCGTGAAGCGCCCGCACCGCGTGTGCCCGGTTTGCGGTTACTACAATGGTGTTGAAGTTGTCGACATGAAGGGTGCTGAAGCCTAGTCGCTTTTAAGGAGTAGTTCATGGTTAAAGTTGCCTTGGATGCATTGGGTGGCGACTTCGCCCCCGACGTAGTGATTGAAGGTGCAGTAAACGCCGTCAAGAAAAATGCGGATTTGCATGTGGTCTTGTGCGGACCGGAGGCCGAGGTCAAGGCTGGGCTCGAGAAGCTCGGCTACGCTGGCAACGGTATTTCTGTCGTTGATGCGCCGGACCCGGTCGCCATGGACGAACACCCTGTACAGGTCCTCAAGAAGAAACCCCACTCCGGCCTGGTGACCTGCGTCGCCTTGCAGAAGAAGGGGATGGTGGACGCCTCGGTGAGTGCCGGCAATTCCGGTGCCATGATGGCGTCTTGCCTTATGCTTCTTGGGAAGTCGAGCGAAAAGTTCAGCCGTCCGCCTATCGGTTGCGTGATTCCTACCGCCGACCGTCCGATTATCCTGGTCGATGCCGGTGCGAACGTCGATGAACGCGCTTCTACGCTGGTGGACTTTGCCATCGCGGGCTCCGCTTTCGCCGAGACCTACTTCGGTTACCAGAATCCGAAGGTCGGTCTTTTGAACATGGGCGAAGAAGAACACAAGGGCCCGGCCGTGCTCCAGGAAGCACACCAGTTGCTGAAGTCCGCTCCGGTGAACTTCATCGGCAACATCGAAGGCGAAACCCTTATCGAAGGCGCAGCCGACGTGGTGGTGACTTCGGGCTTTACAGGAAACGTTGTCCTGAAGATGCTTGAAGGCTTCTACGAACTGCACAAGAAGATGTTCGGCTTTATCGACACTCCGAATGGCCGCCGCTTCGACGAAATGTGGGACTACCGCATGACTGGCGGAGCTCTGCTCCTCGGCCTCAACGGCACGGGCATCATCGCTCACGGCCGCTCCGACGCGCTCGCTATCGAGAAGGCTGTGGAAGTCGCCGCGAAGTACGCCGCGAAGGGCGTGTCCAAGAGCGTGAACGAACGCTTGGCCGCCATCAAGGACGAACCCGCCGAAGCGAAATAGCGGAAACCTGTCGCAAAAATTGGAACCTGGCTCGCTGCCGGGTTCTTTTTTTGTGTCAAAAGGGGGTTCCTAAATCACATCGATTTACATAATTGGCGAGTCTCTTCAAGTAGCGGGGTGATAAATATTATATTAGCCTTATAACGTAAGGAGAGCAGCGATGCGCTTGGCATTCTTTATACCTTTCTTGGCAGTGGGACTTTATGCTGCCGACACCCCGTTCGACCTGATCCGCCCGGTTTACCCGCTGGAGTGGGACACTTCCGCCGCTGAAGATGGCGGAACGGTCTACGACTTTGCCAATTTCAGCGTAAACGAAGAGGATACTGAGGTCGGTACCCCGGAGTCCGGAGCAAAGCCGGCAGATTTCAAGGCGAACGCCTACATCGCGGACACATTGAACCAGGCGTTCATCGACGCCCTGAGCCTCAAGGTCGGCAATATCCGCGTGAACCAGGCGGGCTACCTGCCGGATGACCCCGAGAAACAGTTCTACTACGTTTCGGATAAATGCGAAAAGGCGACCTATTCCGTTGTCGACCTGGACGGCAACGAGGTGGCTGCGGACGGCAAGTTCACTGCTACAGGGGATTCAGCCAAGTCTGTTAGAACTGTGAAGGCGTACGTCAATTCTCTTCTCAATCGCTACACGGTGGAAAGGTCCACTCCTAAAACCAAGGTGTGTGCGGGCAAACTTGCAGACATGGCTTCGCTTCCCACGGACAAGCGTCTTCGCATCAAGGTGGGCAAGGAATATTCCTCGACCTTTATCGTGAGCGACAAGGTCTATTCCATGGTGCGCGACGCGAACCTCAAGTTCTTCGGCGTGGAGCGTAGCGGCAATTCGGAGTCCTGGTTCCACGGGCCGAGCCATGTGCACGATACCATTCCTGGCGGCTGGTACGATTGCGGTGACAACCTGAAGATGGCTCCGACCATGGGGTATACTTTCTTGGTGCTTTCGCTGCTGTCGGCGACGAACCCGGAACGCGACGAAGACCATTACGCATTCAATCACAACGAAATCGTAAAGACGGACGGTATCCCTGACATGTTGCGCGAGGCGCGGCACGGTGCGGAATTTTACCTGACTTCCTATAGGCATGCCAAGGGCGACATCAAGGATATGATCGTCAATGTCGGTGATGTGGATGATCATAATTATTGGAACCGTGCCGACAGTATGGAATCCATGAATCCGGCGCCTCCAAGGCCCGTTATACACGGCATTGGCCCCGGCATGTCTGCCCAGGTCGCGGCTGGCCTTGCCCTGTTGAGCGTGCGCTATGCCGCATATGATTCGACCTTTGCGGATAGTTGCCTGTATGTTGCCGAGAAACTGTACGCCTATGCCAAGGAACACTTTGGAGAAGAGGAATTCTGCCTTGGCGGATTCTATTCCTGCACTATCGGATCGAAACATGTTGATGTCCTTGCGATGGCTGCGATTGCCCTCCATTATGCGACCTACGAAAAGACGAAGAAGATGGATTACCTGAACGATGCCGCCGAGGACAAGACGATTAACAGCAATAAGTCTGCCGAGTATAACTATGAGTATTTCCCCGCAGGATGGTTGGGTGTTGGATCTGGCTTTACTCAAGGAGCTTGGCCTTCGGGTTATCAGGAACGTTTTTCAATAACGCTTTACGCTTTCTACAAGTTGCTTCTGGCCGACTCGGCCACTGCCGAAAAATATGGCATTGAAGATTCTGTCCGTCTGGATTATGTCCAAAGAGTGGCTTATTCTTTGGCGAGGAATGCTGAACTTGGCACAAAGACCACGTCGTTCCCTGAGGCGAATTCGATCAAACTCTTGGGCAATTTTTCTCTGGTGTATCCGACCCCATGGTATCTCACGGTTGATTTTGAATGGGGCGCGAACCGCGATGATTCTGGCAATATCCTCAATATGCTGACTTTCGCTGAAGTCGCCAAGGATATTGATGCCAAGAAGACGATAACAGGTTCCGCCGGTTGGAATTATGTCGGCGCTCGCCAGCTGGCTATAAACAAGATGAACTATATTCTGGGAGTGAACCAGTGGGATCTCAGCTTCATGGTGGGCGTGGGCGACAAGAACGAATCGCATGTCCATCACCGCACGGCTAATCCTGAAGGTTGGAACATATACGATCGGGAGACGATGAAGGACCTTCCTGTGAATTACAGCTACAGGCCGCCGGTTGGCGCTCTCTTGGATGGTTCGTCGAATGATGCTTTGGTTTCTGACTGGGTAAATTTTCTCGCGACAGAAACCGCTATATCCGGAAACGCCTCGTTCCTTGTGGCGAACGTGCTCCTTGCGGCGGACCCGGCGGTTCTTTCCGCCGATACGTCAAAGAAGGACACGACTAAGACGGATTCGACCAAGACGGATTCGACGCAGGTAGACAAGAAGGATTCGACCAAGGCCGACTCGACGAAGAAGGATGCGATTCCCGGTGTGCCGTTGGCCGGAGCTTCCCATCTGGGCATCGTGAACCACGGGGACGTCCTGGACGTGAATTACGTGCTCCCGGTGGCGCAGGAAGTCAGGGTCTCGCTCGTCTCGATCAAGGGCAAGACTATGAAGCTGTATACCCCTGGGCAACAGAGTGCCGGCCGCCATGCGTTGCGGTGGAACGTGGAAAAGGTCCCTGCGGGCGTATATCTGGTGGAATACCGCGCAGGAAGCGCACGGGAATACAGGACCGTCCGGATCGGCCGCTAGGGCTGGATGCTGGAAAGTTAAAAGGACCCCTTGGGGTCCTTTTTTGCATGTAAATCGGTGTAACGTTGCCTTGAAAAATCAAGAAAACATAATACAAATGATGTACAGCCTTCTGACGAAGTTGTAATCTTTTTGTAAGTTTAACGTAATGTTCCTGGTAACCTTGCCATCAATCTCCAAAAGGAAGGTCTAACATGAAAAAGAAGGTTCATGTGTTTTTCGTGTTTCTCGTGCTCGCGCTTTTGACGGTGCCGTCGGCGTGGGCGGATGCAGTTTCTGACACTGTTGTTATTAATGAAAATGAAAGCGGCCGTTCAGTCTATCTTCCGGGTAATGGTTCTAGATTTGTTTTTTCATATAACGGGGTAACTTCGTTTACAATACCGGGTCTGACGGCGGGTGGTTGTTCTTCTTGTACCGGAACAATACGTATAAGTGCTCCTTATGGACATGGCATTGTCATTAGTGGCAGATTAACTTTGGCTACGGGTGCTAGAGTAGTCGCTTATGATGGTTATTCAATCTATGCCAGGCCTAAAATGTATGACAGGACTAATCCCAATGGCACTCTTGAAGAGGAAGTTAAATGGTTCACATCATGGGGAGATGCTGAAATCCAGATATTTAATACTAACGGGCCTAGTAATGTGAATTTGACAGTTACTTTCAAACCGCTTCATTTGGTAAATCCCTATGGGATAGCTGCTAACAACAGGTACGTTATTTATAATCCCTACTCTACCGGTCTTTTTAACGAAGGAAGTCTTTTCTCCGATTTTTTTAGAATGACGGAAGGAGGTTTGGTGTCTTTGTTCGTGTCTGATACGAGATTCATTACGACTATGATGAAGGTGCGAAGACTCGACGATAGTACTTTGGTGCCCACCTCTGGCAATGGGGATACTTTAAAGTTTCAGATGCCTGCGAGTGATGTCAATATTGAGTATTCTGATGACAAGGCTGACTACTTGAAAGAAATTGATATGCTGTGCAAGAAGCGGTCGATAAGTCTGTCTGATAGAGTTATGTCTTTCAAAATCTATGACAACGGCGGCAGTTCGGATGACTATACTAAATCCTGCGAAGCGTCTCTTAACCTGATAGCGCCTGAAGGGTATCAACTAAGATTGACGGGAACCGTGACGACTGAAATAGAAGGTTTGGATGGAGCATTTGATTATCTTGAAATCAATAATGGAAGTATAGTCAAGAAAGTGTATAGTACTGCGTCGAATTTGACGGCGAGTGTTGGCTCTATAACGACCGTAAATCGCAACATGACCCTTAAATTCCACTCGGACGGCTCGCTTAATGCTGCTGGCCTTGACTTGACGGCGGAACTGCTGGGTGACCCTCATACCGTTACGGTTGCTTCGGTCTCGAATGGAAGTGTGACTCCATCTTCTTCAATAGTGGCGAATGCATCAACTGTGACATTGACTGCAAGACCGAATTCCGGTTATGTGCTAAAGAGCGTGAGTGTCAAGACCTCGTCAGGGGATTCTGTTCGTGCGACTAGTAGTTGGATGACGAATGAGATCAGCTTCAAGATGCCTAACAGTAATGTGATTGTGACCCCAACTTTTGCGCCGGATACTTATCGCATTACCAAATCGACACCGACGGGAGGATCCCTTACAGTTGCATCTTCTGCTAAATTGAATTCAACCGTTACGATAACAGCAACTCCTGCAAGTGGCTATATGTTAAAGGATGTTGTTGTTAAAGATGCGAATGGCAACATTCTTAAACTGGTCAAGATGGATTTCACTTCGATGACGTTTACGATGCCTATGAGCAATGTGACGGTGTCTCCGACCTGGACAACAGACTGGAGCGCCGATAGCGGGCTTTATGTCAATATGCCCAAGAAGAGTAAAAGTACTTTGACTATTCCTGCTGGTGTCAAGTCGTTCAAGATTCTTGATAGTATAGGTTACAACTATGGTGACACTCTCGTGCTGAGAGCCCCGGTAGGTTATGTCCTGCAGTTGACTGGAGGCATGACGTATGGGGGTTATAAGAACGACTCTTTGCTAGTCTATAGCGGATCCGTTATACGTGCCGATAGCCTTCTTCGTAAAAACGGTACATACAAGGTCCAGAGTAGGGGAGAAACCATGATGGTCCTATTCGGCGGCAACGGCGATCCCGGCCTCGACTTGGCGGTGAATGTCGTCAAAGTAGAATTGGAGCAAGGGAAAGATGGGGATTCCGTTTACGTGAACATGTTCTTTCAGCGCAAGATGACATTTGAAATCCCGGATACGCTCAAGTCGTTCAAGGTTTATGACGATGGCGGCAAGGATGGGAACTATAGCGCCAACAACAGTGATACGCTTGTGCTAAAGGCTCCTGCAGGTCATGTCCTACAGTTGTCGGGTAGCGTGACTACGATTAGTGGTCCTTTTTCCTATGCTGTATTGTCCGTTTATAGCGGAGCGGAGGCTAATGCCGACAGCCTTCTTGGGTCATATAGAAGTTTTTCAGACAAGGATACATCTATAAGCGGCAACGTTCTGAGCAGCGGCGAGTACATGACGCTCCGATTCAATTCTGATGAAACCAACAATTATAATCCTGGCCTTGACCTGACTGTTAAAGTCATCCCTGTCGTCAATTCGATTACATACACAAATAAGAATTTCGGTGGCTCCGTGACATCGGATGCGCCTAAGACGGGAACAAGAGATTCCATTATCAATTATTCCTATTCCTATAGCAGTGGCTACTTAGTAAAAGAGATAAAGGCGGTCTCTGCAGACGGAGACAACTTGACGGTTAGCGGTGGCTGGTATAATGGCGGAAAGGCGTCCTTCAAGATGCCTTTGGGCGCAGTGACCGTTACTTCGACCTATACGAACAACTTGAGCGCCGAGGGCGGCCTCTTCATCAACATGTCCAAGGCGAGTAAGGTTACCGCGACGATTCCGTCTGGAGTCAATTCCTTCAAGGTTTACGACAATGGCGGCAAGGATGGAAATTATAGCACCAATAGCAGTGATACCCTTGTGCTTAAGGCTCCGTCAGGCTATGTCCTGCAGTTGTCGGGCAGCACGAATAATATGTCTTCGTATTATGATTCTTTGCTCGTCTATAACGGATCTGGGGCCTACGCCAGCAACCTTCTTGGAAAATATAAGGGTTCTTCACAAGCTATAAGCAATGTCCTGAGCAGCGGCGAGTACATGACTCTCGTGTTCCATTCTGGATACTCTACCTATGCCGGCTTCGACCTGATGGTGGAGCTCGTTCCTGTGGATTATACTGTGACTATAGCGACAGTTGATGGAGGAAGTCTTGCTGACGTTCCCGAGACTGCGAATGTGGGTGACGAGATTGCCTTGACGGCGATGCCTATGAATAGTGACTATATGCTGGTCAGTTTTGGCGTCAAGGATGCGACAGGCAACGATGTGCCGGTGATTCGAAATACGCTCACCACGGGCAAGTTCAAAATGCCTGCTGGCAACGTGACGATTACTCCCGTCTTCGCGGATACTCGCAGCACATACATCACGGCGGCAGGCGGTTTCCACCTTGACATGACCAGTAATCGCAAGGTTGAATTCGATTTTCCGGTCACAGTGAAATCGTTCAACCTGTACGACCATGGCGGGAAAACGGGTGATTATATTGAAAGTAGCGATGATACCCTTGTGTTTACGGCTCCTGTGGGATATCACTTTGAGGTTGCCGGCTCAATTTATACGGAAAGGAATTATGATTTTCTGTATGTCTATGATGGACAAATTAAAACAGAAAATGAGCTGTTTAAGCATAGTAGCGCAGAACATGGGGCTAGGTACGATGTTGGAACCGTAAAAACGACCTCGAACTCTATGACGATTTACTTCCATTCCGATGTCTCGAGAACTTATGCGGGGCTCGACCTTACAGTGACTCTTGTGCAAAACAAATACACTGTCACCATCAATTCTTCTACGGGTGGAAGCTTATATGGACAGAATGCCGATACGCTTGGTGCCGTTGTTGTCCTGACGGGTTCTCCAATGGACTCCTATCATTTGAGCGATATAACTGTCGTTGATAAAAACGAAAAAGTTGTCAAGTCGCCCATCTACTCGTTTGACCGTTCAAGGTTCACCATGCCTGCAAGCAACGTGACCGTAACTCCGACATGGACAAACGACCTTACCGCAGAAGGAGGACTCCATCTTGAGCTATTGAAGAACGGAAAGATCGATGCTTCCATACCGGCTGGGGTCAAGTCCTTCAACTTGTACGACAATGGGGGCGAGGGTGAAGCTTATGAAAGTAATAGCAGCGATACCTTGACCCTTAATGCACCTACGGGATTCTACCTGGTTGTAACAGGCTCCGTTGCCCTTGAAGCAAAATGTGATTCACTTTACATTTATGATGGAAATAATACAAGTGCAACCACGCTGTTTGGTGGGTCTAGTACGACAAATGGCTCAATAAGCGCTATAGATACCATAACAAGCTCCGGTCGCAGCTTAACCTTCCGTTTCAAGTCGGATGATAGGACAAACTATTCAGGCCTTAACTTGAAAGTTTCTGTTGAACCGATTGCCTACGGAATCACTATTGCTGAGGCTGATAACGGTAGTATGTCGAGTGACAAAGATAAGGCGGCAGAGGATTCTATTGTCAATCTGTCTTGGTCCAGTGCGTCAGGTTATTTGATCAAGGATATCGATGTCAGGGATTCCTCCGGCAACAAGGTTGTTGTCAATGGAGGCTGGTATTCGGGAAACGAGGCTAGCTTCACGATGCCTGCAAGTAACGTGGTGGTAACGCCTTCGTATACGAATGTTTTAACTGCTGACGGTGGACTTTATATTCATATGGCGAGGCATGTCAAGACAGAAGCTTCAATTCCGACAAGCGTGAAGTCTTTTAAGGTGTATGCCAGCACCGCCAAAAAAACTAAAGATGAAAAGAGTTCGGATACCCTGGTGCTCAGATCTTCGGAAAGATATCGAATCCACTTGAGTGGAGGTATTCCCGAGGTGATGGGATATGATACTTTATACGTTTTTGATGGATGCAGTACTGCTGCGGATACATTGTATAAAGGGTTTAACCGTGCTGGTGGATCTTTAATCGATATAGGCTCAATTTTGAGTTCGGGCAATTGCTTGACTCTCAATTTCAGGTCGAATGCTCCTGCGCTTAATCGGGCCCTGGACCTTACGGTCGCGTTGAAGAAATCGGTCCGCACTTTGACGATTGATAAAATCCCGTCGCAGACTTATTCAGGCTCTGCAATTAAACCCAGAGTTTCTGTTAAGGATGGATCGACTCGGCTTATGGACAATACGGATTATACAGTTTCTTATTCGAACAATGTCAATTCGGGCTTGGCGCGTGTAACCATTACGGGCAAGGGAGCCTATGTCGGCGACACGACGTTGACGTTTACCATCGGCCCGAAGGTGACTCGGTATGCGGCGATCAACATCCTCGAAGACCAGAGGGGCAAGGGCGTCGCCGTAGATGGCAACTATAACGGTGACGAAGCCGTCATGATTACGGACAGCATCCAGGTCGACTACGTGGATTACAGCCGTAATTTCTCGACGTCGGGCTTCTCGACAGTCGTGCTCCCGTTCGACGTGAACACCTCCAACGTCAGCGGCCTCGAAAAGGTGGCCGCGTTCAGCGAGATCAAGACGAACGACGCGGGCCGCCTTGTCGCGGTGATGTCGCTTGTCTGGAATGATTCTGTGGGTGTCCCCGATACGACCCTCAAGGCGAATACTCCCTACATGGTCTTGATGAACGGTACGAATTTCGCCGTGGACGGCGGTGTCACTCTCGTGCCCACCGTGGAACCTGTCGTCAGGTCCGGTGACTGGGAGTTCAGGGGTACGCTTGCGAAGAGAGTCTGGGCGGATGGCGATTCTGACCTGGGTCACGTTTACGGCTTCGCCGCCGAGGAACGCCCAGAGCAGAACATCAAGATTGGGCAGTTCGTGAAGGCTGCCGCCGGAGCGTGGATTCGCCCGGGTCGTGCCTACCTGATAAATGTCCCCGAGGAGCAGGGGAACCATGTCGGAGCGGGTAGGCCCGCCATTGCGGCGCTCCCGTCCGTGTTCTTGCCAGAGGAAATGGACGTGGTCATCGAGGACAAGGAGAATGGCTCCACGACGTTCGTCGGCCGCTTCAATGCGCGTACGGGCGAGTTCGTCAACATGAAGGCGCGCACGTACGACCTGAAGGGTCGCAATGTGAAGGGCCACAAGGTCAAGGGAATGTTTATAAGGAAGTAGAGTATGTTTAAAGATGAAGCTATGAAAAGTGAGATCTGCAAGAAGGCGTATGTCGCACCCAAGATGACCATTGTTGAATGCAGCGGGCCGAATTTGCTTTCGGGCAGCGAGGTGTTTGAACTTGGTAACGATGACAACGAAGGTTATGATGGTGAATACCAGTAATTCGCGTTAATCATTCCCGTGCAAAGATTTAAAGCCCCGGGTAAATCGGGGCTTTAAACGTTCCGTTGTTACAAAATGGCGTTATTTATCTTTCTTTTGTAAGAATGGGTGAGGATTCCAGGGGCTTTTGTCCCATGGGGGGTCGTATTTTTTTAATTTGGTATCGCAAAAATTGAAAAATGCGGCCTAGCCGCAGAGGTATATATATAATGTCTAAGACGATTTTGCTTTTCCCGGGCCAGGGTGCCCAGTATGTGGGGATGGGCCAGACGCTCGCTTCCACGTTTGAACCGGCCAAGAAGATTATGCAGCAGGCCGACGAAATCCTCGGCTTCTCGCTCTCGAAGCTCATGGCCGAAGGTCCCGAAGACGTGCTCAAGAGCACCGACAACACCCAGCCGGCCCTCTTTACAGTTTCTGCAATGGTGATGGAGCTCCTCAAGTCCGAAGGATTCGCGTTCGACTACGTGGCCGGGCATTCCCTCGGCGAATACTCCGCCATCTACGCTGCCGGCGGTTTCAGCTTCGAAGATGGCCTCCGCCTGGTGCGTACCCGCGGCGAACTCATGGCCAGCGCCGGTTCCAAGAACCCCGGTGCGATGGCCGCCATCATGGGCCAGGACGAAGCCAAGATTCTTGAACTCTGCGAAGCCGTGAAGGACGTGGGCGCCGTGGTGCCCGCGAACATCAACTGCCCGGGCCAGATTGTGGTGTCCGGTGCCGTTGCCGGCGTGAACAAGCTCGTGGAAAACTGCGGTGCCGCTGGTATCAAGGCCATCCCGCTCGCCGTGTCGGGCGCATTCCACAGCCCGCTGATGCAGTTCGCCCAGGCCGGTCTCGCCGAGGCTATCGCCAAGACGACCTTCAAGGACGTGGAAAAGCCGGTCATTGCCAACGTGATTGCCGAACCGGTCACGAAGGGCAGCGAAATTGCTGACCTCCTGGTGCGCCAACTGGTGTCTCCGGTCCGCTGGAACGATTGTATGAACAAGGCCATGGCCCTCGGTGTCACCCAGGGTGTCGAAGTGGGCTCCGGCAAGGTGCTCATGGGCCTCATGAGGAAGATCAGCCGCGAAGTGAAGGTCACTCCGGTGGAAACCATCGAGGCTTTCCAGGCACTGAAGGGGTGACGAGCTCGACCTCAAAGCTATTAACTACTAACCACAGGAACTATTATGGGAAAACTTACAGGTAAAAAGGCTATTGTCACCGGCGCGTCCCGCGGTATCGGTCTCGCCATCGCAACCAAGCTCGCCAGCGAGGGTGCTGACGTCGCCATTCTCTCGACCTCGGTCAAGGAAGAACTGGCGGCCAAACTTTCCGCCGAACTTGGGGTGCAGGTCAAGAGCTACGCATGCAACGTTGCCGACTCCGAGACGGTCCAGAACGTGTTCAAGCAGATTATTGCCGACATGGGCACGGTCGACATCCTGGTCAACAACGCCGGTATCACCCGCGACGGCCTCCTGATGCGCATGAAGGACGAGGAATTCGACGCCGTCATTGCGACCAACCTGCGTTCCGTGTTCCTGTGCACCCGTGCAGTTGCCCGCACCATGATGGGCAAGCGCACCGGCCACATTATCAACATTTCGAGTATTAACGCCCTCCGCGGCCAGGCCGGACAGGCCAACTACGCCGCTGCCAAGGCTGGCATCATCGGCATGACTCGTTCCAACGCGAGGGAATTCGCTTCCCGCGGCATTACGGTCAACGCCATCGCCCCCGGGTTCATCGGGACTGACATGACCGCCGCCATGGACGACGCCACCAAGGAAAAATATGCAGCCCAAATCCCCCTCGGTCGTATCGGAAAACCCGAAGATGTGGCCAATGCGGTCGCATTTTTGGCCTCGGATGACGCCTGCTACATCACCGGCCAGATTCTGGGCGTGGATGGGGGGTTGAACGCCTAGGCGTTTTTTATTAAATTTAACCTTAAACAATCCAAACGGAGTTAACAATGACACAAGAAGAAATTTTCAAGAAGATTACCGACGTCATCGTCGCCAAGCTCGAAGTCAAGGCCGAAGACGTGAAGATGGAATCCGAATTCGGCAATGACCTGGGTGCGGACTCTCTCGATCGCGTTGAACTGGTTATGGCTCTCGAAGACGAATTCGAAGTCGAAATCCTTGATTCCGATGCCGAAAAGTTCCAGAAGGTTGCCGACGTGGTCGCCTTCATCGAATCCAAGAAGGCTTAATTCGGTTTTCATCGGAAAAGCAACTGGACAGGGCGGCCCGAACGAGGCTGCCCTTTCTTGTTAGTAGACAGTAGGCAGTAGGAAGTAGACAGTAACTTCCAACTTTCTACTGCCTACTTCCTACTTCTAACTTCCTACTTCCAACTAGTCTATGGAAAAATCCAACCTCCTCCACAAAGTGCTGAAGCTCTGGTTTCGCCAGAAGTCCGGGGACGGGCTTGAGGCGAAGCTTGGGTACAGGTTCCGCGATCCGGAACTGCTGGCTCATGCCCTGGTCCACCGGTCCTTCCTGTCCGGTAAGGACCTCCCGTACACGAACAACAACGAACGCCTGGAGTTCCTGGGCGATTCCGTGCTCAACATGCTGACCACGGAGTTCCTGTACAAGACCTATCCCGACGATTCCGAGGGCAACCTTTCCAAGCGCAAGAGTGCCGTGGTCTCCGGCCATGCCTGTGCTCAGTCCTCCAAGGAATGGAACCTGGGCGACTACATCAAGATCGGCAAGTCCGAGGCCAAGATGGGCGGTCGGGGCAAGGAAACCATTCTCGCCGACGCCTACGAGGCTGTGCTCGGGGCTGTCTACCTGGACGGCGGGCTCGAAGAGGTCCGCGCAATCCTCAACAAGTTCCATTTCCCGCGCGTGCAGGAAATCATCGTGGGCGAGGACTTCGTGAACTTCAAGAGCGAGCTGCTGGAACTCACGCAGGGCTCCAAGCTGCACATGTCCCCGGAGTATGCGATCGTGGCCGAAGATGGTCCGGAACACCAGAAGACATTCACTGCCGAAGTCAGCGTGAACGGGAAGGTCTACGGCCGGGGGACCGGTCCGAACAAGAAGAAGGCCGAGCAGGAAGCTGCGCGTGTCTCGCTGGAAATCCTCAGGGCCGAGATGGCTGCGGCTGAATCCGAGGCTTCCGAGAACGGCGATACCAAGCCCAAGAAGCAGAAGCAACGCCACGTCGGGTTGCCATAGAGGGGCGGTTAGGCTCCAGGTTCGAGGTTCCGGGCACGAGGTGCCTGTAGTCAGCAGTGAGCAATGAACCCTAACCACTGCCTACTGCCTACTTCCTACTTCCTACTTCCTACCGTCTACTTCCTACTGTTTACTAAATACTATAATTCCCCATATGAACAACTTTTTCCGCTACTCCTTGTGCGCGGCTGCGGCTGCGTTTTTGTTTGCTTTCACCGCCTGCAACGAGCAGGGGAAGTCCGGGACCTCCAAGTCCGCCGAGCTGAACTGCCCGGAACTGCCGCAAGACCCCGAAGCCACGGGCGAGTTCGACCCGATCGCCTCCAAGGACGCCCGCCCTTGCGGGACGATTACCCTCTGGGGCTCCGCGATGCCGAAGTCCTTCAACATGTGGGAAGACTACAATAGCTTCTCCGCCGAACTCATGGGCATGATGTTCGAACCGCTGGTAAGCCTGCATTCTACCGAGGACCGCGAAGTCGGCATCCTCGCCGACAGCTGGAGCGTTTCTGAAGACGGCAAGACGTTCACCTTCCACGTGGACCCGCGCGCCAAGTGGAGCGACGGCAAGTCTGTGACCGCCGAGGACGTGCAGTACTATTACGACGTCATCATGGACGAGAAGAATCTCACGCCGATTTTCAAGGTCGGGCTTAGCCGCTTCGACCGTCCCGAAGTCGTGGACAGTTTGACCATCAAGATGACCGCGAAGGAACCGCACTGGGGTAACTTCTGGGAAGCCGCCGGCATGCTTGCTTTCCCGAAGCACGTATGGGCAGGCAAGGACTTCAACCAGATCCGCTATGAATTCCCGGTCGTCTCGGGCCCGTACAAGATCAAGACCTTCCGCGAAGACCGCTATGTGGAACTGCAGCGCCGCTCCGACTGGTGGGGATTCAAGAAGAACTGGAACCGCGGCAAGTACAATTTCGAGAAGATCCGCTACCGCTTCATGAACGACCAGACGAAGGCGCTCGAGGCCTTCAAGAAGCAGGACTTCAATGCCTACGCTATCTACACGAGCAGCATCTGGATGAAGCAGACCGACTTCGACGCCGTAAAGAAGGGCTGGGCCGTGAAGCAGAGAATCTTTAACAAGGAACCCATCGGTTTCCAGGGCATGGCCATCAACCTGCGCAAGCCGCAGTTCCAGGATGTGCGCGTCCGTCGCGCCCTGAGCATGCTTTTGAACCGCGAGGCCATGAACGAGAAGTACATGTTCGGCCAGTACTTCTTGCTGAACAGCTATTACCCCGACCTGTGGGAAGGCAACGAGAATCCGACCGCCCCGCTCTACACGTTCAATCCGGACAGCGCTCGCGCCCTCTTTGCCGAGGCCGGCTACAAGGTGAATGGTCAGGGTGTGCTCGAGAAAGACGGCAAGGCCTTCGCCATCAACTTCATTACGAGCCAGGAAGACCTGCGCCACCTCACGCTTTTCCAGGAAGACCTGAAGAAGGTGGGCGTCGTGGCGACTATCGAGCAGATGAGCCAGAGTACGCTGCGCAAACGCCTGGACGATGCCGACTTCGACCTCTACTGGGTGAACTGGGGTGCAGGCCGTCTCCGCGACCCGGAAGCGAGCTGGCATTCTGCGACTGCCCTCCAGAAGGGTACGAACAACCTTGCTGGTGTACAGGACAAGGTCGTGGACAGCCTCATCAACCTGCAGAAGACGGAATTCGACCTCGCGAAGCGTAACGAAATCCTGAAGGCCCTCGATAACCGGCTTGCCGAAATCGTGCCTTACGTGCTCATGTGGCAGTGCGACCATCACCGCATCCTCTACTGGAACCGCTACGGCACGCCCGAGAAGATTCTTGACCGCTTCAACCGCGAAGACGCCATCCCGGTTTACTGGTGGCTTGATCCGGAGAAGTCCAAGAAACTCGACGCCGCGATGAAGGCCGGCGAAAGCCTGCCCATCCCCGAGTACGATGTGAAATAGGCTCCAGGCTCCAGGCCCGAGTCCCCTGAATTCTAGCCTCTAGACCCTAGCCCCTTCCCCCAAAAAAGTGTTGTACAAAATTAAACATGTGACGCCTGTCATTTTGTAGCATTTTGGGCAGATTTTGCACTTGTGCCTAATCACAGTGTAAAGAAAAAGAAACTCCCAATTGGAATATTTCCCGTTTTTGGTAGTATCTTATATAAAGAAAATGTTCGAGGTAGGGTGTAAGAGATGAAAGTAAAATCCATTTTGTTGTTCATTTGGGGATTCCTGACGGCGGGATCTGTTTTTGCGCAAGGGCTGGATGCGGGCTTTGTCAACCTCTATGATGAAGGTAATGGAAACGCCTACATTTCGAGAACTGTCGACTCTTGCGGTACAAGTGCAAGGCCCTCTGCGGGATATTCGTTTTTTCCGTTTAGCTCGGTCGCTGTTTGGAATGGGACGTGTACAGGCGCTCATTTGACTGATTCGGCCCACGCTGCCGCAGCTCTGGATTCCCTGTTGAATGCGGATTGGAACCCCGTTTTTAGTGATTCCCTGCAGAAGACGACGGGAAAGCTTATCTTCTTGACGGATTTTGATTTTGCGCAGTATAAGGTGGATAAGGAGATGGGGGACACCATCTGTCGTGTCAACCATACTCCCATCAGGTTCAAGGCCCAACACGGCGAAATTGACGGAAGCAACCATACCATCAGCAATGTCTGCTATTTCAAGGATATCGACTATTCGGTAGAGACCCTTTCCGATACGGTTGGCCTTTTCAAGAGTCTTGATTGGGTCAATGCCCATTACCTGACGCTTAGAAATTTCCATTTTCGTGTAATGGCCTCTAAGACGCAGTCGGTCCAGAGGAAGGATGCGTCGTTCTTCGGCCCTGTGGGTGCCATGGCTGGCGTGTTGACCAATTCGCTGCTTTACCAGGATACCTTGGTTGACGTTACCATTTCGGCTCCGATGGCCGGTGGGTTTGTCGGCTATGCGAAAAACAGTACTATCCAGTGGGTGTACAGTGACGATGACTTGAAGGTCTACAATCAGGTGGACCTGAACGGTGCGGACAATTATGCGGCGAGCCGCACTTCCGGTTGGGGGAGCGAATACCGCGCATTCATCGGGGGCCTGGTTGGTTATGCGGTGGATCTCAAAGTGTATGATATCAATGTGATTGCCCGGGTCGAGAACCTGTCTGAAGATACGTCTACTGTCGTTGGCGGACTTGCGGGCATGTATGCGCTTTCTAAGAAGGCGGATACTCAGGAAAATCGACTTGCCATGGAGATTGACAAGGTGGTCATGCCTCAAAAAACCGAGAAGACCTATACCAAGATCAGTGGCGGCAAGTCGATGGGTGGCCTCGTCGGCGAGGCGGCTATCTACAAGAACGAAGTCAATGAAGCTATGGACCTGTCCATTACGAATGTGGATTTCAATGGTTCCATTTCCAAATCGAAAGGTTCGGACGTGCATGTCGGCGGCTTGGTTGGCCGCAGCGCCGTTGATGGAGGCTCTATCGTAAAGATCGAGAATGCCTTGGTTCAACTCACCATGAAGGACTCCCTCTCGAATGCCGGCTTCTATGAATATTCTGTAGGAGGCCTCATTGGTGAAGAGACTTGCGTGTACACCAAGAATACCGTGACTGCCGAATCGTTTGTCTCTATCAAGAATTCAAGAACCGTCGGTTCCCTTCTGGTGGCGAAAAAGGCTGATGCCGAGAATGTGAGCGCCAATGTGTTCATGGGCGGTTTGGCTGGCCGCGCTTGTCTTGCACGTAATGCGGACGCTCTGTCGGGGAATTCATCGTCGATGGAGATGAAGGTGGCCGTGAAAGGCCTGCGCGGACATTCTGTCGGAGGTAGCGAGATTGCATCCATCGATTCCTTGATGGTGGGTGGCTTTGTCGGCAAGGCCGTGACGCGGCCCAATACGAGTGGATCCTATACCAATGGGGATTCCGTCCTGACGGTTCGCAATGGGCTGTTTACAGGAACGATTGAAGTAACGGATAGCCTGAATCTAGTCCGCATGGGAGGCATCATTGGCTCGTTTGCCGACAATGCCGGTATGCTGTATGTTGCCTTTGACAATATCCGGGTGAATAATATAGGCGTGATGACCTTCAATCCCAAAGCGGGGGCGGCATTCCCGGTGCAGGGCTCTGCGGCCGTGGGCGGAATTTGCGGCTACTGCATCATGCCGAATAAAGTCGACCATGTCTGGGTTAGAGGTGCTATCAAAGTACAAGGTGATTTTTCCCAGGCGGACTCCCTGTTCGTGGGCGGCGTGTTTGGTGGCTTGCTCAGCAGCAAGGACTTTGTCATGCAGAATGCGTACTACATTGGTTCGATGAGTGTTCCCGGCAGTACGCCTTCGGATAACATCTACGGAGGTTACCTGGCAGGAAAGCTCACGTTGAACGGCACGAAGGTTCTTAGAAAGATTGTTTCCACATACCATAATGGCGATGACGACCTGGACGCCTTCGGCTTGTTCGAGGGGGGCAACGCCCGTTACATGCCGTCGGCGCAGGGTGATGACTGGAAACTGATCGAGAACGAGTGCAAGGGCAAGTCCAAGTTGAACGGCAACATGACGTGCTGGGATGTCCGTTACAACGTACGTAATGGCGATACGGAAAACATAAACGAGAATTTCAATGGTGTAAAGACGGTCGCTTCCATGAAGACGCCCGAGTTTGCTGACTTCTTGAATGCTCCGTTTGCAGTGGAGGGCAGGGCATATTGGGGATACAAGGCTGCCGAGAACGGTGGTTTCCCGTATCTTCTTGAGGTTCCTGCCGTCGTCATTGTTCCTTCGTCTTCGTCCGTGCCGCTCTCCAGTTCCTCGGAACCGCAGTCGAGCTCTAGCTCGCAGCTTCCGCCTCCGCCAGAGAGCTCTAGCTCGCAGCTTCCGCCTCCGCCAGAGAGCTCTAGCTCGCAGCTTCCGCCTCCGCCGGAGAGCTCCAGCTCGCTGCCACCTCCTCCTCCGGAAAGTTCCAGTTCCGAGTTGCCTCCTCCTCCGGAGAGCTCCAGCTCGCAATTCATCGAGTCCAGTTCTTCTGAGTTCGTGCCGGTTGTCTTGAGTTCTTCCGAACAACCGCTGCCCGAATCGTCCTCCTCGTTTGTGCTGCCCATGTCTAGCAGCGAACCGGTGATTGTCGTTATCCCGACTCCCGAGATCGAGTCGCACCGTATAGAATGGGCGGGTTCCATGGCTAGGCTCAAGTTCAATGCCAGCGTGGATTCCTTGGCGGGCAAGGTCTCCGTATCGGTGCGTGTGTGGGCCGGCGCTTCCGTCGTTGTCGATACGCTGCTGCTTGATTCCGTGCCTGGTTCCGTGCGCGGCGCATCCGTGACTTTTGCAGTGTCTTCCGGCGATTCTGTTGCCTACGAGATTGTTCTGCAGGGCGATTCCGTCTCCGCCTTCGCCAATGGGGGAGCCAAGGAAGTTCAGCCTGTCCGGTCGAGCCGCTGGCAGATGGTTTCGCTCGCCGATGTCGACCTCCGCAAGCTCCACCTGGACAAGTACCATGTGCTCTACCGCTGGGATGAGTCGCTGTCCGTGGGCGACTACTTGCAGTACCGCGCCTATTCCCGCTCGGACGAGGTTGCCGGAACCACCGGTTACTGGTATGGTTCGTATGATGGCGTTCCCCTGAAGCGCAAAGCGGGCAAGTATGTCGAAGGTGCCGAAATTGTATGGAACGTCGACAGCATCCATAGCGGCTGGAACATGGTGGCTAACCCCTACAGCTGGGTGGTCGACTTGTCCGCGCTTGAAAACTCCGGCATCGATGTATGGAGCTGGAATGACGAGTCCGGCGAGTACGATATCCCGACGGAACTGAAACCCTACGAAGCGGTCTGGGTGAAGACTCCCGGCCCGCAGACGATCCAGTTTGCCGCCAAGCCCAAGTTTATGAAGGACGGGACCCACGCTCTTGCGAAGGCTTCCTCGCTCAAGAAGTCGTCCGACGGCTGGACGCTCCGTGCCATCTTGTCCGACGATAACGGCAAGAAGGATTCCTGGAACATGTTCGGCACGAGGAGTGTCGCCTCTGTATGCGACGAACCGCCGTCCGGCATGGGTGACCATGTGTCGCTCTCGATTGTAGAGTCCGGCCGCGCACTTGCCAAGTCGTTCCGCCCTGCTGCCGACGAAATGGAATGGACGCTGAACCTGAGCGCATCCAGCGAAAGGGAGGCTTTCCTCAAGCTGGAAGGCATTGCCGATGTCCATGCCACGGGCAACAAGGTGTTCGTGACGGTTGACGGCAAGACAGTCGAGGCGAAGGAAGGAAAGAAGATTCCTGTGAAGGTCGGTACGCTCAAGAAGACCGCGGTCGTCCGTGTGGCTCCGAGTGCCAGGCCCGAGGTGGAATACGCCGTCAAGGATATCCGGTTCTTCCGCAGCGGAGATGCTGTCGATGTCCAGTTCGTGGTGAGCGAAGGGCTTGCAGGCATGAATGCGAAGGTCGAACTGCTGGATCTTTCCGGAAGGGTGGTGGCCTCGCTTTCGAGGACGTCCTCGGCCGGGGTGAACGGCGTGAGGTTCCCCGCTCCGAAGGGTGGGCTCTACATCCTCAGAATCCGCTCTGGGAGCCAGGCAGTCGCCAAGAATATCGTTCTGAAGTGACTTTGCGTGCCCCAGATGGCATTTTTGTAAGATTCTTTTAGCAAAATCGTCCGATATTATTTATTTTCATAGCTATGAGGACGTCTGCCGGATTGATAATCCTATTGCGCTTGTTCGCCATTTTTATGATGGCGTCCTTCTCCCTTGCTTTTGCGGGCTCAAAGCCTCCGATTCCACAAATTCCGCCCCTTAAGCCGCACGTTAATATAGAGTACTATATATCGGACGGGGAAGTTTTCCGCTCGTTCGACAAGAGCGGCCTGTCCATCTATGCATTCATGCCGGTCATGAAGGAAGTGGATTTCGACGGTCTCGACCAGATTCCCTTGTTCGGCGTCGTGGACAGCTACGGGATAAACGCGATGGACCTGGACAGCGTTTTTGTGAAGACCCAGACGCAAACCAAGTTCTATGACTGCACCAAGCAAAGGGCCGGCTACTTTTTCCAGGACTACCTGCAGAACATAAAAGAAAATGTCACCTTGCAGTTGTTTTACAGTGCAACGCTGGGCAAGCCTATCCTGAAGAACTTGGTCGTATCTAACGAGGGCTCCGTGCCGCTCGTGGTCAAGGTGCAGATGGGCGAAAGGGAACTTTTGTATGGCGAGTCCAATGCGGTTGCTTTTGTGACCAAACTGCAAGTTGTCCCGAAGGTCAAGCCCGGGGAAATGCTGGACAGCCTTTACATGTTCTTCTCTGTCGAACTCGACGAGGACGCCTCTGCCAGTGCCTCTCCGTCTACATTGGATGCTCTGGATTCGCTGCGCTTCATGACGCATGTCCGCTCGGATATGGTCGACCTGGAGCGAGTCCTCAAGAATGCTCTCAAGGTGCTGGATGCCGACAGCAATATCGAATTCAGTTCCGTTCAGTTCAAGGTGGAATTCTATACCACGACGCACAAGAACCTGCATTCGTTTGTATTTACTAAGGACCTGGACAGCACCTTCTACGACGAAACGTGGAAAGAAGAAGTGTCTATGGCCGAAGGTGGTGGCGATTTCCCCACGGTCTATCGTGCGGATGCCTGCTTTGACGGATGGTCCGTGGAAAACCGTGACATAGAAGGCCGGATGTTCAAGAGCTCCGACTTCGACATGTCGCTACTCAGCTCCGAGGACGAAGTGCTGGTCATGATGCCGAACTGGACGTATGGTCCGGAATGTGTCGGGTTTGACGTGACGCTGGGTTCTGTCCGCGGCAGCTTGGAACTGTTGCAAGTGGTCTCGGGCGATACGGTGGTCCGCAGTCTTCGTGATACCATCAGGGTTCCGCGCAGTGCGAACGGTCTCCCGTTCATTGTGCGTGCTCTGCCTGATTCTGCGTTTGTCCTGGACGGGATGATTTCTTACACCGCTTCGTCCAAGAAGAAAAAGAGCAAGAAACACACCAGTTTCGTTGCGGACAGTGGCTGGGCCCGGATTGGCGGGGCGACGCTGTTCGAACCTCCTTTTGTGCCTGGTCCCGATCCCGAACCGCTTATGGTTATTGTCGAATCCGGACTCGAAGTTTCGGGCAATGCGGCGCGTCTGCGTTACAGCACCGGGGAGATGAACATCTTCCGCAAGGTGGGCTTCCGGGTCACGGTCACGGGGCCGGAAGGCTACATTGTGGATTCGTTGCTCGTGGATTCCGCGGAAACGACCATGCTCGAAGGGGAATGGAGGCTTGTGCCGGCGCCCGTGGGCGAATACGTCGTCGAGGCGAAGGTCTTCCATAACCTGGATTCGGCGAGCTTCGTGGATACGCTGCGAGTTGCGGGCGAGATTGCCGTTGATACGGGAGCCTGGGCGATGGTTTCGCTCTCGGGCGTGGATTTGCAATCGCTCAAGTGGGATGACGACCAGCTGTTCTACCGCTGGGACGAATCGTATGGCGGTGCCGAGTACATGCAGTACCGCAGGCTGAAGCGCGGTGACAAGCCCTCGGCGGCCGACGGCTACTGGTACAACAGTCTCGAAGGACGTACGCTTTCGCTTGTCGGGGAAGACGCCGGGGAACTTGCGTTCTCCTGGGCGCTGGACAGCCTGAATAGCGGCTGGAACCTGGTGGCGAATCCTCACGGCTACTACATAGACCTGCGTGCCGATGCGGCCGGCGATTCCGTGCAGTTCTGGCGCTGGAACCCGAAGACCCGCGAGTACGAGATGCCGACTGTCCTCGGTCCTTACGAGGCCGTGTGGGTGAAGGTCGACCGGACTGTAGTTTGGGAACTGGACGGCGAGCCCGTTTTCGACAGCTCGCTGTGGGAAGGTTCTCTTGCCCGTAGGGCGCTCGCAAAAGAAGGTGCGGGCGACGGGTGGGAATTCCGTGTCGTGCTGAGCGATGGCCGCGGACACAGGGATTCCTGGAATATCCTCGGGGCGTCGGCCCGCGACGTGAACCGCGAGGAACCTCCCTCTGCCATGGGCGATCACGTGAACCTGTCTGTGCTCGGGGAGCACGGTGGGCGTCTGACGAAGTCCTTGAAGCGCTTTGCGAAGGATGGCGCCTACGAGTGGACGCTGGAGTTGCAGGCTGGGAGCGAAAGCGATGCCTTTGTGTCTGCCGAAGGGGTCGCGGCCCTGCAGGCGCGCGGCTTGCGCGTGTTCCTCACTGTCGACGGAAAGACGACGGAACTCTCGGACGGCGACAGTCTGGGGGTAAGGCTCCTCCCGCGTGCCAGGGAGGCGACCATCCGCGTGGCTTCCGCTCCGAAAGCCAAGGTCTCCTATGCGCTGGACGGTTTGAGTTTCCGCCAGTCGCCAGGTCAGTTGCAGGTCGGGTTCGTTGCGGGGGCCGGCCTTTCGGGGAGTATCGCAAAGGTGGAACTTCTCGATTTGCAGGGTAGGGTGGTCTCCTCGGCCGCATTCTCTGCCCGGGACGGGGCGAATAGCGCAAGTCTCCGCGTGAACCGTTCGGGAATCTTTGTCGCCCGGGTCAGTGTCGGTGGCCACCGCCTGGTCTCCAAGGTGGCAATCCGGTAGCTTTTTCGCTTTTTTTTGCCCAAATTTGCAGGGTGCCCGTAAAATTTCCCGTTCTATCACATATTGTGAATGTGCGTAAATAATAGTATAGCCGAAACGCTCTATTATTGCTAAATTTGCGCCCGTTATGACAAAGGCTAAATTCATCAAATTCATCATTGCGTCGTTGCTTGCCATCGCCGCCCTCTTCTTGCCCTACGAATCCCTCGGATTCGATGCCGCAAGCCCCATGGGAATCCTCAATCCGCTCGAAATCCGCGTCATCGGCGTTTTCGTCATGGCTGCCCTTTTCTGGATTCTGCAACCGTTCCCGATCTGGTCTACCTCGATGCTCGTCATCGTGCTCATGATTGTCACGATGTCGGATTCGGCGCTCGCTCCGTTCCGCGTGGACGGCGTGACGATGATTAGCCACAAGTCCGTCATGGCGACCTTCGCGAACCCGATCATCATGCTCTTCCTGGGCGGGTTCTTCCTCGCCGCTGCCGCGACCAAGTACAAGATGGACTTGAACCTGGCCCGCGTGCTCCTGAAGCCCTTCGGCAAGAATCCGAAGTTCGTGCTTCTCGGCCTCATGCTCATTACCGCCGTGTTCTCCATGTTCATGAGCAACACTGCGACCGCCGCCATGATGCTCGCTATCTTGGCCCCGGTGCTCAAGCTCTTCGACGAAGATGACCGCGGCAAGGCGGCCTTCGCGCTCGCCATCCCGCTCGGTGCCAACATCGGCGGCATGGGCACTCCGATCGGTACGCCACCAAACGCTATCGCTCTCGGCGCCTTGAACGACGCCGTCGCCCGTGGCGACCTCGTTGCGAACCCCGTCTCCTTCGGCCAGTGGATGGCTTTCGGTATTCCGTACGTTCTTATTTTGATGGTTATCGCTTGGCTCCTCCTCCTCAAGATTTACCCGATCAAGATGAAGGAAATGGTCCTCAATATTGAAGGTGCCGGCAAGTTCGACACGAGCCCCAAGGCCATCATCGTCTATATTACCTTTGTTGTGTGCGTGCTCCTGTGGGTGACCGGTAAGGGTGTCCACGGTATTAACGATAATGCGATTGCTATGATCCCGATGGCTGTCTTCGCTCTCACCGGCGTGATCACCAAGAAGGATCTGAACGCGATGAGCTGGGACGTGCTCTGGCTCGTTGCCGGTGGTTTCGCCCTGGGTGTCGGCCTCAACGCGACCGGCCTTGCCGCCCACTTGATCAAGACGATCCCGTTTGCAAGCTGGTCTCCGATTGCCCTGATGATCGGTTGCGGCATTATCTGCCTCTTCATGGCGAACTTCATGAGCCACACCTCTACTGCGACTCTTCTTGTGCCGATTCTCTGCGCCGTGGGTATCGCCTGCCAGGACAACCTGGTCGGTCTCGGTGGCGTGACTGCTCTGCTTGTCTCCGTCGCCTTCGCCAGCTCTCTCGGCATGAGCCTCCCGATTTCTACGCCGCCTAACGCCCTTGCCCACGCTACCGGTTACACCGATACGAACGGCATGGCCAAGACGGGTATCGTGATGGGTATCTCTGGTCTTGCTCTCTCCTGGGTGATGATGATCTTCCTCGCCAAGGTGAACTTCTTCGGCACTCCGGTGCCCAAGGCCGCCGAGGCTGTTCCGGCCGCTCCTGCCGCCGTGGAACAGGTCGTTGATTCCGCTAAGGTCGAAGCTCCTGCTGCCGAAGTGCCTGTCGACACTGCTGCAGTCGTCGCTCCTGCGGATTCTACTCCGGCCGAGCCGCAGACCAAGTAATAAGCTTGATTCTAAAAATAAAAGGGACGCTCAATCGAGCGTCCCTCTTTTGTCAACAAGGAGGAAACCCAAAAGGCCCGAATGACCTAATGTGTTTGTCTCTCATATTTTCTCTTTCCTGGTGTAATAATATTATAATAAATCTTTTTTAAGAAAGCCACACCCAATGTAAAAATCTGTATTCCAAATTGGAACAAAAAAAACGGCCTGCTTGCGCAAGCCGTTTTTTCAGTGGTCGATACAGAACTCGAATCTGTGACCTCTACCATGTCAAGGTAGCGCTCTAACCAACTGAGCTAATCGACCTTGGGGTAGGACAATATTAGAAAAAAAAGTTTGTTTTGTCAAGGGAGTTTTTGGGATTTCTAGCGGTCTTCGAGCGGAATCCAGTAGCGTAGCCGACCTTCTATGTGTATCGGCGGGTTGTCGTCGCTGCATTTTCCGGTCCGGCAGTCCTGAAAGTACAGGTCTATGTCGGCAGTCCATGTGGAATCGTCTTTCTGGTCGAAGTGTACGATATTGCTGTCCCCGGTGAGGAATCCTTTTTCGGATTTTTCAGCAATCATCCAACTGTAGTTCTCGTCGGCGTTGTTGTAGCCGAGCTTGGGGCGGTTCACGACGATTGAGAACTGGTCCCCGCGGCTGCTTTCGTCCATCTGTGTCATCACCTGGAAGAAACTGCGTCCATAATCGGGAATGACGACATCGTCTGCCTCAAGATCAATGGTGTTGGACTTGCCCCCGTTTACGGTGTATTTCAAGTATCCACCCCCCTTGACTTCCCAGCTGTCATTGATTTCTGAACAGCCGAGCAGTAGAAAAAGGGAAAATATTGCGGATAAATTTTTTCCAGGGATGTGCATATCCATAAAGTAGAAATTATCTTTAGGGAATGGAGCTGAGATCGACCAAAATAGATACTCCCTGTGGGGAGGTCTTCATTGCGCTGTTCCCGAAAGTGGGACCGCGGGGACACCGCGAGCGCATTTTCGAGATTCTCTCTGCGGCTTGTGGCAAGAAGGTCTCGGAGGCTGACATGGTCGTAAATCCCGATTCCCCGCGCCCCTTTTTCCCCGAACGCGATTTTGACGCCAACTGGACCCATTCCGGTGACGTGTGCGCTCTGGCGTATTCCTTCGATACCGTGGTCGGGCTCGACCTGGAGTTCTTCCGCAGGAACAGGCAGTCGCTTGCCGAAAGGTTCTTTAGCGAAGAGGAAGTGCTTTACTTGCAGAAAGCTTCGCGTTTCGATAGCGAGTTCTTCCGCCTGTGGTGCCGCAAGGAAGCTTACTACAAGTGCCATGGCGGGGATTTCTTTGCGGGCACGCTACGCCGTCCCATGTTGTCCGACATTATCGACGGTGTCAACCTTATCGATCTGGACGCAAAAAGCCTCGCCCCGGACCTGATCGGTACGGGGGAAGCGGCTATGTGTCTTGCTGTGGAACTTCCCTAGCTTATCTTTTCGTCGTCGCTTTCGGGAGCCTGCATCTTGGACTGGGGCGGTTCCAGAATATAGAGCGGGAGCACGGCGAGTTCCTCGTCGTCGACGAAGAAACGGACCATGTACTTGTCCGGCCTGTCAATCTTGAGCCTTTGCATGTTAAGAATCATGTTGACCGCTGCAGTGTCAAATCCAGTAATGACAGGCTCGAGCGGAAGATTCGATTCCATGGTAGGAACGATGGCCTTGCCGCAAACGTCCTCGATGGAAAGGCGAACCTTGTGCATGCCCGCTTCGGAACGCTGGTAGCGCAAGCGGAATACCGCAGAGCATTGCGGGATGACTAGGGGAAATTTTGAAAAGATCCTGTCAAAAGCACCCAGAATGTTCAAGCGACCGCCTGCGCCATTGGCCGTGGCGGCGTCGCAAATAGCTGCAATTTCAATATTCATTGATATCCTTTTTTACTTGTCGTTAATTGTCCAGCTCTTTGCCGCATATTTCATGACGATGGGGCCGAAGTTGTTTCCTCCTCCGTTGCCGTTTTCCCAGGCGAGCATCGAAATGTAGACGTCGCCTTTGTCGTCGATGGCAATATTCGGATGAGAACCGCGTAGGTAATATCCGTTGTTGTTGAAGAATTCAATCTTGAAGTAGGGGAGTTCGTTTTCACCGAACAGTTTCCAGCTCGAGCCGCCTTTACGGTACACGTGGCTCTGGGCTGCAGAATGGCGGTCGGCGTCATCGAAAATCACGTACATCTGGCCGCCCCTCGCTGCCACGCGGATTCGGTAGGCGAATCGTTCTGCCATCGGCTTCCCGTACATTCCGTCCTTCTTCCAGTTGACATCGCCGCTATTGAAGGTTCCCCTGTACACGTACGGTCCGTATTTTTCCACCTTGCGGCTCAGGAAGGCGAGATAGGCCGAATCTGTCGACTGGTCAATACTGAGATGGACCATGTTGATGCTGTCGGCGATGCTCTTGTCGAGGGCCTTGTTGGTGTTGCTGTTGTCGTACATCGCGTAGAATCCGGAGTACTTCTTGGACGTGTCGACATACGCGGCAACCCAGCCGCCGTTGCCCCTTATCGCGCCGGTGATGTTGCGGCAAGCCTTCTCGCTGATCTTGGTCGTGCTCCAGGTGTTGGAGAACGTCGCGAAGTAGGGCTTCTTGGAGCTTTCGTTCAAGAACAGTACGAACGGTTCGCTGGATTTCGCGAGCAGGCTGAATGACGAGGTGTCTGCGCTAAGGGGGTTGCCCATCGGGGTCCATGCGGAAGTTCCACTGGACGAGTAAATAGTGAGTTTCTTGTCCGCGGTGAGCACACCCATGTAGACGGTGCTTCCGTTGCTTGCTAGCTGAACCTTCGAGATCGTGGCCGATGCGGTCACTGCGCCGCCGAGATTTTTCCAGCTCGAACCGTTGAGATAGGCTGTCTGGATGCTCGTGGTGCTCGTGAGGTAGGCCACGTAGGGCTTGCCGTTCAGGGTCGTGAGCGCAGGTTCCACGGCCACGTTGCTTGTTGCAATCACGGTGTCGCCGCTTGGTGCGAGGTTCTGCCATGCCTTGCGGAAATAGACGGTCCTTGTCTTGATGGGGCCGCTATGGCGCGTGTAGAATGCCTGCGTTGCGCCACCTGTCGGGACGCTGTCACGGAAGTCAAGCGAGATGGTGATGCTGCCTTCGCTTGTCGGGCGCTTGAACGCATTGTTGAATTCGTAGCTCGACGTATCTAGGCTACCGTCTTTCTTGCCGACATAGAATGCCGTGCTCACGTTGCTGAATTGCCAGCGGTATTCGAAATTCCCGCTCGGGTCGGCCAGTTCGCCGGGCTCGGAGTGGGCTCCGCCCCATTCTGTCGTGTAGAAGTACTTGGCATCGTTGTCGGCGGTATTGTCGCCGCTCCACAGGTAGACTGTGTCAGCCGCGGAGATGATGCCCTTCGGATACTGGCGCATGATCTTGACGATAGTCGTGTCCTTCAGTACCATGTCGCTGGAAGATTCCTCGGCGCTGATGACGCAAAGCAGGGAATCGATGCCGTCGAGCTTGGTCGGATCCTTGATGTAGGATGTCGTGTCGGTACGGATGTCGTAGAGGTTTCCGTGGTAGGCCCATTTCTTCTCGCCTTCCATGGCGTGTCCCTTGGTGTCGAAGCATTGCCAGCTGTACCAGTTGACTCCCTGCCAGGCATCGTTGATGGAGGCGTTAAGGTCGAATACGTCGCCGAGGTTCACGTGGATAATCGGGACGTTCACCTGGAGAATCGGGGTGCTGGTGGTGAACTTCACGCGGGTCGTGTCCATTGCCGTATTGCCGTCATCGTCTGTTGCACGGGCAACGCAGATGTAGTTGGCCACGGCATTGTCCGGTGCCTTCCACGAGGTGTCGAAGGAACTGACCTTCTTCCACTTGTTCGGAATTTCGTAGGGCTCGCCGCAGCTCCATTCACGCTTGACGATTTCGCCGTCGTAGTTGTCTGCGTCCTTCGCTTCGGCGTCCAGGTTAATCTTGTATTTCGGACGGGTCGTGATTTCCTCGTGCTTGACCGTGACTGTCGGCGGTGCAAGAGCAACGTCGATGTGCGTCGTGTCGGTTGCCGTGAGGCCGTCGTCGTCGGTCACGCGGATGACGCAGCGGTAGTCGTTCTCTGCAGAACTCGGCATTGTCGCGTCGTGGCGCGGCGAGGACTTGGAAGACCAGGAATAGCTGATGGCGCTGCCCTTGGGAGCGCATCCCCATTCGTACTTGACGATACGTCCCATGCCGTCGCCGGAACGGGCGTCGAGGCTTACGGTATCCTTGATGGTCACGGACTTGTAGTCTTCGCTGACCTGTACCCAGGGCGGGTCGAGCACGACATTATAGGTGGCCGAGTCTGCTGCCACTAGGCTGTCATCGTCGACGACGTGGACAAGGCAGGTCCAGGTGCAAGGAACGCCCGGGACGCTGATGCTCGTGTCGAGTTTGGACATGTGCGTCCAGTCGTTTTCGTTGATGTTGGCGAAGTGGCTGCTGACGCTGTCGCAGTAGAACATGTAGTCGACAATCTGACCCAGGGTGTCGATAGCGATACCGTTGAGCGATACCTTGGTGTTGATCTTTACGGTCGCATTGTGCGTGTTCAGCAACAGGTAGGGCTTGTCCTCGATGACGTTGTAGGTGATGGTGTCGTAGCCGAATTCACCGTCGTCGTCGGTGGCGCGGACAACGCACTTGTAGTTGCTGGTGGCCGTTCCGGGCATCGTGAAGGTTATCTGTGCCGTGACGGTATCGCTTTCGGTGATGGTCACATCGTTATCGAACGTTATCGGATTGTTGGAACAAGTCCACTTGACTTCCTTGACGGTGCCGAACTTGTCGTATACCTTGATGTCCACGGTTTCTGTGGTCTTGATCTTTTTCTTCGTATTGTTCTGCTTGTTCAGAATCTTGACAGTCGGCGGGTCTTCGATAACCTTGACGCGTAACGTGTCGGCGGCTCTCTTCCCGTCCTTTTCGAAGTAGACGATGACTTTCTTGTCACCGGGCTTGTTCCAATGGATGGATTCGTCTTCGCCGATTTTGACGCCACTATTGAAACTGCGGTTACATCCTTCGCCGATAGTCTTGATGGAAGGCGTACCGCTTTCCCCTTCGCCCGGGTAGAAGAATACGGAGAACAGGATACGGTCGTCTATGGTAACAACAGTATCGTTCGAGGGCTTCTCGAAGAATATAATCGGGTCCTTGCCGAATATGCCGAAGCGTACGATGTTCGACTTGACTCCACCCGGTGTGACGGTGTACATCTCGTACAGCTTGCCGCTTTCCAGGTCGCCGATTTCAGAAGCCTTGCTGTAGCGCAGCGTGTCGGTGAAGTTGCTGATCTTGTGGCGGACCTTCTTGAATTTCGGGGCGTTCGATTCCCAGATGAGGCTATCCGCAATACTCGTTGCGCTCAACTGTGCCGTGAACAGGAACGGTTTCGTACTTTCCTGGACGCTGGTGGCCTGCCCATTGACCATGATGTGGATGGTCGTCGCCTTCACGTAGAATGTAATCGTAGAATCGCTCTCCCTTCCGGCACTGTCCTTTGCAGCGATGTAGAAGGTATGCTTGCCGTCGTCCATCTTCTTGAGGTCGACAACCCAGGTGTTCTGGCTGAACGAGTTGAATTTGAGCGTGTCTCCGTCGAGGGTGGCCACAGCGGACTTGACCTGGGAGCCGTGGTCATAGAACTTGCCTTTCAGCGTGAGGTCTGCCGCGTTGATCGTATCGGAAGGAATGTCGCTGAATACAATGACCGGGTCTGCGGTATCCTTCAGCACGAGCGTTCCGAGGTTCTTGTCGCTGGAAACGTCCACGAACAGCTTGGTAAGGATGGTGTCCTTGAATCCGTAGCCGGTGGTATCCATGGCGAGCATGTCGTAGGTCCCGGACTTGACCGAGATGGAGAACTGGCCGTTGTCCGCGGTGTTCGTATAGTAGCGGTTGCCGAGGGAATCCTGGAACACGATACGGATACCCTTGTGGTGCGACCAGCCTTCGTATTGTACATAACCCAGGAACGTGCCGGCCGTGTCCTTGAGGTTGCCGAAGAAGAACTTCCACGGTCGGCTCGTGCCGTCGCTTTCCTTGATGCGCTCGGAGAATACCGTATCGTAACCGTCGGTCACCCACACGTCCCAGTAGAGCTTGCCGCTCAGGATGGTTTTTGGGTCCTTCAGCGTGACGATGGCGTTGCTGTCGTTGAATTTCTTTGCCCTGGGCTCGAAGCTCTTTTCCTTGAGGTCCTTGGCGATAAGGTCGTTGTCGGTGAGGACCGGCGGCGTGCCGTAGTTATCCCTGCTCTTGGCTACGCGGATGAAGTAGCGCAGGGAGGCCGGGTTGTCCACGTCCTTTGCCTTGTAGAAGAATGCGAAACGTTCGTCGGTACCGTAGCGTCCGTCGTCCTTCGGGTCGAGCAACTCGATGGTTGGGGGCGTGTTGAAGTGCAGGTTGACACTGTCGAGGGTTTCGTTGTCGTCGTCGTCGGTGACGATGATGTAGATTTTCTGGTTGCCGTTCGATTTGATATAGGTGGAGTCGAACGGGATGGTGATGAGCAGCGTGTCGGTGCCTTCGACTTGCTTTGCCTTCCAGGTCTTGGGCTTCGACTTCCCGCTAGCGTCGCGGTCCACCTTGATGCTCTTGATGGTGCCGAACGAATCCAGTGCAACAATGGGGAAGGTAATGTCGCTCTTGGCGCGGGTCCACAAAGTATCCTTGGGAACGCTCAGGTACGGCGGCGTGTCGATGACGCGGATGAACTGGTCCTTGCCGGCGGTGTCCCTTGCGTTGTTGCCGTCGACGGCGATGAACAGGGGGCAGAACAGTTTGCCCTTGTTGATGGGACAGTTGTTACCCTTGTTGCTGGTTTGGGTAAATACCCACATTTCCTGCGTGGCGTTCTTGCTCACGATGGTGGAGTCGGGGTTCTTGAACGACCATGCGTAGCGGTAAATCTTGTCGGCGTTGTACTTGAGGAAGCCCATCAGGTAGATGGTATCGTTGATCGTGACCGTGAGGGTGTCGTGCGCAATGACGGAATCCGGATTCGGCAGGTTGAGGATGGAGTCCGCGAATGCCTGCGGGTCCTTGAAGGGGGTCCGCGACACGAAGACAACGGAATGGTTGTTGCGCAGGTTCACGTTTTCGCTGATGGAGGATTCCCTGGAGCACCCGCTCAGGGAAAGTAGGCAAATGGCAAAGGCCAGGAACACTCTTAAACGCATATCGATAAACCTCGCAATGCTCAATATTTAAACATACATGTACGTAAATATAATTTATCTTTTTTGAGGCCGAAAAGTAACGCCTTTTGGCCTAAAAAGTCGAAATCCGGTAGGAAATGAGGTTTTTATGGAAATATTCCCGCTTTGGTACGGACTGATTGTGTTCTTCATCATAGGGGCCTGCGTGGGCAGTTTCTACAATGTGGTCGTTTACCGCATGCCGCGCGGCATTTCCCTCATCAATCCGCCGTCACATTGCCCGCTATGCAAGAAGCATATTCCCCTCTATTTGAACCTTCCTATCGTGGGTTGGTTAATCCTCCGAGGCAAGAGCGCTTGTTGCAAGCAGCCCATCAGCCTCATTTATCCGATAGGCGAGGCCCTTTGCGGGCTCCTGGGGGCGCTGGCCCTGTTTTCGACGAACTATTCTGTAGGGATTGCGGGCAATGTCGCGGACTGGGCTTCCGCGCTCGCGATGTTCTGGCTCCTTTTGGGAATCTATCCCGTCTGCGCAGTGGATTTTAAGTACAAGCTCATCCCCGATACCATCTCGGTTGGCGGTATCGTAGCGGGCCTGCTCATTTCCTTGTTCCCGGGTGGCGTGACTCCGCTCGAAAGCCTGATCGGTGCCGTCGGTGCCGGTGGCGGGCTATTCCTGCTGGGCTGGGTCGCGACAAAGGTCTTGAAAAAAGAGGCGATGGGCTTCGGTGACGTGAAACTCTTGGCCGGTTACGGAGCCCTGATGGGATTTACCGGTGCTGTCGAGGTCCTAATCGTTGCCGCCGTCCTCGGGATTGTCGTTATGGTCCCCTGGGGACGCCTACATAAGGATAAGGACGACGGCAGTGGCCAGATTCCGTTCGGTCCTTTCCTCGCGGTGGCCGCTCCGGCAATTTACCTTTGGGGCGAAACGCTGCTGGATATCTACCTGAAGTTCGTTATCGGTGAATAAAAAAAAACACCGGCGTTTATGATGTGAACCCCGAAAGTTGGACACAACTTTCGGGGTTTTCATGTATAAGAAACACACAAAAGAAGAATGGGCCAAGGCCCTAGAACTCTACAAAAAAGGATATGGAACCAAAACCATTTCCAGAGTGACAAGTATAAATGAGG
>JAGCGO010000057.1 GCA_017649565.1 Fibrobacter sp. | reverse complement strand
TCCGCATGCACAAGGCTGCTAAGGCCGTGTACGAAGACGCTATCAAGCGCTATCCGCAGAGTGACCAACGCGCCAAGTACCACTTCCAGTTGATGAACATCGACTATAAGGAAGGCAAGTACACGGAAGCTATGGCCAAGTATCAGAATATCGCCCAGAAGTTCGGCGAAAGCGACGTGAAGGCTGACGCTGACTACGTTGCCGGCCAGATCAAGTTCGAACAGGGCCTCTACCAGGAAGCCGTCGACCTGCTCGCCGCCATCCTTCCGGGTAACGCAAACTACTTCTACGCCCGTTACACCATGGGTATCGCCTACAGCCGTATGGGCAAGTGGGACGAAGCCGAAAACTGCTTCCGCGACATTACGGAACAGCCGGTTTCCAACCAGTCCGAACGTGACCTGCAGGATGCCGCCAAGGTGAAACTCGGCCACATCTACTTCTCTGGTGAAAAGCCGGACATTGCTCAGGCTGCCCAGATGTATGGTCAGGTCAAGCCCGGTTCCCCGGTTTATGACGAAGCCATGCTCGGTATTTCTTGGTCCTTCCTGAAGGTTAACAAGCCCGATGAAGCCATGAAGCCCGCTCAGTGGATTATCAGTAACCTCCCGGAATCCTTCCTGGTTTCCGAAGCCTACCTGGTGATTGGTTACTGCCACTTCATGAAGAAGGATTACAATGGTGCTGCCAAGGCCCTTGAACAGGCCGAAAAGCGTACCGAACAGCCGGTGGTTACCGTTGCTGCCCGCGACAGTGCCCGTCAGGCTTACGATGCGATGCAGGATGAGTTCGACTCCGTGCAGGTCCAGGCCCTGGATCTCGCCCGCCAGCTCCCCACTCCTCGTGTGGAAAAGAAGCGCGAAGCTCTGCGTCCGTCCTTCGACAAGGCAAACAAGACGATTGAAGATTACGCCGCATTTACCCAGAAGTCCATTCAGAGTGACCGCTTCGAATCCAACCGTAAGCGTATCTTGGACGACGCGGGCTTCACCTTGGCTACTGTGAAGACCAAGATGAGCCAGGGCGGTGCCTCCTCTGAAGCTGCTCAGGAACTCGAATCGTTGGAAGACGATCTCGACATGGGCGGAGACGACATGGGTGGCTCGTCGGATGCAGGCAGCAGCGAAGCTCCTGCTGGCGACGGCGACAGCAGCGCTGGCGGCTCTTCTTCGGATGAACTCGGCGATGACCTCGGAGACGACTTCTAGTCTTCGGGGTTTTCCCCTTTCTAAAGAAATAATAGGTGGATAGATAACAATGAAAAAATTCTTGCTTGTGAGCGCAATGATTTGTGCTCTAGTCGGAAACGCCTTTGCTGCTTCCGACCCCTGTAAAGACAAAGTCGCCGAAGCCAAGAAGTTGGCGGCAAAGTGCAAATCCTACAAGAAGGGCAGCTCTGAATTCAAGAAGTGCGCCAGCTCTTACAAGGTTCTCAAGAACCAGGCCGACCAGGCTTGCCGTTCCGGTGGCCTTGACGAAAAGGGCATGCGTCAGGCTATTGCCCAGTGGGAAAAGCAGGTAAACAACTGTAAGGGTAAGCAGAATAAGCGTTGCGCTTCTGCTCTCCAGCAGTTGGGTCACTACCAGTTCCAGTTGGAAGAGAAGCTCTTCCTCGATGCACAGGGCCAGTACGAAGAAGATGTGGCCTGGTGTGCCGACCGCGATAACAAGCCGGCCAAGTGCGCTAACATCGATCAGCTCCCGAAGGCCGAGCACTCCAAGTCTCTCGGCTACTTCCTCGAATACATCGACAAGTATCCGAAGGAAGACAAGACGCCGGTCGTGATGTACCAGGCTGCTGCCGTGCTCGAAGCTAGCGGCGAAGACGACAAGGCTTTCCGCCTCCGTGAACGTCTCGTCAAGGGCTTCCCGGACAACGGTCTCGTGCCGAAGGCATGGCTCCGTATGGCTGAATACCACTTCATGAACCGCAAGTTCCGCGACGCTATTGGCGCCTACAAGAAGGTGACCGGCTTCGAGAACCTCACGGGTAAGGAAGCGGCTCTCGCCATGTACCACTTGGCTGAATCCTACTATAACATTGCCGAATACGAAACGGCTGCTATCAAGTACTACGATTACATCATCGGTGCCGACAAGGGCAAATATCCGAACGACTTGCGCGCAGAAGCTATGGACTTCATGGCGGCCTCCTTCTCTGACCTTGAAGGTGGTGGTGTTGCCGAAGCTGAAGCTTTCTTGAAGGACAAGAAGGTTCCGTTCAAGGATTCCGTCTACTACCGTATCGGTATGAAGAACAAGGACCATGACCGTAACGAAGAAGCTGTCCAGTCCTTCAAGCGCTTGATGGCCATCAACCCGGACTACATCGACGCTCCGCTCGCCGATATCGCCATGGTTGAAATCTTCATCGTGCAGCAGAAGTTCGACGAAGCCCAGCAGCATCGTTATGTTGTTGTGAAGCGTTATGACCGCAACTCTTCTTGGTACAAGAAGAACCAGAAGTATCCTGAATCTGTGAAGAACGCTGAACGTGCTATCCGTTCCGCTATGCTTGACATCCCGCAGTTCCACCATGCGCGTGCTGCCAAGCTCACTAAGGAAGGTGACCTGGAAGCCGGTAAGAAGCAGTATATGGAAGCCATCAAGGCTTACGAAGCATTCCTGAAGCGCTATGCCAAGGAACCGACCTGGGATGAATACAAGGTTCATATCAACTTGGCCCTTGTGTACCAGGAAATGGGTCAGTTTGCTAACGCTGCCAAGATGTTCAACTGGATCGTTGACACCGACACCACTCGCTACGGCCGTCGCCCGATGGGCTCGGAATCTCTCCTGAAGAAGGAAGAAGCCGCTTACAACGCCGTGCTCATGATGGACCAGTCTCGTGAAAACGCCAAGAAGAACAAGTACGGTGACGACGCTGTCAAGGCTTACAAGTCCGAAGAGACCAAGGCCTACTTCGCACAGGTCGACAAGTACATGAAGAAGTTTGGCAACAACAAGGAAGCCGCAGAACTTGCTTACAACGCTGCTATCGTCCACTACGACGCCAAGCAGTACAAGACCGCTGTGACGGTGCTCCGCGAACTTCGTCAGAAGTATCCGAACCACCAGTACATCTTGCTCATTAGCCGTATGCTTGCCCAGTCCTTGCTGGAATCCAACCAGCTCGAAGAATCCCTTAAGGAATTCGAATGGCTCTACAAGCAGTATCACGATGTCAAGGCCACCAGGAACGACTCCATGGCCAAGGAAATCGAAAAGGCTATCGCTGCAGTGCTCTTCCAGATGGCTGAACAGTCCGTGAAGAACGGCCAGTACGAAAAGGGTGCTCAGGCCTACTTGGCCCTCGTGAAGCGCTATCCGCTGGTCTCCTTCTCTGACAAGGCCGTGTTCGAAGCCGGTGCCGCTTACGAAAGCGCCAAGCAGTACACCAAGGCTGCCGAGACCTTCATGATCTTGCCGAAGCAGTACTCTAGCTCTCCGCTGACCATCAAGGGCGTGCTCCGTGCCGCATCCGCTTACAAGAAGGACAACAAGCCGCGTGACGCTGCTACGACCTTCCTCTTCATCACGAACCAGTTCCCGCAGGATTCCATGGCCTTCCAGGCTATCGGTTTCGCTGCCCAGACCTACGACTCCATTCCGGATAAGAAGCAGGCTGCTATCACGTTCGAACTCGCTTACAAGCGTTATCCGAAGAACGAAAAGACTCCGGCATTCCTCTATAGCGCATGCTTGAGCTATGACGAAGCCAAGATGACCGACGAAGCCATCCGCTGCTCCAAGGACCTCGTTCGCGACTATCCGAAGAGCACCTACGCTCTTGACGCTGCGTTCTCCATTCCGCTGGCCTACGCCAACGCCAAGAAGTGGGACGAAGCTGCTAAGGAATACCACAACTTCATCAGGATGTACACCGAAGACAAGGAAAAGCTGATTGCTGCCTACATCGGTGCCGCCCGTGCCTACATGGAACTCAAGGAAGAAGACAAGGCTGTCGAAGACTACCGCAAGACTCTGGAAGCCTACGACAAGTACGGTTTGCAGATCAAGAATGCCGACCCGGGCATTCCGGCCGAAGCCGCCTTCTACCTCGGCGAACATGAATTCCACAAGATGGACCCGTATGTGCTGAAGGGCAAGGAAAAGGACAAGGCCAAGACCATCAAGACCTTGGTTGAAATCCTCCAGAAGGCCATGGGCCACTACTCCAAGTCTGCAGCCTACGCTTCTGAAAAGTGGACCTTCCGTGCCACCAACAAGATGGGTATGCTCTTCGTTACGATGGCCGCCAAGATCCGCGAACAGGAACTGAACGGCAAGAAGGAAGAAGAACGCTTTGCTGAACGTATCACCGTTGTGCAGCAGCTCCCGAGCTACTACGAACAGGCACGTCCGATCTTCCAGAAGAACATCGACCTTGCTCGTGACCAGGGCTTCTACAACCAGGACGTGATCGAGGCTGAAGAAGGCTATATCGAAATGTACTACCAGGGCTGCGCCGTGTTCGTCGAAGTCGCCGATGCGTTCGCCAACTCTCCGCTGCCTGACTCTGCCGCTATCGTGAAGGAATACGTGGAATACGAAGGCGCCGTCAAGGAAGACGCTATCGAAATGGCTCACGAAGACCTCGAAGCCTACCGCGAAGCCCTTAACGAAAAGTCCGAAGGTGCTAAGCAGCTTGCTATCCCGCAGTGCGCTACGGGTATCAAGGCTTCTGCTCACTACGGTATTGACAACCAGTGGACCGCTAAGTTGTTCGAAACCTTGAAGTCTCTCGACGAGAACAACGAGGCCAACAACACCAAGATCACGAAGTTCGACCCGTCTACGCTGTTCAGCGACCCGTCCTACTTCAAGACCAAGGCCCGTCTGGAACAGATCGCCAAGTCTGAAGTCATGACGCCGGAAGAACAGATCAACACCTACCGCGACATCATCAAGGATGCCAAGGCTGAGAACGAAAAGCTGAAGGCCGAACTTGCTAGCCTCAAGAAGCAGCTCGCTCCGGCTCCCGCTCCCGCAGCCTCTCCGGCCGGATACTAGCGGTAAAAACAATTTTACGGGGAACCTTGTTCATAGGGTTCCCCCTATTATTTGGGGCGAAAATGGCGTTTTTGAATGGGTAAACAAAGTTTTACCCCTCAAAGCCCCCTTTATTCCCCAAAAAAAATTAATTATGAACGCAGGATTTCAAAATTAACAAACAACACACTCAATAAAGGAGTACTACACAATGTCTAAAATGCTTGAATCTTTCAGCCCTGATGCAGATGGTTTCCAGTTCATGTGGATCATCTTGATCGTTTTCATGATCGGTCTTGGTTTCTCTATTGAACGTTTCGTGTACATCATGCTCAAGAGCTCCAGCGGCCGTGCTCGCTTCCTCGCTGACTTCGGCAAGCTCATCAGCTCTCAGCAGTTCGATCAGGCTCTGAGCCTCGCTAATGCTACCAACCTCCCGATTGCTCGCGTTATGGCTGCCATCGTTGGTGCCAAGAACCAGGGCCGTGACGGCATGCAGGCCGCTTGCGACGCCGTGTTCCTGACCGAAGCTCCGCGTCTGACTCGTTACGTCTCCATCATCTCCGTTATGGCTTCCATCTCCACGTTGCTCGGACTTATGGGTACGATTTACGGTCTGATCTTCACGTTCGACGCCGTTGCTAACAAGCCCGCTGCTGAACGTCCGAAGGCTCTTGCTGACGGTATCGCTATCGCTATGGGTACTACGCTCCTCGGACTTCTCTCCGCCGTGCCTCTTCTGGTTATCGTCGGTATCCTCAACATGAACTCCGAACGCCTTATCCAGGAAATGGAAGAAAAGGGCCTCAAGATTATCAACTCCCTGTCGTAATAGTCGATTAGAGTAGAACTATTTAACTGGAGTTTATAAACTATGGCAAAAGAAATCAAGAAGCCGAAAAAGCCTGATGAACCGGACCTGTTGCCGGCGATGGGCTTGTTCACGATTCTGATTCCTATGCTGCTGTCTATGACGGCGTTCCAGAAGCTTGCCATCGTCGAAGTCAACCTGCCTGAGCGCAGCAACATGATTATGGACGATACGCCTCCCGAACCCGACCAGCAGGCATTGAATCTGTCGTTGGCTGTTACCACCGATTACTTGGTGATCGGCGCACGTGGCGGTTTCCAGCCGAACGTGTACTTCAAGGAAATGTGGACCTTCCGCTGCAAGACCGATGCTAAGCTCATCACCTATGCTCCGGAAGATGTCAAGGCTGCTGTCGAAGGCGGTCATGGTCCGAAGTGCCAGGATGGTTCCGAAATGGATGTCGAAAAGTACATCTATGACATCGAATCCATCGAACTTTGGGCTATCCAGAAGGAATCTGAAGAAGATCCGGGCCGCGTGATCTGGGGCATGTATTCGTCCCAGGGCGAAGGCCGTCCGGACAGTGCTTACCTCGACGGTTCCAACAACTTCCTCGCCCTTCCTGGCGAAGGCCCGCTCGGCTTGCAGAAGCCGCCTGCTCTGAAGTTGCCGAGTGCCGGTACCCGCGTAAGTACGCTCTCCGAAAACTCTGAACGCGCTCTGAAGCCCGATGCCGCGGCAAGCAACATCATCTATGCTCTCTCTGCATACGATGTGATTGCCAAGGACCTGATTGCTATCCATACGCAGTTCATCGACCTGGAAGACGTCGACAACATCATCATCGTTGCTAACGATGACACGCAGTTCGACAAGATCATCCAGCTCATGGACCGTGCTAAGGAAGCCGGTTTCACGAAGATCAACCTTGCTAAGTTGGGAGGTTAATCATGGCTAGAAGAACTCGTAAATATAGCGAAGACGTACCTTTCTCTTTGACGTCCATGATGGACATGATGACCATCATTCTGGTGTTCATGATCAAGAACATCGACGCTGAAGGTCAGTTGGTGACCCAGGCCGAAAACCTGGTTCTGCCGAACTCCACCTCCAAGATTCAGCCGAAGGAAGTGTCTTTGACGGTCGTGGTCGATAATGGCTTCGTGGTGGTCGACAATGAAAAGATTGTTCCCACTGCTGACGTGCTTGCTCAGGATTCCCTCCTCGTCGAGAAGGTGAACACTGTTCTGCAGGACCGCCGCCAGATCGAAAAGGACCATGCTCTGGCCAACAACCTGCCTGCTGACGAAGCTGGTCACATCATTGTCCAGATTGACAAGAACATCCCGTACGATGCTATGTATAAGGTGATGGCCACTTGCGGCTTCTCCGGTTACACGAACATCGCATTTGCTGTGATGATGAAGAACGGCGGGGAGGAATAATTATGGCTAAGAATGTTCCTATGGATCCGTTAGTCGCGTCGCTTATGCCGGAATCCGACAAGAAGATGGGCGCTATCGCCGGTATCTCCTTGGTCGTCGCTCTGGCTATCTGTATGTGGGCCTCCATGTACGAAGCTGTCGTTGACGAAGTCGTGTTCGAAGAATCTGCAAACGAAGACCTTTCTGCTTCTATGTCCATCGAACAGAAGGAAGAGAAGAAGGAAGAGAAGAAGAAAGAAGAACCCAAGAAGCCTCGTAAGAAGGCCGGTGGCGGTGGTAAGCCGCGTGGTAAGGGCCAGCCGAACGCTCCGCAGACTCGCGGCGTGCTCAAGCTCCTTACTGCTCAGACCAAGAACGCCTCTGCTGCTGCTTACGACCTCATGAAGAACCAGAAGTTCACCAAGGACATCGACAAGGTTCTTAAGGACGTGGCTGGCCTCCAGACGACGGGTAAGACCGTTCTCGGTGGTCGTCGCGGTAAGGCTGATGGCGGCTTCAACGAAGGTTATGCTGAAGGTGGTTCCGGTGGTATCGGTGACGGCCTTGCTGGCCTCCTTGGCGGTGGTGGCGGTGGTATCGCTACTAAGGCTAAGGGCTCCATCAAGACTCCGTCTGAACGCGATATCGACATGGGCGCCGGCGGCGGTTCCCGTTCCGCAGCGGACATCATGAAGGTCGTCCGTCAGCGTACTCCGGGTCTCCGTCACATCTATAACAAGTTCCTGAAGAAGAAACCGGGATTCCAGGGTAAGGTTACCTTGAAGTTCACGATCGCTCCGGGTGGCGAAGTTATCAGCATCTCCATTGCATCTTCCACCACTGGTTACGGCGAATTTGATGGCGAAATCAAGTCTGCTGTGAGCCGCTGGAAGTTCAGCAAGGTGAAGTCCGGTAACACTACGGTAACCATTCCGTTCACGTTCTCCGAATAATCTTTGGAAAGCTTGAAAAAAGGACCGAGCACAGCTCGGTCTTTTTTTTGTACGCGGATTAAGAATTTGGACCTTGGGTCGTGGTCCTAAAAAAAACGAAAAAAATCAGCAAATTTGTTATAATCTATTGTTTTTATGGTTAAATAAAATTAACTTTATAGCAGGTTTTTCAACAGGAGTTCATATGAATTTCAAATCAGCTGCTGCAGTAGGCATGGCGTTCGGCATTCTAGGAGTCGGCTCCGCCTTTGCGACTTTTGCCCGTATCGAATCCATGGGCAAGAATACTACGTACATCATGGATGACGTGAGTATTTTCGACAACCCCGCAAACATCAATCTCTATCCGAACTATTTGATTGGTGAATTCGGCCCCTACACGCAGGACGTGGAGACGGGGAAGAACCTCGACCCGCAGCATCCGAACTTCGGTGGCATTTTCTCTGTTTCTCTCGGTGACGAAGGCAATCCGGACCCGCGCCTCTCCATAGGCGGTCTGTTTGGGCGTACATCGCCTCTCGCCAAGTATCTGCCGACGCGCGTTGTCGGTACGTCCGTGTCTGACACCACCAAGGTTCCCGAGACGGTGACGAACTTTGACGGCTTCTTGGGCGGCTCGCTTTCTAACGGCGACGCATGGGGCTTGCATATCTACATTGCCCACCAGGACGGTGGCGACGTGGCTGAAGACGGTTCCTATCAGGTGGCTGACGAAGCCTTTGCCTCCATCATACAGGGTGACGCGGGCTTGAACCTCCAGTTCGGCAGCAGCATCGACTTCGAGTTCAGCTTCGGCCTTGCCCGTATCCAGTACGGCCCCGAACACAAGAACTTCTTTGACGACGGTGACTTCTCGTTCCTCGCCAATTCTCGTGCGTTCTTCTCTCTCGACGCAATTGACGGCGAACTCGTCCCGGCGTTCTCCATGAACCTCATCCAGGCTCCGGGCATCGACGACAAGCACGCCCAGGTCGGCCTCGGCATCAACGTGGCTCTGGACCGCGGCTTCTTCTGGTTGGGCGGCGACTTCATCTGGAATCAGCTGAAGGCCCACGACTGGACGTTCAACTATACGACGGGCGAAAGCCTCTACAACTCCCAGAACGACGACGATCCGAACTGGGACAAGCGTAGCGACATCGGCGGCATGATCAGCTTCGGTATCGAACGCAACATCTGGTGGGACTGGTTCGTCATCCGCGTTGGCGGTCAGAAGGCCATCCTCTATACGGATTGCGAAGTCGATTCGAAGAACGCCGGCAACAACGGCATCTGCCGCGACAACGGCAACTTCTTCGCCACGAACCCGCTGGCTAACGGCACCGCGGACGACCATGTCGGCTTCGGCTTCGGCATCAACATCGAAGAAAAGCTGAAGATTGACGTGACCGTCGCTGAAGACCTGCTCTTCCGCAACCCGTTCCAGGGCGAAGGCCGCATCTTCTCTAGAATTTCTGCAACTTACTCCTTCTAGTTGAAATCCTGAAAAACGGGAAACGCGCCTCGAGGGCGCGTTTCTTTTTTTATGATGGTTTGACCGCGCGCAAGATTTATATTTTTTCGCCATGAAATTTTTTGTTTTTGCAATAGCGTGCGCCTTGCTCCTGGGCTGTTCCGAGCCCACGGAACGTATCGAAACCAAGCTTGAAGCGTTCCTCCAGGACGACCTCCAGTTCAATGTCGCCGAGTTCCTGCACGGGTCGGGCGACCGGTCTGCCTTGCTCGACACGCCGTACTACCGCATCAAGGATTTTCGTTTGTTCGAAGGCGCCAAGGCCGAGATTTATTCGGCCTATGCCGAGGTGGACTTCTTCATGTACAAGGACATCAAGCTGCACGAGAAGCGCAAGTACCGCTATGACGCCCACTACCGTCACTGGGACCGCTATTTCAAGAAGCTCTATTTTGGTAAGGATTCCTTGCCGTAATGTCCGTCGTGTTCTGCAAATAATTGTATTTTTTTTCGCGTAGGATTATTTGGTTTTAACCCTTTAAAAAGGACCATAATTTTGTTCGGCTTATTCTCTTGTGATATTGGTATCGACCTCGGCACGGCGAACACTCTTGTTCATGTGGCCGGCCAGGGCATTGTCATTAACGAACCGACCGTGATTGCCGTTGACAGTAAGAACAATCGCGTCTCGGCTATCGGTTTCGAGGCCAAGAAGATGCTTGGCCGTACTCCCGGCGAAAGCCGCGCCGTGCGTCCGATGCGCGATGGCGTGATTGCCGACTTCGAGCTGGTGGAGAACCTCCTCCAGACGTTCATCAAGCGTGTGCAGAAGTACCCGCTGTGGATGGTGAAACCTCGTGTGGTGGTCGGTGTTCCCTCCGGCATTACCGAAGTGGAAAAGCGTGCCGTGATCGACGCTGCGCGCCAGGCGGGTGCAAAGGAAGTGCACCTGGTCCACGAACCGATGGCTGCTGCCGTGGGTATGGGCATTCCCGTGGAAGACCCCGTGGGCAACATGATTGTCGATATTGGCGGCGGTACGTCTGACATCGCCGTTATCGCCCTGAACGGCACCGTCTGCAACGCTTCCGTGCGTGTGGGCGGCGACGAGATGGACGAAGCCATTGTTCGCCACCTGCGCACCATGTACAACCTCTGCGTTGGCGAAAGCACCGCCGAACAGATCAAGATCCAGATCGGTTCTGCAAGCCCGCTCGAGGAAGAGCTTTCCATGGAAGTCAAGGGACACGACTTTATCGCCGGCGTTCCGCGCACCATGACCATCACCAGCACCGAAATCCGTTCCGCACTGGAAGAGCCGGTTACGGCTATTATCGAGGCCGTCAAGCAGGCTCTCAGCATGACTCCTCCCGAACTGTCCTCCGACATTTTGGACAAGGGTATCATCATGACGGGTGGCGCTTCGCAGCTGCGCGGTTTCGACGAACGCATCCGCAAGGAAACAGGCCTTTCCGTCAACGTGATCGACGATGCCCTCGTGTGCGTGTGCAAGGGTGCCGCCCGTATTCTTGAAGATCTCGACAAGTACCGTCCCGTCCTTATCGCTTCGTCCAACTAATTCCCGTTTGGTTGGAGTCTGATGCGTAAGGCGTTCCGCTTTGTTTTAGACTTATTTACTCAAAGACATGGCATTGTTGCCTTTGTCTTTTTCATGCTGCTTGGACTGCTCATGCGCGAGGCACCGAATCCGGTGCGCGAAAGCATCGTGTCTTCTGTGCTTGGTTCCGTGTTCTATCCGGCCCAGGTGGCCCTGTCTTCGCTCAAGGAATACCGTTCCGTTGCCGAGGAGAACGAGCGGCTCAAGGAAGAGAATGCGAGGCTCCGTCAGGAACTGTACCATGCGAGCGAAGGGCTCGAGGAACTGGCTAGACTCCATACGCTGGTCCGGTTTGATGACAAGTGGGATTTCCCCATCGTGACGGCCCGCGTGGTCGGCCACAATCCCGGACGTTTCCTGACGACGCTTGTTGTGAACAGGGGAACCTATCACGGCGTCAAGGAGAACATGCCCGTGTTTTCTACGATGGGGCTCGTCGGTAAGGTGACCAAGTCTTCGTTCGCCCATTCCAGGGTCCAGCTGCTTTCCGACCCGAACCTTAAGTTGTCTGTAATGGAGCGCCGCACCCGCGTGGTGGGCTTCCTCGAAAGCGCCGACGGACACATGCTCTCGGCCATGGTGCCTACGCATGCAGGTGTCAAGGAAGGCGATACGTTGATTACCTCCGGCCTGGGCGGCATTTTCCCTAAGGGCATTCCGGTGGGTGTCGTGAAGGAAGTGCGCCGTGCCGACCTGGACGTGATGCGCTCGCTGGATGTCGTTCCGTTCCAGGATATCACCACGCTCGAAGAAGTGTTCATTATGCAGAAGGATCCGGAATGGGTCATTCAGGAGTTGCTGGATGAGTAAGTGGCTGAAGGCGTTCGTGCTCTTTTTGCTGAGCTTTGTCCTGCAGACGACCGTTGCGGATTGGATCAGCATGTTTGGCGTATCCCCGGATTTCGTCATTATCTTCGTTGTCGCTGCGGCTATCAAGCGCGGCCCGGCTTCGGGATGTTTCTGGGGATTCCTTGCAGGTTTTGCGCAGGATGTCTATGCGCCGGTGGAATGGCTCGGTGCGCATTCCATATCGATGACCTTGATCGGTTTCCTCGTCGGTCAGCTCGAGGAACGTTTCCTTACGCTCAACTTCCCGACAAAAGTCGGTGTGCTCGGGCTTGCCTTTTTCGTGTGCGACATGGTGTACTTCTTCTTTACCGGGCTGGAAGGGGAGGCCGTCACGAACCTGTTCTTCAAGGAAACGCTGCCGGAATGCGCGTACACGCTTTTTGTCGGAGGCCTGGTGTTCTACTTGAGTATGGGGAAGCCGGCAAAGCATGCTAAATGACAATCAAGACAACGAGGCGGTACAGAGCAGGAACTGGCATATCGTCGTGTTCCTCGCGGGCGTAGGCCTGCTTTTCCTGGTGCTGGTCATCAGGCTCTACTCGTTGCAGTTTACGCATTACGAAGAAAACCTCCAGCGTTCCGAGAACAACCGCCTGCGCAAGGTGGTGCTGACTGCCGAACGCGGCTACATTTACGATCGCAACGGCAACGTGCTCGTGCGCAACAGGCCTTCGTACCAGATTGCCCTCCAGGCGATGAGCTTGCCCAAGAAGAAAGAGGACCGCAAGGTCATTTTCAACAGGCTCCTGCAAATCAGGGACAAGGACGGCGAGCTCCTTTTCGACTCCCTTTCCCTGGATACGGCTTTCCAGCGCATCAACTGGATCAAGACGCGCCCCATCCGCATTCTCGAGGACGCGACTGCGGAACAGGTGGCCATCATCGAAGAACATTCCTCCGAACTGCCCGGAGTCATCACGCAGATCGAGTCCCGCCGCGAATATCCTTACGGTACGCTGGCGTCGCACGTGCTCGGCTATACGAGCGAAATTTCGGAAGAGCAGCTCAAGCAGCCCGAGTACGAGAACTATTCCCTGGGTGACCGTATCGGCCAGAAGGGACTGGAACAGGGCTACGACCAGGAGTTCCGTGGCAAGAACGGCCTGAAGCTGGTCGAGGTGAATGCGTCCGGCCGCGAGGTGGGGCAGGTGCGCGGCGTGGAAACGCAACCCCCGATTACGGGCTTGCAGTTGATTTCGACGATTGACCTGAGATTGCAGAAGGTGGCGGAAGAGGCGATTCCCGACTCGGTGAAGGGGGCTCTTGTGGCCATTGACCCGCGCAACGGCGAAATCCTTGCGATGGTGAGCTCGCCGAGGCTCGACCCGAATATTTTCTCCTTGAAAAAGCGCGAACGCAACAAGGGCTGGGCCCAGGTAGCGCTCGATTCCATGCGCCCGCTGACGAACCGCGCCATATCGGGTACCTATACGCCCGCGTCGGTGTTCAAGCTCGTCACGGCGGGGGCGGGGCTGGAGTACGGCGTGCTTTCCGAAAGCAAGTACTATCCGAAATCCTGTACGGGCGGCTACCAGTACGGTGCCCGCTACCAGAAATGCTGGGGCGTGCACGGCAACCTGAACGTAGTGCATGCGCTGCGCCTTTCCTGCGACGTGTTCTTTTACCAGGCGGGCCTCGATATCGACATGGCGCGCATCAACGAGTTCGGCAGGCGTTTCGGCTTGGGCGAGAAGCCGCTCGGCGTGGACATTCCCGGCGAAAAGGGCGGCTGGCTCCCGGATTCGGCGTCCTTCAACGCGAAAAACAAGCGTCTCGGCTGGCGCTGGGCGCGCGGCCTTATCCTGAACCTCGCTATCGGCCAGGGCGAACTGGTGACGCCGCTGCAGCAGGCCGTCCTCATTGGCTCCCTGGCGACCAACAAGGGCGTGTACCAGCCGCACTTCATGAAAGAACTCCGTGACGAGAACGGCACGCTGGTGCGCCGATACGAGCCGAAAATTATCCGTTCGGGCCGCATGAAGCCCGAGACCCACCGCATTTTGATGAACGCGCTCGACTCGGTCGTGAACCATCCGGGCGGCACGGGCAAGCGCGGCGCCGTGCCCGGCATCCGCGTGGGGGGCAAGACGGGTTCGGGCGAATGGAAGAAGGGTGAGAAGACGCACGCCTGGTTTGCCGCGGTGGCCCCGCTCAATGACCCGCAGATTGCCGTCGCGGTGATTCTCGAGGCGGCTGGCGGTGGCGGCGCCAAGTCCGCTCCGGTGGCCCGCAAGGTCCTCATGGCGTATTTCGGTATCGAGGAGGAGGAAACCAAGAAATGAGCTCGGGACGCTTCCTAGATAAGTCGCTCAAGTACGACTGGCTTTTTTTGGGTGTCACGTTTGCGCTGATGACGGTCGGCGTCTGCCTGGTGTATTCCGCGACGACGGGCGAAGACATCCCCATGTACGATACGTTCTGGTTCAAGCAGATTATCTACTTCTTTGGCGGCAGCCTCCTTGCGGCCGGCATCGTGTTCGTGAAGATTGACTGGCTCAAGAATATTGCATTCCCGATCTATGTCGTGTCGCTTGTACTGCTGTGCATCGTGCTCTTTTTGGCGGGCGACGTGGTGAAGGGGGCCGGGCGCTGGATCGACCTCGGCTTTTTCAAGTTGCAGCCCTCGGAGTTTGCAAAGATTGCGTACCTGCTGACCATTTCGTTCTGGCTTTCCAAGCATCCTGTTAGTTTGTTTAAACTCAAGACGTTCGCCGTTCCGGCCCTGCTGTTCATCGTGCCGTTTGCGCTCGTGCTAAAACAGCCCGACCTGAGTACGGCGCTCGTGTTTATCGCGATGACACTCGTGGCATTCTTCTTTGCGGGACTTTCGCTTACGGACCTTTTCCTCGTGGTAAGCCCCGTGTTCTCGGTGCTGTTCTCGCATTCGCAGACCATCTTGTTCCAGGTGCTGTGGGGCGCGTTCATCTGCCTGGTGGTGTTTGCCGTGTTCCGCAGGCACTTGCCCAAGGCGCTGATGGCGGCTATCCTCGTGGTGAACATCCTTTCGGGGTATGCGAGTACCATGGCGTGGAACATGCTCGAACCGCACCAGCAGAAACGAGTGAACACGTTCCTCGACCCGATGAGCGACCCGCTGGGCGACGGCTACCAGGTGCTGCAGTCCATCACGGCTATCGGTTCCGGCGGTGCGGTGGGGAAGGGCTTCGGCAACGGCTCGCAGACCAACCTTGCGTTCCTGCCCGAGGAACATACGGACTTCATCTTCAGCGTGCTGGGCGAACAGTTCGGATTTTTCGGGTGTTCTTTCGTGCTGCTGCTCTTTGGCCTGTTCCTGTGGCGGGCGACGAGTATCTGCAAGATGTCCTCGGACCCGTTCGTCACCCTCGTGACGATGGGCGCGTCGACGATAATACTGTTCCACGTGGTGGTGAACATCGCCATGACGGTAGGGCTCATGCCGGTCACGGGCCTGCCTCTGCCGTTCATCTCGTATGGCGGCTCGTTCGCGCTCACCTGCATGGTCCTGGTCGGCTTCCTCGTGAACATGAGGCTGCACGGCCACCAGTAGACCGCGATTCCCGTTCTTTTGAAAAAAGGCGCCTGTCCGCCTTTTTTTTGTTTTTGGGTGGACAAAAACCCGTGTTAGAACGTCTATAGTTCCAGGAGGTCTATCATGGGTGTCCTTAGGACCATAGAGAATTTTGTTTTTGGCATGGATTGCCTCGGCTGCGGCAGGAGCTCGGACGCTCTGGACCCGTGGCTTTGCCCGGACTGCGTGGAGCAGCTGAAGCATGAGTCGATGGGGATGAGCTTTCCCGCGCCCGACGTGTTCTGCCTCTACCCGATGGATCCGCTGACCCGCAGGCTGGTCCACTCGCTCAAGTACAAGTCGATTCCCGGGATGGCGCGCTTCCTGGTGCGCCACTCGTCGGCGATGCCGGGGGGAGTGATCCACCAGACGATGGAGGCGCTCCCGAGGCCGTTCTTCTTTGTGCCTGTGCCGTTGCACAGGGCGCGCTACAGGGAAAGGGGGTACAACCAGGCCGAAATGATTGCGAGGGCGCTGGCCGAGCTCTACGGGGGCCGCGTTTGCCGCTGGCTTCGGCGGCGGACATTCCGGGTGTCGCAGACCAAGCTCTCGCGCGCCCAGCGCGAATTGAACGTTGCCGGCGCCTTCGAGAGCGCGCTTCCCGCGCGGCTCCCGCCCCGCGGCACGGTCTTCGTGGTGGACGACGTGTTCACCACGGGGGCGACCACGTTCTCCTGTCTGGGGGCGCTCGGGCGCGATTTCCCGCTGCCCTTGAAGGTCGTTACGCTGCTCTACGACCAGCCGGTCTCGGCGGCTGCCGACTACGCGGCAGACATTCAGGCGTTCTACGGGGCCTTTTAGGCGGAAACAGAAAAGAGCCGGCAGAGCCGGCCCTTTTCTAGCGGAGGAAGAGGGACTCGAACCCCCAAGCCTTACGGCGGCGGTTTTCAAGACCGCTGACTTACCAATTAGCCTATTCCTCCAGGCGAGTGTAAGGTAAAAAAGTTTACCTTCTGTGTCAACAGGTAAACCCTTTTGCCGAAAGTTTTATACTTTTATGGTGATGGTGTCTGAAGAGAGCAAAATGGTAACGAGCGAATCGCAGAGAATTCTTCATCTGCTTTTCGAGTATATGCCCAGGATTGCGGAAGAGCGCAAGGTGGATAACCTCCTCGTGCTCATGAACGATCTGGGACGTTCCATCGTATGCTCCGACCGCTGCTCCCTGTGGCTTCTGGATAAGCAAAAGAAGGAGCTGTGGACCAAGGTTGCCCACGGCGTCGATGAACTCCGCATCCCGATGGGAGCGGGCTTTGCAGGCCATTCGCTGACCTCCGGCGAGCCCTTGCTCGTGAAGGACGCGTACCTCGACGAGAGGTTCGACCGCCGCAGCGACGAGAAGACGCACTACCATACGCAGTCCGTGCTGGCAGTCCCCCTCAAGAATTCCATCGGGAAGGTCATGGGGGTTTACCAGGCCATCAACAAGCAGGGGGATCCGGGCTACTTCACGCAGAAGGACCTCGAGAACCTTTCGCTTATCGCCGTGTATTGCGCGAAGACCGTGGAATCCACGATGCTCAATGCCGAACTGGAGGCGACCCAGAGGGACATCATCCATATCCTGGGTGATGCGTCCGAGTACCGCAGCCAGGAGACGGGCGACCACATCCAGCGCGTCGCCGAGGTCTCGTACAACCTAGCCAAGTTCTTGGGCCTTTCTGCATCCTACTGCGAGAAGATCCGCCTGGCAGCCCCGTTGCACGACCTGGGCAAGATCGGCATTCCCGACGCGGTGCTCAACAAGCCTGGCCGCCTGAATACGACAGAATTCGCCGTCATGAAGACGCACTCCGTGATTGGCCGCGAGATGCTGCGCGCTTCCAAGCGCAAGCTGCTCCGCTTTGCAGCGGAGATCGCCGGTTCGCACCACGAGCGCTGGGACGGCACGGGCTACCCTGACGGGCTCAAGGGCGAAGATATCCCGCTTTCCGGGCGCATCTGCGCCGTGGCCGACGTGCTGGACGCCCTGTCCTGCCCCCGCTGCTACAAGGAAGCCTGGCCCGAAGAAGACGTGCGCGCCGAGTTCATCAAGCAGCGCGGTACGCAGTTCCAACCGGAACTGGTGGACGTCCTTCTGGACCACTGGGAACTTTTCTACTCCGGATACCGCAACAGGCGCATCTAGGCCATACGGGCGCTTGCATTGCGCCGATTCCTGCCATACAAAAACGGGCTATTCCCCGGCAAAACGAAACATGTAAATTTTGGGTAAAAAAAAGCCTCCGAAACCGGAGGCTTTTCGTGGTCCCGGGCGGAATTGAACCGCCGACACGTGGATGTTCAGTCCACTGCTCTACCAACTGAGCTACAGAACCATTTTGGTAGACCAAATTTAGCAATAATGTGTTTTTTGTCAAGGTGTAAATAAGATATTACCAATGTTTTTTCATTTTTTCTTCATTTTCTACTAGATTTAGTAGTGGATGATATGAATTGGGCTGTTTCTACACGTTTGCGTGCAGAAGGGTTTCTTTATTTTATAGGCGGATATTGTGCGTTACGTAAAAATGATTCGAAATGTTCTGGTTGCAGGGGTATCTGCATGCTGCATCGTCGCTTGTGGCAATGGCGACAGTTCCACGATGGAAGTCGATCCTATTGCAGATGGGTCTTCGTCCAGCGCTGCTTTGGATGTTCCTTCGATAACGTCCACATCTGTGCTGGTTGATCCCCAGACGGGCAAGGAAGTTGTCGTTACCGATACCTTGGATCCGGAAGTCGTTGCGCGCATTAAGGACATCGATGCTGAAACGGGCGATACCCTTTGGCAGTTCGATACGGTGTATGTTCCTAGGGACACCGTCGTTCGTTGGGTAGGCAATTCCGCTTTGCGTATAACCGAAGTCGTTTCGGTCAACCTCGACTGGCTTGACGAAGACGGCGACGATCCCGCATGGGTCGAAATCTACAATGCGGGCGACGAAATCGCCGACCTGAACGGCTACTACCTGGTCGAGAGCCTGGACAAGACGCGCAAGTGGGCTTTCGGCAACGAAATCATCAGGCCGAAGTCTTTCCGCAACGTGTTCATTTCCAAGAAGAACATCCCGAAGGCCACCGAGGCCAAGGATGTCGGTGACCGCCATTACCGTACGCACACCAACTGGAAGCTGGACAAGAACGGCGGTACCATCTACTTGATCGACAAGTTCTATGGCGTCCGCGACTCCGTGCAGTTCCCCGTGCTTGAACCGGGCATGAGCTGGGGCCGTATCGATGGCGGTGGCTGGAGATACATGGAAAAGCCCACTCCGGAAGCTCCGAACACTGAAACCGAGGCTTACCAGGGCGTTGTTGCCAAGTTCGACTTCGGTACTGCCAAGGCGGGCTTCTACAGCAACAAGGTCACCTTGAAAAAGCCGAATGTATCCGACGGCACCAAGATCCGTTGCACCAAGGACGGTTCCTTGCCGAACGAGAATTCCGAAGAGTTCAAGAGCGACCTGGTTATCGAACATAGCATGGTCCTCCGCTGCGCTGCGTACAAGGACGGATACCTGACGAAGGAAGTTGTCACCAACACGTACTTCATCAATGAACAGGTCAAGATGCCTGTTGTCGCCGTGACGGTTGACTCTATCTTCTTCAAGGAAAATTACGTCAAGTGCGAAGCCTCTGATCCTGACGAATGCCCGAAAGGCATGTATGCCGATGTGGAACGTCCTGTCCACGTGGAATATTTCGAGAATGGCAGCGAGACCAAGGAAAAGACCTGGGAAGTCGATGCCGGTATTTCGCTCATGGGTAACTGGAGCCGTGTCAAGGACAAGAAGTCTGTTGCCATCGTGATGCGCGAGAAGTATCAGAACGGCCGCATCAACTACCCGCTGTTCCCGACGAACCCGAACGTTACCAAGTATAAGGCTTTCAACCTCCGCAACAACGGAAACCGCATTGTTATTGACTACGTCGCAGATGCCATGGGTGGCGAAATCCTGAGCGGCAGCGGCGTCGATTACCAGCGTAGCCGTCAGGTTGTCGTGTTCTACAATGGCCACTACTACGGCATTCACGACATGCGCGAACGCTTCAACGAGAGCTATATCGAAACCAACTACGGAATCGACGGCAAGTCGGTCGACATGATTAAGCACCTGAAGGACAGCCTGCACGCCAACGGCGGTACTGTGGACGGTTACAAGCAGCTGCTCCAGTTTGTCGGAACGAACGACTTCTCGGGCGAGAACAACGCGAATTACGCGGAAGTCCAGAAGATGATGGACGTGGGCAACTTTGCCGACTACATGGCTGCCGAAATCTATATCCACAACGGTGACTGGCCGAACAACAACGTCCGCGCCTGGCGCAGCCCCGATCAGCCCTGGAAGTTCATGGTTTATGACTTGGACCATGGCTTTGGCTGGCAGTGGGGTGTGGATGATCCCGTTGGTGGCGATAAGTTCAATGACGGAACCAACATGTTTACCTGGATCAAGCAGGGTGGCGGAAACAAGCCCTGCAAGGAAACAGGATGCTTCGCGAACCTGTATATCCAGCTTATCAAGAACCCCGATTTCAAGCGCCTGTTCATCAACCGCAGCTGCGCCATGTGGAAGGGTTACCTGAACGGCGACAGGGTTGCGAAGGTCGTCGACGATATGGTTAAGACCATACCGGAATCTGAAAAGGAAAGAGATACCGAAAAGTTCAAGCAGTACGCCATGTACTATCCGTATGACTTTGACTGGAAGGGCGACCGCCTGAAATCCTGGGCCAGGTCTCGTGACGGTGAAATCGTCGATCTTTACAAGAAGGAATTCTTCAAGGAAGACGGTGACTTGCCGCTTGACGGTAGCATGGTGACGGTCAAGATCAAGGCCGATGGCGATGGCTCTGTGTTCATGGAAGGCATGCATCTGCCTGGCACGTCGGTCCCGACGGAATTCAGCGGCAAGTTCTTCAATGGTATGAAGATGGAACTGACTGCAGTGGCCACGAACGGCGCCGTATTTAAGGGCTGGTCGGGATGCGAGGCTGTGGACGGCAAGCCGGAAACCTGCATTGCTACTGTTTCGAGTGATCTGACGATTACCGCTAGCTTCAAGTAAGACAACGGCTGAACCAGTAAATTTTGCGCGGGCTTTTAAGTCCGCGCTTTTCTGTTTTTGGGGTGCGGCTTGCGCCAGGTATATTTCTAAATTTGTGGCATGAAAAGTCCCGTGCGCAAGATGTTCGACGATATCGCCAACCGCTATGATTTCTTGAATCATGCACTGAGCTGCTGTCAGGACATTCTGTGGCGCCGGAGCTGCTGCCGCGAACTGAAGCGCATGAAGCCGGGCAGGAGCCTGCTGGACCTGTGTGGCGGTACGGGCGATTTTGCGGCGACCTACGAAAAGTTTAACGGGAAACCCGACGTGGCCGTGCTGGGAGATTTTTCCTACGGCATGTTGAAGGGGGCCGCGGGCAAGGACTTGTCGGCGGCGCCCGTGCAGCTCGATGCGATGAAAATGCCCTTTGCCGACGGTTCGTTCGACGTGATCCTGAACGGGTTCGGGATGCGCAACCTTCCGGATGCGGAAGGGGGGCTGAAGGAATCGGCCCGAGTGCTTGCCGAGGGCGGGTTCCTCCAGGTGCTCGAATTCTTCTCTCCGCGCGGCGTGTTCAACAAGTTTTTCTACAAGAGGCTCGCTCCGCTGTTCATCCCGGTGCTCGGTGCCGTGTTCAGCAAGCGCGATGCCTACGAATACCTGGTCAACTCGGTGCTGCGCTTTTTGCCGGTGAACGAATTTGTCGCCCTCGCCGAAAAGAACGGATTCGAGCTCGTGCATGTGAAACCCTGCTTTTTCGGGGTTGCATTCCGCGTGCTGTTGCGCCGCAAGTGTAATGCCGTGGTAGACGGGGGCGCAAGATGAGCCGCTACGTCCTCGGCGTGACGGGGGCTAGCGGGGCAATCTATGCCCTGCGTACGGCGATGTATTTGAAAAAGTTCGGGCACAAAATTTCGCTCGTCGTGACGGGCCCCGGCCGCGAGGTTGTGGAGTACGAGGGGCAGGCCGCACTTTTTGACTGTGCCGACAAGGTCTTTAACGTGGATGACTTCTTTGCGGAATGCGCCAGCGGTTCTGCCGACTATGCGGGCATGGCCGTGGTGCCGTGCTCCATGGGTACGCTCGGCCGTATCGCCGCGGGAACGTCCGACAACTTGCTGGTCCGTAGTGCAGACGTGTGCCTCAAGGAGCGCCGCCCGCTGGTCATTGTGCCCCGCGAGATGCCGTACAACCTGATTCACATTGAAAACATGGAACGCGTGACCCGTGCGGGGGCTGTCGTGGTTCCCGCTTCGCCGCAGTTCTACAGCAAGCCCGCGACCATCGAGGAACTCGTGGATACCGTGGTGGCGAAGGTGCTCAAGCATCTGGGAGCGGCTTCGGTTGCGGACTGCGCCGGAATCGTAAAACCGTGGGGCGACCCCGAACCCCGGGCCACAAAATAGATTTGATTATGTTGAAGAAAATATTAGAGTTCGGTCACATGGTGCGTTTCAGCCACTCGCTGTTCGCGATGCCTTTCGCCCTCGGCTCCATGTGGGTCGCGGCAAACGGCTTCCGCGGCATGGATGTCGCTGCGGCCGCCAAGATGATTGCCCTGATCGTGGGCTGCATGGTGACCGCCCGCAACAGCGCGATGACCTTCAACCGCATCGCCGATGCCGATATTGACGCGAAGAACCCGCGCACGGCAAAGCGCCATCTGCCTGCGGGCCGCCTGAGCCGCCGCTCCGTATATGCCTTCCTCGCCGTGAACGGCGTGCTGTTCGTTGCCTTCGCCTTTATGCTGCAGCCCCTCGCGGGCGCCCTCGCGCTTCCCGTGTGGCTCCTGCTGCTCTCGTATTCGTACTGGAAGCGCTTCTCGTGGCTCTGCCACTGGTTCCTCGGCTTCGCCATCGGAATGAGCCCGCTCGGCGCCTGGATCGCCATCCGTGGCGAGTTCGCCGTGTTCCCGATATTCCTGCTCGTGATTCTCATGCTCTGGATGGGCGGTTTCGACATCATCTACGCGACACAGGACGAGGAAATCGACCGGCAGATGGGCCTGCATTCGGTTCCGGCCCGTTTCGGCCGCAAGCGCGCCCTGCAAATCGCTTTCTGGAGCCATGTCGCCATGCTTGTACTCTGCGTGGCGTTCGGCCTTTTCTGGGGCATGGGTGCCCCCTGGTGGGCGGTGACGGCCCTGATGGCCGCTGCAGTCCTCTACATTCACTTGTTCCGCAAGTCCGATGACCTGGACGCCATGAACCGGGATTTCTTTTTGGCGAACGTCGCCATCAGCGTGCTCGTGATGGCGGGGCTCATCGTGTGGATTTGCATGGGAGGCGACGTCAATGCCCTTTATTAAAAAGCCCTTTACCACAGAAGACAAAATCAAGATGTTCGAACGCATGGGCTCCACGGCGGCCGTCATCGCGCTCGTGCTCGTGGTCCTTATCGAGACCGGCCTTGCGGGCGAGAACAGGGAAGCCGCCGATACGGCCCTCACGGCGATGATCGTGGTGCTTGCCGTCTCGCTTGTCGGCAGCATGTTCTTCAAAAGAAAAAAATAATAGTGGTTGGCAATTCCCTAACCACTAGCCACTAACCACTAACCACTATCAAATTTCCAGGTCGGCGCTGTAGACGGTCTGTATCTCGCCGTCGTCGCATTCGAATTTCAGGCTGCCGTCATCCTGCATGTCGAGGATCTTGCCGTGCTTGCGGACGGGCTGTCCGCTCATGTCCAGCTCGATGATCGTGCCCGGGGCCCCGATGAACTTGTCCATCTTGCGCCAGGCCTCGACCCACGGGGCAATGCCGAATGCCGTGAACTGCTTCACCGCGCGTTCCAGGCTCCCGATGAGCGCCTTCAGCAGTCTTTCCCGGTCTACTTCTCGGCCGAGGATTGCCTTGAGCGTCGTGACGTCGCGGTTGAGTTCCGCGTAGTCTTCCGGGTCGCTGTTCACGTTGATGCCGACGCCCATGGAAAGTGCAGGGACCGTCCTGCCGTGCGAGTTGCTGACAGTACTGGCTGGGATGTAGACAATCTCGGAGAGGATCCCGCAGAACTTGCTCTTGCCATACAGGATATCGTTGGGCCACTTGACCGTAATTCTTGTACCGTCGCTTGCCTGCTGTTCCTGCATCCCGGTGAACACCTCGGCGAACGTGAGTGCCGCCACCTGGGTAATCTGCGCGAAGCGCTTCGGGGGAATGCCCTCGAGCGGGATGAGGATGTTGAAGTAGAGGTTCTTGCCGACGGGCGAACTCCACGTGCGTTCGTGGCGGCCGCGCCCTGCGCTCTGCGAGTCCGCGACAAAGAGGGTGCCGGGTGGAATGAGCCCTTCGCGGGCCTGTTCCTTCATGAGCGTGTGTGTGCTGCCGATTTCGTCAAAGAGTCTGGCGGGTGCGCTGTCGAAGCCGAATACTTGCCAATCGTGGAACTTGTGCGATTCCATCTGCGGCATCGGCTAGTCGTCGTCCTTGCGCTCGTCCTCGAGCATTTTCAGGGCTTCTTCGGGGAAGATGTTGAAGTATTCGCGCTTCTTGTCCTCGAAAAGCTGCAACAGGCGTTCCTGCTCGAACTGCTCGCGGTCGATGTTCTGCATAAAGAACTCGTCGCGGGCGAAGTCGCGCGTGGTCATCAGTTTCTTGATGTCTTCGGAAAGGTCCACCTCGTCCCACAGGATGTAGTAGGACTGCACGTCCAGGCTGCCGAAGATGTCGACATTCAGCTTGATGGAATTGCTCTTGCTGGAATCGACGAGCTCGACCCTGGTCTCGCGCTTCTCGGGGCGGAAGACGTCCACGTCGTTGACCTTCTTGTTCAGGTCCTGGGCCGCGGCGGGCATTGCCAGGAAGGCGCAGAGGGCCAAAACGCCAAAAACGCACCGGCAGAATGTCCGGTGCTCGAAGTGCCTATGGTAACCCCAGCGTCTCATACACATACAATATAAATTTTACATGGGCGTGTAAGTAGGGGAAATCTCCAGATTTCGCATAAATTTCAAAATCTGTGAGTAAAAATACGGGTTTTTGAAGAAATTTGGGCGAAAATGGGGCCGAATGGCCCCGCTTTTCGATTTTGTTGAAAATGTCGGTCTTGTTCTACTGTCAGTGTATGGCTACGGGGCGCATTTCGTCCATGACGCGTATGACGTAGGTCCCCGCGATAGGCTTTGCCACCTGGAAATCGGGGCTTGTCACCTGGCTTTGGCTGATGATCCGTCCCTGAAGGTCCAGCAACGTGCAGTTGGCCCCGATGGGAGCTCCCGATATCAGGATGTGGGACTGCATTATCGTGACCTTGAACGCTGCCGGCATCCTGGCGTGGGCGATGGATGTCTTTCCCTTCTTGCTCGAACTGGACTTAACCTTGCTGGAACTTGAACTGGACTTAATCTTGCTCGAACTCGACTTGACCTTGCTAGAACTGGAGCTGGACTTTGCCTTGCTGGAACTGCTGGAAGTCCCCGAGCTCGTTGACAGGCTGGAACTTGAACTGGACTTGACCTTGCTAGAACTGGAGCTGGACTTTGCCTTGCTGGAGCTACTAGAGGTCCCTGAGCTTGCCGAAGGGCCGGAACTGGAGCTGGACTTGACCTTGCTGGAGCTGCTGGTGGTTACCGAGTCGGTTGATGAGTCTATCGAATCAGGTGGAAAATAGAAACTCGAGCTGGACATGTACACGCTGGAAGAGGACTCCTCGGTCCATTCTATCAACGGAAGATTTTTCAGGAACGCTTTTGTGTAATTGTCCAATTCGGTTTTCTTGAATGTGGGGTAGGCGTCACCCGCTTCTTGACCCCAGCAAAGCCCGTCGATTCCATTCTTGTTGTAATCGTGGAGTTTGTTTGCAAGGGATAAATCGGTGAAATCCGTTTCCGTCTGGGCCGTGCCGTTGATTTCCGTGAATGTCGAGTCCTCTAGATAGAACAGGTTGTCGCTTGTTAAAGATGAATTTTTCTTGAATGATGCTACCAGGGGACTAAATGTTTGGAGACTTGTGACATGTCCCTTGTTGTACGTGTTTATCAGGGTATCGCTGCTGTGTGTAATGCCGAGTAGACCTCCCGCCAGCGTAGTTTCATCGATGACGTTTCCGACATGGTAGGAATTCTGAATTTTGATCGGACCCGAGATTTCCGTGAATAAGCCCGCGGCGTAGGCGTCGGCCCTTACCCGCCCTTCGTGGAATGAATATTCCATTGTCGTTTTTTCGTTGCTTCCTAATTGACTTATCAGACCTGCGGCTGACAAGTCTGCCAAGATGGTTCCTGTAGAAGATACGTTCAACAGAGTTACGCTATCTACGTGGCTAATGGAGCCGGCAATGCCTCCGGCAAATTCATGGGCTGTGACCGATCCATCGTGGTGGACGTTGACCAGATATAGGGAGGGAGCCCCATCGGCTGCGGAATTTCGTCCGATGATGCCGCCTGCGAATCCTTTGGATTCAATTTGGCTCTCGCTGGTGACATTTATGAATAGCGAACGGGCTGAACCGTTGATTACTCCCACGATGCTTCCTGCATAATAGTTTGAGCTAAAGTAGGAATCCTTTATGGTTAAGTCTTTAATGATAATTGTTGAAGTATCAAAGTCTCCTCCGAAAGAACTGAATAATCCCGCATTTCCTTGCATTGAATTGTAGAACAATCCCGAAATGGAATGCCCTTGGCCATCGAAGGTTCCCCTAAAGCCTTGGATCGGAACCCATTTTGAAAATTCCGATGAGTCTGCGGTGTTGATATCACCGTAAAACAGGACGTTGCGGTTGTCTTTGATATCTGCGGTCAGCTTCACACATTCGTTGTCGTGCCCGCTGCTGTTGTAGATTTCAGCAAATTGGTACAGTTCGTCGATGCTGCCGATTTCGTAGCAGTTGTTCACGATTAATGGAATGTGCCACCACTCGGCGTAATAGGCCATGCTTCCTGTGGCATTGGGCGGGACGGCAATCAGTGAATTGCCGTTTTCCATGAAGTTGTGCCATCCCTTAAAGATGTAACCTTCGCGTTCAGGTATTGGGAGAAGGTTGTCGATTCCCTCGACATATGTGTTTTGGAAGGTTACGGTGTCGGAATAGTAGCTGGTGAGGCTCAATGGAGAAATCTTGACAGACGATGCCCCGCTGATGGTTCCGGTGTGTTTTGGATATGAGTCAGTTCCAATTATTTGCCCCCATACCGATCCATCTGCCGTTTCGCTCTTGTATCGTTGCAGTACGTGGGCTACGGTTCCGTTCTTGAACAGCTCCTCGGTAGCGCGGAAGTACGCCTGTCCGGTTGAAACGGGGCCAGACTCAGGTTCGACATAGAATACGTTTTTTAATGTGACGGGTGTTGTATTGTACAGCGAAGGAGCAAGGTAGTAGAATTCTTTAGATCCAGTAATTATTCCAAATGCAAAGGAGTTTTCAATATTGATGTTTACGGTGATGGGGGTGCCTCCCAAATTATAGGATGGCGTTGCAGAACCAAGAAATCCTCCATAGTTGACAAGACTATTGTTCAAAATGACGCTGTAGGAGTTGATGATGTTGAGTGCTTTGCCGCTGATATAGCCAACAAAAGCACTGTGATCTCCAAGACCTGCTAGTGTGGGTGTGCTGGCCGATTCCTTGATGGTCAGCTCCCCTCCGCGTTGATGCCCGACGAACCCAGCCAGATACCGTGTGACGCCGCTTATGAAACCATTGTTGATTGTCGCTTTGACTTGGCAATTTTCAATTGTAACGGATTTGCTGGTCGAGTCTATTTCGCCCACCAAGGCTGCGGTGTTTATTCCGCCCCGGATGTAGGCGTCCGCAATGTTCAGATTCTTGATTGTCGTGGGGTTGAGTGTATCCCGGTTGGAGATGGAGGCGAACAGGCCTGCATTCGTGGCAGTGGAGTCGTTGAAGTAGAGCCCCGAGATGGTATGTCCCTGCCCGTCGAACTCGCCGTTGAACTTGTTGATGGGAGTCCATTCGAGGTCGCCGTACAGTTTCGCCTGTACGTCCTTGTTCAATTCGATGTCGCCGGTCAGCTTGGCGCAGAAGGGCGTTGTGTTGTCTGAGTATGCGTTTGCGATTATGGCAAACCCGTAGAGTTCGGCGGCAGTGCCGATCTGGTAGCAGCCGTCGACTAGCTGCGGCATTTCGGGGAGTATCGTTGGCGCGGCAATGACTGTCGCAGCGGCAAGAAGGATGGCTGGCAGGGTATGGTTACGGTATTTCATGTGGACAAAATAACAAAAAAAATGCCGTCTTGTCAAAAAACGGCAGATTGTCTGAAGCTAGCGGACAAAGTTGCTTTTTCGTGGATTTTGGCCACCCTTTACGGGGCGAGCGGCATCCAGGGCTTCACGGTGTCGATGGACTTGAGCAGTCCCTGCCGGTTGCGCCGGATGGCCGCGGCGGCGATCATCGCGCCGTTGTCGGTGCTGAGGCTCCTGTCGGGGATGCAGAAGCGGATGCCGTGACGGTTGCAGTAGTCCTGCAGGCGTGTGCGTAGCCACGCGTTCGCGCTCACGCCGCCACCGACGACGAGCGTTTTCATCTTGGTAATCTTGAGCGCCGTGACGGTCTTTGTGACGAGGCTGTCGACGATGGCGTCTTCAAGCGAAGCGCAGATGTCGCCGAGGTGGGCCTTGATGAAGTCGGGCTCGTGGGTCTCCGTGTAGCGGAGCACGGATGTCTTGAGGCCGCTGAACGAAAATTCGCAGTTGTTGTGGATGTGCAGGGCTCGCGGGAAGTCCACGAACTTGCGGTTGTGCCCTTGGGCGAGCTTGCTGATGGTCGCTCCCGCGGGGTACTTGAGGCCGATGAGCTTGCCGCACTTGTCAAAAGCTTCGCCGGCGGCATCGTCGCGGGTGCGGCCGATGCTTGTGTACTTGAAGCCGGGTTCTTCCAGGATGAGTTCCGTGTGCCCGCCCGAGACGGTGAGCGTAAGGAAGGGCGGCTCGATGTCGGGGTTGCTGAGCCACGCGGCGGCGAGGTGGCCTTCCAGGTGGTTCATGCCGTATGCCGGGATGCCCAGGTCGCGGGAAAGTCCCTTGGCAAAGCTCGCGCCGACAAGCAGCGGTCCCATGAGTCCCGGGCCCGTAGTGTAGGCAATAGCGTCGATGTCCTTGAGGTCGATGCCGGCTTCCTTGACGGCGGCTTCGGCAATGGGGGCAATCTTCTGCAGGTGGGCGCGCGCCGCGATTTCGGGGACAACGCCCCCGTAGAGCGCGTGCTCGTCGATCTGGCTGTAGAGCGGATTCGAAAGTACCTTGAGCGGTTCGTCCTGCAGTACCGCGCATGCGGTCTCGTCGCAGCTGGATTCAATTCCGAGCCAGAGCACTACTTGCCCTCCTCGTCGATGTCGTCCATCGTGAACACGGTGGGCTTCGCCTGCGTGGAATCCGTTTCCGTCGTTGTGGCGGGCTGGGGGACCTTTCTCTGCAGGCGCACCTTGTCGGGCTTGATCTGGATGCCCTTGATGCACAGGTCGGTATTGATGGACTTGTCAAGCATCATACGTATGGTCGGGGGCAGGCTGTCCACGTCCTCGATGGCGAAACGGTTGATTTCCACGAACAGGTCGAGAGCGTCGACCTTCATGGTGTCCAAAATCTTCTCGCCGCCGGTAATCTCCACCTCGACGGTGCTCGGCACAAGGCTCATCTCGTTCTTGTCGTAGCGGCCGATCAGGTGCACCGGCACGTTCTTGAATACTTTGTTTGTAACCTTCTGCACGTCGATAGATATCTCGATCGCGGAATCGTTAGGCGCGACATAGGCGGGCAGCTGGTCAAAACGCAGCGGGACCGTGTAGCGGCCGGGCGCCTTGACGGAATCGTAGCGGATGGAATCGGTGGGCACCTCGATGATGCGCATGAGCGCGTTGCGGGCGCCGGACACGTTCAGTCCTTCGGGGTTGAGCTCGGGCTCGCTGGTGACGATGTAGCCGTTCGCGGGCCTGAAAGTCACGTTCGACCGGATGGGAACGTTGCGCACGATGCGCGTGTCGATGTCGAGGTCGATGAAGCTGAGCCTTTCGTCGGAGTCCACGTAGTGGATGTTCGGGAAGTTCGGGGCGGAGTAGTTCTTGGAACCGATGTGCACGCGGTGGCTGCCGAGCTCGATGTCGTGCAGGTCGACGACGATGCTTGCACCCTTCGCCTCCTGGGCGCGCATGCGGATCAGGTCGAACGGCCTACCCTCCACGGTGATAGGCATGCTCTGCGGCGGCCTCGATGCGATGGCGAGCGTTTCCGGGAGCTTCGAAAGTATGATGGGGGCTTCTATCTCGAGCTGGAAGTTCTTCAGCGAGATGACATAGAACCAGAGGGCAATCCCGAAAAGGAAGGCTGTAATCTTTAATGCGATGTGTTTCATGTTCGCCCCTAAATGACTCCCGTAAATTTAGTTATTATTCGCATCGTGTTAGGTCAATTAGGTTACTTAGTATCGGAATCCTTCAGGGGGTGGAAGCAGCACCGTACGGTCATCCTGCCCTCCCTTGTCACGATATTCCTCTGCTCGCTGCTGTTGGCGTCGTCTTCGCTGTTTCTCGGGGGCGCCATGCGCATTATCGACACCGAAAAGACGCTCTATGCCATCGAGGCGTTTTTGCCCGGGCCTATTCCGGACGATTCGGTGGCGGCGGTGCGTTCCAGGCTACAGCACATGAAGCATGTAGACAGTGTCGAGTACGTGAGCGCTGACAGTGCCCTGGCCGACTTCCGCAGGCATTTCTCGGGGGACATGCTCGACCTGGTCGACGATAACCCCATTCCGCCCTTTTTCCGCATTACGCTAGACGAGAGGAGCAAGACCCCAATTGACCTCATCGAGCTTCGCAAGTCTATAGCCAGGGACGGCGTGTTCGAGGAGGTGCAGGCCCCGGTGGACTGGGTGAACCGCATCGCCGAATGGAAGTTCAAGATGGTATTTTGGCCCGTGACAATCTGCGTCCTTTTGCTCGTCACGCTTTCGCTCATTATCTGCAATTCGGTCCGGCTGTCTCTGCTTTCGCGCAAGCTGCTTGTCGAGAACATGAAGTATGCCGGCGGCAGTACGTTCTTTATCCAGTTCCCCTTCGTGCTGGAAGGCTTTGCCCAGGGACTGCTCGGCAGCATTGCCGCGGTAGTCGTGCTCTGGACGGTGGTGGACGCGATCACGGAATCCTTCCCGATTGTCGGTAGCTATGTCGACGGTTTCGGAGGAATACTGTTCCTTGTCGTATTCGCGGTCTCCTTCCTCTCGGCCTATTTCAGTTTCCATACGGTGCGCGGGTTCCTCAAGATTAAGCGCAACGAGCAGGAATAAAGACCCATGCGCCTGTTCACAATTCTCCTGTGCCTGTTGGTCGGTCTCGTATCCGCCGCTCCCAAAAAAACGGACGCGCAGATCAAGGAGCAGAAGCAGGCCCTGAAAAAACTCGAGGGCGATCTCGCCAAAAAACGCAGGGAACTCGCCATGCTCGAAAGCGAGGAGAAGGGCGTCATCAACACGATTTCGCTTTTGGACCAGAACCTCAACCAGACCCGTACCTACATTGCGGAACTTGCCAAGAGCGAGGCCATGGTGCAGGGGGCCGTGGTACGGCTTGCCGCCGACATCGATTCTCTGGACAGGAAGATTACCGAACGCAAGGAAGCCATGAAGCGCCGCATCCGCAGCCTCTACGTGAACGGCAGGCAGAGCGAAGCGCTCGTTCTGTACAACCTCCTTACGCAGAAGGGCAACCCCGACAGGCAGGTGTACTGGGTGCACCATATTCTCAACGAGGACCGCGAACAGGTGCTGCTCCTTTCGCGCATGATGGCCGAACGCGACGAGATGAAAAAGACCGAGCAGGTGCACTTGAACGACCTCAACAGGATGCGCAGCCGCAAGGCCCAAGAAGAGAAGGGACTCGTGACGCAGATGAGCAGCCAGGAGAAGATGCTGCTCTCGCTCAAGCAGGACAAGAACATGCAGAAGAAAGCCCTGCAGGAATTCGAGCGTAACCAGAAGACCATGCAGGCCCTCATCAAGAAACTCGAGGAAAAGCGCAAGAAGGAAATCGAAGCGGCGAAGAAGGCCGAAGAAGAACGCAAGAAGAAGGCGGCCAAGGCCAAGAAGGGCAAGGGCGGCAAGCCCGAGAAAGAAGAGAAGGTCGTGAAGAAGCCTCAGGTCGCCGTGACGACTCCGGTGACCGGCCCCAAGTGCATGCCGCTCAAGGGCGAGATTATCAGCAACTACGGCTTGCAGGAACACCCGGTGCTGCATATCACCACGCGTAACCTCGGTGTAGAAATCCGCGGTAAGAAAGGCGCTGCCGTGCGTGCCGCTGCAGCAGGTACTGTGGCGATGGTCGCCGAAATCGACGGCCGCGGACCTTCCGTGATTATCGAGCACGAAGGCGGGACGTATTCCGTGTACGGGCACCTCCAGAGCATCCGAGTGCAAGAAGGCAAAACGGTAAAGAATTGCGAGGAAATTGGCACCGCCGGTGACATCGCGTCTTTAAATGGAATTAAATTGTATTTCCAAGTTAGCGAGGGTACGCAGACCGTGGACCCTCTTGAATGGTTGAAACAGAAATGATTGAATATCGCTTGAACGGCCCGGCCTCGCAGAATAGGCAGCGCATCCGACTTATGGCGGCGCTGCGTGAGAACCGGTTCCCGCAGGCTATCCTTATCGACGGGCCTGCGGGCATTGGCAAGAAGGCCCTGGCGATGGAAATCGCGAAGGCCCTGCAGTGCAGTGCCGGGGAAGCCAGGCCCTGCGGGCATTGCTTCGGCTGCAAGATGGCGGCCGACCCGGGCAATACCGACGGCTGGGTTGTCCCCATGGAGTCCAAGGAGTCTTCCGCGCGGAGCGCCTCCGACGTGTCGGCGGGGAGCACTGCCAAGACAGTACAGGACTACAAGCAGGCCTACATCGAAGAGATTGTAAAGAACCCTTACCGCATCGACGTGTTCAGCGCCGCCGCAGGTATTACGGTGGACCTCATCCGCAACATGACGGCGGGGTTCGCCCTCAAGGGCGACCGCGTTCGCACGATCATTGTCGCGGAAGCGGACCGCATGAACGATTCCGCTGCGAACGCCTTCCTCAAGACACTTGAGGAAGTCCCGCCGGATACCTACTTCATTTTGACGACCCGCAGCCGCGAGCGTCTGTTGCAGACCATCCGCAGCCGCTGCCTTGCCTTGCATCTCTTGCCGCTGACCGACGACGAGGTCCGCAACATTGCGGTGGAGTACGCGAACGACGACTACGACGAGTCCGCCGTTTCCGACGACGTGGTCGGGCTTTCCGTGGGTTCTCCCGGCAAGGCCATGTACTACGCCCAGCACGCATCCGCCTGGCTCGACCTGTCGGCGCGGTTCGTGAACCTTTCCCTTTCCGGCTCCTACACCGACCTGTTCTTCGAACTGGAAGAGGCGGGCATCGAGGACGCCGCCGTGGCGAACCGCTTTTTGGAAGTGGTTTCGTTCCTGCTGGCCGACATGGCCCGCAGCATGGCCGGGGCACCGCTCCGCATTGCCGACACAACGGCCAAGGTTGACATCTCGGCTTATCCGCAGATTGACTCTAGCGCGGTCGACCTTGCTTTGGTCGACGTCCAGGAGACCATGTCGCGCATCGCGAGTCGCCGCACGTCGCCCCGTGTGTGCATCCAGGCCCTAGCGGTCAAGCTTTTCGAGGGGGCCAAGTGATGGAAGATCTTGTCGCCTCCACCCTGGCCCGCGAACTCAAGGTGCCGCACCTCGTGGCGCGGTTTCTCGTTTCGCGCGGGGTAAAAAATGTAGGCGACGCTTACCGCTTCCTGTACGGCAGCGACAGCGACATCGCGGACCCGATGCTCATGATGGGCATGGGTGCGGCGATAGACTGGCTTCTGGATGTCCAAAAGACGGGCGAAGAAATTTTCATCTTCGGCGACTACGACCTCGACGGCATGACATCGGTCACGCTGCTCAGCAAGGCTCTCGCCGAAATCGGTATTGTCACGCAGTGGCGCCTGCCCAACCGCTTCGGCGACGGCTACGGGCTTTCCGTTAGCGCTGTCGACGAGATGTACGAGGCCGGTGCGCGCAACCTGATTACGGTCGACACGGGTATTACCGCGAATGCGGAAATCGCCCACGCCAAGGAACTGGGGATGCGCGTCATGGTCATCGACCACCACCAGCCCAGCGGTGACGGTCTGCCTGTCTGCGACGTGCTGCTAGACCCGCACCAAGATGGCGATGCCTATCCGAACCCCGAACTCTGCGGAGTCGGCGTTTCGTACAAGTTTGTATGTGCTCTGTTTGCAAAGCTCGGCCGTCCCGTGCCGACGCGTTTCCTTGACCTGGTCGCGCTGGGAACCTTGGCCGACCTGGTGCAGATGACTCCGGAGAACAGGCGCTTCACGAGAAAAGGTCTCGAGCACCTGCGCAACAGCGAGTGGCCGGGATTGCAGGCCATGTACAGCTCTCTCATGAAATCCGGCAGCAGCGTGGGCGGCATAGACGTAATGTACAAGTACGCACCGCTCCTGAACGCACCGGGCCGCATGGAACGTCCCGACCCTGCACTCAAGCTGCTCCTGAGTGGGAACAAGGCCGAAGCGATGACGTTGCTTTCTGAACTCAAGAACTGGAACGCCCGCCGCAAGCAAAAGGAATCCGAGATTACCGAGATGGCGCTCAAGAACGTGCGCGAACAGTACGGCGAAAAAGTTCCCGAGGTCATCGTGGTGGCGGGGGAGAACTGGCACGTGGGTGTCATCGGCATTGTCTCCGCGAAGCTCGCCCAGGAATTTCATAGACCGGCAGCGGTGCTGTCGATTATAGACGGCATGGCGCATGCGAGCGCCCGCGCGGTCCCCGGCTTCAACTGGCACAAGGCCCTTTTCGACGTGCGCGACCTTTTCGAGCGCTGGGGCGGCCATGCGAATGCGGCCGGCTTCTCGCTTGCCGCGACAAAGATTGACGAACTCCGGGAAAGGCTGGAAGCCGCCGCCCGCGAGCAGGGCTACACCGGCGGCGGTCCCGAGGTGGACGAGGCCCACCGCTTCGATATCGAGGTCGCGCTCCGCGAACTTTCCGTGGCCCCGTCGGAGTCGCACCCGAAGGCGCACACCGTGCTCGACTATTTCGAGCTGATGGAGCCGTTCGGCGGCAACTTCCCTTATCCGGTCTTCCGCGCCGAGGGCGTGAGCGTGCACCGTGTGCGCGAATTGCGCGGTGGGCACCTGCAGATGGAGCTTTCACAGGCCGGGAGCCAGTCCTATTCCGCTATCGGTTTTGGGCTCCGCAAGAACAAGGTGCTTGTCGGCAAGAACCGTCCATTGTCTATTGTCTTCGAGCCTACGTGGAACTACTACAACGACAAGAAGACCATCCAGCTTTGCGTGAAGGCTATTGAGTAGGGGGCAGCATGCTGAAGCGCGACATACCTGTAATCCTTTTCGCCCTGGTGTTCCTGGTCATCGCCTATGGCTTGATCACCACGCCTCCGCGTTACGCTCCTGCCAAGACCCGCATGGTCATGGAAGAGGTCGAGGAGTTCGTACCGCAGTCATACTACAAGGGCCGTGTCGTCATGCCCGACATCGACGACCTGTACGTGCTGGAGAACAGCGCCGGCCGTGACGTGCTCAAGCTCGGCAAGTCTCTGCAGGGCAGGGCCGCCGGACTCCACTGGCTTGCCGCGCCGCACTTCCGCACCTACAACGACGACGTACTTGTCGGCCTCAAGCTGACAATCGATTCGACGGGGCACATCGATTACCCCGAAATTCTTTATTGCAATACGAACGACGACGATTTCAAGTGGAAACTCATCCACCATATTAGGACGTACTGGGTGTACCCGCGCAGCGTGAGCGGCATAACCGAGTTCTGGTTCCCGGTCCGCTGGCTTGCGGAATACTAGGCTCTCAGGATCTTGAGCAGATCGGCGGCGCGCTTCTCGATAAGCACGAACGCTTCGAACATGCGGGCTTCGCGCCACTTGACCAGGTACTTCGCGCGCCATTCTTCGGCCACTTCGGCAGCCGGCTCGTGTTCTTTCTCGTTCCTGTACCAGACTTCCTTCTTGATTTCCTTGATCATGTCGCCCATTTCGGCGGCAGGCTGCAGGGAACCCTTGCAAAGGAGCAGGGCACGCAGGTTGTCGAGCAAAATCTCGTCGGTCGGGTTCTCCGCGTCGTCACGGGCGCAGTCCCAGATTTCACCGCGATGGCGCTCGGTCCAGCCCATCAGGTGTTTCTCAGTCTTGTCGAGTTCGCCCTTGGCGAGCTTTTCTTCTACCGCCTCGCGGGGGTAGTAAATGCTGTTGGGGTAGAATTCTATCATGTTTTACTCGAAATTTTACGAAAAACCTTTGTTTTTAATGCCCGGGGCGGGACTTGAACCCGCACGAGGTTGCCCCCAAGGGATTTTAAGTCCCCAGTGTCTACCATTCCACCACCTGGGCAGCAGTGAGTTGCCTTGAAAATATAGCAAAATTTGTTAACTTTTATTTTATGAAAAGAACAACCTCCCTCATTTTCGCGCTGGCCGTGTGCCTTGCCTCCTTTGTTCCGGCATTTGCCGTCGACGACGGCTCGGAACCCCCTGACAACTTCACTATCCTCAAGGAAGAACTTGCGCTCATCCGCGACAGTTACCTGGTTAGCCTGAACGAGGCCATCGAGTCCTCTCTCGGCGAGAACACCGAGGATCTTACCCCGTGGTTCCACCTCCGTGACGAGGGCAAGGCCGCCACGTGGGCCGATCTCAGCTACGAGGTCCCCGCGACCCTCAAGTACCTCAAGGTCACCGAGATTCCCTACGGCCTGCACATCCAGGGCAAGGTCGGTCAGTACAGCGGCGATGTGAAGGTCACCGTCGTTACCCGCGACATGGACATCTTCTACGACCGCGTTTTCATGAAGGGCACTAGCGCCGACTTCAAGAACCTCGTGATCGAGCTCTTCCGCAACGACCGCGTGGTTTACTACGACAATTCCACCCCGTGCAAGATGGCTGCCGTCACCTGCATCCACGAGTACAAGCAGGGTACGCTGGGCCTCAAGAAGAAGTCCAAGAAGTAAAACCGACCAGCCTCCCGCGTAAACATCTTTTCACGACAAAAAGCCGGACAAAAGTCCGGCTTATTTCATTTTTTCGGCAAAAATGGGTGCCTCCGCATTATTTTGGAGTGTTAATATTTATTTACGTTCAGTTGAGGGTAAGAAAATGTTAACATACTCACTTGATGCCGTCGTGATAATTACTTATATTAGTATTGGTAAGTAGGGTGGGGCTTGCTTCTGAAAAGCGAGCTCCCCTTCCTTATCTATTCGAAAGTTGTCTGCGAATATTTCTTACTTTGTGATTACCAATCACTTAGGAGAAATAGGGTATGCATATGTTACATTCGAGAGAGATGAAAAAAGGGTTTACTATTGTTGAACTGCTCGTGGTGGTTACCATCATGGGTATTCTTTCGACTATAGGTGTCGCGGGGCTGAGGGGCGCGGTTCAGAATAATCGCATTAAGGATGCTGCCATTAATGTCACCGCCTATCTAGAACGCGTTGCCAACGAGACGAACCGCATTTCCGACAAGGTTTGCGTTAAGGTCAAAGGTCCGCGGATTTATGCCGTCAAGGGCGACTGTAATCACGCCACGACTAAGGAACTCAGTTCCTACACTCTCGAAGCCCCCCTTGAATTTGAGGGTTCCGCACTTGGTGAATGTAAGAAAAACTGGTTTGCCGGTGATAATAAGGGCGCAGATTTTGAGCCCAAGTTCGGCTTGAGTGCTGCCCCGGTGCAAGGCTGTGCTGTTATCAAGTATGGGGCTAGCAATAAAAAAGCCATGGCGCTTAAGATAAAAGAAAAAAACAATATTATTCCGCAAATTTCTTACGACGGCACGAACTGGGTGGGCCTCTAATGCTAAAAAAAGATTTTAGAAAAAAGATTTTTGGCAACCTGTCCGGTTTTGGAATCGTCGAAGTCCTCATCTCTGCTGCCGTGCTTGGCTTCTTGTACCTCGCGCTATTGCATATGCAGGTCGGCAACCGTGAATCCCTCCTAAGAATTCGTGGGCGCGATGGCGCCGTCGAGGTCGCGCAGAATATTATCGATTCCCTCAAGACCGTCGGGGTCGCCTCCATTGCGTCGTTCACCAAGGACGATATCGTCAAGTCCTGGGACCGTGGTCCGGGCGGCAAGTCCACTCTCACCTACCGTGCCGACGTTACCGTGGGTGCCGTCAGCGAATCCGCTTCGTCCGTGTCCAACTACGAGACCGTGTCGCACGTGTATGCAAAGCAGGTGGACGTGAAGGTGTCATGGAACTTCAAAGGTTCCGAACAGTCCGTCAATGTATCAAGTGTGGTAAGATGAGAAAATCCGGCTTCACCTTGATGGAATTGATGGTCTACATCGCTATCCTCGGGATAGTGGTCATCGTTGCGGGCCAGGCTTTCAGTAACAGCACCAAGATGCGCGTCAGGACTGAAAGCATGATCAAGGCGAATGCGACTGCCGATGATGCGGGAATGCTCATCCAGGAAGATATTGCCCTGATGGGGGCGAAGAGTGCCAAGGAATCAGGGGATGGCAAAACTTCGGACGTATTTTTCAAGTCGAACTTGGTTTACATGGATGTCGATAACGGGGATTCCTCGTCGTTCCGTATGAACGGGGATTCCCTGGTGCTTCGCCGTATGAGCTATGATTCGCTGGGACGTTATCGCTCTATCGAAGAAGTCGCCTGGTTCCTGCAAAATAAACGTCTTTTCCGTAGATGTAAGACTATCGACAAGGACAAAAGCAGGTTGGCGTCAGCGCCGGCATCGTGCCCTGAGTCGGATCCGCCTTCTGTCGAAATATTGGATAATGTGGAATTGTTCAAAGTTATCCCCGCTAAGCCGGCCGTGTTGAATAGCGATTACAACAGTGCCGCCGCTGGAGTTTCTCCAAGACTGTTGCCCTCTACGGCAAATGTCGCCGATCATGCATTCCGTCTTTTCCCCCGAATCCAGGGAAACGATTTTTTCAGTGTGGATCGTGATCCTGAAAGGGGCGGGTCGAGTGTTACGCTCTCCAATTTCGAATCCAATTATGACGTAGACGCCGAGAAAATAGGGAACACCAAAAAGGCAAATCAGGTTTTTGTCGTAGGGGGAACGGGAGAGATTCCTTTAGCTGCTGCTTGGTCGGATGTGTGCACGAAGGTCAACTTGGAACCGAATGTGGAATATGAGATTTCCTTTAGGATTCCGTTCTTGAATGAAAATATGATGCGCTCGTTTACTCCGGGCATGGACCATATGACTGTCGGTTTCCGCAATATGGCGGGGCAGATGGATGCGGATTTGCCGGATTTCGCCTTCTATCCGCCGATTGATGCTGCGGCGAATAACAAGCGCTCGATGCGCTTCTCCGTAAATAATTCCAAGAAGAATTTGTGCCTCGCATTCACGTTCGCATTTTATTCGCCCATGGCACAGAGGGGTAGAATTGCCATTAGCAACTTGGAATTGAATAAGGTGGAAACCTCTAATTTTGAGTTTGTTGACTCCTACAAACCGGCGTTGGCGGATAAGGCCAATGTGAAAGCCTTTAAAATTAAACTGCAGGTTGGCCGGAACGGCGAGAAGGGAGATGTTGCCCTAGTTGTTCCAACGCCAAGCAATGGTCCGAAGGACTAGAGTGAGAAAGTATGAGAAAGATGAAAAAAGGTGTATCTCTTGTAACCGTGCTGCTGTTCATGATGGTGGCCACGATTGCTGCGACTGCCACATACAAGTGGGTTAGCTCAGTTAATTCTTCTTCTGCCGCGCGCTTGCAGGTGAACGAGGCCCGTCAGGCTGCTCTATCCGGTATCGAGGCCGCTCGCTCATGGATGACTTTCAACGGTAATGACCTAGGTGCTGTTATAAGGCAGTACTTTGAAAACGAAAAAAAGCCCATTTTGCTGAACTCCGTTTTGCCGAGAATGGGTTCGGCCAAGATGAGAGACAGTGTCTGGCTCATGGGTGTGAACGTCGAAAACTCCTCGCGGTACAAGATCAAGATTGTCTCTTTGGGGACTACTAGGGAAAACGTGAAGTACAGCGAAGTCGCTATCTTCAACGTGAACGGTTTGTACCAGATTGAAATTCCTACGGAAGAACGTACGGTTGACTATAAGGACGCTTTCCACGGAGGTCTTGCTACTGCTGATGTTATTGAAGTGTCTTCGGCCTTTATCAAGCAGACTCCGGCGGTTGCGGGAGCAGGCGGACAGGCCTTGAACAGGATTAACGTTTCGGAATACCTTGTTTTAGATGGAAACTTCTATGTAAACAATAATGGTGATGTGAAGGACCTGTATGTAACGGGGGATTTGTCCTTCGGGAACAACCTCAACGTGAGTGGGGACCTTTATATCGGCGGTACGTTGTATGGAACGGCGTCTTCTAATAGAATGTCCGTATCGGGGAGCACCTACTTAAATGGGGGAATGAAAGTCAATAATCTTTCTACCTATGCTCAAAATCTTCCCGGTGGAGCCCCTGCAGTTGTGGGTGGCAAGTTTGATTTTTATGGTGACGTGACCTCGAATGGCAATATCGACCATTTCTCAGGGAATACGGGCATCAGTTACATCAAGATGCATGAAAACCTTGTCTTGAATGGCAAAATAAATTTCCCGTCGTCGACCACAGCGAAAACGGATTCCATTGAGGTTTTGCACAATGCATTCATTCGCGATAACTCGACGACTTCAGGTAATATTGGTTCCAATTTTGTGAGCAAGACCCGGTTTGGTGTTAGTCCCGATGATAAGCTTTATTTGGCCTCTTTCCAGAATATAAGTGACGGCAATGTGTGCGGTGGCGCAATGTTTAAGTGCGCTAAGTCTACGAATGGCAATATTTACGTCGCCTATAAGGGCAGCTTGATTTCGATGCCTTTGGAAGATGAATACAAGGACTGGAATGCAGACAGCTTGGTCGTGTATCGCAATATGATTTCGTCGGAGCGTTATCCTGAGTGCGGATATTCTAAGGATCGCATACAGTTCAATACGGGTATATTGAATTCCGATTTTGTTCATTCCGCGAATTCGAGGTTCGGCTGTAGTGAAGATATCTGGAAGAATGACATTGAGTTCCCGGTGCAGGCTTTGAATACGTGCTACAATACGGCGAACACGGATGATCAACTCTTGGACAATACCTGGCTTGTCGTTAAATGGGATCATGCCCCCAAGTGGAGGTCCACAGAAGATAAGTTGTCTGGTAATTTCATTTTTATCATCAATTCCTCTAGCGCCCCACAGGCCGAACTGGAACTGCCCGAAACGGACCATAGTGCAAATGTGATGATTTATCTCCCGGACGGATGGAAAAATGCATCGTCTGAGACGGCTTTGAAGACTAACCAGAATAAAGCCAATGCCGTGTACAATTATTTTATTTACAGTGTTGACGATATCGGTCGCTTTGATACTAGGGCGGGAACTCCGGTACTCGGTTCCGTGTATATGCAGGGCTGTTCTCAGTTGAATTCGCTTGCTGGTAATAATACATTGGCCGTAAGCTTCAATCCGACATTGTTCAAGGCTCTTGTCAAATCCTCGGTGCTCTGCGAGTTCGATGGCACTAATATGTGTACAGCTTTCTCTGGGACTGTGGGGATTGCTGGCCTGGATCCGTTCCAGACGGTGGACCCGTACCATATCTCTACATCTCCGCAGCTCATTGTCGAAGTGGAATCCCAGTATAGGAACAAGGAGCCTTTGCCGCAAGGAATTCAGGCGTACCAGACGGTCACCCCTTCGGAGATTGTTTTGCCCCGCGTAATCTACCTGCCTCGCGATGCTTATGGCCACCTTTCGGATTACTACAACGTTATTGGCTTGAATGGCTCTAAGGCAAAAAAGGTTGCTTCTAAGATGACTTGCCCGAATGAAATTCCCACGGGTGACTCTAAACTGTCCGCATTGCCCGAAGGAAGGTATATGTGTAGCTATGGCGATGACGCTGGTGGCTATGTCCCGGTCTATGTTGTTGTGGAAGGCAGCCTTGGCGAAAATTCCGAAGTGAAATTCCATCCTGATGACGAAAACAAGGAAATTTCGACGGGTAACAGTGTTGATGTTCGTTTGTCTACGACATCGAGTGCAACGGCAATTGATTTGGATATCATGGTCCCTGACCATTTGTTGAGTGGCTGGACTGTGGAGCCCATTCACCCGAATTTGACGCTTACAAGTGTCGATAATGGTTGGAAGATATATACGCTGCATACAATTCCAACAGGGGATGATATTCCTGTATTCCGTGTGAGTACTTCAGAGGATGCGGAACTCGGAGGTGTGGACATGCACCTCAAGGTCTGCAACAATTGCATTATTCGCTCTCCTACGCAATCCTATGTATATATTAGCAACCGTGTGCAAGTGGTTCGCGAAGAAGTGAATTGTAGCCAGCTTAGCGAAGGCGAAAGGGGTGATTTTGTACAGGCGTATGGGATTGAGTGCACCGACATATATAATATCCCCTCTTGCGGATCATTGTTTAATGATGAAAAGGATACGTGGGTGACTGCTCGTGGATCGGGATGCTTCCCTCTGGAGAAAAACAACAAGTGGAACTGCTATACTGGTGGTACCCAGGTCAACTTGGAAAGAATGCTTCCTTTGAACCATCTTTGCGAGGCTTATATCCCGCCGAAGTTCTTGGAATTGAAATCGCATAAGGGCGATTACAGATTACCCGCGTCTCTTAAGCGCAAACGCGATACTCTCGTTGTGAAGATTGAAGGCCCCAATAAAAATACGGGAATCAAAGTCAATTATCAACGTCTGATGGATGGCTATGTGCATAGTGATGATATGTCTTGTTCAGGGAATATCTGCACGTTTGCCACGGAACTGTATGCTGGCGATACGGTTTATCTGTCAAAGGATGGCGGATCGGGACGGTTCTCTTATTGGATGTGTAATGGACCATCTTGTGGCGACCGCAAACCCGAAGATCAATTCGATGTTATGCCGTTCAAGATGATTTTACAGGGTGGAAAAGACTCTGTGACGGCTTGGTTTGGCCAGAAGGATGCGCACTGCTTCTATACGAATTTTGAAGACTTCAAGAGCTCCGGTTGGTGTACTGCTACCGACATTGAAAATGACGTACATTGCATCGACTATTGTAAGAGCGGTTCAACGCATTGTGCTGTGGGACAGACTCCTTACGAGGGCCGTACTGAAGATGCCGATTGGCTGATGGTTTACTCGAATAATGGAAGTTCCTTCAAGTTCCCGCAAATTGGATCTGGAAGAATTAAACATCCGGAAGGATTTGGAAAAAGAGTGATTGCTCAGGAAGTGACTGGAAAGCCGTCTGTCTTCTTGAGTCGAGTTGTTGCGGGTTCCAATGGAATGATGACTGCCATGATGATGATTCCTTCTGCAACATCTGAATTCTTCGATCGAATTGCCGAATTGTTCAATTTTGGTCAGCTCTTGATAGATGACGGTCTTGTTATAAGGTCTAACGCAAATGCTTCTGAATACTTCACCATGAATATTATTACTCATGAGACTATTGCGTATGCGAGACTTTGTTATGTAACAGATCAGTATAACAATTACTCGAAGTGCTATGACAAGAAGATCAAGAGTGGACCGTACGAGGATTGGTCCGCCACCGCTTCTCGTTTGAAACGACTGACTTTGAACCTGGATGTGAATGGTGATAAGATTAGATTGATTCTTAGCAAGAACAATCTTAATGGCGGCAATGAATCCGGCATGGCTGTGACTGAATTTGATTTGTCTAGCCAGGAACTGAAGAATGCCTTTGGAACAAAAAATGGAAAGGCCATTACTTTGAACGATGAAGCACATCAGTACGTCGGCTTCAAAATTGGCTATCCGTATAAGTTTGTCATAGAAACGTTGCTGCTGCACATCACCTTGTTTGAGTATACGTTTACGTCGTATGAATTGTACGATATTGGCTGGCGTAGCTATGACTACGATGAAAATTGCTGGGACACCCCGAAAGTGAGCTGTTCCTTCAAGGCCAACTATACAGGAGGAATGGTTCCTGATTCCATGGATGTGACTCCTTGGGTCGGTATGTCGTCGTGGTTTGAAGGTAAGAACTGTAAGGTGACATATTACTACAATGGTTGCGATTTGGATGATAATCACTTGCTTGATCACTATAAGATTTTGAAGCAGTGGCAAATTGCTGATAATCCAAACGACTTTGTTTGCCGCTATGTAAGACCTCGTGGTAAAGGCTTGTACGCCTATTCTGCAAGGGAATTGGAAACTTATAAGCGTGGCCGCCTGCGTTCCGAAAACTATTGGTTCGAAGACGAAGGCTACCATGGCTATCCGATAGAGACACCTAGGGCTCGTGGAACCGTGAACGAGGCTTCCGTTATCGTTTCTTGCGAAAGAAATGATGATAATGACAATGCCCATATCTATGACGCATCTTGTGGTGACTTTATTGTGGGTGAATACAAGCAGTGCGACGAATCGTATTCTGAAATGCTTTCGTTCCCGCAGAACTGCTATGCCACAGATGGTAGCTGCTTTGTTGAACTGGATACTATTTTCAATGTTCGTGAAGCTCACATCACGTTTACTCTTGAAGATGCCCCGCAGACTGTGATTAAGCCTTATCTAGTGGATATTGACAGCAACATCAGTGAATTGAATGTGGAAAAGGTCAGCGATACCGAATATCGAATTGATGTCGAGGCCGTTTCGGACGCTCCGGGATTCAACCCGCAGAATTTGCGTGGCATCCTTTTCAAGAATGTCTCGCATGTATTCACGGTGAACCACGTGCAAAGCAAGTGCCGCTATGCGTTTAGCCTTGAATGTAAGGATGGCTCGTATAGCTTCCTGACGAAGAGGTGGACTGTGTCTGCATCGGTTGTGCATCCGGAACGTGCTGAAACATGTGAAATTATCCCGTTAGAAGACGGCTTCGAAATCCATAGCGCGGATGTCCCCGAACCGCAGGCTTGCGGCGAAGACTTTGTCCAGTTCTATGATCAGGATAACGTTTATGGCCAGTTTGTACAACGCAATTACGCGTTCAAGGTTGTGGCGAAGGATGTTCATGGAGATGTTTTGGATGAATGCGAAACTCCTGTAAAAACATTTGATCCATTCGAAGTGCATTGCTCGCTTTCTGCGGATACTGTGGAACAAGGTTTCGGTATACCGCTGCTTAGGTTTAGCATAGATAACTGCCCGCCGCAAGGCTGCCCGTACACGATTACGTATCCGGCAGAATTTGGGTTGGATCCGGAAGAAGGTTGGCTCATTCCGGGTGACCAGTATCAGAATTGCCCGGGTGGAAGCTGTACTTCTATTAATACCGAGCAAAACAAGTTGAGCAAGGGTGATTATGAATACCAGGTTGACGTAATGGGACATACATGTCCGGTTGACAGCAACAAGTTCTACATAGCTCCTGAGCCTGAAAAGGGAACTTGTAGCGATCCTAGAATTGAAATCGATGAAGACGGCAAGGAATACTTTGCTGCTTCTATCGCCTTCGGTGAGGGCGGCTACTGGAAGGGTAGCATCGCCGGTTCTGCAAGGATTGTCTATACCGACTATCTCGGTAATGTCTTTGAAGTAGACAACAAGAAGATCTCGACGGCGGATTCTGTTTTCTTCAACGAAAATATTAAGCAAACCGTGACAGAATTTAAGTATGAACTTCCCAAGGGAATGTTCCAGTGCAACACGGGCGTATGTAACTTCCTTGTATCGTTGCTGCTGTATGGTGGTGACTACTGCACTAAGGAATGGAAGGTCCGTGCTGTGAGCAACTTCAATTCCAGTTGCCCGTCCATCCAGAATCAGAATGCTTCCTCGATGGTCAATTTCCAGCCCGTTATTGGCGGCTGCGAGGATAACGCCTGTAAGTGGTCTGTGAAGAGAAACGAGGTCACGATTGCCGAGGGCTCGAGTTACGACGGCAGTTCCCTCCTGACCTTCTCGGATGCGGGAGCTGCGGGAACGAAAACATACACCTTCGCAGTCACGGCAGATGACGAATTCTCCCAGAGTTTGTTCAACTGCGACTTCAACGTGACGTACACGAATGATGGCCTTAGTGTAGAAAACTGTGGATTTACGAATACTACCGAATGGGGTGGAATCGCTAAATACACGTTTAGGACAAATTGTGCTGGCTGTAGCTACGATCTGAGATCTCCGACTGGCGTTGGATATTCCGGAACGACGAACAGCCTGGAAAATGATGCGACGGACGTTGAGTTTACGATATCCAAAGCGGAGACTTTCAACTTGACGGTCAATGGCAAGGCCATTGAGGAATGTGCCGATAAGATTCCGGTCATGGGAACTATTCCGGCATCTTGCGATATCGGGAACAGTGCGACGAAGCTCTATTCGGACCAGAAGGCCATGTTCACGGCGACCTTCGGTGCTTGCTCCGATGGTAGTTGCAAGTGGCCTTGGGTCCTTAAGAAAAACAATGGTGAAATCTTCTCAGGAGAAGTCCAGTCCAATGGAACCATTCAGAAGGAGATTACCGGTGGTGGTACGTACGCCTTGTTCCTCAACGGTAGCGATGCCGCTGCTTGTACAATTGAAATAACAGATGAAGGGCCGACTCCCAGCGGTATAGGCAGTTGTCGATTTGAAAAGGATGAGTATAGCAATAATGAAGGCTATGTCAAATTTATTGCTACAGGAGTGTCTGCAATGAATGAATCCTGGACGATAAAGAAAGGGAATACTGTATTTGCAAGCGGCTCTGGCTTGAACAAACTTGACGAAGAATTCTCTACGTATGGCAGTAACAATTTCAAGGCGACTTCTGCAACGGCGGGAACGTATGTGTTTACGTTGAACAATAGTGGAAAGACTTGTTCCGCGGATCTTAATGTAAAGAAAAAGTCGATAAACTCCTGCACGAAGAAGGATAGAAAGCTTTATGTGCAGACAACAGGATGTTCAGATGGTTGTAAGACTTACTATAAGAGAACTGATCGTAATAGTGCAGAGGGCTCTGTAACAATAACAAGTTATAAGGAAATTTCTGTAGAACGTAGCGATAAAAAATATACGGTCTATTTTGATGGTGAACCTAGTAGTGCAGTAAACTGTGTTTCTGGTAATGCTCCACAAACATCAACAATTAAATGCTCGTTGTCAGGTAGTTATGGATATTATACGGTAACAGCGACTGCAACAAACTGCAATAGTGGTTGCCATTATATATTGTATAGAGGCAATGAAAGACCTTCAGATTATGATGATCCTAATGCCTATCCTGAGATAATAAGTGAAGGTACAATAAGCTGGAACAGCGTCTCTGTGAAAAATGTTGGTGATAAATGGTTCCGTGTAACTCTTGTGGAAAACGGAAGCGAAATAGCTGTTGGAACCTGCAAATAGTTCTGTTTGTTCCAACAAATATTTGATTCTAATACCGATTCAGGACCCCGCCCCGCGGGGTCCTTTTGCTATATAAAAAAGGCTCCCATCGGGAGCCGCTTGTATGAACGGGTTTTGCTTACGCCTGTTCTTCCGCGATCTTCTGGCGGAACACGTCTCCGGCACTCACGAAATCATACTTTTGTCCTTTTTGGGGCAAAAAATCCCCATCAGGGGCCCAAAAACGCGTTTTACACCTCAAAAAGCGTGATTTTCCGCATGGATGTAAAAATTTTTTAATACACGGGCCCAAAACATATATATATTGTAAAAAAAGGCTCGTTGGAGGGACGTGCCTTTTTATCGGGTATGTTCTGAAGTGCTAGAAGAGGTTGAGATGTTGCTAGACAAGGCGTTTAAAAGAAGGAAAGGCTTTGGCATCATAGAGGTACTGGTATCGATTACAGTACTCGGTTTTTTGTATCTCGCACTGATGAACCTCCAGCTGGGGAACAGGCAGAGCCTGTTGCGCATACGAGGCCGAGACGCTGCTGTTGAGGTGGCTCAGCAGGTGCTTGATTCTCTTCAGTCCATTGGTGCTGCTTCTATTGTATCGGACTCGGTTTCCGATATCACTTTCAAGGGCTTGGATTACCGGCGCAAATGGGCTCGAAGCAACATCCCAGGGGATTCTATGTCGGTTGTGTACTCTACAGAGCTGACGGTAAAGCCCGACTCTATGTACCATTCTAAGGATACGACCAAGTTTGCGACTGTGGAACATGTTTATGCAAAAAATGTCAGTGTCAAGGTTTCTTGGCCATTCAAGGGGTCTATCCAGTCAATTAGCATCTCGGGAGTTATACGATGAATAAACGCGGCTTTACATTGATGGAATTTTTGGTCTATATGGCCATTGTCGGCGTTGTCGTAATTATTGCTGGGAACGCGTTTAGTGATAGTACCAGAATTCGCTTGAATTCTGAGAGCATGCTTAAAGCGAACAAGGAAGCCGAGACTCTGGGAAACCTTTTCCGAGAGGATCTTGCGCAGATGGGGGCAAAGACTGTAGTCGATAAAACTCAAAAGGGTGGGCTTCGTGCTGCTGGTTTGGAAATAGCTACTAAGGTTTACATGGATTCCGCTGGCAAAGATTTTTCATCGTTTACGTATTTCCCGGGTAAAAAAAATGCAAACAAGGAAGAAAGGAATCAAAACCAGGATTGCCTTGTTATGCGCAAGGTTCGACTTAATGATGATGAAACTTTCCGGAGTGTCGAGGAAATTACCTGGTTTACAACTTATGACGGCATTTTGAAACGTGCATGTAGGACTATTTTCCCCACGGGAGCAGGGGACTCGACGACTTGCCCAGAAATGCCTCCTCAGGCAGAGTGCCCTGATAAAGCTAAAAATTTGAAAGGAGTGGTTGAACTCACGTCGGGAGTATCCAAATTCGTGATAACCCCTGCTACTCCTGATCTTCTTGGAGGTGAAGCGCCGATATTCCCGCTTTCCAGTGATGACGGACGGTTCCGCTTGATTTCTCGTTCCTCACCGGAGTCTAAAGTGATTGAAGTTACGGTTTTGCCGCCTACCGGAGCGACGTCTTTTGGAATTACGGATTTTGTTACGAACTATAGACCAGAAGGTGATCCGGCTATAAACGAAAAAAAACAGCATCAGGTGTTTGTTGGTAAGTCCGGTGAGACTGGCGATGATTGGCGTGACTGTTATAGGCTTTCATTCCAAAAGGACAATACCTATGAAATTTCGTTCAAAACACCATATGTCGCTGACTATTCAAGAATGTTCAGGCAGAAATATGATCACCTGTCTATTGGTTTGAGGACATTTAAGGATGGTGTGTTGGCGCGTTGTGGAGCGGCTGAAGATATGCTGATCTTTCCGCCACAGTCGAAAGATGCCCCGGATGGTCACATTTTCCGCTTTACCCCAAGAGCTGATTACGCAAATGTATGCATTATGTTCACGATGTCGTTTTACTCTCCTAGCCTCGCGAAGGGAACGCTTAATATAGCTGATATAAACGTAAAGCAAGTTTCTGACCGAAATTACAAGTTTGTTCCGGGCTATAAGCCAGAAATAGAGGATAAGGCGAATGTCCGTGCATTCAAGTTGGATCTTCAGGTAAAAAGGAACGGCGTGGCTGGGGCGTCGGTCATGGTTGTTCCTGTTCCTAGTAACGGAACACTAGAGTGATATAGGAGGCGTTATGTATAAGTCTCGAAAAGGTGTTTCTCTCTTTACCGTGCTGCTGTTTATGCTGGTGGCAACAATCGCTGGTACGGCAACTTACAAATGGCTCAGTTCCGAAGGTCAGTCCTCGGCGGACCGAATGCTGATGAATGAGGCTAGAGCGGCGTCTCTGGCCGGTGTGAACGCTGCTCGCGCTTGGATGATTCACAATCCGAACGATGTTGGCTCCTTGCTGAAACAATATTTTACGATTGATAAAGGAAAAAAGAAAAATACGCCGGTGTCGTTGACCGAAGAACTCAAACCCATGGCGAAACGTGGACAGAAGTTCTCTGTGACACTTGTGGGTGTAGATGCTCCAACCAACAGTGCTACGTATAAACTAAAAATAGTGTCCACTGGATATGCTCGGGATAGTGTCGCTTCGTATACCGAAACTGCGGTCCTTAACGTGGCTGGCCTTTATAGAGTTCTTAAACCTACAGCAGTTATAGATTATCATCTTGATTTCCATTATGCTTATTTTGGTGGTTCTACATCGTTTGCCGGTGGACACGGAGTTACTGCGGCCCTCATTAATGGAGACTGGGGTGGAAACCCGATTGATTTGACGGACGACTTTGTTGTTACGGGAAATATAAATTTGAGCGGTAGCAAAATTAATGTTGGCGGAACGACTTGTGTTGGCGGCAATTTGTATCCCCAAAATGGAATATGGACAGGAAATCTTTTTGTAGGCGGTGAAGCTGGTAAAAATGGTATGAATTATGTTGGAGAAGTGAGAGAAGACGCCTATTTCTCGGGTAATGTATCAGTCGGTACGCAAAGTGACCCTGGGTTTAAAGTGGGTGGTAACATGTTCTTGGGAGGCTCGCTGTATCCGCAATTGAATTCCTTCCCTCATACGATTGGTGGAAACTTGTGCTTGGGCCAACATGGTGCTCTTCAAATTGATCCGGCAACCTCAAAAGAATTTTCTGTGGCACACAATGTGTGGATGCCAGTTTCATACAAAAACGGCGTACAGTATGGTTTGAATACGAATAAGGGAATAAATGGCTTTTATAAAAGAAAATTTGGTTCTTCAGACAAAGATACGATTTTCATGAAAGATGGGGCGCGGTGCCCTTATAATGGCATTGAATCCAATTCGAGTGCTTGTCTAGAAACTGTGGGAAATCCTCCCAAAACCGAGGTCTATCGTAAATATTTCCAAGTAAAGGGTGGGGATAAAAATAATGGATATTCTGGCTTTACGACTAAGGGCATATTGCAAACCAATCTTCCGAGTAACCCTCCTTTTTCATGTGGAGCGAGTGTAAAAACTCACTGCGATTCTATCTGGAAACCGAAGGCTGAAGCAGGAAAATCTTGTAGCAATTCCCCGTACTATGTTAGTGATATGCTTATGACTGGGTGGCGAAAGTTTAAGCCGTTTGCTGATACGGCTACAAAATCTGGTGTTACTGCGTGCAGCAATTTAAAGAAGGTCTCTAATACAACGACAAGGAATATGAATACGTGTTGGCAAACGTTGTATAATGACAAGCAAAAAAGAAAGCAGTATTTGTTTAACGATTACCTTGTCATTAAGATGACGTATGATTTCAATGCGAGTTCGGGAGTTAACGATCTTACCGCTCCTAGTTTAAGGGGAAAGTTCCTGTTTATATACGAGGATCAAGTGGTCGGAAGCCAGATTCGGTTCCCTCAAACAGCAAGAGACGCTCGTGTTTTTGTGTATTTTGAAAAGGGTTCTACGGCAAAGATTGACTGCGAAAACGACGTTGGAACAAGAAATTACTTCATCTTTACGAAAAGCGACATACAGGGTTTTTTGGGGAAATGTACGTGGGCCGGTTCTGTGTATGCGACGGCATCGAGCTGTGCGAAAATTCCTGATATAAATGGTTCAGTTACCATGATGTACGATCCGGATGTTGTTGATGATATGGCGCAAAGCGGAATTGTTTGCGATGTCAACTTGGCCGACACATCTTCGTGCGGTGAGCCAATTACGGCACAATCTTCGTCATCAACCACTGCGATGTCGTCGTCTGCCGCTTTTGGGGAAGATGAGTTCGATGGGGATTTTGTTGCCAATGGTAACCAGTTGTATGTTTCTGTAGAATCTGAATACAAGAGCATGGATAAAGTTACCGAGATGAAGAACTTGAAACCAACCATCTTGGTAGAACCAAGAATAGTGTATTTGACAAAGGATTCTGAGGGAAAGCTTAGTGATTATGTGTCGGTTGTCAGACGTACTGGCGCTGATACGCTTTTTGGACAACCAACGCTGAGTTGTTCGGGGTTGGCGGCAGGATTGGAACATAATAAAGTAGCGGATAAAGTGAAGAACCTTTTCCCGAATGTCTATAATTGCTCCGCTAAGTTGAAACCTTTGGAATCTAATTTTTATGTGGTTGTTCTGGAAGGCTCCTCTGCAAAGATGCCCTTGATTTATTTTGAAGGCGAAGCAAATGAATTTTTCGAAGTGGGTCAGGCTGGTTCTGGTGAAGTAAAACTGGTTGTGACTCCGACAGAGGCAGATGGTGATTTCGCTGTGACCATAGGAAGGTCGGATTTGCCTGCAGGATGGACTATAAAAAACAAGGACGATGATAATCCTCTTGAATGGAAACAAGCGGAAGATGGCTCGTGGTATGCTGAGATTACTAAACCGTTCGTTAAGGCAGGGAAAACGTATGATCTGCTGAAAATAGAAGTGACTGCAGATGCGCTTCCTGGAACGGTTCACTTTACGTTGCGTAACCCGCAAGGGTGTATTATTGCCGGAGGAACGGCGATAAAGGCCTTTAACCGTCGTGGCTCTGCTACAATTCATAGAGGGTCTCTGTCGGAATATTGTCGGAAATATCCAGTCGAATGTCCCTTTGGTAGTGATTTGCAAATCGCTGCTGACTCCATTGAAGATTGCTCTTCGTCGGCAGAGTGGGTCTATCCGGGGGGTGTAGGTTGCGAACCGATAAATGTCAATGAAGAATGGAAGTGTGATGCTGGTGTCAGTTCAATAAATGAGATTGCATTCCAAGATGGTTCCGGATATGATAGGTCGGAGTGTGTCTTGTATATTCCTGAAAATCATAATTCTATTCGTGCTCCAAAAGATGATGCAAGTAACCCAAATGGGTATATCTTGTATGCGTCCCTTAAAAAGCGTCATCATAAACTTCATGTGGATATGAGAAATTCTGCGCATAGTAATGTTATTGTCGAGATTGCGGATGCTGCTGATACGGATTTTGTTGATGCTGCTTCAAAAATATGCCATGTGTCTGATACATGTGATTATCTAATTAATGCAGGAAAACGTGTAAGGCTGATTCCCGAAGTCAACGGGAGCGATGTGTTTTCTCGTTGGGATTCAGATGGCGCGTATTTTACAAACGAAGAAAAAGCTGCTGCACAGTTGGAGTTTGTAATGGCGCAGGAACGCTCTTATACGGCTATATTCAATGAAAAAGATGAACATTGTTTCTATACTGAATTTGACAAGATGGATGTATGGTGTAAAGAAAATATCATTAATTGCATTGATTATTGCAATGGGTCGGCTCCTTGCTCGAAAGAAGATGGTCATTATAGCAATGCGAATTGGATTGTGGTGAACAGTGGTGGTGGCAGTACTGCCAAGCCGGAAGTGTATTCTAAAAATTATTTGAGAAGAGCTGGTGATGGCGAGATTTCGATGATGATGAGTACCGTAGAGGCTGGCCCCGAAGGGGATTTTAACATACAGCTTATGACCGGAATTGCCGCTTCTGCAAAACAGAACAAGGTATTCCTGAATAGCGGACTTATCGTTAGGTCGAATAAATCGGCGACAGAATATATCTCGGTGAATTTCTTTGGACTGAATGAGAATGGGAAAAATAAGCCAGCGGCATCAACATATGCCCGTGTTTGTTATATGAAAACGATTCCTTTGTATGCTTCCGATGTGACAGGAACGCATTGCAAGACTGTTGAGTTGTTAGAAACCAGCGAGGAAGTCCCGTTTGCTTGGCAGTCCAAGACCCCGTTGAATTTTGACGTGACTGTGGATGGTGATTCTCTGCATATTGTGGGTAGTTTCGCTGGTTCGGCTAACGTCGCTGAGGTTAAAGGAGACGTTGATTTGAGAACGGTCATCAATCAGGAAGATTACTCGTTGAACGATGCGGAACACGGCTTTGTTGGAATTAAATTGGGTGATGCCGACTTTGGCGTGAATAATGCGTCTTGGCATTCTAAACAATATGGGGATGAATGTTTTGCGGATCCCTCTATATATTGCTCGTTTGCTGCTAGGTATATGTCGGGGGAGGTCCCGCAGGATGAATCCGTGAGGCCGATTGTTGGTTTTTCCAACTGGTTCTTGACTCAGGGGAAATCTTGTCTTGATCAAGTTACGTTCTACTATAATGGTTGTGATATGCCTAGCAGTCGGTTTGCAAAAGTGGAAGGCTCGGAGCTGTTTAGTAGCCAATACTGTAATGGAAATATTGGGGCTGATGGTAATGTGGAAAAATTCCACACGGCTCCTGGCTTGGAACTTAAGAAAAATCAGGATTATCTATTCAAATATGAGGGGCCGCATGGGTTCAAGCATGGTACCCGAAAAGGTTATGTTCGCAACGCTTCTGTTAGCGTGAATTGTACAGGTGTCAATGCGCACATATATAGGGCAAGTTGTGGTGCGTTCTATGTGGGCCAAACTCATAGTTGTACTCAGGACGAACATTTAGCTGATGCATCGTTGAACCATGGCACTGATGAATACGAAATTCTCCTGTCAGACGGCTCTTCGCCGGGGAAAAATCTTCGCGATGCTAAGGTTCTGTTCTACTTGACCATGGATCCTGGCGTTAGAGTTACAGCGAAGTTCATCGATGATTCTGATTCTCCGTCGGATGTGGTCAATTTGCAAGAAAGCGGAATGAATGTGGTCGAGAATAAAGATTTTGCAAACCGCTATGGATTTGACCCGGAACATGTGAAAAAAATCATTTTGAAAGCCTGGTCCGGTAATTATTCTATAGATTCCATATTGTCTCAATGTGCGGCAACCTTGAATGTCCGGTGTGGCGAAAATGATGCCATCTACAACAGTGCCGGGCAATGGCGTGTACGTGCAAGTGTAGATCCGTTCCCGATTGCTCGAAAGTGTAAGGTGGAACCTGTGGATAATTCTTCGGGAACCACTTATTGGGGTATTTGTAATGCGATGGGCGAGTATATAGTTGACGATCCCGACTTTATGGATGTGCTAAATGGCGGGTCTACTCCCCGTAAGCAGTCCTTCAAGGTATCTGTTTATAGTGATGTTAATGCGCAAATGACTTCGGAACCTGAGAGTGAATGTATCGCAATTTCTCAGGAATATAGACCGGTAGATTTGAGGTGCCATCTTGAGGGTGCTAATAACTCTTTCGTGCAGGGTTCTGGAGTTCCGGCTGTTGTTGTCGAAGCGGAAAATTGCCCAGAAGGAGGATGTGTGTATGATATTACGCTGTCAAACGGAACGGAATATGTGCATAACTCTAATATCGAAGGTACGTTGTCTTGGCAACCGAATGTGAACACGACATTGAAATTAGATCCGGATAGCTACAGTTATACGGTGAATATCTACAATGCTGATAAGACTGTAAAGTATAAGACCTGTACGACAAGTAGCTTTGATATTATTGAGGCGATTCCTGCGTCTGCTTCTAGCTGCGAAGTTACAAATGAGGGACATTTCCGTGCATTTGTGACAAGTGGAAATACGGGGCCTGTCACGGCGACCCTCACTAGGACAGACTTGCTGGGTAATGCACTTGATCAACAGTCTGTACCGGCAAATTCTAGCGACTATGTTGACTTTGATTTGCAATTGGCGAATTACGTCAATGGGACATACCAGTTTAACCTGAGCCTAAATGGTGATACGGCGTGTGCAGTGACGCATACGGTAAATAATGCGGAGCCTTTGGTAGTGCAATGCCAGACTCCGATAACGAACCAGGTAGCAAGCGATCCGATAATCCTAGATGTAACCGTGACTGGTTGTAGCGGCAGCTACAATTGGAATGTCCCGGGAGCGACAGCTTCGGGGTCGGGCACTAATACATCGGGCTCTGTCAGTTTCTACGATATAAATGGTACGGGTGATAAAACGTACACCTTCAAGGTCGACTGCCAGTCGAGTGGGGGACAGAGTGTATCGGGCGAGTGCACGTTCCACGTGGAGTTTAGTAGCGCTGCGGGCATTCCTGTAACGTTTGCTTACCAGGGCCCTGCTACGGACTTTGTGGCAGGTACGACGTATCAGGTCAGTTGTCCCAGAGGTGGGTTGATTTGTACCGCGCCAGCAGGGGGTACGAAGATATACATCAATGGCACCTTGGCGTATACAACTCAAGGTTGGCAAGCTGAGCAATATCCTGGCGGTTTCCAGCAGGTGGAATATTGCAGTAACCTCAATGACGCGACTGTAACTGTATCAGGGACAATGAAGTGTAAGAACGACTGGTAGTTTAAATCTTATTTTACCACTATTTTACCTAGTAGGTGTGGCGCGGGTCACACCTATTTTATTATTTTAGTACCTCTAGGCTCTATCGATGGGGTTGTTCGCGGGGCCAAACGGGGAATATGAGCGGGAATTGTAAAAAAAACGGCTTCACTTTGATGGAGCTGATGGTATACATAGCCATTCTTGGCGTAATTGTGCTTGTTGCTGGTCATGCCTTCAGTGACAGCACTCGGTTCCGCATCCGCACCCAGAACATGCTCAAGGCAGGCGAGGTTGCCACTGCCGCCGCGTCCATGTTCGTCGAGGATATTTCGCAGACGGGGGCCAAGAGCTACAAGACTGCGGGCGACATCAACACTCCCGACAGATTTGAACAGTCTTCGCTGGTTTTCATGGACCCGGACGGTTCTGTTCCGGATTCTTCTTCGTTCAAGCTAGTGCGACGCAACAATGGCGATTCGCTTACGATAAGGCGTGTCCGCTACGGTGCTAACGGCGAATACGAGGCTGTCGAAGAGGTTTCGTGGTTCAAACGCCGCAATTCCGTCTACCGCACCTGCAAGACTCTCGATATCAAGACGGGCCTTACGGCTCCCGACATATGCCCCAGCAGGGACGTCCCCGAGGTCGAAATCGTTTCTAACGTGGATTCCTTTATCGTTGTCCCGGCACAGCCGGTTGTCATTGGCGATGTGAACGCCTCTGCCGCGGTCAAGTCTATCGTGCTGCCCGAGGTCAATTCTGGGGCGTCCGAATATCCCTTCAAGCTGCTTCCGCGCTATGCGGGGAGCACGACTACTGGACCGCAATACTTTGCGTTGGCTTCCAATCCCACGGACGGGGGCACCAGCCAGGAACTCAGCGGTTTCCAGACGAATTATATCAGGACGTCGCATTCGGAGAATGCTGCCGGCAAAATGGTCGGCCAGGTCTTTGTCGGGCGCGCGAATACTGGTCTTACGGCAGTAAACGGCGACGACTGGAAACACCTCTGTTCCAAGATTACACTCGACTCGACTGCGGAATACGAGGTTTCCTTCAAGATCCCCTATTCCAAGGACAACAGCCGCCTGTTCTGCCCGGGGCGCGACCATGCCTCGGTCGGTTTCAGGACAACCACCGGTGACAAGGTTGCCGGGCTTGAGGATTTCCTTTTCTACCCGCCCGTGTCAAAGCTGGAACCGGCTCAGCGCGCGTTCCGTTTCAGGCCCCCGAATTCCGTGAAGAATGTCTGTCTTGCGTTCTCGTTCGCAAGTTACGCGCCCGAGGCGGGCGGCCGCATAACCATTAACGACCTTTTCTTGAAGAAGGTCGAAGGTTCCAATTACAATTTTGACGACAAGTCTTACGATCCGGCCACTACCGACAAGCAGAACGTGAAGGCCTTCCAGCTGCGCCTTGTCGTGAGTATGGGTGGTGAAACTGGTGAAATTTTACAAGTTGCTCCGATGCCCAGCAATGGGACGGAGAACTAGGGGGAGTCAAATGCGAAACAACTGCCTGGCAAAAAGAGGTGTCTCGCTTGTAACGGTGCTCATTTTCATGATGATTGCCACTATCGCGACTACGGCCACTTACAAGTGGCTCAGTTCGGCGGGCTTTACCAGCGCCGACCGTATGGCCATGTCCGAGGCCAAGGAAGCCTCGCATGCCGGGCTCGAGAGTGTACGTTCTTGGATGACATACCACGCAAACGATGTGGGCGCCATTCTCCGCCAGTATTACGACGGCGGCAAGAAGCCCGTTGCCCTTACCAATGTCGTGCGTGGCATGAATTCCAGCAAGCAGGTGTTCAATGTCTGGCTGACCGGCGTGGAAACTGCGGGCTCGGCCTACAAGTTCACCATCGTTTCCAACGGCATTGCCCATGGCGATGCCAAGTACAGCGAGACATCTGTCTTGAAGGTTCGCGGCCTGTACAAGGTGAGGGAACCCGAGGTTATTATTGAAAGTCCGGTGGATTTCAAGCAGTCGTATTTCGGCGGAACAATGGAGGGTGAGGGCGAAAACCGTAGTACGTCGATGATTATCAATGGCAACTGGCACGGAAACCCGACCGGCGTCGTCGAAGACTTCATTATAACGGGGAAAGCGGAACTTACGGGCAGTGGAGTCAATTTGGGACGGCATGCGTGCGTTGGTGGCGACTTTAAACCTGAAAACGAGGGTGTGACCGCTGGGGACATCTATGTGAAGGGCGCAACCACCAAGCTCAGCGCTTCCATTTCCGGTAATGCCGTTTTCGATAAGGATGTGGGTTCGACCTCGGCGGGACATGGTGTAGACGTTGGCGGAGACCTGACCTTGAAAGGTACGTACACGACGGAAAGGACCAAGAAATACAAAATTCGTGGCAACCTTTGCGTGGAAGCTTCTGGTAAACTGAATTTCAAGGACGGCCTTCAACAAGACTTCACCGTGGAAAAGAACGTCAACGTAAAGACAGGTTCCCTCTTCCAGAACTCGTTGGACGGAAATACGATTGGACATACGAATTTTGGGGGTAACGGTTATTCTGTATACATGCCGGACTTGGGAGCCTGCAACTCTTCCAATAATCCGGTGCCACTCTGTCAGAGTGGATTGATGTTCCAGAAATACTCGGTCTTCAAGTCGAGCGCGATTGCGGTTTCTACCCCGACCAAGGCAATGTATTGCGATACCAGCATAGTTACATATTGCGACAGCATCTTGGGCAAGCCGACGAAAGGCTGCGACAATACCAAATACAAGATCAACGACATGATTACTACCGCATATGACTCCTTCAAGCAACTGGTGGACAAGGTCCCCTGTGCCAAGATTACGGGTAATACCGACAACTATGACATGGGGAAACTGAATGCGTGCTATAAGAGTGTTTCTAATTCGCCCGCCTTGATGTACCATGGCTACCTTGTAGTGGGTGTGCATGGAACCGGAGATCAATCTATATTCAAAAGCCCCACCGGAAAGTTGGAAGGAAACTTCATCTTCGTTTCGGAAAACAAGATTTCCATGTTGAAACTTCCCCCGACGACGGATACATCGAAAGTGTTTTTCTACATGGCGAAAGGTGCCGGAACGGTCCTTACTCCGGATACCTATGAATCTGCCAAATACAATTACTTTGTGTATTCTAAAGGGGATATCGATGTGCTCCAGCACCGTTACTTGGGCAACCATCATCAGGATACGACTTGGAACGGCTCGTTCTACCTGACCGCTGCCAGCTGCTCCAGAATCAAGCGCTTTAATACGAAATACATGGGAATTCTCTATAACGAATCCTTGGTGCAGAGCCTGGTCGATAACGCCATTATCTGCAATATCCGCGAAGAGGGGGCTTGTGGCGGCCTGGTTAACGACCACGAAGATATTGTCAATCACGATGGCGAAGAATTGAACGTGGAAGGGGGGTACGATCGCTTCTACGTTGCTACGGCTCCGCAGCTGTCCATAACGCTAGAATCGCAACGCCGGAATAAGGAAATCCTGTATGACAACTTGACTTCCAAGCAGTACACGACCGTCAAGCCGAGTATCGTCATCTTGCCACGTATTGTCTATATGAGTGACGTTCCCGAGGGTAAGCTGGAAAATTACTACAGGGTAATCAACCTGAACGGCGCGAAAGAAACCTTCTCGGCAGGAAACACGAAATGTACTCCGAATCTCACCACAAACGGCGTAATCACCAATGGCACCCCGCTGGAACATCCGGTGTACAAGTGCGAATATACCGCAAAGAAGTCGGCCTACGGTACAATTCCCTTCTGGGTGGTGGTTGATGCACATGCCGCACAGAAATCTGCGGTGAGTTTCGTGGGTACGGAATCGAGAATATTTGGTGGCGGCTCTGTGACCGTGCGGATGAATGTCGACGGTAGCCAGCACGATCCTGTCACGGCGAATGTGCGCGTGACCGAAGTCCCCGAAGGCTGGCAGTTGCATCCGTCCGGCGACTATGTCACCGCTGGCGAACTCAAGGACGACGGCTCCCGTATGTATTCGGTGATATTGCCGCCGGGTATGGATACTCCGGTATTCGAGGTGACCTCCAATACCGGCACCGATAACAACCAGATCAACTTTACGATTGTCTCGGTGGGCGAGAATGCGCGAATGGGTGCGCCTGTGAACCATTCTGTCTGGCTCGATGGTGCGGCCACGATAGTGCGTGAAGATATCCCCAAGACAGGATTCTGTGATGGCAACAAGCATAAGACCATAAATGGAGTCAGTTGCAGCGATATCATTACCAGGCCCGAATGTACTGGGAACCTTGTCAATGCTTCTTTGGGCGACTGGGTACGCCCCAGCTGTCCTGACATCACGACGCAGGATCCCAACAAGCAGTGGGGCTGCGGTCTCTCCGATGCCGAGGATGTCGAACTCCAGAGAACGAGGAACGCTTCTCCGTATTGTGACGTGTTCATACCGGATTCCTCTATCGATAACCTGCAAGATGGCCACACCTACACGCTCTACGCATCGTACAAGGCCAAGGAATTCACCCTCAAGTTGTTCCTGAACGGGGCCTCCAAATCCAAGGTGGAAGTGCGCACTTCCGATCAGATTATCGATGCGAATACGCCCTTGTCTGCCATTACTTCGAGCATGTGCAATGCGGGGGACACCTGCAGCGTCAAGGTATTCGCGGGTCGCCATATTGAACTTCGTCATCAGGATGCCTCAGGTGAAGAATTCAAGACCTGGAACTTCGTGCGCAACGACGGTTCCTTGGATTACATCTCGAAATCTGACAAGATGCCGGTATACTTGATTCATGATACGCTTGTCGTTGCGGAATACGCAGACATCGAGAACCACTGCTTCTATACGGACTTCAAGGACGTGGGTATATGGTGTAACGGCTCGAAGGACAACTGCATCGACACCTGTAAGGTTAGCGGCAAGAATTCGTCGTGTAATACGGATGGCGGCGGCAACTACCCGACTTCGGATTGGCTGCTGCCCAGGACCAACAACGGGCAGAAATACAGTAAACCTAAGAAATCGGGTGAATTCATCTATTATTCGGCTGGAAAGAATGCCAATAGCGGCAACTCGACCATCTCCTACCTGCTGAACCGAACCCAGGCGGGTGGCCACGGTACGCTCACTTCGCGCTTCAAGGCTTGCTTCCGCGAGATGAAGGGCAACAGCTATACACCGTTGAACAGTGGCTTTATTTTGCGCTCTACCGAAAATTCTTCGCGCTATTCTATCGTGCAGGTATACGGCAGGGCGAGCCAGATGACAAGCGTCGGTAATTACGTCATGGAAGTGCGCGTTTGCGAAGGTGACGGCAGCGGCATCAAGAACGAGAACCAGGGTGACTGCAAGAAGGCCTCGTTCCCCGGAATCACCCTTACCCCGGCCGAGTTTACGGGCATTGTTTTCAATACCGACATAGAAGTGTTCGGTGACTCCGCGAAGGTCAAGCTCAGCTATAAGAGGGAAGGTTCCTGGGTCCGTTCCTCGGTGAATATCCCGCTCCTTGTCGGTTCGAACGTGGACGAGTACGTGGGCCTGAGCATGGCCGACGACTGCTTCAAGGTGATGAACCTCGGCTGGTCTTCCGATGACTGGGATCCCGAGCATTGTTTCGACATTCCGAATGTTACCTGTTCCTTTGCCGCAAACTACTTGGGCGGAATTCTTCCCATGAACGAGGACGTGAAACCCTGGGTGGGCACCTCCAGCTACTTCAACGACCCTGCCAACCCGGACAAGCTCCGTCCCGGTTGCAAATTGTCTTACCACTACAACGGCTGTGACCTGGCCTCCGGCTATGCCAAGCACTCCTGTGAGGCTTGGTTGGATGGTGCCACACATTGCAGTAGCTGCAGTGCGGATAGCGACGGCCCCTATTTTGTGAGCGGCATTTATGCGGACAGGCTGCAAAGTAGTAAGGATGACAAGTATAACTTCACTTATGCCGGCCTGCATGGGATGGCTAGGTCTTACGACTACAATGGTGAAATCATCGATGGTGCTGTTCGCAGTGCTAGCGTGGTCATCGACTGCGATAATCAGGGCGGTAACGGGCATACCTACGAAGCAACTTGCGGCAGGTTTGTTGTTGGCAGCATCAACGAATGCTCGCAGGGCACATCGTTCGATATTGAAGATTGCGACAACCAGTCGTCGTGCGTGGCTGGCGTTTCGGGTGGTGTCGCGAATCTTAGGTCTTCTAGCCTCATGGGCGAAATCAGCGGCCTTCCCGACACTGATGGTTCAGGAAGCATTCCTGTGGTTACTATGGTGATGACGGATGCGAACGGCGTCAGGTCCCAGGAATTCCTCATCAGCGGCAACGGCTCGTTCTCGCGCAGCGTGGACCTGATGTCTGACATGCTGGAATTCGACCCCGAAAGAGTTGTCTCTGTCGAGTTCTCGAGCCCGAACGCGTTTACCGTCGCAAGCCTTGAGAGCGATTGCCCCAACAGCGTGGGCGTCCATGGCTGCGAGGCTACGCTGGATGGCGACCGATTTGTGATTTCGTCGAATCTCATGAATGCGGACGAAGCGCTCTGCAAGGTCTCTGGCGTAGACAACCCGTACGAGACCGAAGAGAAGGATTGCCCGCCGGAAGGCCGATTCTACCTGCCTGCGGTGGATTTGCAGAAGAACATCAACGTCAGTGGCGGCGACCGTTCCTTCACCTTCACGGTATCCGTGAAGCCCAAGAATGGCGGCGAAGAGATGACTTGTACGACGCTCCCTGTCGATGTCCTTTCGAACGAACTGACTTGCGAACTGAGTTCCACGGTGCCTATCAACCCGGGCGACAATCTGCCTTCGCTCAATTACAAGATTACGAACTGTCCGCAGTCCGGTTGTGCCGTCGACGCAAGAATCGGCAGCGAACCCCCTGTAAGGCTCACGTACCGCGGCAATGGCCAGGTGAACAGCTGGTCGCCCAACATCAACACCACTCCGGGCAACTACCGCTACACGCTCACCTACGCTGGTCTCTCTTGCACGGCCGACATTACCGTCGTTACCGGCGCGAACGGCTCCACGGCCGACAACTGCGCCATTGACGAGGTAAGCAAGCGCTTCACCGCCGACCTGAACTTGGCCGTGGGCAACACGAATACGGTCAAGCTCTGGTACATGGACAAGCTGGGCAACATCATTGATCGTTCCCAGAACGTGAGCCCGTCGACCACCCGGTTCGACGAGCCGCTCCCCGCGATTAGCGAGGCTGGCGACTATGTCGTGGCGCTCAGTATCAACGGCGAAGAAGTCTGCTCCGTTCCATACTCCTACGCAGGAGATGAGCCCGCTCCGGAAGCCGAATGCTACATCGAGGGCGACCGCTTCAAGAGCAGGAACAAGAACACCGGTGAGACAATGTACAGTGTCTCGTTGAACCGCAATGACAACGGGACTCCCTATGGCAACACGGTGAGCAGTGGTACCTGGCCCAAGGACGGGTTCGTGGACCTGGATGCCTACGTGCCCACAACTCCGGGAACGTACACCTACAACCTGTGGGGAAGTGAGCTCCTCTGCTCCGTCACTTATGAAGTAAAGGACGAAACCTCGGACGACACCGAAGAGAATCCCTAAGACGGAAGGAGGCGCAAGCCTTCTGGCCTGTTTTTTGCCGTAAATTGATCATCTTGTTCTCCAAAAAAGTAATTGCGCTACCGCTATTTCGCAATTTTTATTATTTTTAATATTGCGAAATAGGAAGGCGGGCGTTTTTTTCGGACAATATATCCAACATAACATCTCTAAGGAGCATTTCCGATGCTTTGACGAGCAGCAAGACCCCCGTCAACGACAAAACGATTGGTTCTTATGTCGGCTATCTATGTAACGCATTCGCATTCTATAAAGTACGCAAGTACGACATCCGTGGGAAAAAATACCTTGCGTCACAGGACAAGTTCTATTTGGGCGACCATTCCTTCAAGTACGCTCGATTAGGGACGAAAAACATGGACTATGGCAGGGCGTACGATAACATCGTCGCCATGGAACTTCTTCGGCGTGGTTACAAAATTTATGCAGGTTTTTTGTACAAAAAGGAAATAGACTTTGTCGCCTTAAAGAAAGACGAAAAAATCTACATACAGGTATCGGATGACATTAGCGCCGAAAGTACTTTTGAACGTGAAGTCTCTCCTCTTTTAAAAATCAACGATGCGTATCCTAAAATGGTTCTAGCCAGAACAAAGCACGAACCTTATCAATATGAGGGGGTCCGCATTGTAGATTTGGCAGAATGGCTTTTGCAAAAAAAGTAATGGAAGCGCTTCTAAAAAATTGTTGATGAAATATCGACATGACACCCATTGTTGAGAAATTCCAGAAAATTGTCCAAACGACAATCCAGACGGAATGGAAATCGGAACTGAGCTATTTACAGAATTACGATAAAATCCGGAAACGCATGCGTGAAATCGTTGACATGCCCGACAAGAAAGCCAACCAGTTCATCTTGTTCGTACAACAGAATGCGTTGCCAAAGAACCGCAGGAAATTCTTCGCAGAAATATCCGATAACGAAATTGCCACGTTGGAATCGGTTGTCAGGCAACCTTAATTCAAACGGGCCGGTTTATCCGGCCCATTCTTCTTTTGTTTGTAATGGCGCTGCTGTGAGGTGGTTACGGGGTGGTCGTGATTTTGTTGTAGGTGTCGAGAGATCCGAATTTGGTTGTCAGAGCTTCGCATGCATCAGCACTGATAACAACTTGGTATAAAATGTTGTATTCCGTTGTTGGAGACTTGGAAATGTTCAGTTGCCACACGTTGTCGGCTTCGCATTCGCCGAGTTTGTTTATGTTGTTGGCTTTCCATGCGGCGGTTTTGCCTACATCAATGGAAACCGCTGAGACTGTAGCTATGCCACCTTCGGAGTTTCCTTCGTAGTACTTAAAGATATCATTACTGAGCATGGTGTAACCGATGGCTTTCCATGTCCCGATGCTGTCATGGTACTCTGTATTGAATGTATCTTGCAGATGAATATAGCTTCCGGCTGAGGAATAGAGTTCGCTCGTTTTGGCCTTGGCCATAAGACCGAAAAGCTTGGGAACAGCTACTGCCGCGAGTATACCCATTATGACTATGACGACCATGAGCTCGATGAGCGTGAAGCCGCCTTTTGTGGCGTTATATTTCATAACCAATCCCGCAAAAAAACGAATCTGTAAAAAAAAACTAGCAATAAAGGGCCGATATTCCAAGATGGAATAAAAAAAAGTGAAAAAATTTGGGGGAAAATACGATTTTTTTAAAAAAAATTTACTATATATACAACATCCAACAGTCCATAAGGAGCTGTTTTTGGTCGCAAAAGTGCCATTTTTGCCTGGCGGGTGTGTTTTATGACACATTCGTGACAAAAATTTGACAGAAGTGTTGCTTTTGAGAAAAAAGATGGTATATTTATGGAAGTAAACGGGCAATGACGCCCAAAACAAGTGTGTCACAAACAACAAGGAGTACACTATGAAGAAACAAGGTTTTACCCTTATCGAATTGATGGTCGTGATCGTTATCATGGGCATCCTGGCTGCCGTCGCTGTGCCGAAACTGTTCGGCATGATCGCCAAGTCCAAGGCCTCTGAAGTTCCGACTGCCGCTGGTTCCTACATCAACATGCAGGATGCCTTCGCTCTCGAACGCAATGCTCTCGGCAACTGGATTGAAATTGGCTATTCTGCTCCGGGTAAGAGGGCTGCAAGCAATACCTCCGAGTATGAGTCCGAAAACTTCAAGTATACGGGTGATGCTCCGACTGCTGCTGCCACGACGCTCACGTCTGGTTGGAAGGCTGAAAACAAGGTCAAACTCGATGCTTGCGCCGCAAATGGTTATTGGCAGTTCAACCTTACGCTCGGTTCCGGTAACAACCAGGGTAACGTCGCTTATGCAGTGTTGACTTCCTCTGCTGATTGCGATGGTATGGCTCCGGCTTTCAAGAACCTTGCCCGTACGCTCTAATTGAACGTTTAAGCAAAAAAACGATTCCTTTACAAAGGAATCGTTTTTTTTATGTCTGTATGCTCCCTTCAATTCTTTATGGGGAAAACGCCCTTTATAAATAAAGTTTATAGAATCCGATTTTTTTCTTAATAAATTCCAATAATGCCGATAATGATAAGGATTCGGTTAGTAATGCAATGAAGGTAAGTAAGGGAATTCTTAAATCAAAAATAAAATTTGGGAAGAAGTACATTAGGATGAATGTGTGAATTAGGTAAATGTTCATAGAATGTTTTCCTAATATGATAGGAACTTTCATTTGTAATCTTGTTTGTCGTCGTAAACTGGTAATGGATAAGACTGAAAATATTGTAATGAATGCATCAATGGTTATTGCATCTGCAAAATTTTCTGCTAATAGTTGTCTGATGAAACATAGTGCTATTGCAATTGAAGTAGACAGAATGAAAACTTGCCAAACTCTAATTTTATTTAATATCCTATTAAGGAAGTCTGCATGACGGGCAGTGGCAATTCCAAATGTAAATACAAGTGAATAAACCACGAGATTAGAGTTCCATAATTCGAATATATAAAAGAAATTACCCACAATGTAATCTCTTGGCCATAGCAGAAGAAGTGTTATCATTCCGATTGCAATTATTCCTTTACCCATAAACCAATACAGGATGGGAAATAGTAGATAAAGCGATATGATAAGTGCGTTGAACCACCATGTGATTATGTATGAATCGAATCCTTGGAGGCCAAGAATGTCTTTAGTTAGATTCGACCAGATTCCTGCTTCTGTACCGTATGCTACGGATAAGGATCTTCCTAGTACAAAAACCCCTATTGGAACTACAATCGCGAAAATAATCCAGTAGTTAAGATAAAATTTATAAAATCTTTTGAGCAGGAATTTTATTGTAAATATGAATCTAGATCGTACACTTATTCTGTTATGTGGCTTAGAGTACTGAATGGTTAGTCCGTAGCCAGAAACAAATAGAAACATGGAAACACAGACTTTGCAAACAATTCCGAATTGTTGCGTGAAAAAGCCGTAGGTTGAGGAATTATAGAACAAGTGATGGATTAGCATGGCGCATATTGCGATGCCTTTGATTATATGTGTTTCGTCAAGTGATATACGGAAGTCTATGGGGTCTTTGTTCATAAAAATGCCGCTTATTTCTGTATTAATATATATTTTTATCCTTGAGTCACTAAGATTATAATGCTGTAGATAGTATATTTGAATCATGAAGATCCTTGATTATACAAGGCAAATGTTTTTTGGTAGGCCTTTTGTTGTTGCTCTTTGCTTGAACATGGCTTTCCTTGTGGTATGCCTGGGAATAGGTGGTGTGCATTTCGGCTCGATGGATGACTATTTTATGTCGACCATTGTGACGGGGGCGTATGGAGGCGAATTTGATGCGCACACGCTCTTTGTGAATGGTGCTTACGCATATTTTTTGAAGCCATTTTATGAACTATTTCCTAGTGTAGGCTGGTATTTTATTTTTGAGCTGTTAGCAGAATTCGCTTCATTTACCGTTTTTACCTACTTTATACTGCGGCAGGTGGATTGTTCATTTGGTTTAGTTCTTTCTGTGTTTCTGCTTGCATGCGTAGCTCCTGATTTTTATTTACGATTGGGGTTTACGCAATGCGCCGCTGCATCTACGGCAGCGGGAATTCTTCTGCTTTATTTTGGTGACAAGGATCGACGATGGCAATTCCTTGTTTTAGCGATGCTGTTCCTCGTTGTGGGTGTCGTGTTCCGTAAGGAGGGCTTCCTACTCGGTATTCCATTTGCTGTCGCCCTTTTGGCTTGGAGTTTTTGGAATGGCCGGAAGGTTTGGGTTGCATCGCTTTTGGCGCTTGTCTTCGCAGGTGTTGCGTTCTATGGATTGCAGTCATTCAATAGAGGATTGTTTAATGATAATGGTGAGTATGCTTATTATTTGGCATATCAAGGACCGCGATCTCTATTGGGTGATGGAGCATTTTACGATGATGAGTCCACTTACGACGAACTAGAGGAGCGTGGGTTACATGGGCAGGATTTTCAAATACTGCAACGTTGGGTATTCTATGATACGGAGGCGTTCTCGCTAGATAGTCTAAAGCCTGTTATGAATGTTATCAATAGGAACGGTTATGAACTTAACAAGATAAAAATGCCTTTTGCGTTGTTCTATGCAGTCTCAAATTCATTTTTACATCCGAATGCTTGGTGTTGGGTTGTGTTGTGTTTGTTATTGTTTTTTTCCGCTCCAGGAAAGGCTGGATGGTATGCGTGGGGCTCTCTTGCGTTGATTACGCTGTGCTTGGCTTATTTATTAATACAGAATCGTGTACTTTTTCACGTAGAAACAGGAATTTGGCTCTATGCTGTAGTTTGTGCTATTCCTTTTGAACATGTACTGGGTAAAGAATTTGGCTCTGGCGGGCGTAAACTTTTTTATCTGTTTTGTATTATGTCTCTTTTGAGCTTTACATTTGCGATTTTGACTCAACGTTCGGAGGAAAATGACCAGCTTTTTTTTGGAAATCGAAAGATGCCTACAGCGTGGCACGAATTTTTAGAGTTTGCTAATGTGCGTCCTAATGATGTGTTCCTGCTGCATTTTGAACCTTATAAGGCGTTGGCTATTTATAAAAATCCGGCATATAAGGCTGCTGCGCCTGGTAGTTGGGGCAATATAGTGCCTATTGGTTATTGGAATATTAATTTACCTGGGATGAAACGCGAACTTGAAAAACGTGGTGTAGCTAATCCGCTTCGTGATATCGTGAAAGACAACGTGTATGTGGTGGATGGTGGTGGTGGCATAAAACTGGATTGTTATTACAAGGTGCATTATCATAAGGAATTTGCAATAGACACAGTGAGAAAATTCGGATACTACAATTTACTTAAGTATCGGATTGTGGAGGGCGACCATGACTAGGTTGCAGAAAGCCTCGCTTTATGTGTTCTGTTCGTTTGTTGTGCTGGCAATTTCGCTATCATATCTGATGGGTGCAACCTTGTTTGCTGATCAAGATAAACCTTGGCATATGCAACCTTTTATTGATGCGGATTCGTTGACGGCAGAATATATACATAATTATGAGTTGCTAGAAAAATGGAGTTTATTTGGAAAGTTTGCTGATTCTTCTCGACAGACCGTATCTATCTTGGTCGATGCATGGGGCGTTCCCTTTGAGCCGCAACTCTTGCGTGAAGATCTCGCCGCATTTGATGGGTTACCTCATAAGGAATTCCTGCATTACAGGCTTGCAAACCGAACGAGGCATGCGGAATTTGCTGAATTGCGAATAGTTGCGGATAGTTCTGTTCCGCAGAATGGAATTTATCTGTTTGGTGGAGATTCCCTGGAATATGGGCGCAATCTTTACGTTGATTCTCTTGGATATGCAGAACGTGTGTTTTGCCAGCGCTGCGCAGATTCCTTAATGCTCGGAAAACTGGATTCAGTCCTGTCGCTTGCCACAGATTCCTTGCCTTTGCAAATTGCTCTGACCACTCAGGATTCACGCACGGGTGATCGTGCGAAACTCAACGCCACGCTGCGCAATATCGCTGATGTCGCTCGCAAACACCCCGAAGTCCGTTTTATTGTGCAGGGGACGCACCGGCCCACCCTGGGCGACCCGAAAATCCGCCGCGAGAGTTTTGCACACTGGGTCCCTGCGGTTGTGCTGAATTGAAATTTAGGGGGATTTTGCCAAAATTCCCTCATTTTTTAGTAAAAAATGCAAAAATTTCGCTCATTTTTTTTGTAAAATGGTGTATATTTAGGGTATGTACCTCAAACGCAAATTAGACTATTTTCTGGATGAATGGAAAAAATCCGCCGATAGAAAGCCCCTCATAATCAAGGGGGCCCGTCAGATTGGAAAGACCGAGTCTGTCAAGCATTTTTCCTCGAATTACGAAAATTTTATCAATATCAACTTCGTCCTAGAGAAGAAGTACAAGAGCATCTGCGAAGACGGCTATACCGTCAATGACATTATCAGGAATATCTCACGCATAGATTCCGAAAAAAGGTTTATACCTGGAAAGACGCTTATCCTTTTTGATGAAATTCAGGATTATCCGGAAATAGCGACCTCGCTAAAGTCGTTCTGCATGGACAAGCGTTTTGACGTGATCTGCAGCGGCTCCATGCTAGGCATTAACTACAAACGAATCGAAAGCAACAGCGTTGGCTACAAGTCGGAATACCAGATGCAGTCCATGGATTTCGAGGAGTTCCTTTGGGCCGTGGGTTATGGAACCGATGCTGTCGAGGATTTGCTGTCGCACATGCAGTCGGCCAAGCCCTTCAACCAAACGGACATGAATGTTTTCGGCGGAAGATTCATGGATTATTGCCTGCTCGGCGGGATGCCCGAAGTTGTTCGTTCGTATGTAGAAAAGGGGACTTTTGAAGGGTCCCTCTCACTCCAGCGCGCACTCGTCGCCGACTACAAGGAAGATATCAAGAAATATGTTGAAGGCGTAGATAAGACCCGCGTACTGAACGTGTTCAATAACATCCCCGTGCAGTTGGCGAAAGAGAATAAGAAATTCCAGATATCCAAGGTGGCGAGCGGAGCGAAGTTCAAGGACTACTGGGGATGCATAGAGTGGCTGTGCGATGCCGGAATGGTGAACGTTTGCCATTGCCTCCATACGCCGGAGCTCCCGCTGAAAGGCAACTACGAAGAATCAAAGTACAAGATTTATTTTAAGGATACCGGACTGCTTATCGCGAACCTCGATGACGAATCTCAGGAAGACCTTCGCGCCAACCGGAACATGAATGTGTATAAGGGGGCCTTGTACGAAAATATCGTTGCCGAGATTTTGAACAAGCAGGGATACGAACTTTTCTATTACAAAAGAGAGAACTCTACTCTGGAACAGGACTTCTTCGTGCGCACGAAGAAGTCTCTTGTACCGGTGGAAGTCAAAGCTAAGGCAGGAACGGCAAAATCGCTATCGACATTGGTCAAGAGCGCTGCTTACCCAGACATAACGACGGGAATTAAGTTTACCGCCGGGAACATCGGTTTCCAGAACAATATATATACCTTCCCGTATTTTTGTGCATTTCTACTAAAAAGATATCTTTCGGGGGTGGATTTTTAGGTTATGTCTATCCCCAAGGTAATCCATTACTGCTGGCTGAGCGGTGACCCGTACCCCGAACTGGTGCGGCGCTGCATGCAGAGCTGGAAGGAAAAACTTCCGGATTATGAGTTCGTGCTTTGGGATGCTAGCCGTTTCGACATCCATTCCGTGCCCTGGGTGGAACAGGCCTGTGCTGCAAAAAAATGGGCCTTCGCTGCTGACTACATACGGCTCTATGCGCTCTACAATTATGGCGGCATCTATCTGGACAGCGACGTGGAGGTGCTTAAGCCTTTCGATGATTTGCTTGGCCTGCCGTACTTCTTTGGACGGGAACATTATTTTGATATGATTGACGCCTCGAATACGATAGAGGCGGCAACAATGGGCTGCGAGAAGGGGAACCCCGTTATCAAGGAATGTCTGGATTTTTACAAAGACCGAAAATTTACCAAGACGAACGGCGAGTACGACATGCTCATATTGCCTTATGCGATGGCCCTTGTTTTTTCGAGATATGTATTGAAGAATATCGGAGGCATAGAGGATTTTGACTCGAATCCGAAAAAAATATGTCTGTTCCCGATGGATTATTTCAGCCCCAAGAATACAAGGACTCTTGATGTCGATGCAACCGAGAATACGTACAGCGTCCACCATTTTAACGGCTCCTGGTATACTAAAGCGCAGTCCGTGCATGTGAAACTGAGGATAAAACTCTGTAAGGTTTTCGGCGAGAAGATGGGGGAGGTGCTTTCTACTATTGCCGCATTGTTTATCCATTGCCGTTACGAGGGACTCTGGTACACATTCAGAAAAACCGCATCTAAGATGGTGGAAAAGGTGAAATCCTTGAAGGCAGGGGCGTGATGGCGATACCTAAAATAATCCATTATTGTTGGCTTGGTCAAAACCCATTCTCTGATCTTGAAAAAAGATGTATTGAATCTTGGAAGACAATACTGCCTGATTATCAATTCGTTCTTTGGAATGATGATAAAATTAAGGAAATCCATAGTACGTGGATCGACAGTGCCATTGCTGAAAAGAAATGGGCTTTTGCTGCCGATTATGTGCGACTTTATGCCTTGTACAAGTATGGGGGAATCTATTTAGATTGCGATGTTGAAGTTCTGAGACCATTTGATGATTTGCTGAATCAGCAGACCTTTGTTGGCTGGGAATCTGCTCGTCCGGTGATTGCTGCCGCTGTTATGGGGTGTGAAGCAAATTTGCCGTGGCTTAAGGACTGCCTTGATTGGTACGAAGGTAAACTTTTTGATGTTGCCAAGATTAACAAGGCTGATGTTGTAATAAATTACATTATAAAGCAGCCCGTATTGGAGCATGGAATACATGTGTATGAATGTGACTATTTCTCACCATTGAATAACTTGACTGGAAAGTGTCAAATTACGCCGAATACATACTGCATTCATCATTTCAATGGAACATGGTTTACGCCATACCAAAAAAGATATTTTGAAATTAGAAGGAAATGGTCAAAAAAATATGGTGCTGTTATAGGCTTTGTTATAGCAAGCTTGTTTGCCGTGGCAAAAAAAATGAAACTAGTTAAAGAAGGCTAAAATTGAATCCTCTAGTCAGTGTCATTGTTCCTGTATATAATACAGAAGAAACGTATTTGAGAAAGTGCGTCGACAGTTTGCTAGGGCAAACACTAGAGAATCTGGAAATAATACTGGTTGATGATGGATCAACCAATTCATGTGGAAAAATTTGTGACGAGTATTCAAAACTAGATCCTCGAGTTGTTGTAATACACCAAGAAAATGCTGGCGTATCTGTAGCTCGTAACAAAGGAATAAATATCGCATCGGGTAGATATGTTACTTTTGTTGATTCCGATGATTGGTGTGATGCTTTTGTATTAAAAAATATTGCTGAAGTGGCTGAAAAATCAGGTGCAGATATTGTTTTGTTTGGCGGATGCCTTAACCGGATTGGAACGGATGGAAAAGAACGCATACGAGAAATTCACTTAAATTCAGAAAAGGTAAAGAAAAAGGAATTCTTGCTGGAAGCTTGTTGTTTCCCGAGAAATCATGAAGAAGATTTTATACTTGCTACGTGTTCGAAAATATATAGACGAAGTTTGTTGAAAAAAGAAGATCTTTGCTTTCCGCAAGGGGTCGTCTATGGTGAAGATCGAGTGTTTGCGCTAAAAGCTTTTTATGGGGCGACTTGTGTCACTTTTTGTGATGTGGTCGGCTATCATTATCGTATAAATAATCAGCATCAAGCGACTTCTCGATATTTGCCGAAGTTGCCAGAATCTATGGAGAGACTAGTTTCTTTGATGCGCGATGTCTTGATCGAGAAATGCTTGAGCGAAAAGTATCGTACTCTCTTGAATACAAATAACATTGTTATTCTGTTTGAGCCTGTTTTTTCTCAGGTTTTCTTTCATCCAGATAATCCGAGTAGTCGCGGGGAACGATTTAATTCTTTTGTGAGATATATGGAAACGCCCTTTGTGCGGGGAATTCTTGAAGCTGAGATTATTCCTGAATATTTGAAAAAAAGTCATAAAATTGCTTTATGGCTTTGCCGAAAACACATATATTGGCCTTTTAAACTAGTTGAGTTGAAATGGAAAGCCCAACGAAAGATTGGTTGTTGGAAATGAGAAACTTACGTCTTCTGGTAAAAGACCCCTAGTCTTTTGGGGATAATGAAGAAGATCCATTTACGGGGATAGGCGCCTTTGAACCATGTCCAGATAAGTTGCCAGAATGAGGAGTGAGAACAAACTTCAATAGTATCAGTAAAGACGGAATAATAGAGCGCTTCTTTTAATAGTTTCTTTTTTTCGTTGTCGCTTATTTCGCTAATCAATTTGTTTATTTCTTTTTTGAACAAGACAATCGCTTCTATTTTTTCTATTGCATCGGAATAGATGGAAGAGATGCTTTTTTTTGAGCACCTGAAGTTTACCAAAAATTTTTGGGTAGAAGCAATTCCGTTTGACCAGGCGAATTTGTAAACAGAAAGTGAGTCGGCTGTCCAGGCACGAGGCGTGTTTGTGAATCCCCCGACGCCTTTAATGTAGGCTGTATCGTATAAAAATTCGGAAATTGTTTGTCGTCTAAATCCGGACAATCGTTGGTACATGTAGTCAAAACACGTTTCGAACGTTGGTGCGGAAGGGTACCAGTTAGTGACGTTGTTGTTTTCATCAATGGTTCTTGCTCTTGCTCTGAAAACCTTTACATCGGGAAAATCTTGTTGGAGTTTTAGCATCTCTTCCACAAAAGTTGGCTCGTATGTATCGTCGTCGCACAACAACGCAAAATAAACGCCTTTGGCATATTCAAGGCACTTGTTCCAATTTTTTGAGGGGTCTTCGGATCCGACGTTCTTTTCGTTCCTGTAATAGTGAATCCTAGGGTCGCTAAATTCCTTGACAACTATGTCTATTTTCTCAGGGGAACAGTCATCTACTATTACTAATTCGATATTGGAATATGACTGATTTAAGGCTGAGGAAATGGCTTCCCTTATAAAGTCGGCTTTATAAGCGGGGATTGCTATTGTGACAAGTGGCTGGGAATGCATTTTTTTGCCTATTGGATACTGATTATAGTTGCTTTATGATTCGGGCTGGGACCCCTGCAATTACACAGTTGTCTGGGAAAGAATGGGTGACAACGGCGCTCGCTCCAACAATAACATTATTTCCTAAAGAAACTCCTGGCAAAATGCAGCATCCTTCTCCAAGCCAAACATTTTTTCCAATAACAATGGGTTTGCTGGATAAGGGACGCTTTGCTGGGATGGAATTAAAATCTTCTGGAGTTATGTTGCCGTGGTTGTGGTCGCTAATGTAAACTCGGCTTGCAATCATAGTTCCAGAGCCAAGCCTTATTTTTTCAATGCAGCCAATATGGCAAAAATCCTCAATAGTGACGTTATCTCCAATTTCTATGGACGGGCTAAAATCTTGTGTTCCGCGTTTGCTTATTGCCTCTATCCGAAAATAGCTGCCGGCATGGAATTCGTTCCCGATAGAAATGAACTGTTCCCCTAATATAAAACTACCCGTGCCAAAACTGCAATTTGTACCGATGTTTCTAAATTTTTTTTGTTTGTTTCTGTACATCGCTTCAAAAGAAAGATAATCATTTAGCTTTCCTAAAAAGGTGTATGCAATTTTTTTTAAAAAACTTGTCATAAGCATTTTTGTTTGGTTTTTACCTGTATTTTGGAGAGAACCTCAAGTTAAGGTAATACAATAAAAATCTAACACTTTTTCTTCTTAATACATGGATAATTGGAATTTTTCTTATGTTTTCTGCGTTTTGGTTGCTGCTATTTATGTCGCCGTTTTTTTGATATTTCGATTGCAAGTCAATGGTCAAGTCGAATTGTCTTTTTTTTAGGTATTTGACGAGTGCCGATCTATTATTGAATCTCTGTATAATTGTATTGTAGTTTTCTATGACGTGTCTTTCTAGTGGGTCGTTCTCATTGTTGCAAATGCTATGTGCATGTTGTGTGTAGTAATATGAATAGTTTGGAACATCGACGCAGCGATAAGCATTGTTTTCAATTATTGGTATTAAGTCGGCGATAAAGAGGGTGTCTTCATTTTTGACATTCTTTTGGAATCGTAGATTTTCAAGAAGTTCTCTGCGATATAATTTTGCAGTTGCTGCAAAGTTAGATTTCTCCATTAACATCCTATTGGCAAAGTCATTGGATTCGATAAAATGGGGCTTTTTGAATATCCAGTCTTTTCTATATGGCTTGCTTTCATTTCCGTAGACTGCTGTGAAATATCCAATGGCAATGGCGATGTTTTCTTTGGCTTGAATGAGGTTGTAGAGACAAGAAATGACCTCTTTGCCCAAATAGTCATCGCCATCTAGGAAATAAATGAAGTTGCCCTTGCAAATGTCAAGTCCGGCATTGCGTGCGTCGGAAAGCCCGCCATTTCTTTTGTGTATAACCACAATACGTTTGTCTTTTGATGCATATTCTTCGCAGATTTGTGGGCAATTGTCTGGAGATCCATCATTGACCAAGATGATTTCTAAATTTGCATAAGTCTGATTGACAATGCTGTCTAAACAGTTCCGAAGGTATGGCTCAACCTTGTATATAGGAACGATTATGGATATAAGGGGGACGGACGAAAACATAATGATGGTTTGGCGATACCTGATAGATGTAATTAAAATATAAAAAAAAGGTAAAGAGGGGGGATTTTGAATTATCTTTTTGTTATTTTTCTTTTATGACAAAAAAAATAGACTTCGTAGTTCCTTGGGTTGATGGCAATGATCCGGCTTGGCTGGCTGAAAAAGCCAGGTATGATCATCTGGCTGATAATTCTGATTCGGAGATAAATGTAATTGAACGTTATCGCGATTGGGACTTGATGAAATATTGGTTCAGAGGTGTTGAACAGTATGCTCCATGGGTCAACAAGATTCATTTTATAACATGGGGTCATGTTCCGGATTTTTTGAATGTTGATCATCCGAGGATTCAAATCGTAAATCACAGAGATTTTATTCCTGAAGATTGTTTGCCTCTGTATAATGCGTCTGCAATAGAAATGGTTCTTGATAAGATTCCAAATCTTAGTGAATTTTTTGTGTATTTTAACGATGACATGTTTTTGATAAACCCCGTAAAAGAAACTGATTTCTTTGTTGGCGGTTTACCTTGTGGCTATTTTGAAGATAACCCTTTTTATTCGCATGGGTTTGGCAATTATGGGCGTATGATTTTTAACGCTCTGGCCATAATTAACAAGCACTATGATAAGCACCAGGTCATAAGGGCGAATATATGTAAGTATTTTTCACAACCTTTTCTAAGTAGGGCTTTTTTTCATACGCTTCTATCTTCTCCTTGGAATCTTTTTTTGGGAATTCCGGCGTCGCATATGCCTGCTGCTTTTTTGAAAACGACGTGGAATAAGGTTTGGACTGCGGAACCACAAATTTTAAATGAAACGCTACATTCGAAATTCCGCAGGTCTGAAAATGTTCAACAAGAACTTTTTCGATATTGGCAGTTTGCGGAAGGAAATTTTCACTTTCAAAAAATGATTGGACGCCTTTTTTCATTGACCGATAAAAATATAGAAGAAATCTGCAATGAAATTAGAAAGGGTAGATATAAGGAAATTTGTTTAAATGATGGGCATGTTGAAAATTTTGAAGATTCAAAGAAAAAAATTCAAGCAGCCTTTGAATGCAGGTTGCCGAAAAAAAGTTCATATGAGAAATGATTCTATCATTAGTCTGTTTAGTAGACAAACTTTATTGTTATGAAAGTTGAATTTTTATTGTTTTTTTAGCTGATTAATAACAATATCTGCAATATTTCTTGCTCCACAGCCATCTTCGTTTAAACCGATTTTTTCAAAGAAAGTGCTTGTGCGATGGTTGAAACTTGCTATGTCAAATTTTTCTATGTTTGTTAGAAATTCGTTTTCTGTGGTTGCGATAGGGAAAGGTAGTTCTTCTACAGGAAAACATTGACCCCTGTCGTTGTTAAGATAATCATAAAAATCCTTAGCAAAAATAAAAACTGGTTTATGGGTGATGGCTATGTCTATTAGTGTCCCTGAAAAATCAGTAATCATTATTTGGGCGACGGACATTAATTCATCCATATCTGGATAACTTGTTGCATCTATTATTTCTTCGGAGAATGGATAATTTAAGGCTTTGATGGAAATATTAGGATGTAATCTAATCAATAAAACAAAATCTTCTTTAAATTTATTCCTTAATGCGGATAATATTAAATGATAATCCCATAAATATGGATCCAAACAGTTGTCTTTTCTGAATGTTGGTGCGTATAGAATGATTTTTTTGTTAGATGGAATTTTTAATGATTCGTAAATGGTGGCTATTGTCTGTTCCGTTGGATGAATAATTATAGAAAGCCTTGGTAAGCCTGATCGTATGACATTTCCCTTATACCAAAAAGATGTTTTGAAAAGATTTTGTTGGAATGTGTGATTTGCGTACATCAAATCAGTTTTTTCAGAATCTTTTTTTGCGAGTTTTACATAATCAGGAGATAATATACTTTCAACTGCTTGTTCCACCTTTTTTATTCCGAAAGAACCATGCCATGTTTGTAGATAAAATTGCCCCTTTCGTTTTTTGGGTTTGGGGTTGCTTTTTACATCATCAATCCACACCTTTGCTGTGAGGTAATGGTACGTTGCTTTCCACGACCCATACTGGATTTTTTTAACTTCTTTCGGCATGTCTTCGGAGAAATCGTTGAGTAGCCAAATGTATTTTGCTTTCACTCCATCTTTGATTAGTTGAAGAAGAATATATTTGGGGTCATTTCCTAATCCCTTTCCGCGAAAATTATCAAAGACAATTTTGTTTTGTAAAGGAAAGAATCTTGCGATAATAAGAAAAAAACGTACTGGCAACCAATACAAAAAAACGATAATTGGGTTTCTTCTAAGGCGTTCTCGAAGTGTCATTATAAAAGCTCCGCTTCTATATTGCATCCTTGATGTATAACTGCTCCCCAATTTCGATTCCAACTGGAATATTCAACCCCACTTTGTTTGTTGATGTATTTAATTTCAAAAGAAAGAACGCCTGCTTTGACAACATCAAAATTTTGAACATTGGAACCAAAATCTTTATATCCCACATTGAGGCTCATCTTGTATTTTCGTTGGGTCAGGGAATGGTTTGTTAATGTTAAGTGGACCCTATAGATTTCCTGATTTTGTGGTACAGGAATGTCCTTAGAAACATAACCTATGATCCGACTGTCGGTTTCGTCAAATAAGTTTACTGAATACTTGCATTTGGTCGCAGATCCAAAATGTCTTTTTAGAAGCAGTTCAATTTCTATGGGTTCGTCGGTTCCAATTTCAGTAGCATTGTTGAGTAGGGTTGCTTCTTCGATGGTTATTTCACCGGTGGGCCCTTTTTCTCGCATATCTGGGGTGACGATTTTGTGTTGCGAAAAATCTGTTATATTCGTCTGGATGTATGTGTCGATAGCATCATCGACTTTGCCATGAAATTTTATCATCCCATTTTCAAGCAGAACGCCCGTCCTGCACAGGTTCTTCACCGCACCCATATTGTGGCTTACGAATAGCACTGTTCGGCCTTCGCCGCGGCTTACGTCTTGCATTTTGCCGATGGCCTTTTTCTGGAATTCGGCGTCGCCCACGGCCAGCACTTCGTCCACCACCAATATTTCGGGTTCCAGGTGTGCGGCGATTGCGAACCCGAGGCGTACGGTCATGCCGCTGCTGTAGCGCTTCACGGGGGTGTCCAGGTAGCGTTCGCATCCGCTGAAGTCCACAATCTCGTCGAGCTTGCGAGTGATTTCGCCACGGCTCATGCCCATGATGGCGCCGTTCATGTAGATATTCTCGCGGCCAGTCATTTCGGGGTGGAATCCGGTGCCCACCTCAAGGAGGCTCGCAATGCGGCCCTTGGCACGGATAATGCCGGTAGTGGGGGCGGTCACGCGGCTTAGTAGCTTGAGGAGGGTGCTTTTGCCGGCGCCGTTCCGGCCGATGATGCCCACGACGTCGCCCTGTTCCACCTTGAAGTTGATGTCCTTGAGGGCCCACACGTAGTCGCTATTGCCCTTGTGCGCACGGTCGTTCGTTTCCCCCACTTTGAGATAGGGATCATCGCGGCGCAATACCTTGGTCTGCCAGAACCTGTTCAGGTCGTGGCTGAGCGTCCCGGTGCTTACAAGCCCCAGACGGTACTGCTTGCTGATATTTTCGAACTCAATAGCGGTGGTCATATTTGTTTTTTAATATAGATTCTTGTAGACGAATGTTGCTTTGTTGCGGTTCGATTGCTACATAAAAAGGGATGTTTAGGTGATTTGGCTAATTAAATGTTATTATCGGAACCCAAAAGGCGTAAAAACTTTCCAAAAATTCGGTATAACTGGGTTTCCCCATGGGCCTATGATCGCCTCTTACAATGAAACGAGTGCTTGGGAATTTTTTTACAAGGGTCGCTATGCTTTGTAGAGTCTCTTCTTCGTGTGTCCAGAATACGCATGATAAATCAGACAAATTAAATTGACTGCATAATTTTGATTTTTTTTCAAAATTTTGTCCATCATAGGGGTAGTGGGCATCAAGTGTTGTCCAATAAATAAATTTTTTCCCAGGTTCGTCTAATTTTTTCTCAAGCCAATGTTCTAAAGACGAATCGCAGATTCCTGGGTAACCGTATCGACATGCTTTTAGCCCTCTTTTTATAAAATCTGATCTAAATAGGAGAGAATCAAATCCATATGTTGGATATTTCTCGGCACGATCAAAAAATTTCTGATCATAGCCATGTACATACCAGGTTTCGTATCCGGCTTTTTTGTATTTCGCTGGTAAAATAGAATCGTTGACTTCTCCGCCAGGAATTCCTAAGTCCTCCCATTCGGCTCCTTGGGTATAAGCGGCGTTTCTTGGATAAAGTCCTACGAAGGAATTTGGAATACTGTCAAAAATGCTGAATGATGCCTGTAGCAAATTTATATTTTTAGGGACCCCCCAACTTTCAACAAGTATCATCACAACTTTTTCATAGTTGCTATTTGCAGTATTCAAGTCATTTTTGTCGTATATGGGATAAGCGGCTTTAATGTCTGGATTTAAATAGTGGTTCTTGCTTGATGTCAGTTCTTTGTCAAAGAAAGATGAATAGTCTTTAAGTGTACAAGAAACGATTCTTTCTCTATCTTGCAGGCTGTTTACTCCCCAATTCAGTATTAAAATGAATAGAAATAGTACAAGGAGAATGGCTGGGCGATAAATCCATAGTTTCTCTTCTGTGTCAAGGAAAATTTTTCTTGAAAAAAACAAAACAAGAGCTATTTGCAGGCAGGGAATGGAGATAAATAAAGCTATACCCCAAATGAAAAATGATGCTAAATTCCATAGTTCGCATAATTTTATGTTAAATCCGGAAAACAGAATGTTTGATGCGTCTGCGAGAAAAAGTAATAAATATGAAATTCCGATAAATGGCAGTATAAATTTGATTTTCCTTGGAATTATAAAGGCGGAAATCACTACGACTAAATAAACTGCAGTACAAAAATAATCGGACCATTGGGAATAACGTGCTAACGTTATAGTTGATGCGAAGTTGTGTTCGTAGAAAAATGCAAATAGGAATAACAGAAGCGTCCAAATGGATGACCATATAATATTCTTTCGCGGAGTTAGTAGTAGGCAGAAAAGTATAAACGTGTCTATTGAGAAGAATCCATGGGAAAAAGGAATATTCAATGCAGAACATGCTAAATATGGAATGAGGGCTGCTACGACTGGAGTGAAAAAAAGATAAAGCGATGGGCTCATAAGATTTTCTGAAGTGATTAGATGTTTATTTTATTTGGAATATCAGCTCTCGAATTGGTTGAATTTTAAGAAGTAAAAGCGTGAAAAGGAAAGCTATGGTCATTCTGGCGGAAATAGAAAAAGGTGTAAGGTAACATAAGGGAATGTTAAGGTGACATGCAATCATTTGCCAATCAGATACAGAGTGTTCTATGGAATGAACACAATAAATGACTAAACTATAACGCCCCCAGAAATGAATGCCTTGCCATAAAAAAGAATTTCTGTTGTAGCATTGTTTGACAATCATGTATAATGCTGTAAATGCGCCCATTGCCCCAATCAAGTCAAAGATATACCCTGATCTGAACAAGCATTTAAACATGTCCACGCCGCCCTTACTCCAATTGTACGCCCAGATTATGGCTAAGATGGGGAAAATTTGGGTTAAGATGTTTCTTTCAAGAACCTTGTACTTGTTTATCAGGTGCCCTGCAAATAGAAATCCTGCAGCACACATACCCTGCGGAATGCAAAAAGGAACAAATACGTAATTGTTCAGGAACATCCCGATTAGCGCAAGTGAAAAAAAGACAATGCCAAGCCAAATGTCAGATTTGATTCGTTGAATCAAAGTGACTGTAATAAGTCTTGCCCAAAACAAGGCCAAAATAAACCAAAGTAATCCAACATGGGCGTTGATCCAGTTGGGTACATATTGTGCTCTGAAACCTAAAAGGCATGCGGTTGTTATGCTCTGAAGACGGGAAGGATCAATACATATTGTTACAATGCAAAGCCAGAAAGCTGCGAAAATGTAAGGGATGATGAGCCTTTTTGTACTTAGACTAATTTCCTTTCGCAACGGGCGTTTTTTAAGGAAGTATCCCGCAACAAAAAAGAACAGCGGCATATGGAATGAATAAATAAATGAGCGAAATGGACTTAACCCACAATGCCCGACAATCATCAAGATGATAGCGATTCCCTTCAGAACGTCGAAAGTTTCGTCGCGATCCTCTTGAATTTGCAATTTTGCTGTATTAGAGTGTTGATATGGGAAAGCCTGTTTAGGCCTGTTCATCAAGTCCGAAAAAGCTTTTTTTAAATTCAATGTCCCCATATTCTTAATATAGTTTTTAATGTGTTTTAATATGGTTTTTCAGATGTTTTAATGTGGTTTTTAAGGGTTTTCAACATGTTTATTTGTCAAAAATGCAAAGAACGTCAAATATGCAATGCTAAAATGCTAAATTAACTGGCAGGATGACGTCTTATTCGGTACATTTTATTGTAGCACTTATTCTTTCCGCTGCATTATCCCTGTTTTTCAGGAATCCACTGAAGAAACGCTTGGTTGCGTTTTTGATTGCCCCGGTTGTCTTGTACCTCTTTTTCTATAACTTTGAATATGGTCTGCTCGGTGGCCCGGTTCCCTTCTTGATTTCCTATCTAGGAGCAGTTTTTTCTTCTTGTATGGCCCTACTTGCGGTCTCGTTACATTCTGTGCCGATGTACTCGGAATCCGCTCATGCATCCAAGATTCGGTTTGCTCTGACATTCGTTTTTGTTTATGTTTGCCTGTGTATTGTTTTCGCTTTGCCGTGGGCTGTTGATATTTTCCCCTTGTCCAATGTAGAGGCGATTCTTTTTACCATTTTCTCGGGGACGAACGCAGGGGCGGAGAACTTCGTTGTGTCGTCCCTCGTGCAGAAGGTTGTGTTCCCTGCTTCTGGAACATTTGCCTTTATTTTGGCTCTTTATGTCATATTGTTTTTTGTACAATCCCGGAAACAAGTCTGTTATGAAGTTCGTCTGTGGAGGTTCAAGGTTGGCTTGAACCGGATGGCTTTGGTTATTCTTGTCCCATACGCATGTATTCTTTTTCTTGTTGTTCCTGGAATCGTGTCAAGTGCTCCGTTCAGGGCTTTTTTCCAGCAACCTATAGATTCAAAGTTTTATCGGGAATACTATGTCCATCCTGATTCGGTGCAAATACAATCGCACGATGAGCCGAGAAATCTGATTGTAATTTTCCTTGAATCGATGGAAACGAATTTTTCAAAGCATACCCCGGAGATTGCGGACCTAGAAAAGTCATCCCTCAATTTCGCACCGGGGGGAGAGAATGTGTCTGGATCCACGTGGACGATTGCCGGTATCACAGGAAAACTTTGCGGTATCCCATTGAACATGCCTATGGGCATTGATGAACACCATGGAAGATTGCCTACATATCTGCCTTACGCGAAATGTCTGATGGATGTGCTTGCGGACAAGGGATATAACCAGCTATATGCGCAAGGTTCCAGCGGCGAATTTACGCAGAAAAGAACCTTCTGGACGGATCATGGGAATGTCGGTATTCACGATATTGAGTATTACAGGTCGGTGGGGAAGATTCCTGAGAAATACAATGTGTTTTGGGGCTTTGAAGATCGTAAACTATATGGGCTCGCTAAGGAAGAACTCGATAGCCTTGCTAGGCAAGGAAAACCCTTTGCTTTTTATATGCTGACTGTAGATACTCATCAGCCTTTTGGTTATTTGGATGATTCCTGTAAAGTTGCATTGAAGAATATCGGCTTTGAGGTGAAAGATGACAACTGCTACCCTGCGGCATTACGTTGTGCGTCGATGCAGCTCGCTTCGTTCGTAGAATGGATCAAACAACAGCCTTGGTCTAGCAATACAGTGATTTCTGTAATGGGGGACCATGCTACGCCAATGCTTTCGAATAAGGCGGGGGTGGCCCCATCGGATAGCGTGTATTGGACGAACTTCATTATCAATTCGGCTGTAGACGCGAGTGGGGAGAATCGTCGCGAAAGATCATATTCTTCGTTGGATATGTTCCCGACGTTGCTGGAGTCGATGGGCTTTGAATTGGATGGACGTTCTATCGGGCTTGGAAGATCGCTATATGCCGATAAGCCGACGTTGCTTGAAATATACGGCAAACCTGTATTAGATAGTCTTCTCCGCGAACGGAGCATTCAATACGACTATTTTATAATGGGACCGCAGAACTGAAAAGTTTTGTTCTTTACAAGGACTGCTTACCCCAAAAATTATATTATCTATTAGTAACTCGCAATTACTGTAACAATGCAAAAGGGGAGCGTTCATGAAATCCAGGCAGTTCATCTTAGGGCCAATATTCCTTTTGGTCACCTTTCTATTTTCCTGCAGCACCGTGGTTTCGAATTCTGCAGAAGAATCCGAAGCCGACGATTCGGAATACGTGGAAGACCTTGACGGCGAAGGCGTGCTCTTTGCGAAAGGTTCGGGCATGGCGACCTACGAGTGCCAGGGAGCGTACGCCGGAAAGACTGTCGACATCTATTACTACATCCCGTCCGGCGACGTGCGCGAAATGCCGGTACAGGTAGTCATGCACGGCATGGACCGCAACGGCGACAAGTATCGCGACGACTGGAAGAAACTCGCCAACCAGTATGGTTTTGTCGTGCTGGCCCCGCAGTTCAGCGAAGACGATTTCTCCGAAGATGCCTACCAGCGGGGGGATGTCAAAGGCGAGTCGGGCGCTTTTGTGCCGCGGGATTCGATGACGTATCCTATCATAAGCGAAGTCTTCCATTTCTTCCTGGACAACAGCGTATCCCGAGCGACCAAGTTCAACATCTACGGTCATTCGGCCGGCGCCCAGTTCGTCCACAGGTATTTGTTGTTCAATGACACCCGCGAGGTCAACCGCGCCGTGGCCGCCAATGCGGGCTGGTACACTTTCCCGACAGACACGTTAGACTATCCTTACGGAATCGGTCGCAGTGTCAAAGAGATCGGAATCGACGTGGACGCCTATTACAAAAAAAGCTTGACTATACTGCTGGGCGAGGCGGATACCCTGCGCACGGAAAGCTTGAACACGTCGGCGAAGGCGGACGCGCAGGGCCGCACCCGCTTGGAACGCGGCGACACCTTCTTCGAGTTCTGCGAGGCTGACGCCGAAAGCCGCGGAGTCGCGTTCCGTTGGGAGCGCGCCTACGTACCGGGTGTCGGTCATTCGGACGCCAAGATGGCTCCCGAAGCCGCCCGTATTCTCTACGGCGAATAAGGACAAAGTAATCCAATCGCATCCGCAAATCGAACTGTCAAGGAAAACTTGACAGCTCGGCAAGGCGTTAATGTCAACTAGTCGGCAATTCCGACAGGTTCAAATTGACAATTTGCATTTTTTGCAAATTGCTTGAAACTGTTGACTTTCGCCTCCGTTTAACATATATTCAAAGCATGAACGTCAACCCTTAGCTACCTCGCGTTTGTACGCCGGAGGTGTTGACGATGAATAAAAAGAATACGTTGCAGGCTGCCGCGCTGCAAAAAGATTTCCCCCTGATGGACGAGGCCCTGCTCACGTCACGGATCCACACGATTCGTGGCGTCAAAGTGATGCTCGATGCCGACTTGGCCGAAATTTACGGATATTCGACGAAGCGTTTTAACGAACAGGTAAAAACTAATATAGAGCGATTTGAAGATGATTTTCGCTTTCAACTGACCAAATCGGAGTACACGACAATCCTAAGTTCGGGAAAATCGACTTTAGAACAGGCAAACTTGAAGTCGGAAAAACCGACTTCAAGTTGGGGCGGGGTCCGAAAACTTCCCTACGCTTTTACCGAGCAGGGTATTTATATGCTCATGACAGTGCTCAAGGGCGAGCGAGCCATTGCCCAAAGCAAGGCCCTAATTCGCCTGTTCAAGCAGATGAAAGACTATATCGTCGCAGAAAACCAGCAGCTAATGGGGACTGCGGGGATTCCTGAAATCGCCCTGCAAACGGCACAAAATACAAGGACACTTGCGGAACATTCTGTCGAAATTAGGGAACTTTCGGGAGAGGTTTGCGATATTCGCAGCGACTTGGGCAAGATGAATATCGATTTGCGAAAAATGATGGAAAACTTCATCGATCCGTCGTCTTTCAAGCATTTCCTGATCCTGAACGGGCGAAAACTGGAAGCTGACGCAGCTTACGCTCAGATTTACGGCTTGGCAAAAAAGTCGGTAATTGTGCTGGATAACTATGTGGATGTCAAGACCTTGGATTTGTTGCGGAGCGTGCCCGAGGGCGTCTCGGTAAGCATCTTCAGCGACCAGTACGGCAAAACTCACCTGACCGACAGCATGGTGGCCGACTTCAAGGCCGCGCGCTCGGATGTCACCTTTGACGTGAAACTTGCCGGGAACATGTTCCACGACCGCTACATCTACCTGGATTACGGCCTGGAAAGCGAGAAACTCTTCCACTGCGGAGCCTCCTCAAAAGATGCCGGCGGCAAGGTAACAACAATCATGCAAATCGAACGCCCGGAGGTCTATCACCCGCTAGTCGAGTCTTTGAAAAAAATGAACCTGTGAGAAAAACTGTTTTTTATGCCGTTCAGAAACTGGACAAAGATTCCATATGTTCCGTCTTGGAATGTATGTGCAAAAAGATTTCCCCCTGATAGACGAGGCCCTGCTCTTAACATCAGAAGAGGCGGTTGCATGTTCAAGGTGCAAAGGAACTATGTATATTTTGACAGCATAAGAATTCGGACATTATGGATAAAGAAGTCGTCTTGAGCTTGCGTCTTGGATTGAGCCTGATTAACGAGGTCCTCTTTCTTGGTATCCTGTACATGACGCTGTTCAGCGAGAAGCTCAATATAAAAGAAATGTTTGAGATTCACTGGTTCCTTCCCGTTGCCGCTATTGCTTGCATGGCGTTCTGTCTTTTTTCCGCCTTTTCCATTTATGTTGTCACGGAGGAAGGCGTCAAGTGGATGTTGTCGCTGGGGCCGCTGGTAAGTATACCGCTAAGGCGCAAATTCACGCCATGGTATTACGAGATCCTTCAAGTCCGCGGCGTATTCCCTTTTTACTATATGTTCGCCTTTGAAACACAAGACACAGACAAACTTTCTCCAGATAAATTGTCATATGAAAGTTCCATAGCGTTTATTTTCTGCAGGAACTTCCTGGACCTCATCATTTTCGTAGACGAAAACATCGCGTGCGATAAAATGGACCCTAAAGCCCGGGAACGGATCCGGCAACTCGCCGACAAGTACCGCCGGCTGAGAAGCAATCATCAAGTAATATACTGGATTTTGAATAGCGCCTGATGTAACTATTCTGCCTGGTCGATGCCCTGGACGGGTATCACGGCGTCTTCTTCCTTGACCTGAGGTTCGGCCTCGGCACTGTCGAAGATAGACTCGAGCGAGTTGATCTTGTCCTTGATGTCGTTGCTGAACTTGAAGGTGGGGACGAGGCGCTCGTCGATGAGGACCGTTTCGCCCGTGCGGGGGTTCCGTGCGGGGCGTGCCTTGCGGGGTTTGCAGGCGAAGGTCCCGAAGCCGCGGATTTCGATGGTGTTCCCATCGACCAGCTTTTCGCCGACAAGTTCGAGGAACTGCTCGACGACGGTCTTGATGTCGCCCCGGACAAACCCGGTGGACTTGGCAATTTCTTGAATAAGACTTTGTTTAGTTATGTTTGGCACGACATAAAATATAGGTATGCAAATAAAAAAAATGATGGGCCGAATAAGAATTAAATATTTTTTTCGGGCTCTTGTTGCGGAAAATTTGTGAATAGATGTGGTTAAAATGTTGAATAATTTCAAAATTCCAAAAAAGACATCCTTTGGGCTCCGTTCGCTGGAGATTTTCCCGAATACGATCCTTTCCCCGATGGACGGGGTGACGGATGCGCCGTTCCGCAGGCTGTGCCGGGTGCTCTCGGGCGACCGCATGGGGCTCCTGGTGTCGGAGTTCGTGCCGACGGACGGCGATGCGGTGTTCAACCTGGATGGCCACAAGCAACTGAAGTTCTTCCCGGAAGAACGCCCGTTCGGCGTGCAGATTTTCGGGCGGTTCCCGGACCGCATGGCCGCCGCGGCCAAGAAAATAGCGGAATCGCTGCTCCCGGACTTTATCGAGGTGAACGCCGGGTGCCCGGCGCCGAAGGTGGCGGGCAAGGGCAGCGGGTCGGGCCTGCTGCGCGACCTGCCGCGCCTGCAGGAAATCCTGCACGAGGTGAAGTCGACGCTGGACGCGTCGTGCCCGGAGATCCCGCTCACGCTCAAGTGCCGCATAGGCTGGGACTCGGAAAGTATTAATATAATGGAGACGCTCGCGATTGCAGAAGGCGAGGGAGTCGAGATGCTCACGGTGCATGGCCGTACCCGCTTGCAGGGGTACAACGGCCTTGCCGATTGGGACTGGATCGGCAAGGCCGCAGCCGCGGCCAGGATCCCCGTCATCGGAAACGGCGACGTGAACAGCGTGGAGGTCGCCCGCGAACGCATCGACAACTACGGCGTGTCCGGGGTATCCATCGGCCGCGGCGCCATGCACAACCCCTGGATATTCGGGCAGATCGCCGACGCCTGGGAAGGCAAGCCCGCGCACGAGATTACCGCCGCCGAGGCGCTCGACGTGTTCCCGTTGTACTACCGGTTCAAGATCGAGGACGGCTCCACCGAGATGGGTGCGCTGGGCAGGCTCAAGCAGCTCGGTGCAAGACTGTGCAAAGGCTTTTGTTTAGGCGAGCAAGGTCCCCGAGCCTGTCGAGGGGCCGAAGCGGGTGGTGCGCAAAGCGTGTCGAAGTGTTGCCGAGGGGCCGAAGCGCGGCATGACGAATGTGCTGAAGAGGAGCAAGGTCCCCGAGCCTGCCGAGGGGCCGAAGCGAATGGTGCGGGCGACGAGTCGCAGGATGTCGCGATGCATATCCGCCAGACTCTGCTTACGGCGCAGAATGCCGATGAGTTCTTCGGCCGTCTGGAAGACCTCCGCAACGGCTTCGCGAAGGACTTGCGCTACGACCCGTCGCGCCTCGTAAACTTGAACGGCGCCAAGGAGACCGAGCTCAAGTTCGGCGACCAGTTCGCGGGTCGCTGAAAGCTCTAAAATGCCCTCGGGCTGCTGAAGGCACTAAAATGCCCTCGAGTCGCTGAAAGATCTAAAATGCCCTCGGGGCGTATAAATCAAGGAAAAATGCTTTGTTTATACGCCCTTTTTGTAAAATCACGAACAAACTAGTCAATTAAAGGGTGCCTTTGCGAGCTTGGGGGCGTATAAATCCGCAATTTTACTCCGCTTTATACGCCCCTTTTAACAATTTTTAGTACAAACTAATTGTTTTGAGCGCTATTTGGAGCGCGCGGGGCGTATAAATCAAGGAAAAAAGCTTTGTTTATACGCCCTTTTTGCGAAATTGCAAACAAACTGGTCAATTAAAGGGTGCCTTTGTGAGCTTGGGGGCGTATAAATCCGCAATTTTACTCCGCTTTATACGCCCCGCATGAAAAAAACACCCATTTTCACGCCCCGCATGAAAAAAAGCCCCCATTTTCACGCCCCGCATGTAAAAAAGCCCCCATTTTCACACCTCGCATGTAAAAAACACCCTTTTTCACGCCCTTTTTCCCAAAAAACAAATGTACTCAAAAAAAATCTCAAAAATTTCGCCCCGCCTATTGACTTTGAGTCAAATTTTGAGTACATTTAGGGCATGGACAAGGTTATCGACATATTTCAGTTTACCCATTTCCGCAAGTACCTGGACGAATACCAGGCGGCCAGAGTGGTGTCGGATCCTGATTTTACAAGGGCCGGGGCCTGCGTGCTGCTGGGGCTCCCCAAGACCCGTAGCTACTACAACGATATCGTCAAGGGGAAAAAGCTTTCCGCCCGTATGATCCCGAAGTTCGTGGAAGTCCTCGGCTTGAACAAGAAAGAGGCCAAGTACTTCGAGGCGATGGTGAATTTTGACCAGGCGAAAAACTCGGCGGAGCGCAACGCGTTTTTCGAAGAGATGCTGAAGCAGCATCCGGACCCGCACCATATCCTCGACGAAGACGCCTACGAGTATTACAACCATTGGTACAACAGCGTGCTGTTTACGGCGCTGGATGTCATGGACGTTTCGGACGACTTGGAACCCATCCAGAAGCGGATTTTCCCGAAGGTGTCCGTGGGAACCCTGAAACGTTCCCTGGAACTGCTGGAGCGCATCGGCTTTGTGCGCAAGAACGAGGACGGCTTCTGGAAAAACTGCCGCGACTCGGTGAGCAGCGGCGCCTACAACAACAGCGACCTGGTGCGCCAATACCAGTTGCAGTGCTTTGAACTGTCTAAGCAGGCGCTGCTCTCGAACGGCGAAAATCCCTCGGACATGGGGACGTTCACTTTCAGCGTCTCCGACGATGCCTATAAGGCAATCGCCAAGGAAATCCAGAACTTGAAAGCTAACGTGCGCAAGATTATTACGCAGGACAAGAAAAAGGCGACTGGGGTCCACCAGTTGAACATCCATCTATTCACAAATTTGAAAAAATAATTTTTGGAGGACTTCTATATGCTTACCGATAAAATGTCGAAAATGAGTCTTGCTGCGGCGTTGCTCGGCCTGGGAATGCTTACCGCCTGCAGTGATGACGATGGTAGCACGGCTTCGTCTTTCAGCGAGACGAATTCCGGAACGCCCATCGCGGCACTGGATACGTCCTTGTTCGAAAAGACGTTCAGTGACGGAAAAGATGGTTGTTCTACTATAGAGATGGATACTATTTATGATTCTGTATATGCCTTAGCCAAGAGTGCTTCGGAATATGAAGAGCCTGATTCGGTGATGACATTGGAAGGCTCCTGGGTTGAGAGTTTTTCTCGAGCCATGTGTGGAAGCTTTGACGATATATACCTGTACGCAGACGTGAAAGGCCGTGCTTTGGATCCGGCGGGGAATCCCTTGGCAAATGCGTTAGTTTACACGGAAAAAAGCTGTTGGCCCTACGATAGTAATTGTCAAGCTATTACGACGGATGCAGAGGGGTATTTTTATTTTGAACGGGTGAACTTCTTGTCGTATCTGGAGATGCAAGTTGTTCCTGTTGGCTCTAACAAGAAAGTTGGCGAGGCTGAATGGGAGCATGTCCCGTCTTATAATGACATCCCGTTACGCATTATTTCCGAAGACAAGAAATACGGTGTCAACGAAAACACGGACTTTGCAAAAGCGCATATGATTGAAAGCGATGCTGGTGTAATCATTGATGTGGGTAACATAAAGTTATTGCCGGCCTATTCCGTTGATGTTCCCTTGGATTCCTTATATTTCGAGGATTATGTGGATGGGGAATTTGTTGAGATTCCTGCCGAAGAGGCGCTGAAAAACGAGGTGTTTTTGAATATTAGCAACGTGGAGTGTTACTATCTTAATCATTGCTTTAACTGGGCTCCAAACCCGAGAGTTACGATGGAGGACGTGGAACGGGGCTATATTACCGTGGACGGGCTCCCCGAAGGAACTTACGAAGTGGATCTTTATTGGTTGGATGGTATCGCTGAAATATATTCGGACTCCATAAGGGTTGAGCGCAGAAAAGATTAAGCCAATTTTATTGTATATTGCCTAAAGTAAGTTGTTCCCTTTCAACTCTTTGGGTAATTATGTTTGGAAAAATCGAAAATTCAGTGATCGCCGGCGCCCTTGCTGTGGGTGCCCTGGCGGGTGGCGCTTTTGCCGCGCAGAACGTGGTCAAGGTCGACGACCTCCATCCGGGCGTCGTCATCAGCAAGGACAACATGATGTCGGCGGATTTGGCCATCTGGAATCCGCCCAGCCGCTATTACGACATGACGTCGGCGCTGGTGGACGGCGGCTACACGCTGTTCCGCTTCCCGAACGGCTCGCTCTCGAACGATTATCACTGGAACGGCGTCGGCAGCTACGACAGTACCGGCCTCTGGATGCCCGACGAGAAAAAGTGGGCTCGCGGCTTTTTGGGCGAGACGATCTACCGCGGCACGACAAAGGACAACTACGGGTTCATCCGCAGGAGCCACCTGGCCGACGGTAACATGGAAACGATGTGGTGGGGCGAGATTCTCGACCCGGCCGACCCTCCCTGGATTGTGGTGGAATTCCCCGAGAAGAAACCCCTAGATTCCTTGCAGATCGACTGGGGGAGTCTGCGCCCGAAGTCCTTTGAGTTTGCCTACTGGACTGAGGACTACGCCGAATACCCGGGCGTGCATCAGGCGCTCGTGAACAACCTGAAGGTGGAATCGGTCGTCAAGGTGAGCGGCGGCACCACCAAGTACAAGTTCAAGCAGCTCAACACGCGCTACGTGGCCATCCGCTTCAAGACAACTGACCTGCCGAGCAAGGGCGTGCAGATCCGCGAGATGAAACTTTACAGCGGCAGTGAGGACCTGCTTGCCGGCAACGGTTACAAGTTCTACGCGATGTCCACGCGCAACGGCGACAAGGCCCGCACCGACTGGACCGACATCAAGTGGGACTTCGAAGAGTTCATGAAGTACATCAAGACGCTCCCGAACGCGAAGGCGGTCATCTGCGTGAACGCGGGAACGGGCACGGCCAAGGAAGCCGCCGCCTGGGTGCGCTACGCGAACAAGGTGAAGGGCTACAACATCAAGCAGTGGGAAATCGGCAACGAGCTCGACGGAGAATGGGAAGAGTCCGGCCCGATTTCGGCGAGGCACTATGCCGCGCGATTCCTGGAATACGCCCGCGCGATGAAGGCCGTGGATCCGACGATTGTTCTGCACGGACCGCTCCTGAGTACGCACAAGATGCAGCAGAAGGGTGCCGGCCTGCTCGACGGAAAGTACTGGATGGAAGAGTTCCTGCGCATAGTGGGCGAGGCCGAGAAGAAGGACGGCAAGCGTTACCTCGACGTGGTGGACCTGCACAACTATCCTTACTGGACGCCGGACAACGCGAACGCCGCCGACATGCTCAAGGCGATGCTCGACGTGGGCCCGAATATGGATACGCTCGACATGTGGATGAAGCGCCACCTCGAAGGCGAGCGTCGCATTTTCCTTTCTGAATTCAGCACCTGCGTGCAGGGCTACAGCTTGTTGATGGACTACCCGCAGGCTTCTGCCGTGGCGAGCATCTTCGCGCAGCATGCCGTGCGTTTCGGCAACCGCCTGCAGGTGCTCCCGTGGGACGCCTTCGGCAACCTGTTTAAGGGTCCGGACGATACCTGGGGAACCATCAGCATGACGGCGCTCCTCAAGGAAGGCTCCTGGAACTACTGGAAATCGCTGGAGCCGACGGCCGAGTACTTCGGGCTTTACATGACGTTCTGGCGTTTCCTCGAAGACGGCTATGCAGTGATGCCCGTGACGAGTACGACTCCCGACGTGGCGGCGTACGCGATCGGCAAGGGCGATTCCGCGCGCGTGATGCTGGTTAACTTGTCCGAAAATAAGCAGGTGGTACAGATTGACCGCGCTTCCGTGGCTGCGGGGGCATCCGAGGTGGGCAGGGGAGACCTGGTCCGCACCGAAGTGGACGTGTTCGGCCCCGATCAGTTCAAGTGGATCGGTACGCAGCAGAATTCCTATCCCTATCCGAAACTGGGCCCGAGCGGCAAGCGCATCAACCCGAGCAAGAGCAAGGATGTCGAGATTCCTCCGTTCGGCATGGCAGTCGTGCGCATCAACCCGCGAGTTGTCGGACTGGATGCCGCAACGAAGGGCAAGGCCGCAGAACCCAAGGTACTGACTGCCGCGCTCGAGAAGAAGGTCGTGCTCGCCGGGGACACGCTGGACCTGTTTGTCACGGCAAAGCAGGACAACGGACAGCTGACCGGCGGCATGCTGAAAATTGACAACTGGGGCAAGGCCGGTACGCAGACCATGTACGTGACCCCCGACGACGGCAAGTGGAATTCGTCCATCGAGAGCTTCCACGTGAAGGTCCCTGTGCCTGCCGACATGAAGCACGGCAAGCGCGAAATACAGGTGGTGTTGCAAGGCCTGGGCAAGAAGGTGACGGTATTCAAGATTCCGTTCCGTGTCCGCGGCACCTACCGTACCACGAGCGTCATGCAGAACTTTGACAACGGCCTCGACGCGGTTGACTGGTATCCGGTCGCAAACGGCGACAACGCGACGACCATCGACGCGAAGGTCTTCAACGGGGCGCCTCCGCACGGCGGCTTCATCCGTCACGAGTTCCTGATCGAGCAGCCGCCTACACAGAGCTGGCCGAACTTCGCGGGCGCCTACTACGTGATTCCGCCCGAGGTCAAGAATTCCGTGGGTATCGTGTTCGACTACGCGACGAACCACAACAATCCTGACGGCTACTTTGAAGTGCAGATTGCGAGCAGCCAGGTGGAAGACTACGACGAGTTCATGGTGCGCCTCAAGAATACGCGCGGCAACTGGATGCGCGATACGCTCATCTGGGAGAACATGGCGCAGGAAGGCTGGGGCAAGACCATCCCGCAGCTCGACCCGACCAAAATCAAGAACTTCTCGTGGCGCGCCCGCTACAGCGGCAAGGGCTACATTAGCCTCGACAACATCTACCTGCTGCAGGAAGACGGAACCGAAGTCCCGATGCCCAAGGGCCTGAGAAGATTGCGTTAGAAGAAAAAAAATCGCCGGCATCTCGCCGGCGACTTTTCGTTTAAAGTTTATCGCTTGTCCCTGTCGATCCAGGGTCTTGCCGTCTGGCCGGTGTAAATCTGGCGCGGACGGTTGATCTTGCTCAGCGGATCGTCGTGCATTTCCTTCCAGTGGGCAATCCAGCCGGGGAGTCTTCCGATGGCGAACATCACGGTAAGCATGTTCGTCGGGATGCCCATGGCGCGGTAGAGAATGCCCGAGTAGAAATCCACGTTCGGGTAAAGCTTGCGTTCGATGAAGTAGTCGTCCTTGAGGGCGGCTTCTTCGAGCTTGATGGCGATATCCAGGAGCTGGTCGTGCACGTGTTCGCGCTCGAACACCTGGTACATGAGCTTCTTGAGTACCTTGGCGCGCGGGTCGTAGCTCTTGTACACGCGGTGGCCAAAGCCCGAAAGACGGAACGGGTCGTTCTTGTCCTTCGCCTTGTCCATCACCTGTTCAATAGTCATGCCGCTCTGCTGGATGCGCAGGAGCGTCTCGAGCACGGCCTGGTTCGCACCGCCGTGGAGCGGACCCCACAATGCACAGATGCCGGCACAGATGCTCGCGTAAAGGTTCGCCTGGGAGCTACCCACCATACGTACCGTCGATGTAGAACAGTTCTGCTCGTGGTCGGCATGTACGATAAGGAGCGTATTGAGCGCCTTTTCCATGATCGGATCCGGGTGGTACGGGCGCGCCTTGCTGCTGAACATCATGTTCAGGAAGTTGCTGCAGTAGCTGCGTTCCGCTTCCGGGTAAACGAACGGTTCGCCGATGCTTGCCTTGTAGGCGAAAGCGGCGATGGTGCGGATCTTGGAAATAAGGCCCGCAGTCGTGAGTTCGAAGGCGCTCGCGATGTTTTCATCGTCGTAGAAGCGCGGGGTAAACAGGCCCACGGCGTTCACGATGGAGCTCAGGATGCCCATCGGGTGTGCGCTCGGCGGCATCTCGCGGAAGAAGTGCAACAGGTTCTCGTGCAACAGCGCGTTCTCGGTAAGGAGCGTGCGGAAACGTCCGAGCTGTTCCGGAGTCGGGAGCTCACCGTAAATCAGGAGCCACGCCGTCTCGGGGAAGGTTGCCTTCTCGGCCAAATCTTCGATGGAGTAACCTCGGTAGCGGAGAATGCCCTGCTCGCCATTCACGTAGGTGATGGCGCTCTTGGTGCTGCCCGTGTTCAGGTAGCCGTAGTCAAGCGTGACAAGTCCCGTCTCCTTGCGGAGGGAACTGACGTCGAGACCATGTTCGTTCTCGGTGCCTTCAACGACGGGGAGCTCGTAGCTCTTTCCGTTGTATTTCAAGGTCGCTTTGTCGGACATTTATCCTCCGGTTACTTCATTTCCTTTATGCAATTATAAATATTTTCGAACAGCTTGCCGAGCTTTTCGGTCGGAACGGCGCTGAAAGCGATGCGGATGAGGCCCGAAAGCATGATTGTGCCCGTGCTGTAGTCCTTGATGAGCTTCTGGCGCAGCGCTTCGGCGTCCACGCCCTTCGGCTTGATGCACATAAAGTAGCCGCTGTTGAACGGCATGGCTTCGAAGGCCTCGGCGTATTCCGGATGGGCGGCGAACACCTGCTTGATGATGTCGTAGCGCTTCTTGAGCGTTTCGTACTTAGCCTGCTTCTGCTGGATGTATTCTTCACTCTGGTAGGCGGCGAGGAGGATCTTCTGGCTGATGCTCGGGGCGTTAGAGATGTTGCCGCGGACCGTACCGGCGGCCTTGTCTTCGAGGGCCTTGAGCTGGGCGGCGGCGGCGCCCTTGAAACCGAAGCTCATGAAACCGACGCGGAAGCCCCAAACGTAGTCTTCCTTGGTCGGGCCGTCGAGCTTGACGGCGAGCAGGTTCTCGTGGGCATCGACGAGCTTCACAAAAAGCGATTCCATGGTCACGCCTTCTTCGTACACGAGGCCGAAGTAGGCGTCGTCGAGCAGGGCCACGACCTTGTTGCCGGCGGCGGCGCATTCGGTGAGGATCTTCGCGATTTCGACAGCTTCCTTCTCGGTGGCGGTGTAGCCGGTCGGGTTGTTCGGGAAGTTCAGGAGCACGACCTTCTTGTCGCTCTTGCTTTCGGCGAGGGCGGTTTTCAGGGCTTCGGTGTCGAAACCGCCGTTCTTGAAGGTGTTGAAAGTCTTGATCTTGGCGCCGCAGCTGTTCACGAACACGAGTTCGTAGTTGTCCCAGTACAGGTCGGGGATGATGACTTCGTCACCGGCGTCCAGGAACATGTAGCCCGCGCAGCTGATGGCGTGGGTGAGGGCGCAGGTCACGACCGGGTTGCTGAATTCCTTGGTGGCGAGCGTCGGGTTCTTGCGGACAATCTGGTCTTTCCATGCCTTGCGGAGGTCGGGGTTGCCAAAACTCGGGGCGTACAGGAATGATGTCTTGGGCAGGTTCAGGCTCTTGAGCACGCAGTCGAGCACGAGCGGCGATCCGTCGTCTTCGAGGGCGGTACCGATAGTCGCGTTGATTTCGGAGCCCTTGGCTTCGGCACCCTGGCCAAGGATACCCTTGCGGGGGAAGAAAATGGCCTTGCCCCTTTCGGAAAGCATGCTGAGTACCTTGCAACCGTTGGCGGAGAGTTCCGCGTTGGCCTGTTCTGCGAGAGGATTGTAGTTCATCGTCTTATCCTGTCCTGTTTGATTGTCCTGGCGCTTGTGGCGCTCTTTTCGGCGCGCAAAAATAGTAATTTTCGGGGGTTCTGCCAATAGGGGTGTTTCTGTTTATTTACTAATCTCGCGGGGGCGTTCTTGCTATATTGTGGGCCATTGTAGGAGGTATCTAATGTCTTCAAAAATGACGTTTTTTTTGAGTTTTTTGGCGTTTGCGGTCGTTTCTAATGCCGCGACGGCCATCACCCCTGTTCAGCCTACTTTGAAAAGCGGATGCTACCAGATTTCGTCTGCTGCTGAACTCTACGGCTTTGCCGCCATCGTGAATGGCACGGAAGGCTTTGCGAGGGATTCGTCCGCATGTGGCAAGCTCACGAAGGATATCGTGGTGAACCAGAACGTGCTCAATTCCGACGGCTCGCTCAACGAGGCGGACACGGCGAACTTTGCGAAATGGACCCCGATCGGCCCCTACTATGGGGCATTCGACGGCCAGATGCATACGGTTTCAGGCCTCTACTACACCAACACGGGGACCAACGCGGGTCTGTTCTCGGCTGCGAATTCTTCTAGCCATATGTCCGCAGCCGCCCACATCAGTAATGTCGGCGTTGTCGGTTCCTTCTTCAGCACGAGTTACTCCGCTGGCGGTCTCGTGGGTTGGATTTCGGCGCAAAGGGATCCGGTCGTTATCGAAAATTGCTTTAACGCTTCGAGAGTCGAGGCCAAGAATAACAACGCCGGTGGCATTGTAGGAACAACCTCCAGCAGTAACAAGGCCTGGGTGAAAATCAGCAATGTGTACAATACGGGTACCATCGTCGGTGCGAATTACATTGGCGGACTGATTGGCAATCAGGCTTCGAGCAGGCTTCTCATGGTCAATGCCTACAATACGGGTGCGATTGTCGGCACGTCGACGACGAACTACATGAAGTCGGTATTTGGCTATTTTCAGAACAGTGCTGAAAATATCGTTGAGAACATTTTCTATCTCGAACCGGGCCGCAACGAGTTTGCAGGCACGTCCGTGAGCGAAGCTGAACTGGCTAGCGGTGCCGTTACGCAGGTGATGCGCCACTACGACATGGACGGTGTTGACGGTACCGTGTGGGGACAGAAGGTGGGAACAGACCCGCTCCCGACTTTCAGCGGTTCTCTGACGGGCGCTACCCTCCAGACGATAAAGATGAATATCTACCACGGCAGTACCAAGCTCAAGACGAAGGACATGGTTGTCGGCTACAGCTACAGGATTCCCAATGTGGATGTCGACGGATACCAGTTCTTCGGCTGGTATGCAAACAGCGGCCTGACGGGAGATACGGTTGTCCACACGCCTACGACGTTGACGGCAGATGTCAGCTACTGGGGCAGGTACGAGAAGCGCTTCGATATCGCCTACAATTTGGACGGCGGTACGATTGATTCCGGCCTGGTCACATCGTACACGGAGACCGTGGGGGCTGTCCTCCCGAAAAAGGTTTCCCGCAACGGTTATGTGTTTGCGGGCTGGTACGATAACAGCGGCCTTACCGGCAACAGGGTGAAGGTTATCGGCAAGACGGAGAACGGCGACAAGGCTTTCTATGCCAAGTGGTACCAGATCAAGAAGCCGGCCAAGGTTGCCGACGGCTGCTACCTTATCGCGACGGCTCAGGAACTGTACGGCTTTGCCTCTATAGTGAATGGTACCGACGGCTACACCCGTGAAAGGGATGCCTGTGCGAACCTCGCTGGCGATATCTATGTGAACCAGAGTGTGCTGAAGGATGACGGAACGCTCAGGGACCCCAAAGCGGCCCAGAACTATATTCCGTGGAACCCGATTGACAGCTTTGCCGGCGTGTTCAATGGAAACGGCTTCGTGATTTCCGGCCTGTTCTATGACGATTCCTCTTATTACGAAAGGTTCGGTTTGTTTGCTGGCATTGGAGGATCGGAGGACAAGTATGCCGAATTGAAGGACTTCGGCCTCGTGGATTCCTATTTCGCCGTCAAGGCGGGTTATTTCGGAACGGTCGTCGGCCAGGTGATTGGCGCTCCGCTCGGTAACAACTATGGCTCCGGTTTCTTTGCAAAGATTTCCGGCGTGTACACCGAATCGACCCTTTCTCCTTACATGGATGCGCAGGGTGCCGCAGGTCTCGTGGGGAGTGTCGGCTACAGGAGCCTCATCGAAATAGAGAACAGCTATAACCGTGGGCTTGTTCTGAGAAACAGTTACAACATTGCGGGTATCTTGGCTCATATCGCTTCGAATACCACGCTCATCATCTCGAATTGCTATAGCGTGTGGAACTCGAAGAACCTCATGAGCAGGAGTAGCAAGGCTTTTGTTAGCGGAAACTTCGGTGCTTCGACAGTGGATATTTCCAACTGCTATTATATGGGAGCTCAGGGCTATGCGGAAAAGGCCGGCCTTCCGGCGAACGAACGGCAGTTCAACGACGGTACGGTGGCGCTCGCTTTGCGCGAAGGCGTGAACGGCTCCGTGTGGGGCCAGAACGTGGGTACGGAATTATATCCGGTCCTTTCGGGCAAGCTCGAGAATTCGGCGGGCGCGAAGTACAATGTCACGTTCCACACCTTCGCGGGCGATACGGCGACGTATTTTGACTTCTATATTGCGGGCTTCAAGAAGGCCCTCCCCGCAAATGTTGCTCAGGAAAACGCCACCTTTATGGGCTGGTACGAAAATGCCCAGTACGATGGCGATGCTGTAACGGTAATCGATTCTCTGGCAACGGGAGACAAGGAATTCTGGGCGAAGTTCTTCAAGGAATCCCCCGTGACATTCGTTACGAACGGCGGTATCATTACTTCGGGTAGTATTTCGATCTATACCGAGGGCAAGGGCGCCGCTCTCCCGAGCGCCGTTTCCCGTGATTCCAGCATCTTTATGGGCTGGTACGACAACGAGGAACTTTCGGGCACGCCTGTAACCGAAATCGCTCCCTCCGATACCGGCAGCAAGACTTTCTATGCGGCATGGTTCAAGCTGAAGATGCCGAAACTCGATTCGACGGACAGGTGCTTCGAAATTACGGATGTCGCGGAACTCTACGGATTCGCAGCGTACGTGAACGGGACGCACGAGATGTACTACAACTCCAAGGTGCCCGAAGCCTGCGGCAAGCTTGCCAACGATATCGTAGTGAACAAGCACGTGCTGAATGCAGACGGAACTCTTGACAGCGCTAACGTAACGTCGTTCATGCAGTGGGAAACCATCAATACGTTCGGCGGTAAATTCGATGGCCAGGGACATACGGTATCGGGCCTCTACGGTCAGGGATCTTCTTTCAAGGGCTTCTTCGGCAACATATCGGAAGCCTACGATGGAGGGGAACTCGTCCCTGTTACCATCAAGAACCTCGGTGTCGAGGATTCCTATTTCGGCGCCTCCAATTACATGGGTGGCATTGTCTCGAATATCCTTGGCAAAAGGACGTCTAATAGGATTTCGTACCCGGGTGCTACGCTTGTCATGGAAAACTGCCATTTCAACGGAACAATTGAAGACAAGGGCTACAACTACATAGGCGGCCTTGTCGGCCTGGTCTCGGGTACGCTCGTTGTTAGCAATTCCTACAGTGACGGCATGTTCAAGAGTTCCTCTACTGCGGGTGGTATCGTCGGTTACGTCGATTTCATGGCGAATATCTCGGACTGCAACAACCTGGCCTCTGTGAGCGGGTCCTTCGCGGGTGGCATTGTCGGCTATTCGGCGGGAACGACAAGCGTCTCCAATTGCGTGAACCATGGCCACGTATCTGGTAGGGAATATGCGGGCGGCCTTGTGGGTTCCTCGAATTCGGAAATCTCGCTCCTCCGCAGCTTTAACGACGGCGAAGTGGAAGGTACGTTCGAATACGTTACGGTGGCCGGCCTCGTTGCGATGCTTAACGGCGAATCGGTCATTGCGAACAACTACAACCTGGGCAAGCTCGTAATCAGCTTTGGTAACCATGGCAAGATTGCCGGCTTGGTTGGCGTGATGTACAAAACGTCGTCTCTCCTCAATAACTATAACATGGGCGAGCTGGTCGCTGCAGAAGGCACTTCCAACAATGCCAAGGATTACATAATGGTAAGTGCGGTCGATGGCGCCGTGGTCGAAAATAATTTCTACCTCGAGACGGCCGATAGCCTTGCTGCAAGCAATTATGGAACGTCCGCGGTAAATGCCAAGTTTAAGGACGGTACGGTCGCTACGGCCCTGCACGACTATGTGCAGAAGGATGGTAACGATGTCGCCATCGAAGGCGGTGTCACGGGCACAGTCTGGGCTCAGGGTGACGACTACCCGATTCTCGTGACGAAGGACGTCTTTGCCGTCATGCTCAACACGAATGGTGGTACGCTTGCCAACGCGCCGACTTCTTACAAGTATGGCGAAGGGCTGACCCTGCCTGAGCCGACACGCACCGGCCATACATTCCTGGGCTGGTATGCGAATGCGGAATTCAACGGCGACGTCGTCACCGCCATTTCTCCGAGGGCTGCCGGCGACAAGATCTTCTACGCCAAGTGGGAAGCTAAGCAGTACCATGTGACTGCCAAGGTGAACAATACCAACTGGGGCATCGTGGAAGGCCTGAACAAGAGCGGCATCTACAGCTACGGCGACGAAGTCTATGTGCGGGCTGTTCCGGACAATGGCTACAAGTTCAGCTACTGGGAAGACGATGTCAAGAATGTGAATGCCGGCAGGACATTGATCGTAACGGGCGATACGACCATCACGGCGCATTTCGACCCGCTGAATCCGGAAAGCTCCAGCAGCGTGGCGAGCAGCTCTTCTGCTGAACCGCCGCAGTCCTCCAGCTCCGTCCCGGCTTCTTCCAGCTCGGCGAAGTCCAGCAGTTCTGTCAAGCCTGCCTCCAGCAGCGCGACGAGCAGCAGTTCTGCAAAGGCGAAATCCAGTTCCAGCAGCGCAAAGGCCAAGTCGAGCAGCAGCTCGGCAAAGCCCAAGTCTAGCTCCAGCAGCAAGAAGGGCAAGTCCAGCGACAGCAAGAATGCAATCCAGGCTATCGCTGTGGTTCCGATGTTCGACGTGGAAGTGATTTCCCGCGACATCCACATTGCCGGGGCCCATGTGGGTAGCGCCTATGCGGTCTTTGACATGCACGGCAAGGTGATGCTTAACGGTACGGTCGATGCGTCCAATTTCGCTCTGACGGTCCCCCGTGCTGGTAGTTTCATCGTCAAGATGGGATCGCAGTCCCGTATCGTAACGGTCCGCTAGTTTATAGGATTGTTTACTAAAGAAAGCCAGCCTCGCGGTTGGCTTTTTTTGTGTCTGGACTTTGTTTCTCCGGCCTTTTTATCTATTATTCGATTATAGTCCCTTGGAGGTTGAGATGTCTCGAAGAATTTGGCTTGTTTGCATATTGGCATTGCTTGCTGTGACGGCGGATGCTGCGTCGACCATTACCCCCAAGAGCCCGTCCAAGGTTTCCGGCTGTTACCAGATTTCGTCTGCTGCCGAACTCTACGGGTTTGCTTCCATTGTGAACGGCACCAACGGATTCGTTAGGGATTCGGTTGCGTGCGGCAAACTCACGAAAGATATCGTGGTGAACGAGAACGTCCTTGCTGAAGACGGCACTCTCAATGTTGCCGACACGGCAAACTTTGCCCGATGGGTTCCAATGGAACGATTCGAAGGGTCGTTCGATGGCCAGGGACATACGATTTCGGGTCTTTACTTTAATAATGCTTCCGCAGATTATGTCGGCCTCTTTAGCATGATTCTTTCTGTATCGAACAGTGTCATTGAAATCAAGAACCTGGGTGTAGTGGGTTCCTTTTTCAGGGCTCATGAGAAAGTCGGTAGTGTTGTAGGTTTTCAGCAGAACTATAACATTTTGAAATTGGAAAATGTTTTCGCCAATTCGCGTGTTGAAGCTTCTCAGATTGTGGGTGGCATTATGGGAATGTCTACGGACAGCGTGTACATTAAGGACTGTTACAATTTAGGACCTGTAGTCGGAGGTATGTATGTGGGTGGCATTTCCGGTTATATGGTCGGCTTGAGGAATTCTTTCCAAAACGTTTATAATGAGGGGAAGGTAACGGGCAAAAACGATACGACAGAATTCATTTACGCAGGCGGCATTTCGGCCTATGTATCAGGGAAGTTGGACGTAGTGAATGTCTATAACCGGGGAACAGTCTATGCACGGAGTTATACGGGTGGTCTTTTTGGACTTGTTGCCAATTCCTTTGATTTCGTTAATTGCTTCAATGAGGGGGACGTGTATGGGGAAAATGTTGTAGGTGGAATTGTTGGACACATGGTGAAAACGAAACGTTTTGCCAACATCTACAATTTGGGGTATGTTTATGGAGCGTATGATGTGGGCGGTATCATAGGTTCGCTTCAAGATGCCGACAAATTTGTAAATGTCTATAATGCAGGCACGGTTTCGTCTATTGTAGACAATGATTGGTCAGTGGGGTCTATTCTTGGATATTCATCACGTGATATGTCAACATATCAGTATGACAATGTGTTCTCTCTGCGGCGGATGTCTTGGATGGACCCCGGTGCCCTAGTCGTTAAGGAAATGATGAGCGATGGCACTGTCGCCTATATGCTGCACAATTATTACAACGGTGTCGTCGATGCTTCTGTATGGGGGCAGAATGTTGGGGTCGATCCTTTCCCGAATTTCAGCGGGACCGTGTCGAGCGTTCCCGAGACGTCTTTGGAAAACCTGGTCCTGCATTCGTGCGAAGACGAAACCCCGGGCTTGCCCGAAAAATACGTGCCCGGGTATGAGCTCCGCCTCCCCAGCGTGTCTTGTGAACATCAACAGCTTCTGGGCTGGTACGACAATGCCGAGTTCAACGGGGATCCTGTGGAAATCATTCCAGCGAATGCTTCGGGACCACAGGAATTTTGGGGCAAGTTTAAATCTGTATATAGCATAACGTATGAAACCGATGGCGGTACTCTTGACCCGTTTGCAGTCAAATCCTATGCCTTGGGCGATAGTGTCGACCTTCTTGATCCAATGCCGCGTACAGGGTATTTTTTCTTCGGATGGTACGAATCCGCAGACTTTAGCGGAAATCGCGTACGCGCAATAGGGACGAAAGAAACCGGTGACAAGACCTTCTATGCCCGCTGGCTTTCGAAGAAAGCGCCTTCGACGGATAAAAACGGATGCTACGTCATCTCGGACGCTTCGGAGTTGTATGGCTTTGCGGCCATAGTGAATGGCTCCGATGGCTTTACGCGGAAACAGAATGCGTGTGGCAAGTTGGCAGAAGACATTGTGGTGAATGAGAACGTTCTAACCGAGTATGGAACCCTTAATGTGGCCAATTCGTCGGAGTTTATTAAATGGACTCCGATGGTGCAGTTCCGTGGAAGTTTTGATGGTCAGGGACATACGATTTCGGGCCTCTATTTCAATGCAGATAATGAGGATTATATTGGCTTGTTTAGTCGGACTGATTCTGCTGAAATAAAGAACCTAGGAGTTGTAGGCTCGTTCTTTAGGGGCGATTGGTATATCGGTGGTATTGTGGGCCGCTCGGGTGGGTCGCTAAAGATGGAAAATGTTTTCAATGCGTCCCGCGTCGAGGCGAAAGGCACGTCGGCGGGCGGTCTTGTGGGCGTAGCAAGCGTCAAAGGAGTGGTGGAAATCAGGAACAGTTACAATCTGGGGGCCGTTGTCGGGGAGAGCGAAGCAGGCGGGCTTGTCGGTAACGTTGCATATATAGATTCCTTGTTGCTTGTCAATGTCTATAATGCGGGTTCGGTAACTGGCACCGATGATTCCTATTACTCTTTTGTTGGCGGTCTCGTTGGAAATACCGAGACCAAAATGAAAATTTTGAATGGTTACAATGTGGGAACTGTTTATGGAAACTCTTATGTGGGCGGAATAGTCGGAATGGCTTCGAGCTACTGTCTTATTGTAAACGTCTACAATGCAGGATCGATTTCGTTGTTTGATGAGTTTGAATATAATATTCGGCCTATTGTTGGATTCTCCAGCAGTGCTTCTAGCATATTTGCAAATGTGTTCTATCTGGACGGGAGCCAAAGCAGTGAATATGGGTCCGCCGTAACCGCTGAAATGCTAGGGGATGGCTCCCTTGCCTACCTGCTGCGCAACTATTACTATAGTGGGGTGGACGGTTCCGTCTGGGGGCAGGATGTCGGGAACGATGACTACCCGAATTTCAGTGGGGTCATTACGGAGTTCCCTTCGGAACGGTTCGAGGATCTGGTCCTGCACACTTTCGAGGGCGATACCGTTACGCTTCCTCAAAAGTATTTGCCCGGGTATGCCATGCGGCTCCCTGTGCCGGTCAACGAAGACAAGGTATTCATGGGCTGGTACAAGTCTGACGGTTTTGACGGGAATCCCGTGGAGTCCATTCCTGTGACGGCTACGGGAACGCAGGAATTCTGGGGCAAGTACAATAATTCGTACAAGGTTGCTCTTGAGACGAATGGCGGAACCATCGATTCACTTGACGTCGCATCCTATGTTGCGGGGGTTGGTTGCAATCTCCCGAACGCGGTTACGCGCAGTGGCTATATCTTCCGCGGATGGTACGAATCCGAGGACTTTAGCGGGAAACGCGTACGCACAATTGGAACGGATGCTTCCGGTGACAAGACGTTCTATGCAAAATGGTTCAAGATAGAGACGCCTTCGGAAGGTGACAATGGATGCTATCTCATCAGGACTGCTTCGGAACTTTACGGGTTCGCCGATCTCGTGAACAGGCCTTCCGCCACTAGCATCTACAAGGATATCTGCGCATCCCTTTACGATGACATCGTGGTGAACGAGAACGTTATTGACCAGGATGGCAATATCAACGAGGCGGACTCGGCGGACTTTATGCAATGGACCCCGATTCGCGGGTTTGAAGGCAAGTTCCACGGTAATGGGCATTTCATCAGAGGGCTGTATCTCAATGAAACTGCAGGACCGAGTAGTTGTGACCACGGATTGGGATGCGGATTTTTCGGCTCGCTTGGTGTAGGCCCGGAAGGTGATACTGTCGTCATCGAGGATTTGGGTATCGATAGTTCCTATTTCGCTTATTATGATTATTCCATGGGCTCCCTGGTCGGTTCGATAATCGGAAGCAACAGTTCGAGTAAAAAAGCCCTTGTCAGAATATCGAACTGTTATAGTACGTCGACCGTAATTGCCTATGACTACGTTGGGGGCCTTGTGGGCGAAGTTAACTGGAACAGTTCGGTTGTTATCGAAAACAGTTATAATACGGGTAGGGTTGCTGTCAGAACGTATAACATCGGTTATGTGGGAGGTTTGGTTGGCTACCTGGACAGTCGCGTCGATTTGAAAATGACGAACAGTTACAATACGGGCGTAGTCATGTCTTCGGATGTCCGCCCGACGGACAGGTCCTTGATCGGGAAATATCTTTCGGTACCTATCGTGGAAAATTCCTACTACCTGAAGTTCTCCGACGAAGAAGGCCCGTTTGGACAGTATGCGACATCCGAACATTTCCGGAACGGGTCTGTGGCAACTCTCTTGCATGACGGTACGAATGGCTCCATATGGGGACAGAATGTCGGAGTTGATTCCTTGCCGAACTTCAGCGGGAAAGTCGAGAACTTTGCGGGCGAACTGTATGGCGTGACGTTCCATACTTTCGACGGGGACACGGCACATTATTTCGAAAAATATGTAGCTGGCATGCCGAGGGCGCTGCCTGGTACTGCTGCTAGGATAGGATATTCGTTTGATGGGTGGTATGCGGATTCCTCGCTGTCGAACTCTGTTGTTTCCATCGATTCGTCTGACAGTGGAGACCTGGATTTCTACGCCAAGTGGACTCCCATCCCGTATTACGTTTGGGTCAATCAGAACATCTCTTGGGCCGGTGATGTTACTGGCCTCCATGCGAGCCAAGACTATCAATATGGCGACACTCTCGAGCTGGAGGCCATCCCCAATAGGGGTTATGAGTTCGGCCACTGGAGTGACGACGTAAACAATAACAATCCGAAACGCCAGATTGTAATTGTTAGCGATACCAGCATTACTGTGTATTTTGTTAGGGCCAGCTCGAGCAGCATGTCCAGCTCAAGCAGCATGTCCAGCTCGTCCGGCACGTCGAGCTCCAGCAGTTCCAAGGGTTCGTCGAGTTCTTCCGCAGTGTCTAGCAGCTCTGCAAAATCCAGTTCTTCCGTCGCCAAGTCCAGCAGCAGCAAGAAACATAGCTCCGGAGACGATAAAAAGTCGAGTTCTTCGTGCAGCGGCGACAAGTGCGGGAAAGATCTTCCGATTGTATTCGATCTCGTTTGCAACGGCAAGAAATGCAGCGATGCATTGTCGGCCAAGGTCGCGGTACCGCAGTTCCGCGTCGTTGTCGTCGGCAGGGATATCCAGGTGATGGAGGCGCGCGTCGGCAGCCCGTATGCGCTCTTTGACCTGCAAGGGGGCCTTATCCGTTCGGGTGTGGTCAGCAACGCCGACTTTGCCATTGCTGCGCCGCATTCGGGTAGTTACCTTGTACGAATCGGTAACTGGACCAAGCGCGTGACCGTGCGGTAAAAAATTTTGACCACCTTTGGAGTCCGCTTGACGCTAATTTAATGTAAATTTTTTAAGAAATGTATATTCAGTGAAGGAGATTTGCCATGGTTTATACGAAATTCTTGGCTTTAGCCGGTGTGGCTGCGATGCTTGCCGCTTGCGGCGGCGACGGTAGCAGCAATTCCGTGACTGATTCCGACGAGGATTCTTCTTCCAGTGTCATTGCGAGCGACGTGAAGCAATCCGGCGACTCCAAGTCCAGCAGTTCAAGCGAGAAGGCGAAGTCCAGCAGTTCATCCAGTGTCATTGCGAGCGACGTGAAACAATCCAGCGACTCCGAATCCGGCAGTTCCTCCAGCGAGAAGGCGAAGTCCAGCAGTTCATCCAGTGTCACTGCGAGCGACGTGAAACAATCCAGCGACTCCGAATCCGGCAGTTCCTCCAGCGAGAAGGCGAAGTCCAGCAGTTCATCCAGTGTCACTGCGAGCGACGTGAAACAATCCAGCGACTCCG
>JAGCGO010000056.1 GCA_017649565.1 Fibrobacter sp. | reverse complement strand
CGGAATCACGACCGAGAACGGTTCGCCCTTTCCGCTGGGTGCAAAACTGTTTTTTTCGGCCCAGGACTTATGCCAACGGGCCTCCACATCTTTAGCGTTATAACGAGTTTCCATAGTGCGGGCAAATTTAGAAAAAAACGAGGGTTATGGCAAAAAGTCGCCCACGCAGTGGACGACTTTTCGTTTCAAGATTCGCTTATTGAGCCGGTTTGGGCTGCGATTACTTCACAACTTTCTTGATGTAGTTGGACTTCAGATCCTTGAGGTAGTAGATTCCGTGCGGAACTTGCAGGGTCTTGAAGGAATCTTCTGCAGACTGCGGGGCAGCCACGAAGGACTTCACCAACACGCCCGTAGCGGAGAACACGGCAAAGGTTGTCGGCTCTTGGCTTGCCCACTGGAGGTGCTGGGCAATGGCGGCCGCGGAGCTCGTCGCATCGGCGCTGGATGTGACTTCGGCACTGCTGGATTCCGGGGCGTCGGCGCTCGATGCCGGCTTGGCGTCGCTGGAAGCAACGGCACTGCTAGAAGCAGGTGCGTCGGCACTGGAAGCAGGAGCATCGCTGCTGGATGCCGGAGCTTCTGCGCTGCTGGATTCCGGGGCGGCTGCGGCGCCGACCACTTCCAATTCCAGGTCCATGAATTCGATGACATAGGAACCGTCGTCTTCAGCCTTGACTTCCTTGCCCTTCTGCTTCACAGTCTTGCCTTCGGCGCCTTCGATCTTCACGCGGAGAGGAACGCTCTTGGGCATTGCCGAATGGGGGGAAGTCCAGGTGACCTTGAAACCACCTTCAATATTTGTCGAGGTTGCCTTGTCGATCACGAAGTGTGCACGGTAGTAGGCTGCAACGCGGCCCATCGGGGCGCGCCACAGACCCTGGGCCTTGGCTTCGTCCATAATGGATATCATGTCATCTTTGCTAATGCTATAGCCGCCGCCTCCGGTTACACCATGGTTCAGCTGCACCGTCCAGGCGTTCTTTTGCTTGGCTTCGCTCATGTTGCCCTTGGACTGCTGCGTATTGCCCTGGTAGCAGTCCGAACTGATGCGTTCCCAGATGGGTTCTTCGTCCCACTTGTACTTGGTGGCACCTTGGCAGTTGCGGTTGACAATGTGTTCCTTCGCGATTTCGGCTTCCACGGCGTCGTTGTAATAGCAGTAGGGAGTCGCGAACGAGATGACTTCGGCACCGCTTCTTTGTTCGAGGTCGTGCTTGTAGTCGGTGACTTCACCCTTCAGGTTGTTGGTGTTGGTCAGGTCGGCGTGCGTCTTGGAATGGTTGCCGATTTCGTGGCCTTTCTCGACCATCGGGAAGTACTTCGACTGGTTCCCGGCATTCATGCCGCCAGTCAAGAAGAACGTCACCTTGATGTCGTCGTTCTTGTCGAAGTAATCCCCGAGATTGTTCAGCTGGGAAATTTCGCAGTCATCGAACGTGAACGAAACTGCGCCGGGATGACCGTCCCAAGGGACCGTGGTGATGGGGCCGGCATAGGCCGCGATACCCATCAGCGACATGACAGCTACGGATCTGAAAACGAGTTTCATTTGTCCTCCAATAATTTTTTTTTGAAAGCAGACAACCAAAAACGGCAAATGTACTGCGTCATTAAGCCAAGGATAATTTAATTTCAAAGTGCGCCTGCTCCCTTATGCCCGGAGCCTTTTCTGTTGTAGCAAATGACAACAAATTGCGCAAATTTGACAAAAAACGGCATTTTCTGGAAAGTGGACTCTAATGTTTTGAAAATAATACCTGATTGAGGGTTGAAGCTGTAGTTTTAATCCGTTTGCGAAGCGATTTCAAAACAGTGCGGTCAAGTTATTTTTTTTTGTTACTTAAAATGTCAATTTATGACAGTTATTCAGACTTATATTTAGAAGAGGAAAAATATAACCGGAGGTGTGTTATGGAACAGAAAACTATTCGCGTCATGGGTGTCGGCAACGTCAAAGTCGCTCCCGATACGACAAGGCTTCGCTTTAGCGTGGATTCCCTGCACAAGGATTACGAAACTGCGTATGCCGAGGCCGCGGTGGGGAATAAGGAATTGCGTGAAGCTCTTGAAAAGTTGCAGCTCCCGAAAGAATCCCTCAAGACATCGGACTTTTCGATAACAAAGGAAACAGAGTGGAAACGCAAAGAAGAAAAATGGGTGTTTGTCGGCTTTAAACTCCGGCAAACGTTGGCTATTGAGCTCCCGCTGGATAGCGTCATCACGTCAAAGGTTATGTCCGCATTGGGCGCCGCCTGGCCCGAACTCGAAGTGAAAATCTCCTTTGTCAAGAAGGATACGCATGACGTCAAGCTGCAAATTCTGGAATCGGCTGTAAAGGACGCCCGCGAAAAAGCTGAGGTCATCGCCAGCACGCTCGGCCACAAGCTGGGCGGCATAGTCAATGTCGATTACTTGAAACGCCGCTTGGACATTCACGTCCACGAAGAAGAACTTTGCTGCTGTGACTTGGAAGAACCCCGAAGTGTTGGTTCCATCGACTACACTCCCGAAGACATCGAAGCAGGCGACACCGTAGAGACCGTCTGGTATTTGGAGTAGGGAAAAGTAGATAAGAATATGGACAATGCTGCAAGTTGGTCTAAGGATAAACTAAGCGCCGAGCTTGAAAAGGGCTATGCGGATATGCATGCAGGCAGAAGTAAGCCTGCTGCGTTATATTTCTCGGAATTAAAGGAAAAAATCAAGCAGGGTTTATCAAACCTGGAATTGCCGCATCAGTAAAAAAAGGATGATAATCAAGAAATCCCTTTAAAATCGAGGTTGTGAAAATTTTCCTTTTACCTTCCGGGTCACGAAAATCTTCAAGATATGCTTTGAAAAGCATATTTTATACCCCGTGTTGGGTGTTCCATGTTTTTTTACCTATATTTCCAAGTGTAAGATTAACCTTAAACCACTATTGATTATGTCCGAATATTCCGAAAAAATGAACAAGGCCATCGAGGCCACCGAACGTGAATTTTCCAAGATCCGCGCTGGCCAGGCTAGCCCCGCGATCCTCAACGATGTGCGCATCGACTACTACGGCACGCCGACCCCGATTTCCCAGGTGGCGAAGGTCTCCGTTCCCGAACCGCGCATGCTGCTCGTTTCCCCGTGGGAAAAGACGATGGTCGACCCGATCGAGAAGGCGATTCTCGCTGCGAACATCGGCCTTACCCCGATGAAGGACGGCAACTGCATCCGCGTGTCGCTCCCGATCCTCACGACGGAACGCCGCCAGGAACTCGCCAAGCTCGCCCGCAAGCATGCCGAAGAAGGCCGCGTGGCCATCCGCAACATCCGCCGCGACGCGAACGATGCCCTCAAGAAGAACAAGGAACTGCCGGAAGACGAAGTCAAGAAGCAGCAGGACGAAGTCCAGAAGGCGACCGACAAGGCTATCGCCGAAATCGACCGTCTGCTCGCCGAAAAGGAAGCGGACATCCTCAAGGTGTAGTCCGAGGCTTGCGTGGCAAATCAGCTTAGACATGTCGCCATCATCATGGACGGCAACGGGCGCTGGGCCCGCAGTCGTGGACTTGAGCGTTTCCTGGGTCACCGCAAGGGCACCCAGGCGACTATCGATGCCGTCGAAGTGGGCGTGAACCTCAAGCTCGAACACATGACGCTGTACGTGTTCAGTTCCGAGAACTGGGGACGTCCTTCCAAGGAAGTGGATTACCTGATGAACCTCCTCATCGAGATGGTGGTGAAGGAAATTCCCGACCTCATGGAAAAGAACGTGAAGCTCAAGGTCATCGGCAACATGAACCGCCTCCCCGAGAAGCCGCGCGCGTCCCTCCAGTCCGCCATCGACAAGACGGCGAACAATACGGGCATGCAGCTGAACCTCGCCATTTCCTATGGCGGCAGGCAAGAAATTGTGGATGCTGCGAAGTCCATCGCCGAGCAGGTTGCTGCGGGCACGCTCAAGCCCGAAGACATCGACGAGAATTTATTTGCAAAGAATTTGTATTTGAAGGGAGCTCCCGACCCGGACCTGGTTATCCGTACGGGCGGCGAGTTCAGGCTTTCGAACTACCTGCTTTGGCAGGCCGCCTACAGCGAGTTCTACGTTTCGGATACGCTGTGGCCCGACTTTACCCAAGAAGAATTTTTGAAGGCTGTGGAGTTCTACAAAACGCGTCAGCGTAGATTTGGGAAGGTTCTTGATGAATAACTTGGCTGTTCGTCTCCTGTTTGCGGCGGTGGCTATTCCCGTCGCTCTTTTTTGTGTATGGTTCTGCGACTATACTCGCATTTTCCTGATGTGCTTCCTGGGTGGCGTAGGCGCTTGGGAATGGGCGAAGATGGTGGGCAAGATGTACAAGGGCCCGGACATGCGCTACCTTTCGCTGGCTTCGGCCGTGGCGCTCATGCTGGCGTGGGTGTTTTCCAAGGGCGGCTTCTTTGGCTGCGCTGCAGTGCCTGCGATCATGGGACCTACGGTAGTTATCATTCTCGGCATTTATATCGCGATCGGCTTTGCGAAGGTCGACATTGCGAGTCTCTTCCCCTGGCTTGTGTTGCACCTCGGTGCGCCCCTGTATCTTGGCTTGTGGGGCGGGGTGAGCATCCTTCTGCTGGGTTCCGGCCAGGGCTTTGAACATTGCTATGCGTTCCTGCTCGTGCTTCTGTCCATGTGGATCTGCGATTCCGTGGCGTACTTCTTCGGGAAGTTTGCTGCAGGCAAGGGCCCGTTCGGCAGGCATGCGTTCGCGCCTTCGATCAGCCCCAAGAAGACTTGGGAAGGCTCTATCGCGGGGACTGTCACTACGGTAGCTTTTGTTGCGTACACGGCACCTTTTGCCCTGGCGAATTTCGGTGTACAGATTACGCTTCCGGTGGGTGCTGCGTTGGGTCTGTTGATTGCAATCGCTGGCCAGGCGGGCGACCTCTTGATGAGTGCGCTCAAGCGTTGGAGCGGTACGAAGGATTCCGGTACGATTTTCGTCGGTCACGGCGGAGTGCTGGACCGTTTCGACTCGTTCTTCCTTGCAGCTCCGACTCTTTACTTGGTCCTGGAATTCTTGCAGAAGATTTTGTAGGAACCCTACTTTTTAATTTGATTCACCCCCTCCCTTTTTAGGGGAGGGGGCTATTTTTTTGGCTACTTTTTCTTGTTGTATTCTTCCATATAAATCGCAAGATAGTCTATGACGCCTGACTCGGCTCCTTTAACGGGAATGTAGCGCAAGTTGTTCTGTTCGTCTGCGATAATGGCAAGGCCCGCGATATAGTTTATCCAGTGATAGTCTTCGTAATACTTGAGGGCGACCTTTTTCTCGGAACCGAACACGGCAAGCGGCATCACCAAGATGTCGTGCGAGACCATGATGCTCACGCGCTTCCACTTGGGCAGGTTCTTGAGAATGACTGACTGCATGAATTCCTGTGCACGCGGTTCCAACTCGTAAAGTACATCGGCATACGGCTCACCATACGCCCAATGCGACATGAGTTCCACAGAGCCGCCCCTCATTCCGAGATTGGTTCCGTATTGGGCGAGTTCATCGGCCGTGATTTTCAGGAACCAATTGCCCGTGATGTCGTAATTCGTGATGAGCTTCGGGAGGGTTGCCTCCCCGCGACCTTTCGAGATGTTGTTCGCGGTTTCGTTCGTGCGCACAAATCCCGAGGTGATGTAGCTGAATTCCTCGTCGCTCTTGAGCGTAGCCCCCAAATCTTGTGCCATCTTGATGCCGTTCGCGGTGAGTTCCGTTTCGATGGTTACGGCGTCCTCGCGTTCGGAGTGGCGGATGATGAACACGGCCTTTTCCGTGGGGGCGAGGCTGTGGTATACATCGGCGACGGTCGCGAAACCGTCCTTGTCGAGCGTGACTTCTACGGGGGATTCCGCTGCAGACGATGTGGGGCTTGTTGCCGAAGACGTTGCGGACGATGCGAGGGGTGTCGCGGAAGAAGTCGCGGATGTCGTGGACAAAGGTTGTGCCGGTGTCTGCTCAGAAGAGGATCCTGCTGATTTTTCCGGGGATGTCGTGTCCGTACTTGTAGGTGTCTGCTCGCCGGACGATGCCGGGGTAGGCGTTTCCTGGTCGGACGATGCAGGGGAGGGCTCCTCCTGGCTGGACGATGTGGAAACGGCCTCCTGGCTGGTCGCGGTATTGTCGGGGGACGAAACCGATTCCGAGTCGCTCCCGCATGCCGCGAGAAGCGCCGAGAATGCAAGTGCTGCGGCTGCCGGGAACGTGCGGGATGCGCCGAACATGGATTTGCGCATTACGAACCCCACTGGTAGTCACCCGCCTCGTACACCGGGTTTTCGCCGTTGAATCCGCGCGGACGCTTGATGTTGTCGTCGAATACCGTCTTGTTGAAGATGCGGAAGTCGCCGCGCTCGTAGCTCTGGAACGAGATGTGGCAGAAAATGGGCCCTGCCGGCATGTAATTGCTGTAGCTCATGGTGCGTTCGCCCGCAGTGTAGAGGTAGTTGAAGTACTTGCCGTTCAGAACGATGTGCAGCCCGATGTTGCCCACGGTGAACCAGCGGCCCTTCGCAAGGATGTTCTCATGGTGGGTGTCGTCATAATCCATCACCACGAATTCGGCATCGCCGCTCTTGTCGAGGTGGAAACGGTACTTGTGGTTTCCGCCGCAGCAGCGGCCGTCGAAGAACCATGTGTATCCGCTTTCGGCGGCGATGCGCGGGTCACGTACGCTCGTGTCGGGGTTCGCGATCTGCTCGTCGGTCACGAGGCGTTCGGGTTCCACGGCGGCAATCAGCTCGGCCAGCGTTTTCGGGTTCGTGGCCGACGTGAGCGTAACCTTGTTTTTGGCCTCGCTCATGGCGCGGCGGTAGAGGCGGTAGGGAATGCCGTCGTCGCTGATCATGGTGAGTTCGTCTTCGCTGAACACGTAGTAGGCATAAGTCTTGGTGCCGCTCTTGGTGACCACGTTGAAACTGCGGTTGTTGAGTGTGTACCACTGTCCCGAAACGTTCGGGAAGCCGGATACGGCCGCGTTGCCGTCGTCGGCGATGACCACGGTGTAGTCGTCGCTGATCCAGGCTTCGTCTGCGGCGGTAATTAGGCGGCAGTCACGGTTCTTGTCGCCTTCGCAGACGGCGGCAGAGGGGTTGGCAGCCTCGCATGGGCTGACCATCCCCTGCGGGAGCTTCGCGGACATGCCGATTCTAAATCCCATGTCGGCGGCACCGTCGCGGCTTCGGATGGCGCGACGGCTCACTCGCGCGAATTCGGCGGGTTCGCCGTAGCTCCCGCCGCGGCGCGTCTTGTTGCCCGAACCGGTAAGCTGCACCGGGTCCACCTTTTCGCCCGAGGTGTAGCCCACGAGCCAGTCGTACACCCATTCCCAGGAGTTCCCGCTCATGTCGTAGAGCCCGAGCTTGTTCGGGTTCTTGGTCGCCACGTCGTGAGCCTTGCCTCCGCTGTTCTCGGAATACCATGCCACGTCATCGGCCGTGTTGCTGCCGGAGAACTTGAAATTGTCGGCAACGCCATCCTTGCCGCCGCGTGCCGCGAATTCCCATTCGGCATCTGTCAGCAGGCGATACTGGTGGCCGGTCAGCTGGCCCAGCTTGCAGGCAAAATTGTTCGCGTCGAACCAGCTCACGCCAATTTTGGGCGCCTTGTCCGATTCCCAGGAGTTCTTCTTGCCGCCCATCACGGCGTTCCACTGCGCGATGGTCACTTCGGTTGTCGCTATATGATAGTCGCTCACCGTTACTTTGTGCGAAGGCGTCTCGTAGATTTTGTCCTGTTCGGCACAGTTGTCGCAGCCACGCGTGTAAGTTCCGCCAGGGACGAACACCAGGCTAAACGAGGCGCCGTTTACCGTGTCGACAAAGTCGGCAGGTGCAACGTAGGTGAAGGCGTCCGCGCTGGATGTCGGCGCGGAATCCCCGCTGCTCTTGGGCGTCTCGCCGCCTGGTGTAGGGGAGGTGTTTCCTGAACTGTTTGCGGAGTTTGTTACTTTGTCTGCACTGCCGGAATCTCCCGAGGAGCTAGGCGACGAGTCGCCCGCGGGTGCATCTCCGCTTGCCGAATTGGGTGAACCTGTTGAATCTTTGGTGCTGGAAGACTGGTCTTCCGGATTTCCCGTGTCCTCACCGTTGGACGACGGAATGTATTCCGGACTAGAAACGTCGCTTTCCGACGATTCCGAGCACCCCCAAAAAACACAGGCTGCGCACAGGGACGCAGCCAGGACATAAAAATTTACTCGCATAATGCGACTCCAAACCACAATAACCTATTATTAATATAAATTGAAAATTTGGATCGGGATGTAAATTTTCGGAGACGTGTGGACAAACAGGGTCAAATAGCGTGCTATTTTTTTTCTATTTTTTGAAATAATAAAGAATTAAGAGAGGCTTTAATCATGAAAAACGTCGTTCTTCTCGGTGCTACCGGATCTATCGGCACTTCGAGTGTCGATGTCATTTTGCAACATTCTGACATCTTTAAGCTTTATGCGGTCGCCGCGAACAGCAGTGTCGATAAGGTCGCCGAACTCGTCCGCAAGTTCAAGGTGGAACGCGTGTGCATGTTCAACGAGGCTGCCGCGAAGGAACTCGAGAAGGTGCTTGGCATGCCCGTGCTCGCCGGCATGGAGGGCCTTTGCGAACTGGCCGCCGACCCGAAGGCCGACATCATCATCAACGCCCTGATGGGTGCCGTGGGCTGCCTCCCGACGATTACCGCTATCGAACACGGCAAGCATGTGGCTCTCGCCAACAAGGAAACGATGGTCATGGCGGGCCCGGTCATTTGGGACAAGCTTGCAGAAAACCCGAAATCCTTTATCACCCCGATCGACTCCGAGCACAGCGCCATTTTCCAGTGCCTTTCCGGCCGCCCCGAAAAGGAAGTGGAGTTCCTCGAGATTACGGCTTCCGGCGGCCCGTTCCGCGAATGGCCTATCGAGAAGTTCGAACAGATTACCGTGGCCGATGCTTTGAACCATCCGGTGTGGAGCATGGGCAAGAAGATTACGATTGACTCGGCATCCATGATGAACAAGGGTCTCGAAGTTCTTGAAGCACATTTCCTGTTCCATATTCCGTACGAACAGATCAAGGTGGTGGTGCATCCGCAGTCGATGGTGCATTCCCTGGTGCAGTTCCGCGACGGTTCGCTCATGGCCCAGCTCGGCGCTCCCGACATGCGCATTCCTATCCAGGTGGCGCTTACCTGGCCCGACCGCCTGCCGCTCGAGACCAAGCGTCTTGACTTGCCGACACTTGCGAAGCTTACGTTCTTCGAACCGGACTTTAACAAGTTCCGCTGCCTTGCCCTTGCTTTCGAGGCCGGCCGCCGTGGCGGTATCGTCCCTGCGATGATGAACGCCGCGAACGAAGTGCTTGTCGATGCCTTCCTCAAGGGCAACCTCAAGTTCACCGACATCCCGAAGCATGTGGAAACTATCATGTCGAACGCTCCGACCGTCACGGGACACCTTTCGCTCGACCAGGTGCTCGAGGCCGACGCCGAAGCCCGCAGGCTGACAGAAGCCCTGATCAAGTAGTTTTCTACTGTATAAAAAACGACCCAGCGAAGTACTTTCGCTGGGTTTTGTTTTAAATCTGGATTATCTGGGTTAGATGAACATCATCGTGTTGAGCTTGGCGCGGTACTTCCAGGTCAGCTCGTGCTTGGGACCCAGAACCCCGAACAAGGTAAGCATTGCCTTCTTGGCCGCAGAATCGTTCCATTCGGGGGCTTCCACGTACAGGTTCAGGAATGCCTGCAGTGCGCTTTCGAAATCTTCGGCGCAGGCGAGCTTGCATGCTTCGTGGTAGACTATGGCTTCCTTGCCCTGCACGTCCTGCTTTGCCGCTTCGGCGTGGAAGTCCAGGAGTTCCAGCAGCGATTTGGCTTCGCGGTACTGGTCGTCGCCTTCGTTGAACTTGGAAAGAACGTCTTTCGCCTTTTCGGTGTCACCCATGCCGAGGCTCGCCTTGGCCCAGAGCAACTTCAGTTTCTTGTCGTCGGGGGTCTTGGCTAGCGCTTCGTCCAGCAGGGGGATTGCTTCGTCGAACTGCTTTGCCGCGATGGCTTCCTCGATAGCGTTCTGCAAGCGGGCTTCGTCACTCACGTAATACTTTTCGAGACGCTTCTTGAGGTCGGCTTCGGAGAGGACTCCCTGGAGCACGTCGGCAATCTGTCCCTTGTCCACGATATGGATTTCGGGCACGGAGCGCACGCGGAACATCTGGATGAGCTGCATGTTCTCGCGCTCGTCGCAGCTCACTACGCCGAGGGTGAAGTCCATGCTGGTAGAAAGCTGTCCTAGCAACTGGGAGTAAGGTGCGCAGTCGGGGTATTCCGCAGAGGAAAAAAGCACCGCCACGGCGCGGGATTCGGATGCCTTGATGATTTCGGATTCGAAGTTTTCAGCGGTAATCTGTACTACTTTGGCCATATTTCAAATGTAGCAAATGTCTGTTTTGTTATATTTTTATTATATGAGTAAGTGCCCTTTTTGCAATGCTGACGTGGTGGACATCAAGATCCACACATTGGATTTGAGAATATGCCCCAAGTGCTTTTCCACGTTCTTCCCGTGTAACCAGACCACGTCTTTCCGTGGTGAACTCGGTGACAAGACCCGCGAACTTTGGCTCAAGGCCCTCAAGGCAAAGCAACTTGCTCCCATGCCCGAATCGGCGAAGTGTATTGACCACGGTGAACCGCTTGTCCAGGGAAAGTTGCCCGACTACGGCTACGATGGACTGGTGACGGAATGCTGTCAGATGTTCCACCTGACTCCCGAACTTACGATACGCCTGCTCGAACACACCCTGGAGCATCCGTTCCAGGCACCCGCCAAACAGGGCAAGCATCATTTTTTCTTTATCCGTTTGCTCGACAAGATTATTTCGAAGGGGATGGGCGAGGCGCAGCCCGAAGTGGACCCCCTGGACCTTATTCAGTACAACATGTTCTTTAAGCCCATTTTGGAACCATCAGAAAAATGAGAAAGACGTATACCATTCTTGGTGTTATTGCCGTTGTCGTTTTAGTTATTTATTCGCTGATTCCGGACTCGTTCTTTGTAGAAAGTGTTTATCCGTTGGAAGAGGGGATGTTCGTCACGAACTATGACGACAGGGCCGATGGCGGCTTTTCGAATGCGTCGCTCGTGATGAACGATACTTCCATGAAGTTCGAGTGTACGCTGGGGACAGACACGACCGCTGCGGCTTGGTGCGGCATGCTCTGGAATTTTGACCCGGATACCCTTGAAAACTACCGGAACTGGATTTTTGTCGATTCGCTCATCTTTGACGTGGAAACTTCCGGTACGGACGAAATCCTTGTGAAGCTCTGGGCCTACGACCCCGACGTGACCGACGTGAAGAAGCCCAAGACGTTCCGCCTGCTGATGAAGGAAGTGAAGGTGTCGGGGGGTCGTGAACGTATTGTCGTCCCGATGGAACAGTTCTATACGCCTGATTTCTGGTACGAAGATGCCCATGTCGACAAGGAACTGAACAAGAGGCACCAGGAATCCATGGCCCGCGTGGAAATCGCTCCGGGCTGGAACCAGCCGCGTGGCAAGACGTTCTCCATTGTCTTCCACGAGGTTTCCGCGAAGGGACTCAGCAATTTCTGGTTTGGGGCGGTGCTTTTCGCCTTTTTGGGAATCACCATTGTCGCGGTAGGCTTCCGCCACCATAAGAAGAATGAAGACAAAGAAGATTAGGCTCATTTCGGTTGCCGCGTTTGTCGTGCTTCTGGGCGCATGGACGGCCCTGTTCTGCACGTTCAAGGACAATTCCCTGCTCTTTTTCCCGGGCATTCCTTACGAGACCTACGCCTTGACGGACGCCCCTGCCGGCGGCTTCTCGACGTCTGACATTACGTTGCATGGCGATACGATATCGGCGAAGGTGAATATCCGTTCGGGTATGGCGTACCCTTATGCGGGTATCGGCGTGAACCTGATGTCGGTGGACCACCGTCCTGCCACTTCGCAGTTCGACTTTTCGAAGTTCGACACGATTGTCGTGAGCGCCTCTGCCGGCCGCATGAGGTCCCTGACCGTACGTATCTTGACGGACGACCCGCAGTACTCGCGCCAAGGTGAATACCTGAGCTACCGTCCCTTGCTGGCTACAATGCCTGTAACGCCGCAGGCGAGCGAAACAAAGCTCCCGCTCTCTTCCTTTGCCGTTCCCGAACGCTGGCTCGTGATGAACGGCCTGGACCATGACGACGGCTTTACGTACTGGAACAGGGCTGTATTTTTTGAAATATCCAACGGCGAGGGCGCCCTGCGCGGCATCCCCGACGAGTTCGAAATCTATTCTATCCGTATGTACGGGCGCAATCACGGGTTCGTGAACGCCATGTACGTGGTGCTGGCTCTTGTCATTGTTGCTTTTTTGGCTTCGCAGGTCCTTGCCGGCCGCGAAGGGTCTCGTAAAAAGAAGGACGAGAAGGAAAAGGTGGCCAAGAACCAGCTTGCCGAGGCGGCAAAACTGCTCAGGACTACGGACCGTTCCATCGCAGAAATTGCGATAGCCGTAGGCGAAAAGAACGTTTCCGCTTTTGAGCGCAAGTTCCGCAAGGAGTACGGGAAGAAACCTTTGGCATACAGGAGGGAAAATGCCTAGAATATGGACTGTTGACCGCATTATGCGGCTCATGATGTTTGCTGCTGTCTTTGTCGTGATTGTGGGAACCGCATATTATTTGAGAAACGTGCTTTTCCCGTTTTTTGCGGCCTTTTTGCTTGCCTATATCGTCGATCCTCTGGTAAATCGCCTCCAGGTCAAGGTGAAGCATAGGATTATCGCCGTACTGATTGTCATATTCGGCGGTGCGCTCATTTTGTCGGGCTGCATGCTCATCTTTGTGCCGAAGGTCGTCAACGAAGTGCAGTACCTGGGTTCGCTATTGGTGAGGATGTTCAATGATTCCGCTTGGTCGGAACGCATCGCATATTACATTCCGACAGATATCTGGGAATTCGTCAGGGAATCCACCGGTTGGGAAAAGATCGGTGCCGCGCTCCAGAATTTTGATTCCTGGGAAAGCATCGGAAATCTGGTATCGAAGATTCTTCCGGGTGCCTGGGGAGTTGTCTCGAAAACCGTGACGATTATTTTGGGCGTTTCGACATTTGCCCTGATGTTCCTTTACCTTGTCTTCATTATGCTCGACATGCCGAAGCTCCGCAGCGGTGTTGCAAGCCTTATTCCCAAGCGCTATCAGGATGACGCTTTCGAGATGGCCCACGAGGTGGACCGCTTCATGGGCAACTATTTCCGTGCGCAGTCCATTGTCGCTTTGTCTGTGGGTGTGCTCTACGCCATTGGCTTCAGCATCATGGGGCTCCCCATGGGAATCGTATTCGGATTGTTCTCCGGTGCGCTGAACATGGTGCCTTATTTGCAGCTCACGAGCATCCCGCTGGCGCTTGTGCTGTCGGTTGTTTACTCTTTAGATTCGGGAATGTCCCTTTGGCAGGTCGCGATAATTGTCCTCCTCATTTACCTTGTCGTGCAGATTATTCAGGATCTTTTCTTGGTTCCGCACATTGTCGGAAAGTCGATGAACCTGCCTCCCGTGGGCATTTTGCTGTCCCTCTCAGTGTGGGGTAAGTTGTTGGGCTTCTTAGGGTTACTAGTTGCCGTACCCTTCACTTGCCTGTGTCTTGTGTTCATTCGCAAGGTGCAAAAAAAGTCCGAGGCGATGCATGCTGAATCGGTCGGACCTCACCCCGAGGCTTGATTTTAAAAGGGCTGAGACGATATTTTTTTTGAAAAAATCTACTCGGTACGAAAAAAAAAAGGTATAATATCACCATACTTTTCTTAAACCTAACTCAAGGAGTTGAAAATGAACAAACAAGATCTCATCGAAGCCATTCTCGCTAACAAGGAAGCTGGTTTTGAATCCAAGGCTGCTGCTGGCCGCGCTGTTGATGCCGTTCTCGACGGTATCGCCGCTGGTATCAAGAAGGACGGCAACGTCCAGCTGATCGGCTTCGGCACCTTCTCTGTCAAGTCTCGCGCTGCCCGTACCGGCCGCAACCCGCAGACTGGCGCTACCATCAAGATCAAGGCTTCCAAGACCGTCGGCTTCAAGGCTGGTGCAGCTCTCAAGGCTGACGCTGCTAAGAGCAAGGCCAAGAAGTAATCTTGTTTTAAACAAGGTTTTTCAAAGGGACTACCTCCACAGGTAGTCCCTTATTTAATTTGTACGGAATTGAAATTGTGAAGCGTTTTTGTTATATATGTTATAGATCAAATTCAACAAGGGGTAGCCTTATGATCAAGAAAATCCTTTTTTTAGCTCTGTTTAGCATGTTGGCTCTTTCTGCCTGTAAAGGTTCCGGGGATTCGTCAAGTGCTCGTGATGATGATTGTGAAGAGAACATGGCTGACTGCATGGATATCGATCCTGGAACTACTGACGACACCGGAGCCGAATAGCCTTACATTTTTTGAAAAAAGCCATTGCAGAAACGGGTTGGTTATTCTATATTTGCGCAAGTTTGAACCTTGTGAAGCGTAGAAAGTGATGACCTGGCAAAAACACTTGATTGTAGAGCCCTGCGGCACGGCACAATGTGCCATCGCTTCCGATTTTTCCAAGGATTCCTGTTTTTTTGATTTTATGATTGCTGAACCGTTTGGTTCGGCATTTTTTTTACCCATTAAGTTCCCTGAGTGGTACACTGAGCCTGTCGAAGTGCCTGCCGAAGGGAACATCATTAGGATTTAATAATTAGACAAACGGAGATAAAAAATGAAGATTGAAGGCATCGACAAAGTCCTTATCATCGGTTCTGGCCCGATCGTGATCGGTCAGGCTTGCGAATTCGACTATTCCGGCACCCAGGCTTGCAAGGCCCTGCGCGAACAGGGTTACAAGAT
>JAGCGO010000055.1 GCA_017649565.1 Fibrobacter sp. | reverse complement strand
TTCACCGAGTTGCGGACGCAGCCGTATTCGATGTAGTCCTTCAGTTCCTCAACGGCCATCACGGCACAGTTCTCTTCGGCTTCTTCGGTGGAAGCGCCGAGGTGCGGGAAGCAGGTCACCTTGTCGTTCTTGATGAGGTCGGCATCCGGGAAGTCGCAGAGGTAGCCCTGGAGGGAACCGGAAGCGAGCATCTCGTTGACCGGGGCCATCTCGACGATGCCGCCACGGGCGAAGTTCATGATGTAGCTGCCCTTGAAGCCGGCGAGGTTCTTGCGGTTGAGCAGGTTCTCGGTCACGCCCTTGATGAAGGGAACGTGGACGGTGAGGAAGTCGGACTTGGCGATGACTTCGTCCAGAGTCGCGGTTTCAACCTTGTTCGAAAGTTCGTGCATGTTGGCGGCGTTCGGATACGGTTCGTAAGCGAGCACGCGCATGTTCTTCCAACGGGCATAATTGGCAACGAGCACGCCGATCTTGCCGAGGCCGATCACACCGAGCGTCTTGCCAGCGAGTTCCATACCGGCAAACTTCTTCTTGCCGCTTTCGACGGTCTTGGCAAGGTCCGGATCGTTCACGTCGAGGCTCTTGACCCAAGCAGCGGCCTTGTCCACGTTACGGACGGCCATGCCGAGCACGGTCATCACGAGCTCGGCAACGGCGTTGGCGTTTGCACCCGGAGTGTTGAACACGCAGATGCCCTTCGCGGAGGCCTTGTCGATGGTGATGTTGTTCACGCCAGCGCCGGCGCGGGCGACAGCCAGCAGGCCGTCGAAGTTATCGGTATCAACCTGAGCGGAACGCACCAAGATGGCATCCGGATTTTCGACAGAGTCGGAAACCTGGTAGAACGAGCCAAACAGGCTCAAGCCTTTCTTGGAAATGTTGTTCATCGTCTTAATAGTTGCCATTGTATTGTCCTTTGTTTAAGTTAAAAAGTAGGAAGTAGGAAGTAGGAAGTAGGAAGGACTTTTGCTAACACTGTCTACTTCCTACTGTCTACTGTCTACTAAATCAAGGTTCCACCCAGCGACCTCTTTCTTTTATCAAATTCACGAGTTCCTCGATGGCGTCCTCTTCGGGGATGTTCTTCTTGACCGCCGTCTTGCCTTCGAACAGCGTAATGCGGCCGGGGCCACCGCCCACGTAACCGAAGTCGGCGTCCGCCATCTCGCCCGGGCCGTTCACGATGCAGCCCATGATGCCGATGGAGATGTCCGAGAGGTGGCCGAAGCGGGCCTTGATCTTGCCCATGACCTGCTGGATGTCGTACAAGGTACGTCCGCAGCTCGGGCAGCTGATAAAGTTCGTCTTGCTGCGGCGGCAGTAGGCGGCCTGCAGGATGTCGAACGCGAGCAGGACGCTTTCCTTCGCGCCCTTGTAGCCGTCGATAACGACGGCATCGCCAAGACCGTCGGTGACGAGGCTTCCGATGTCGGCGGAGACGCGGAGCGTCTCGGTTTCGTTGTCTGCAATTTTCGCATAAAGGAGAATCGGGTCTTGGCGGCCTGCAGCGGCGAGCGCTGCAGCAAGGGCGCGCACGCCGGAGACCATCTCGGCTCCGGTATAGCAGAACACAGAACCCGCAGGCACAGCGGAGGGATTCGCGGCAAAGCCCGCGATATCCATCGCATCCTTGAACTGCACCACGGGCTTTTCGTCCAAACTAGCGAGAGCGAACTCCGCATTGCGGCGTTCTCCCGTAAGCGCAATCGCATCGGCCTTCACGCCGACCTTCACCGGATTTGCACCGCCGATTTCCACGCCAGAAACGGCGACAGGCATCGTCACCCTGCGTTCGTAATGGTACGGATCCTTTTCGAGAACCGGCACGTTGTAGGCCGTCGGCGCAGCAGGCAAAGCACAAGCCTTGATGAGTTCCTGGGCAACAGGGACTTCGGCCACCGGGTCTTCGGTGAGCGACACGCGAATCGTATCGGCAAGGCCATCGAGCAAAAGCGCACCGATACCCGCAGCGGACTTCAAACGCCCGTCGGCACCAGCTCCGGCCTCGGTCACGCCCACGTGGAACGGGTACGGCTTGAAGCCTTCCTGCTTGATGCGGGCGGCGAGCATGCGGTAGGCGGCAATCGCCACGCGCGGGTTGCTGCTCTTCAAACTTAAAACAACTTGGTCAAAATGCTCGGCTTCGCACACGGCCAGGTATTCCATGGCGCTTTCCACCATGCCTTCCACCGTGTCGCCGTAGCGGTAAATCATGCGGGCCGAGAGCGAACCGTGGTTCACGCCGATGCGGATGGCGCGTCCCAGGCGCTTGGCTTCCTGGACGAACGGCGTGAAAGCCTCAGCGACCTTCTCCTTGCCTTCGTCGAACATCTTGTCCGTCTGGTTCTCGAGCGTGAGGATGCCCGTATCCACGAAGTTACCCGGATTGATGCGGACCTTCTCGACCCACTTGAGCGCCTCGAACGCGGCCTTCGGCTGGAAGTGGATGTCGGCGGAAACCGGCACCTTGCAGCCCGCGGCGCGGACTTGCTTCATCACTTCTTCAAGGCCCTGCGCATCGGCAAAAGTCGGAGCGGTAATGCGAACCAGGCCACACCCCACCTTGGCGAGCGCCAAAGTCTCGGCCACCGTCTTCTCGACGTCCTTGGGCTTGGTGGTGGTCATGGACTGAACTAAAATGGGGGCGTTGCCCCCTATCAAAGCCTCGCCAACGCGGACTTGTACAGTTTCCCTGCGGACCGCATTGAAGCGGTCGGCTACATACGGGAATTCGCTAAACTTGGTCATGCCCCAAATTTAGAAAAAGGCTCGTAATACGGACACCCCCACCATCAAAAAATAACAATAAAAAAGCCCTCACCGGAACATTACCGATGAGGGTCTTTTAATTTCTTTTAGATTAGTTTATCTAAAATTATGCTTCAGTCGGGGCTTCCGGAGCAGCATCTGCAGCAGGTGCTTCAGGAGCGGCTTCTGCCGGGGCTTCAGCCGGAGCTTCAGCAGCCGGGGCGGCCTTCGGAGGGAGCAGAGCCTTCATGGAAAGCTTCACCTTGCCCTTCGGGTCAACACCGAGGCAGAGCACTTCGACTTCGTCACCGACGTGAACAACGTCTTCGACCTTCTCGACGCGATGGTCGGCAAGTTCGGAGATGTGCACGAGGCCGTCGCGACCCGGGAGGATTTCAACGAAGGCGCCAAACGGCTGGATCGTCTTGACCTTGCCCTTGTACTTGCGGCCCGGTTCGGGTTCGGCAGTGAGTTCTTCGATCATGCGGCGGCAAACT
>JAGCGO010000054.1 GCA_017649565.1 Fibrobacter sp. | reverse complement strand
CTATCTTCTTGGACCAGCTGACCCCGAGTTCCACGAGCGCGGCGCTCGCCTTCACGTACTTGTGGGCCTGATCCTGCGTAATGACCGGCTCCGCCGGTGCTACAAAAGCGTCCACACTAACAATGGGCACGCTCTTCGGCAATGCGGACTGAACCTGATCCATGTTCGGCTTCACGTCGGCATCGTCGCCACAGGCAACAAAAAAAGAGGCGATAGCCAAAATTGAAATTGCGAGAATTCGTTTCGACATATGCGCCTCTTTTTTTAATAGCGGTTCAGGGATTTGAACCCCGGACCAATGGATTATGATTCCAGTGCTCTACCACTGAGCTAAACCGCCATGTGCGGCAAATATAGCATAGTAATTGAGCATTTTCAAGGTATTTCCCAAAAAAAACTAGAAATGAACTTTAGTTTCCACAGAATTTTCGCCCCACTTTATCACTTGCCAGCCAGGCTTGTCGCTCTTGAGCTTAAAATACGGCCTGTCCGGTGCAATCTGCATCTGCGTCGCGGGTGCCACATGCACAGTGATATCATCGAACGTCACCTCGAACTCGCAGTGGTAGTGCCCGCAGAAAATGTGCTTGAGGTTCTTGAACTTCGAGAGCACGTTGCGGACTTCCACCATGTTCCTCAGGTGGTAGTGCAGGTCCATGAACTTGTGGTCGCAAAAACAGGGCGGGTGGTGCATGAACAAAATGACTTCGCCATCGACCTTCGGAATTTCGGATTCGAGCCAGTCGAGCTGGCCGCGCGAAACTTCGCCGCAGGCACTGTCCAAGAAGAATATGGACTTGCCCTGGAGGTCGAAACGGTAATAGCACTTGCCGTTCTTGACGGGGATGTCAAAATATTTCGCCATCACGTCGATATCGTCGTGATTGCCGGGAATAATGCACACGGGGCATTTAAGCAACTTGATTTGGTCAGCGATAAACTTGTAGGCGCCAGGTTCGGCATTTTCATTTGCCAGGTCGCCAGACAAGACAAGCAGGTCCAGTTCCTGCATAGAATCAGAATTCAGTGCATCCAAAAAATTTTTACGAACATCGATGTCCTGCACGAGACTTTCGTCTTCGCCAATATGGATATCCGATATCTGTCCTATCTTCAACAAGTTCTTGACCTTTCTATAGTTCACTTAATATATAAAATATGGCTTTGCCTTTATCAAGAAAAAAACAAATTTACCTATACCAGTGTGATGTAGGTCATATTTTTTGATGCTGGCAATGCCTTTTTTCAATGCGGGACTGTGTGTTGTTTGTTCACTGCTATTGAAAACTATCTTTCAACACTTGTCCACGTTGAAGTTCGTGAATACATTCGTAAGTTTTCAACATTTGTCCACCAGTCTTTTGTTTTTGTAACTTTTTGAAACTCATGGACTTGTGTGATAAACTCACAAATTCTATCCACTATTCACTCTACCATAATCATAATCCTATATATAAATAGAAAAATAATTATGATATAGTGGTGAATTAGAGTTTAACCTGAGGTGCGGCAGGAGCAGAAGCCGGTGCAGATGCCTGGATAGGTGCACCCATCTGGCAATTACCCTGGAAAATAGCGCCTTCCTGGATAATGAGATGCTTGGTCTTGATGTTGCCGACGAACTTGGAAGTGTTCTCGAGAATGAGCTTCTCGGTGCATTCGATATTACCCTTGACACTGCCGGCGACAACAGCGTTCGTGCTCTTGATTTCGCCTTCGACGAAGCCGCTACGTTCGATGATGAGTTCACCTTCGATGTTGATGCTGCCGTTCACGGTACCGGCGACACGGACGTCGCTCTTGCCGCTGATATCGCCCTTGATGGTGACGGTGCTGCCAATCTGGGTAATTTCCTGTTCTTTTGTAGCCATGTTATGCTCCTAATTGAAAAACTGTATTAGTAATTTATAAACTTTTCAGGATCTTGTGGAACTCCGTCCTTCGTAATCGTGTAATGAAGGTGCGGTGCATTGGCATTACCCGTATTCCCGACGGTCCCTATGATGTCACCCTTGTGGACGGGGCTGCCTTTTTTGGTTTTAATGTTCATCAGGTGGGAATATGTGGTCGTGTACCCGTTACCGTGGTTTACGACGATGGTATTGCCCAGTTCTTCCATTTTCCCTGCAGATTCTACAGTACCGCTGCCGGTGGCAAAGACCGGGCTACCCGGTTGTGCGGAAAAGTCCGTACCGAGGTGTGAAGTCTCTTCGGAGTACTTCTTGCTCACGATACCTACGACGGGGATAAGGTCGGGAATGTGCTCCACGCGGAGTTTTTCCTCGAGTGTCTTCCAGCCGTGCGCGTCAAAATCGATATTGTTCTTTTCGGACGGGGTGTGCGCGAACCTGTTGCGGTCGATGATGGAATTGATTTTGTTGGAGTCGTTCTCGATGAATGTCTCGAAGATATTCTGGATGCGTTCTTCCATTACCCAGAGGGAATCGAGACGCATGAGCATTTCCTCGTAGTTCTTGTCCTTTTTGATGAGCTGCGCGTTCGCGACGCGAAGTTTCTCGTATTTTGCGACAATAACGTTGATTTTTGCCAGGTGGAAGGCAAAAACACCGAGTATAACTATAAACAATACGAGGAAAATCTTAAGGAAAGTGAACCAGGCTGTTGAAATCCTGTACTTCTTGATCTCGTGAGAATCCTCCGGGATAATCTGTACTGTATAGTACTTCTTCACGATTCACTCCCTTAGCGGTTTTCCATGATTTCCTGGATTCGGGTCAAATCATCCATGCTGTAGTACTTGATGACAATCGTGCCTTCGGGCTTGCCGACGGCGCTCGGGTTCAGCTGGACCTTGGTACCGAAGAAGGTTTCGAGCCTAGATTCGAAGTTCTTCATGTCGGCGCTGAGTTCCGGCTTGGGCTTCGCGGGAGCTTCGGGCTTTTCGCCTACAGGCTGTGTATCAACATTTTCTGCCGGTTCTGTAGTTTCTTCCTTCGGCTTGTTGATATCTTCCCCGCGGGAAATCGCCTCGATCTGGCGGACGTTGAGGCCTTCGTCGATAATGCGGCGGGCCAGGGCTTCCGGGTCGGCAATCTTGTCGCTGCAGAGTGCGCGGGCGGCACCGCCGGCAATCTTGCCTTCTTCTATCCAAGTGAGCACTATTTCGGGCAACTTCAGCAGGCGAAGCGCGTTCGTGATTGCCGAACGGGATTTGCCAACAGCCTTCGCGAGGTCTTCGTGCGTGTAGTTATAGTTGTCGATAAGTTTCTGGTACGACCTGGCAATTTCGACCGGGTTCAGGTCGACGCGCTGGATGTTCTCGATGAGAGCCCATTCGCTCATCACCTTGTCGTCGAGGTTCTCGTAGACCTGTGCCTTGATGGTCGAAAAACCGGCGAGCTTGCTTGCGCGGGTACGGCGTTCACCGCTGATAATCTGGTAGCGGTCGCCCACCTTGCGGAGCACGATGGGCTGGATAAGCCCCTGCTGCTTGATGGAGTTCGCAAGTTCGGTCAGTTCATCTTCGTTGAAAACCGTGCGCGGCTGGTAGGGGTTCCTGTCGATGAGATCAATAGCAATTTCAACAATCTTCTTGCTGCTATCGACTTCGGGTTCACTGCCGGCAGAATTGTTATCCGATTCGGGCGCACTGACAGGTGCTGCCACGTTGTGGAATCTGAGAATGTCGGAAAGACCGCGTCCTAATGCTTTTTTACCCATATTATATTACCTGTCCTTGTTCAGGATTTCTTCGG
>JAGCGO010000053.1 GCA_017649565.1 Fibrobacter sp. | reverse complement strand
TGTACGCCCTTGCCTTCGTACTTGGTCTCGCTCACGGGGTAGAGGGCGCTGTACTGCATCTTGGCGGCGTCGTAACCCGGCTGGCCGAGGAATTCGGTGTCGTTGGCCCAGGCGGCGGTGAGGGCGCCCTGGCGCACGGCCTTTTCGGCGACTACGCAGTTGAAGAAGTCGATGACGGCGCTGCGGTTGAGTTCGGCACCGGCCTTGTTCAAGAGAGCGGCGGTGCGGTCGCTCCATTCGATGTGCCAGCGTTCAAACGCGGCGGCGTTGTTCTTGAAGAAATCCTTTTCGGCGATGGCCTTGTTCAGCTTGGCCTCGGCTTTCTTCTGGTTGGCAAGTTCGGCTGCGGTAAAGAGCGCTTCGCCCTTGGCGTCCACGAGCGGGTACTTGGCGAGCATCTGCGTGAAGCCGGCGAAGTCGGCAATTTCGAGGGCGGCCTTGTCGCTAATGACAGATTCACGGAAGAAGAAGTTGTTGAAGCGGAGGTCGGAGGGCTTTTCGGTACGGACCTGCACACCCGGCATTACGTTCATCACGGGAGTCGTGCCGGCAGGTGTTGCCGTAAACGTAGAACCGATACCGCCCACAGCGATACCCGTTGTAGAGGGCGTCGTGGAAAGCGGGGTGTACCACGGCTGGATGAATTCCACGGCGAGGCCCGGTGTCATGAGTTTCTGGACGGAACCGGCCATCTTGGCGCCGGCGAGGTAATCTTTGATGCTCATAGTATGATCCATGAATTTGGGGTTTAATTTTTACGGATAGAAAGGTAGTAAAACTCGGATTCGCTGGATAGCCAAATATTTTGCTTTTTTATGCTTTCCCCTGCGCACCCTCTTGAAAAAAAGACTATTTTGTAGGCATGACGAAATTGGTTGCACACATGATTCCCGGACTCCTGCTGATTTTGACGTTCGCAGTCCTGAAAAGTTTTGTTATTCCCTTAGAAGTCACGGTCCAGCCTTGGTTCCAGATCCTGACTGCTGCGGTATTCATCTTTTCAATCGTTATTCCGTGCGTCATTTACTACCTCCGCATGCCTCCCGGAATCGACCATAAGTAAATGATTTTTCTATATTTGCGCCCATGTTTAAAATTGGCGTGATGGCTTCCGGTGGTGGAAGCAACTTTAAAGCGATTATTGACCATATTGGCGAGGGCGACCTCGATGCCCAGTGCAAGTTCCTCATCAGCAATAACGGGGCTTGCGGTGCGGTCGAGCATGCCCGTTCCTATGGAATTCCTGTTTACCATATTTCCGGCAAGACGCACCCGGACCCGGCTGCTTATGATTCCGCGATGCTGGACGTGCTGAACCTCTACAATGTCGACCTTTTGATTCTGGCGGGCTACATGAAGGCTTTGCCCGTTTGCATGATTAAACGTATGCCGGACCGCATCCTGAATATTCACCCGTCGCTGTTGCCGAAGTATGGGGGCAAGGGCTTCTGGGGCATCCACGTGCACGAAGCCGTGATTGCCGCCCACGACACGGAATCGGGTCCGACGGTCCACCTGGTGAACGAGAAGATTGACTGCGGCCGTATTCTTGCCCAGACGAAGGTCCCCGTTCTGCCTGACGATACGCCGGAAGTGCTGGCCGCCCGCGTTCTCGAACAGGAACATAACTTGTACTGGAAGACCATTAAGGAATACGCCGCTCAGCTGTGAGGCCTGGACCTCATAGCCTCTAGATCCTAGTCTCTAGCCCCTAAACTTATGAAATTCAAGCTCCCGGAATTCCTGCAAGGCGTCGAGACCCCCGTGGAGGGGGAGAAGGCTATGCGCGCATATGCCGCGGAGAAGAACGCGATTGTCGTGGGAATTGACGAAGTCGGGCGTGGTCCCTTGGCGGGTCCGGTGGTGGCCTGTGCCGCGGTACTGAAGGCTCCCGACATCATGCCGGAGCTGAACGATTCCAAGAAGCTGTCCCGCCCGAAACGTGAGGCCATGTTCGATGCCGTGAAGGAGGCGTGCGCCTGTTACGCCATCGCGAGCGCGAGCGTGGAAGAAATCGACGAGATGAACATCCTGGAGGCGGACTTTTTGGCGATGCGCCGAGCCCTGCAGGCCCTGGGAATGCCCGGCCTGAACGCCCCCGCCCCCAAGATTCCCGTGGAAGTAAAAGGAACTCTCGCCGACGCAGCCTCGGTTGGTGAGCCCGCCGAACCACTCTCGTCTCTCGTCTCTCGTCTCTCGTCTCTTATTGCCGTTGACGGCAACCTGAAAATCCACGGCGTCCCCGAGGAAATCCAGATTCCCGTAGTGAAGGGTGACGGCCGCATTGCGAGCATTTCGGCGGCCTCGATTCTGGCCAAGGTTTTCCGTGACCGCTACATGGACAAACTCGAGGAAACTTATCCGGGTTACGGCTTTGACAAGCACGCCGGATACGGCACGAAGGCTCATTTGGATGCCATCCGCCGTTTAGGACAAACTCCGGAGCACCGCAAGAGTTTCCACCCGAAATCCCTCCAGGTAGAATTGGACCTTCCACTCTGAGGTGGAAATGGACTTTCTACGTTAAATTGTTTTTACTTGACCTCGGACGGGGGTGGGCTTATAGCCTGCCTTTTTTTTATTTTTGTGGTTTATAACTTATTTTTTTTCTATTTTCCTTTATGGTTAATGGAAAATGTTCATGGTTTTCATTTGCGGAGGTCTTTTTGAACAATTCTGTCCCTATTCTCCAAATGGTGGCGCAATCCGATATCGCGACCATCGTTGTGCTTTGCATCCTGGCCATCATGTCCTTCGGATCCTGGGGAATCATGATTGTCAAGTACTTCGAGTATAAGAAAAATCAGCGCACGAACGCCGAGTTCTTCCGCAAATTCAGCACGGTTTCGCAGTTTGTGCAACTGCAGGGCCTCTGCGAGTCTGCCGACGACAGTGCTCTGCGCCGCCTGACCGCCGAAGTGCTCAAGGAAGCCTCCAAGTTCAGTAACTTCGTGAGCTACGACTCCATCCAGCACCGTGCCTCCCTCTTGGAAGACACTATCCAGCGTTCCATCGAAGGCCTGCGCCTCACGGAAGACAAGTATTTGAGCTTCTTGGCGACCAGTTCCAACTTGGCCCCGTTCTTCGGCCTCTTGGGTACGGTGTGGGGCATCATGGTTGCCTTTTTCCAGATCGGCCAGCATGGCTCGGCAGACTTGACTGTCGTTGCTCCGGGTATCGCCATGGCCTTGATTACCACGGTTGGCGGCCTTGTCGTCGCTATTCCCGCTTCCGCTGCCTACAACTACTTTACTTCCTGTAATAGCCAGAACGAAATTTCCTACTTCAACTTCGGTTCCCAGGTCTTGAGTCTCTTCAAGCGCGGCGACTTGCTCGCTCTGGAAGAAGTTGCCGGCTAGGAGGGCTTAAGTGAAGCGCAGTCGCGGAAAAGAACTCAAGCAGGAAATGAACCTCACGAACATGATTGACATCGTGTTCGCTATCCTCATCGTGTTCATTATCTCTGCCCCGCTCATGAGCCAGGGCGTCAAGGTTGACTTGCCCAAGGCCGAAGCCCCTACCATGGAGCAGGAAAAGCTTTTGAAGGTCTCCATTACCAAGAACGAGGAAATCTATATCGCCGACATGATGGTCGATTTTTCCAGTTTCAACAGCGTGTTCAAGTCGCTGTGGAATGGCGAAATGGCGGTTGTCATCAACTCCGACGAGGATGTCCACTATGGTCTCGTGATGAAGGTCGTAACCCAGGTCCAGAAACTTGGCGTGACCAAGCTCGGGTTCCTTACGCTGAATCCTAAGGATAAACCGGGTAAATGAAAGAGAGCAAGGAAAATATCCAGTATTTCGCTACGGGAGATGACGGGACAATCATAAAGATTGTCGTGTGTGCTGCGATATTCCATTTGGTTGTGGTCGCCATTTTTGCGGCTCTGCATTTTGTGGATTTCAAGCAGGAGCCCGAACAGATTCCTGTGTTCGAAATGGTGCAGGTGCAACCTCCGACTCCGACGCCTCCCACTCCGAGGCCGCAGCCGCCCAAGCCCAAGCAGGAACCGCCCAAGCCCAAGGTGAACAAGGAACTCCCGCCCGAAATCAAGCCTGAACCGGAGCAGAAGCCCGAGGAAGTGCACGAGGAGGTGCCGCCCGAGCCAGAACCGGAACCAGAGCCGGAGCCGGTGGACGATTTCCCGGTGGACGACCTGGATTTGCCGAAGTCTATCGAAGCCCCGAGTCTGAACCCGGTCGGTTCTGTCGACATGGATCCGCTGATGCAGGTCTACCTGGAAAGGCTCAAGCAGATTATCATGAGCAATTTCAATCCGCCGAGCCACTTGAACATCCCCAGGGATGCGAAGACGACGGTGCAGTTTACGGTTGACCGCTTTGGTGGAATTTCCGCAGTCGTGCTCAAGAAGTCGTCTGGGTACAAGTCGTGGGACCACCTGTCCGTCCGTGCGATTCGAATTTCAAAGGTGCCGGAACTGCCGCCGAACTACCGCGCCCCGAGCCTGGTGTTGCACTTCAACTTTACGCCGAACTAGGGGAGGATAGGATGACTGGGTTTGCATTGATTATGGAGATTAATGGAGCGCTGTAGCGCAAGGTTTATATGAAAAGAATCTTTGTCTTGCTTGCTTTCTTGATGTTGACGGTGTCGAGCGCATTTGCTGCGATCGATACTATCGCTGTCGACGTGGGCATTTCCGTTTTCAAGACGATGCCGATCGGCGTTGTGCCCTTTGCCGAACCCAAGGGCAAGGTTTCCTGGATCGAGGAGAAACCTCACGAAATCGTAAGCCGCGATGCGAACCTTTCCGGACGCTTCGACGTCATCGCTTCGGACAAGTTCAACCTTGCTCTGTTCAGCCGCAACCGTGCCAAGCACTACATCACCGGCAAGGCTGTCGTACTTTCCGACGGACGCGTCCAGTTGGACTGCTACCTGTACGTCTCGCAGACCAAGGACTTGCTCCTGGGTGAAACCTACAAGGTCCAGCAGAGGGACATGCGCCGTGCCGTGCATGATTTCTTTGACAAGGTCGTGAAGCGCCTGTGGGGTGACCGCGGTGTCGCGTCCACCAAGCTTGCCTACGTGTCCAAGATCGAGGGCGTGAAGCAGGTCGTGGTGGCAGACTACGATGGTTTCCACCGTTCCCAGATTACTCGCGATACTTCTATTAGCATGATGCCTGTGTGGATGAAGGGCAACAAGGGCCTGGTCTACGTCAATTTCAAGACGCGTCGTCCGCGCCTCTATTTCAAGACTTTCGGCGGTGTCGAAAATCCGCTGTTCACGCACCTGGACCAGACGTACAGCCCTGCGGTCAACCCGAAGACGGGCGAACTCCTGTTCTCGTCTACGGTGGATGGCAAGACAGACCTTTACATTGGCAACATGCAGACCGGCAAGGCCCGCAAGTTCGCTTATCTGAAAAGTAACCAGACGAGCCCCGCTTGGAGCCCGTTCGCGACGGAAGTGCTCTTTACCAGCGACCGCGGCGGTGGTCCGCAGATTTTCGTGATGGGTAAGGACGGCAGCGACATGCGCCGCGTGACTTTCATGGGTCGCTACAACGAGCGCGCCAGCTGGTCTCCGTCGGGTGATCGCATTGCATACACTTCCATGGACAATGGACACATGAACATTTATACCTGCGCCCTGGACGGCTCCGACATTACGCAACTTACTTCCAACGCAGGGAATAACGAACATCCCACCTGGTCGCCCGACGGAAAGCTTATCGCTTTCAGCAGCAACCGCACAGGAAGCTACCAGATCTACATTATGCGTGCCGACGGTTCCAACGTTACCCGCATAACGAAGGGCGGCGAGAACACTTCTCCCACCTGGTCTTGGTTCTACGACGAAATTAACCCATAAATCCCATAAACAAAGAAGGTCAAACATGAAAAATCTCACTAAGATCGTTCTCACCGCAAGCCTCGCTTGCCTCGCCCTTGTCGCTTGCTCCAAGAAGCAGCCGCCTGCAACGGATCCCGCTGCTGAAGAAGCTCCGGCTGCTGAAGCTACGGCTACTGCTGCTCAGGCAGGTCCGAATGCGGATTCCCTCGCTGCAGAACAGGCTCGTCTCGAAGCCGAACGCCTTGAAGCTGAACGTGCCCGTCTCGAAGCTCTCATCAACCAGATCATGTCCGAAGACGTGTACTTTGATTTCGACCGTTCCGAACTGACCGAAAAGGCTAGGGAACTCCTTGCCCAGGTCGGCGAACTCCTCCTCAAGGAACTGCGCTTCACGATTACCATCGAAGGCCACACGGACGCTCGTGGTACCGAAGACTACAACTTCACCCTGGGTGCAAAGCGTGCCATGAAGGTTAAGGAATTCTTGATTGCCTACGGTGTCACTGCCGACCGCATGGAATCCGTGAGCTACGGTAAGGAAAATCCGAAGGTCGAAGGTTCTACCGAGGAAGCCTATTCCCAGAACCGTCGCGCGAATTTCCGTGTGAACATCAAGTAATTTGAGGTGTTTCTTGAAAATGAAGTATTTGGCCCTAGGCCTAGTTTTCTCTGTACTTGCACTTACGGGATGCTCCAAGATTACCGTGCTCCGTACGCAGGAAATGGAGAACGTGGGCGCCAACGTGCAGTCGAATGTCGTCGACGCGGTGGATTCCTCCATGGCTCGCCTCGAAGATTCGCTGCGTACCGAGATTGATTCGCTGAAGGCTTTGCTTGATCAGGCGGCTCTCGTGCAGAAACGCATGCAGGCCGAAATCACGATGCTTTCTCGCCGTGTCTCGGACGAGTCCGAACGCAATGACTCCCGTCAGGAAGAGGTCATCTACCGCCTGGATATGTTGCTCGGCAAGTCCGACAAGATCCTTGCGAAGAAGGTGGTCGTCAGCGGGGCTCCGGCGCCGGTCTCCATGGACAGCGTGGAACGCGAAGCCGAAAAGCTCGTGGAAGCCGAAGCGATGTTCAATACGGCACGTTCCGACTACCATCGCGGCGAATACAAGCTGGCGTATTCCGGATTTAAGCAGGTTTACGAACAAATGAAAACCGGTGAGCTTGCTGAAAACTCGCTTTACTGGATGGGCCTGTGTCTGATTGACGCAAAGCAGGAAGACAAGGCCAAGAAGGTGTTCGCTAGCCTTGCGGAAGCTTTCCCCGAAGGGGGCAAGGTTTGCGCGACGATGTTCAAGCTGGCACAGCTCTATGCTGCCGACAATGATGTCGAAAAGCAGAAGCAGTACCTGCAGAAGATCTTGAGCAGCAAGACTTGCGCCTCGACAGGTGAGTTTGAACAGTCTGCCGAAATCTTGCAAGAACTACTTGAGAAGAATCCGGCGGAAATTAAGACGCGTGGTAACTAGCTGAAACCTTTAAGGATTTCGAATGGCTGATATATTGATTCTGGGCTATGGTCCCGCAGGAGTTTCCGCCGCCCTTTACGGGCTTCGTGCGGGCCTAGACGTGTTGCTTGTTGGTAAGGATGCCGGTGCGCTGGCCCGTGCTCACATGATTGAAAACTACTATGGTCTGGTTAAACCGCTCAGCGGCCCCGAGCTTGCTGAAGTGGGGAAGAACCAGGCGCTGGCCCTCGGCGCAAAAATCGCGGACGACGAAGTTACAGACCTTTTCTTCGATGGGAGCGAGTTTGTTGCCAAGGGACTTAGTGGGGAATATCGTGGCAAGGCGTGCATCATGGCGACCGGTTCTGCCCGCAAGAAACAGGCGTTGCCCGGAATGGCCGAACTCGAAGGGCACGGCGTGAGCTATTGCGCTGTGTGCGATGCATTCTTCTACAGAAAGAAGAAGGTCGCAGTCCTGGGTTCCGCCGAGTATGCCTTGCACGAAGTATCCGAACTGTTGCCGGTGGCATCGTCCGTGACGTTGCTGACGCATGGGAATCCCACGTCTGCGACGTTCCCCGATACCGTGCCTGTGGAAAAGCGCCAGATTGCCGAACTTCTCGGCGAAGGCACCTTCCAGGGCGTCCGCTACGAGGACGGCACGGAAGAAGCCTTCGATGGTCTGTTTGTCGCACTGGGTAGCGCTAGCGCTTCCGACCTTGCACGCAAGGCCGGCGCCGCCTTTGACGGGGTGAACCCCGTGCTCGGTCCCGATTTCCAGACAACTGTCCCCGGACTCTTTGCCGCGGGCGACTGCACTGGAGGTACGCTCCAGGTGTCCGTTGCCGTGGGCGAGGGCGCCGTGGCCGGGCTTGCGGCAATCAAGTACCTGCGTGAAAAGCGCAACGCATCCGCGTAGCGCGCTCATGGCGAAGGGACTCCCTTGATTCGCCGACTTACACTTTTAACCAATCCGGACAAATGCAACATGCATTGTCCGCTTTGTTTTTTGGCCCAACGCCAGAATGAAAATTTCGGGCTTGGCGAAATGCCCTTCGCCACTGTGCGCGCGGCAATCGAAAATGCCCTGAAAGAGGGACTGCGCGAAGTCATTCCGAGTACGATGGGCGAACCGCTGCTATACTCCCATTTTTCCGAACTGCTTGAACTGTGCGTGGTTAGCGGAGTCCCCGTGAACCTGACGACAAACGGGAGCTTTCCGGGAACGTGGGGGACGGAGCAGGGAATGCGCAGCTTGTTGCGCGCCTGCCGCGACATCAAGGTGAGCTGCATGGGATTCAGCGAGGAATCTTTTTCGGAGATGATGCCCGGCGGGAATTTCTCCCGGTGGAAGGCGAACGTGGAAAAGCTCGTCGCTTTGGCGAATGCTCGCCTTGCCGACCGCGAATCTGCGCCTGCGTCGCCTTGTTCTGTCTCGCTGCAGGTGACGCTGCATCGTAAGAATGCCGGCGAAGTGCTGGATATGTTGCGCTGGGCCGAATCCGTAGGAATTTCCCGCATCAAGTGGAACCCGGCTGTGTTCCTGAATACCGCCCCGACCGAACTTGCCGCCCGGTATGCCCTCGGCAAAGATGACCTACACAACCTGCGCCAAGTCATCCACTCTGACAAGTTGCGCTGCGAAGGAAGCCTGTTTTTTGCGTCGGATATGCCGAGCGGTGCGCCGAGTGCTGCATCGTATGGGGCGGATGTGCCGGACTTCTGTCCGTTCGACGATGAATTGTGGGTGTTGCCGGACGGGAGCGTACAGCATTGCCCGAATCCGGAGCGTCGTTATGGCGACCCTGCGGCTCCTGCAGCACAGTGTTCACGGTGCCTGTTGCGACTTGCACCCCGACGGGGTTCTTGACGGCTAGCCTTGCGCTTCTTGCTCGTGGGGCTGCTGGTACATTTCTTCAATCTGATCGGCGTAGCGGGTTTCTGTCGCTTTCCTGCGCAATTTCAGTGTCGGCGTCAATAGTCCCGACTCTATGGTGAGCTCGTCACCGATGAGCGTCCACTTGCGGATTTGTTCCCAGTGGTTCAGTTTCTTGTTGACCTTGCCGATATGGCGGTTGATCGCCTCGCGGATACGTCCGGATTGCAAAGCCTTCTCGATATTGAATTCTTCCTTTGAAACGCGGAGCAGTCGGCGTGCGCCTTCCGGGTTCAGGAATACCAGGACCGAGACGAACTTGCGGTCGTTCGCGATGACAAGCGCCTGCTCCACTACGGGATGGCGGCTGATTTCCAGCTCGATGGGGTTCGGGCTCACGTACTTGCCCGTGCTTGTCTTCAAAAGTTCCTTGAGTCGGCCTGTCAGGGAGAGGTATCCATCGTCGTCAATGAATCCTTGGTCTCCGGTACGGAAGTAGCCGTCCGGCGTGAATGCTTCCTTGTTCAGGTCGGGCCGGTTGTGGTATCCGGCAAAGACGCTGTCGCCCTTGACCAACACTTCGTTGTTCTCGCCAATCTTTACGGAGAGGTGGTCCAGCGGCTTGCCCACGGTACCGACCGACTGGTTGTTCTCGTAGTTGGCGCTTACGACAGGCGAGCATTCGGTCAGTCCGTAGCCTTCGTAGACCGGGAGCCCGATGTTCAGCAAGAAACGGCTGATACTCTTGTTGAGGGCGCTGCTGCCCGAAATAATCATTCGGAAGTTCCCGCCGATGGCGTCCCTCATCCTCTTGTAGACGATGCGGTCGTAGAAACGCCGCAACAGGCTCGGGCGCTTTTCGGGGTTCTCGATTTTTGCAATCTTCACGGCGCGCTTGATGGCCCAGCTCTTGGGGCCGCGCGACTTGTCTGCCGCTATCGTGATGCTTTCGTAGACGCGCTCGAGGATTCTCGGCACGACAATCATGACGGTCGGCCTTGTCTCCTTCATCAGGACGGCCGCGTTCTTTGGACTGTCGGCAAAGTAGATGGGAATGCCGTTCAAAATGTAGTAGTACACGGCCATGCGTTCGAAAACGTGTGCGACCGGGAGTATCGTCAGGGCGACATCGCGCTTGCGGTTCAGCTTGAACAGCGGCAGGATATTCTGTATCTGCGAGAGCATGTTCCTGTGCGTGAGTTCGACGCCCTTGGGCCTGCCCGTGGAACCGCTCGTGTAGATGATGCTGAAAAGGTCGTCCGGTGCGATGGAGAAAACTTGAGTCTTGATCCAGAGGGCGGATTCCGGCTTGTCGATGACCTTGAGCCCGTCCATAATCAGGGTGTCCCAGTAAACTCCGTTGGGCGGGAGCTCGGTGCCCGTGTCCAGCTGGATAATCGCCTTGAAGCGGGGGAGTAGTTCTTGCAGCGGCGCGTCGAGTTGGGCGATGTTCTCGATGATGAGGACTTGCACGTTCGCGTCGTCGCACTGGAACTGGAAATTTTCGGAAGAAATGTTCGGGAACAGCGGCACCACCATGGCGTGGTTGATCTGCGTCGCGATGTCGGCCAGGAGCCAGTAGACGGAGCTGGGGGCGATGATTCCTATGCTTTCGCCCGCATTGATTCCGCGGTCCCTGAGGGCAAGCGCGATTGCCGTTGCATCTCTCCTGAGTTTTGACCTGGAAAAGTGATCCCAATGGTCGCCATTTCTCTGGAACCAGCCGCCGAAATCCGAGCGGTCGCAGTTCGCAAAAAACATCGAGGCGAGAGATGTAAACTGAAGCGGTTCCATATAAATCAAAATAACATTCTAATTTGCTTATGGAACGAGAAAAAAAGAAATTTTTTCTTTAAGAGACCCTAAAAACGTCCCTCGGGGGAGCTGTCAAGGACTATTGGAGGTCGCGCTGCATCACTTCGCACCTTTCCTTTGCCCATTCCTCGAATGTATCGTCGGCGATGTGCTGCTTGGCTTCGCGCATCAGGTGCAGGTAGAAGTGCAGGTTGTGGATGCTCGCGAGCGTGAACCCGAGAGATTCTCCGGCATGGTGCAGGTGGCGCAGATAGGCGCGGCTGAAATTCCTACAGCAGTAGCAGTCACAGTTCGGGTCCACCGGCTTGTCGAATTCTTCGGCATGGCGGGCGGCCTTGTAGCGCAACACGCCTTCGCTCGTGAACAGCATGCCGTTGCGGGCATTGCGGGTGGGCATCACGCAGTCGCACATGTCGACTCCGCGGCCGATGAGTTCCAGCAAGTTCCACGGGGTGCCTACACCCATCACGTAGCGGGCGTGGTCCTGCGGCAAGATGTCGGTGCAGAAATCCGCAATCTCGTACATCGTCTCGGTGGGTTCGCCGACCGAAAGTCCTCCCATGGCAAATCCGTCGGGTTCGAGTTCCGCGATGCGCTCGATGGCCTGCTTTCGCAGGTTCTTGTGCATGCCTCCCTGGATGATTCCGAAGAACTGCTGGTCGTAACCGTGGATGGGCGGGTGCTCCTTGAGCCACTGCATGGCTTCGGCGGTCCACTTGAGGGTGTAATTCAGGCTATGCTCCGCTTCCTTTGCCGTGCTCGGGAAGGGGGTGCATTCATCCAGCGCCATGATGATGTCGGCGCCGATTTCCCTTTGGGCGTTCATGACGCTTGCCGGGCTGAAAAAGTGCTTTGAACCGTCCAGGATACTCCTGAATTCCACGCCTTCGGGGGTAATCTTGCGCAAATCCTTCAAACTCCACACCTGGAATCCGCCGCTGTCCGTGAGCACCGGGCCGTCCCAGCCCATGAACTTGTGGATGCCGCCCGCTTTAGCGATGCGCGGGGTCGTGGGGCGCAGGTACAGGTGGTAGGTGTTTGCGAGGATGATTTCGGCCCTGATATCCTTGAGCTGTGCAGGCGTTACCGCCTTTACGGTCGCCTCGGTGCCCACCGGCATAAAGATGGGGGTCGTGACGTCGCCATGGTCGGTGTGGACCACTCCCAGGCGGGCCTTGGATTTCTTGGATGTCTTCAGGAGCTCGAAACGGTTCATTTCGGCCAAATGTAGAAAAAAATGGCTGTTGTCAATTTATCCATAGATAATAGAATAGGCTTCTAAAAAGGCCGTTTTTTGGAGGTATTTTATAAAATGGTTAATTGTGGGTGCGGTAAAAACCGAGTGAATGGAGATGTTTTTATGAAAAGATGGGAAAAAATGGCCCTTGCGGCTACTTTCGGGTTGGTAGCATCTGTTTTTGCAGACAACCCTATCTCAAATTATCACTTTCTGGCGGACCCGGCGGCGTTCGGCACAGATGATGAGTTCTTTATCCTCACGGATACGGACGACGAATGCCCCAATACGGGCGAAAACGACTATACGATTCGCGCTCTTTACATCCTGAGTTCCAAGGATATGAAGAACTGGACGGACCATGGTATGGTTCTCCGCTATAATCGTGAAGTCTCTTATATCCAGAACATTTGGGCTCCGGGTATTGCCGTTGACAGCGGCGTGTTCTACTTGATATACCCGAACGGCGGTAGCGGCGTGGGCATTGTGTCTTCCAAGAACGTGGCCGGTCCCTACATTGACCCGGTGGGCAAGCTCCTTGTGGGCGGCGGTGGCGTTACGGACTGCGACGGCATTTCGTGGTGTTTTGACCCTGCCATTTTTATTGACTATGACGATAATGGGAATCGAAAGGCTTACATGACTTTTGGCGGTGGCAGCGGAGGAAGCCGTGGTTACGGCAACAACTTCGACTTGATTGAATTCAGCAAACTTACGCACGAGAAGGTGGAACTGAATACCTCTACGAAGACGGCGCTCAAGGGGGCTGACAAGTCCTTCGAAGCTTCTTATTTGCACAAGAGGAATGGCATCTACTACCTGAGTTATAACGACCAGAGCCAGAACATCAGCTATGCGACTTCCAAGAATATCAAGGGCCCCTACACTTACCAGGGCGTCGTGATTGACAACCCCTCCAAGATCAACGGCAAGGGCGGCAACAACCACCACGGTATCGCGAAGTTCAAGGACAAGTGGTATGCGGTCTATCATGACCGTCGCCTCGTGATGTCTTCCGAAAAGCCGAAACTCACCAACGGGCAGGACGCCACCACGACCGGTAACCACCGCAGTACGAGTATCGACGAACTGACCTGGAACGGCGACAAGATGAACACCGTGAAGTTCACCGACGCGGGCCCGGCCCAGATTGCGGATTTTGACCCGTACCAGCCGTACAAGGCCATCACGAGTTCCAAGCAGCGCAACATCCGCAGCCGTACCGACTATACCAAGGGACAGCCTGTGGTGCATGTGCTCACCCCGCTTGCCTCCAAGGAATCCTGGATCCGCATTTCGGGCGTGGATTTCGGTGGGGGGGCCAAGTCCTTCCGCGTGACTGCGGCCAGCGTCGCCGACGGCAACAAGGTCGAAATCCATTCGGGTAGCGTCACCGGTACTTTGGCCGGCACCTGCGACCTCAAGAATACGGGTAATTGGAATTCCTACGAAGACAACGAATGCGAAGTCTCTGGCCTCACCGGTATTGTCGACCAGCTGTTCCTCGTGTTCAAGGGCTCCAAGGACTCCACCATGGGCTTGATTGAATGGGAATTTGCTGGCGAAGGCGGCTCCGGCACCTCGCAGACCCCGCATGGCGGCGTTGCCGCGAAGATTCCGGGCAAGATCGAAGTCGAGAACTACGATGACGGCGGCGCCCGTCGCGCATTCAACGATGCCGACGCGGATAACCAGGGCGATGCCAATGTCCGTGCGGACGAGGGTGTGGACCTGGTGGCTGGCGGTACGGGAGTTGCCGTGGGCTATACCAAGGCCGGCGAATGGATGGAATTTACGGTCGATGTGGATGCCGACGGCGAATACCCGATTACGGCATACGCTTCTTCTGGTGCCGAGACCTCCAGTTTCTGCTTCCTCGTGGATGAGAAGGCCGTGGGTGATACCGTGAAGATGGAAAAGACCGGTGAAGACTGGAGCGTCTATAAGGAAGTTTCCGCGGGCAAGGCTACGCTTACGAAGGGCCCGCACGAAATCCGCCTTGTCATTACTGGCGACAACGTGAACGTGGACTGGTTCTCCTTCGGCGAAGCCAAGGCGTCGGATCCGCTGAAGGTTGCTTCTGCCCGTGTCAACTTCCATTACAACGAGCCGATGACCTACCAGGTGTTCACCCTGACGGGTGCTCTGCTCGGGAAGGTCGACCTGACCCGTATGGACGCCCAGGCTGCGCTCAAGGCTGCCGGGTTCAAGAAGGGCATCTACATGCTCAAGCAGGCTCAGGGGTCCAAGAAGTTCCTGGTCAACACGACCAAGTAACTCCCTGAAAACGTACAGATTTTTTTGTTCTCCATGTCATAGCCCCGGACTTCGGTCCGGGGTTTTCCGTAGGTTTTAAGGAGAAATGCTTGATTTTGGGACAAAAAGAAAACCCGGCGATTAAGCCGGGTTCCTTCTGCGGTCGGACAGACTTGAACTGTCATGGGATCGCTCCCACTAGCACCTCAAGCTAGCGTGTCTACCAATTCCACCACGACCGCGTGGTCCTTAGCGGAACGGAGACAAATTTAAATAAAAGGGGGCCTTTTGTAAAGGGGAACCGCGCTTTTTTTTCAAAAAAAATGATGCTTACAGCTCGGCAACCAGCTTGTCGAAGACCTGGCCGCGGACTTTGTAGTTCTTGAACAGGCCGAAGCTCGCGCAGGCGGGGCTCATGATGACCGTACCGCCCTCGCCGATGGCGAGGCTGTCGGCAAACGCTTCCTCCAGTGTGGGGAATATGTTCGCGGGAATCTGGAGCCCGGCCTGCTGGAGCGACTCGAGCATGCGCTGTGCTGTAGCGCCGATGAGCGCGATGCGCTTCAGGTTCGGGCGGTCGTTCACGAGGATTTTCGAAAGTTCGGTAAAGTCCGCGTTCTTTTCGGAGCCGCCGAGGATGAGCGCGAAGGGGCGCTTCATGCTCGCCGTAGCGGCGATCGTCGCGTCGGGGCGCGTGGCGTAGCTGTCGTTGTAGAACTCGATGCCGTTCTTTTCTCCCTTGAACTCCATGCGGAAGGGGAGCGTCTCGTAGCTCTTGAGGGCTTCGAACGCGTCGGCCACCTTGATGCCCAGCGCCTTCACGGCGAGGGTCGCCGCCGCCATGTTCTCGAGCTGGTAGATGCCGCGCACTTTGCAGTCTGCAAGGAAAAGCTTTTCGTCGTCGATAGCGAGGGTGGCGCCGTCGATCACGGCGTCTCCGTCGCCAAAGTTCGGCCCGTCGGCGAGCGTGATGGCGTACTTGGTCGTGGCCGGGCTCTCGGCGGCGATCTTCGCCGTCGGAGCGGCGTCTTTCAAGAAGACGCAGGTGCCGCCGCGTTTCTGCCAGCGGACGAGGTTCGCCTTCGCGTCGCGGTATTCCTCGACACTCTTGTGCCAGTCCAGGTGCTCCGTCGAAACGCGCAGCACCACGCCCACGTCGGGCGAGATAGAAAGCGTCATCAGCTGGAAACTCGAAAGTTCAAGGATGCTCACTCGGTCGGACGTCTCGGTTTCCAGCAGGTCGAGTGCCGGCACGCCGAAGTTCCCGCCAATCTCGTTGTTCACGCCGCACTTGGTCAGGATATGGCTGATCATGCTCACGGTGGAACCCTTGCCGAGTGTCCCCGTGACGCCCACGACCTTCTTTGATTTAGTTTGTTCTAAAAACAGTTGAATTTGGCTCGTCATGAGCCCACCGTTCATCTGGAACTTGAATAGCTCCTGGCTCATCGGGTACACGCCTGCCGAGCGCACCACGGTCACGCAGTCCTTGAGACCGTCCATGTAGTTGTCGCCGCTGAATGTCTTGACGTTCACGCCTGCGGGTACTTCCGGCAAGCTGACCGGGTTCTTGTCCATCACGACGATATCCTTGATTCCGCTGCGGACAAGGTAGTTGAACGTGCTCTGGCCTTCGACGCCAAAGCCCAAAACGCCAACGGGGGCAACAATAGAATTTTGCATGATAAAAACCTCAAAAGAAAATTAAGAATTAAAAGTGAAAAATGAAATGCTCTAATTCTTAATTTTTCATTCTTCATTTTTAATTTCTCGCCTGTAGGCGTGAGCCTCAGCCTCTAACCCCTAGATCCTAGCCTCTAGTCTCTAGCCCCTAAACAAAAATCCCCCCCGCTTGTTAGCAGGGCGGACTCTTGTATGCGGTCGGACAGACTTGAACTGTCATGGGATCGCTCCCACTAGCACCTCAAGCTAGCGTGTCTACCAATTCCACCACGACCGCAGAACTTATCCCAGCAAAATTACTGGGATGAAAGTTTTACTGGGCTTCGCCGGCCGGGACTTCGGTTGCCGGTTCGGCCGGAACTTCAGCCGCAGGAGCGGTAAAGTTTCCCGGGAGTGCCGGAGCCGGAGCGGTCTGCTGCTGGGCAGCGGATTCGCGAGTAGCCTTCTGCATGGCGGACTCTTCCACGGTGCGGTCCTGCTTGGCCGTGATGAGGCCGAGAGCGAAAACCACGAGGAAGAATACCACAGCGACGCCACGAGTCAGCTTCTGGATGAAGGTGGCTGCACCAGCGGTAGAGAAGGCAGATTGAGAGGTCATGCCACCGAGACCTGCGAGGCCGCCCATCTTGTCGTTCTGCATGAGGACGAGAAGCATGAGGAACAAGCACAGGAAAACGTGAATGACGATCAGAATCCAAAAGAGAGTTGTCATAGTGACGATTCCTTGGTTGGTTGAAAATTACTTAGCTTCGGCAGCGGCGATGATTTCCATGAAGGTGTTAGCCTTGAGGCCTGCACCACCAATGAGACCGCCGTCGATGTCCTTCTGGGCGAGGAGGCCGGCAGCGTTGGCGCCCTTCATGGAGCCACCGTACTGGATGCGCATGCCTTCGGCAACGGCTTCGCCGTAGATTTCCTTCACAACGTTACGGACGAAAGCCTGGGTGTCCTGAGCCTGTTCGTCGGTAGCGGTCACGCCGGTACCAATCGCCCAGACCGGTTCGTAGGCGAGCACGCACTTGGCAGCGTCTTCGGCGGAAACGTCCTTGAAGGCGCCCTTGACCTGGGTGCTGAGCACGGCTTCGAGCTTGCCGCCGTTGCGTTCGTCGAGAGTTTCACCGATGCAGATGATCGGCTTGATGCCGGCTTCGAGGGTCTTCTTGACCTTGAGGTTCACGGTCTCGTCCGTTTCGTGGAAGTACTGGCGCTGTTCGGAGTGGCCGATAATGATGTATTCGGCACCGATTTCCTTGACCATGTCAACGGAGACCTTGCCGGTGAATGCGCCCTGGTCCTTCCAGTGGATGTCCTGGATGGCGAGCTTCACGTTGGAACCCTTGATGACGTCGGCGACCTTGGCGGCGGCGAGGTAAGTCGGGGCGATGACCACTTCGGTCTTCTTCACGTCCTTGACGGCTTCCACGATATCCTTAGCGAGCTGAATGGATTCGCTAACGGTC